>NZ_JAOBTQ010000001.1:2402121-3002651 GCF_033366695.1 Streptomyces sp. SCL15-4
CCGGACGGCGGCTACGGCGTCGGGCCCGCGGAGGTCGCCGCCCTACCGGCGAGTTCACGCCGAGTTGCCGCTCGGGGCCGCCGGCCGTCCGGGGCGGCGCCGGACGCGCCGCCGTGCGCCTGGGCAGCCCCCGCCGCGCCGTACGCCGCCGGAGACCTGCCGGGCGGTGGGCGCCATACCGGTCGTCATCGGGAGAAGCCGTGTGCGCGATGCCCTGCGAATCGTAAGATCGGGGATCTCGTGGGGGGAGGTGGTCAATGGGCAGGCGGCGCCCTGAAACGCCGACGCTGGAGGAGGTGGCCGCCCGCGCCGGAGTGGGCCGGGGCACGGTCTCCCGCGTCGTCAACAACGCGGCGGGGGTGAAGGACTCGACACGCCAGGCCGTGCAGCAAGCCATCGCCGAGCTGGGGTACGTGCCCAACCTCGCGGCCCGGACCCTGGCCGGCCGGCGCGCCGACGCGGTCGCGCTCGTCGTGACGGAGCCGGACTGGCGGCTGTTCGCGGAACCGTTCTTCTCGGAGATCGTCAGCTCGCTGGGGGACGCGCTGGCCGACACCGGGATGCAGTTGCTGCTGACCATGGTCCGCTCGGACACCGAACGGAAGCGGTTCCTGGAGTACGCCCGCGGCGGCCGGGTCGACGGCGCGCTGCTGATCTCCGTGCGCACCGACGACTCCCTGCCCGACATGCTCGCCGAGGCCGGGCTGCCGACCGTGCTGCTGGGCCGCCGCTCGGGCGACGAGCACGTCAGCTACGTCGACGCGGACAACGCCGGGGGCGCCCGCAGCGCGGTCACCCACCTGCTGGCCACGGGCCGCAAGGCGATCGCCACCATCACCGGGCCGCTCGACATGTACGTCGCCCAGTGCCGGCTGCGCGGCTACCGCCAGGCCCTGGCGTCGGTCGGGCTGAGCACCGACGCGTCCTGGATCGCCGAGAGCGACTTCACCGAGGAGAGCGGCCGGCGCGCCATGGCCGGGCTGCTGGAACGGCATCCGGAGATCGACGGGGTGCTCGCCGCGTCGGACACCACGGCGGCCGGTGCGCTGCGGGCGCTGCGGGCGGCGGGCCGCCGGGTGCCGGAGGACGTGGCCGTCATCGGTTTCGACGACTTCCCGCTGGCCGAACAGACCGAGCCCCGCCTGACCACGGTCCGCCAGCCGCTGACCGACATCGGCCGGGCCATGGTCCGACTCCTGCTGGAGGAACTGGACGAACCGGCAATGGCCTGGCGCCACGTCATCCTCCGAACGGAACTGATCCGCCGCGATTCGGCCTGACGAGGAGAGGGGCACGACTGCGCGCGGGAGCGGGAGGGCTCGGCCGGCCCGCGCGCGGCCGCGTGCGGGGACGGGCCGGCGGGGACACGACCGGACGCGGGCCCGGCTTGTCGGCGGGACGGGGCGCGAAGGCGCGGACGCCCGGGGCCTCCGGCAACCTCCACGCGCGCGGCCGGCAGAGACGCGACCAGCCGCAGGCGCGGCCCGGCAACGGCTCGGCCGACGGCAGAGGCGTACGGTCGCGCGCAGCCGTACGCGGCTCAGGCGGTGGCGGTGTGGCGCAGGGGTGGGACCGGGCCGTCGTAGGGGCGCGGGAGCGCGCCGCATCCCGGCGGCGTGGCGCAGCCGGCCCGCCGGAGACCGGTCGGCCGGCCGCGCGCACCCGTCGGCCCGCCACGCCCTGAACCGGCCGCCGACCCCGCTTTCGGGAGCGCTCCCAGCAAGCGGCGCCGGGAAACCGTCGGCGCCCGGCCGCCTCACCTGCGTCTTCGAAACCTCTTCGACACATTCCCCGCGCGACACCTTGTCAGGGGCATGAACTCTCCCTACAGTCCCTGCCCAACGGAGGTAATGGGAGCGCTCCCATTCTGCGCTGGGAGCGCTCCCGCATCCGACCGTCCCCGAGAGGACCCGCATGCGACCGTCACCGCACTCCGCCCGTGCAGCGAGTGGCCTGATCGGCGCGCTGCTCGGCGCGCTCGCCGTACTGGCGGCCCTGCTCACCACGGCCCCGGCGGCCCAGGCCGACACCGCGATCTGCGAACAGTACGGCTCGACGACGATCCAGGGCCGTTACGTCGTCCAGAACAACCGCTGGGGCACCAGCGAGGCCCAGTGCATCAACGTCACGGACTCCGGCTTCCGGATCACCCAGGCCGACGGCTCGGTGCCGACGAACGGCGCCCCCAAGTCGTACCCGTCCGTCTTCAACGGCTGCCACTACACCAACTGCTCGCCCGGAACCAGCCTCCCGGCCCAGCTGAGCACCATCTCCAGCGCGCCCACCAGCATCTCGTACTCCTATGTGAGCAACGCGGTGTACGACGCCGCGTACGACATCTGGCTCGACCCCACGCCCCGCACCGACGGCGTCAACCGGACCGAGATCATGGTCTGGTTCAACAAGGTGGGCTCGATCCAGCCGGTGGGCTCGCAGGTCGGCACCGCCACCGTGGCCGGACGCCAGTGGCAGGTGTGGTCCGGCAACAACGGCTCCAACGACGTGCTGTCCTTCGTCGCGCCGTCGGCGATCGGCAGCTGGAGCTTCGACGTCATGGACTTCGCCCGGCAGGCCGTCTCGCGCGGACTGGCGCAGAACAGCTGGTACCTGACGAGCGTCCAGGCCGGCTTCGAGCCCTGGCAGAACGGCGCCGGGCTCGCCGTGACCGCGTTCTCCTCCACCGTCAACACGGGCGGCAGCGGGCCCGGCGGTCCCGGAAGCCCAGCGGCCTGCCAGGTGACGTACGGGACCAGCGTCTGGTCCGGCGGCTTCACCGCCGACGTCACCATCGCCAACACCGCCGCGACCCCGGTCGACGGCTGGCAGCTGGCGTTCACCCTGCCCGCCGGCCAGCGCGTCACCAGCGCCTGGAACGCCGGGCTCACGCCGTCGTCCGGCGCGGTCACGGCCACGAACCTGGCACACAACGGGCAGATCGCGGCCGGCGGCCGGGTGACCTTCGGTTTCCAGGGCACGTACAGCGGCACGTTCGCCAAGCCCGCCGGGTTCAGCCTCAACGGAACCGCCTGCACCACCGCGTGACGCGCGCCCCCGCGTCCCGTCTCCCCCGCACCCAGCCCGAGGAGCGCTCATGAGACACCCACCGGACGACCTCCACCCGGGGCGTACCGCCCGTCCGATCCGACGGAAGGAGAGAATCGTGGCCCGACGCGGCAGGCTCCTGTCGGTCGTGGCGGCCTTGTCGACCCTGCTGGCCGCGCTCGGCCTGGCCCTGCTGGGACAGGGCAGCGCCAAGGCGCACGGGGTGGCGATGCTGCCCGGCTCCCGTACCTATCTGTGTTACCTGGACGGCCACACGGGGACGGGCGGGATGAACCCGACCAACCCGGCGTGCAAGGACGCGCTGGCCAAGAGCGGGGCGACCGCGCTGTACAACTGGTTCGCCGTACTCGACTCCAACGCCGGTGGCCGTGGCGCCGGTTACGTCCCGGACGGCACCCTGTGCAGCGCGGGCGACCGGTCGCCTTACGACTTCTCCGCGTACAACGCCGCCCGCTCGGACTGGCCGCGCACCCACCTGACCAGCGGCGCGACGATCCAGGCGCAGTACAGCAACTGGGCGGCGCACCCGGGCAGTTTCCGGGTCTACCTCACCAAGGCCGGCTGGTCGCCCACCACTCCGCTGCGCTGGGCCGACCTCGACCTGATCCAGACCGTCACCAACCCGCCCCAGCAGGGCTCCGTCGGCACCGACGGCGGCCACTACTACTGGGACATGAAGCTGCCCGCCGGGCGCTCCGGTGACGCGCTGATGTTCATCCAGTGGGTCCGCTCGGACAGCCAGGAGAACTTCTTCTCCTGCTCCGACGTCGTCTTCGACGGCGGGCACGGCGAGGTGACGGGCATCGGCGGCTCCGGCACCACGCCCACGCCCACCCCGACTCCGACCCCCACCCCCACGCCGACCCCGACCCCGACCCCGACGCCCACGGACCCGCACACCGGTTCCTGCATGGCCACGTACTCCGTGGTCAGCGCGTGGAACGGCGGATTCCAGGCGTCCGTCGAGGTGATGAACCACGGCACCACCCCGCTCGACGGCTGGGCCGTGGCCTGGAAACCCGGCACCGGCACCAAGATCAGCAGCCTGTGGAACGGAACGTCGAGCACCGCCTCCGACGGCACGGTCACGGTCCGCAACGCGGACCACAACCGGGTGATCCCGGCCGACGGCACCACCACGTTCGGCTTCACCGCCACCTCCACCGGCAACAACCTGCCCGCCGGAACCATCGGTTGCGTCACGGCCCAGAGCACTTCGTGAGGACCGTGCGCCAGGCGCCGCCTCCCCGGCCCGCACCCGGGGAGGCGGCGCGTTCCGTTTGCCGCCACGCGGCCGGGGGCGACGTGTGTGCCGATTTCGGCCACCCGGATGGGGACATTGACAAGGCGGGCGCACGCGTCGAAGCATTGCTGGGCACGTCTACGGCACCTCACTAGTTCCCGGGTGGCACACGCGGCCCGTCGTCAAGGCAGGTACCGATGACCACGAATCAGCTGTTCGCCCTCTTCTGCGACCTCGCCCTCATCATCGTGCTCGCCCGAATACTGGGCGCCGTTGCTCAGCGCTTCTCCCAGCCCGCGGTCATCGGTGAGGTGATCGCGGGCATTCTGCTCGGCCCCACTCTCCTCGGCCATTCCGTGCCGGAGTTCCTCTTTCCGCCCGACATACGGCCGATGCTCACCGCGCTCGCCGATGTGGGCATGGCCGTCTTCATGTTCATCGTGGGTCTGGAACTGGACCGGAAAATCCTGCGCGGCACCGGGAAGCTGGCCGCCACCGTGGCGGTCTCCTGCATTCTGCTGCCGTTCGGACTGGGCTCCCTGCTCGCCCTGATGCTGGCGGAGGATCACGCGCCCGACCACCGGCTCAGTTTCGTCCTCTTCATGGGCACGGCGATGTCGGTGACCGCCTTTCCCGTACTCGCCCGCATTCTCACGGACCGGAAGATGCAGCACACCCCGATCGGCGGGCTGGCGCTCGCCTGCGCCGCGATCGGTGACGTGCTCGCCTGGTGCATGCTCGCCGCCGTGGTCGCGCTGGCCGGCGGAGGAGGCGGTGATCAGTGGCTCCTGCTGCTGCTCGTGCCGTACGCCGGTGTGATGGTGTGGGTGGTCCGCCCGCTGCTGCGCCGGCTGGTCGCGGCCGGCGGCCACCGGCTGACGTCCTCGGTGCTGACGGTCGTCCTCGCCGGACTGCTCGTCTCCGGCGCGATCACCGAGCGGATCGGCCTGCATTTCATTTTCGGCGCGTTCCTTTTCGGAGTGGTGATGCCGAAGGAGTCCACGGAGCGGCTCCGCGCGGACATCATCGACCGGATCGGCCATGTGAGCGGTCAGCTTCTGCAACCGGTCTTCTTCATCATCGTGGGTCTGAAAGTCGATCTGTCGGATCTGGGAGGGTCCGGCTGGCTGGACTTCGCGCTCATTCTGACGGTCGCGGTCAGCGGGAAATTCATCGGCGCGTTCCTGAGCGCCCGGGCCTTCGGTGTCACGGCACGCCAGTCGGCGGTGCTCGCCACGCTGATGAACACGAGAGGGCTCACCGAGCTGATCATTCTGACCGCCGGTCTGCAACTCGGAGTGCTCGACGAGCGGTTGTATTCCCTGATGGTCGTGATGGCCGTCGTGACGACGGCGATGGCCGGGCCGCTGCTCGCCGTCTTCCGGCCGCGCAATCCGACCGACCAGGAACCCGTCATACCGGTCCGGGACGCCAAGCCGCCGGCCACCAAGCACTGAGACCGTCGGGTTCCGGCCATGCCGCCGCCCCGGCTCAGCCCTCGGCGGCCAGCTTGTACAGGGCGTTCACCGTCCTCCAGTTGCGGGTGGTGGCCGGGATGCCGAGACGGCGTTCGAAGAAGGCGTTGTCGAGCTTGGTCCTGCCGTAACCGTCGGGGACGTGCAGATGGACCTCGTCGCCGGCCAGGGTGAAGACGGCACTCTCACCGGCCGGCACCGCGAGCCGGGCGGCCTGCTCGGCGGTCGGCTGCCGGGCGAGGAAGGTGACGTACAGCCTGGCCGGGTCGTCCTCCTGGCCGAGGTAGGGGCTGGCGGCCAGGGTGCGGGCCAGCGAGCCGGCGGAGCGCAGCAGGACCGTGACGGACACCCCGAGGTCGTCGGCGATCCGCCGCTCGATGCGCGCGGCCTCCTCGTCGGGCGCCCACGGGCCGGGAGCGTCGAACACCGCGTTGCCGCTCTGCAGATGAGTCCGGACGGCCTCGAACCCCATGCCGGCGAGCAGGGCGCGGAGATCCGCCATGGTGATCCTGGTCCGGCCGCCGACATTGACCCCGCGCAGCAGCGCGATCCGCTTCGTCATGCCCCCAACCTCTCATGCGCACGCGCGCTCACCGGCCGGAGTCCGCACCGAACGCGCCCAGTTCGGTCCGCATCTCGCGTCGGGTGCGCCGCAGCCGGCCCCAGAGTTCGTCGATGCTCTCCCGCACGGCCTGCGCCGAGTCCCCGGCGCGCGGGGCGCCGTCGTCCAGGCGGCGGACCATGCCGTAGACCGCTCCCAGGTCGTGGCTGAGGTCGGCCACGAGGGCCAGCACCCGCTCCGGCAACCGCATCTGGGCCTCTGCGTAGACGTCCCGGTACTGGTCGCGGGCCTCCGTGAGCCGCTGCCGTACGATCCGCAGCTCCTCGTCCCGGCCCAGCGCGAACACCTGGTCGGTGAGCGCGGCCAGGTACTGCCGGGCGGAGGCGTTCAGGGCGACGGAGCAGGCGCGCAGTTCCTGGGCGTGCCGGCGTCGTTCCCGCACCTGTTCGGTGCGGTCCAGCTCGCGCCGCCGGCTGCGGTCGGCCGCGCGCTGGGTCAGCAGCGCGGACAACAGCGTCCCGACGACTCCGACGATCGCGACCACGGGCGCGGTCACTTCCCCGACGTCCACCCCGCCTCCACACCGTAGTTCCGCCACGTTCAGGAAAGCAGTGGCGTGCGCCGGGGTGAACGGCCGGCCCGGACCTCGCCCGGTGTTCGCCCCGCCGCCGACCGGGCCGGACGCTCCCGGCCGCTTTCCCGGGGCCGCCCGGCGCCGCGCCCGCCGCGGGACGGCCTTGCGGAAACCGGGTGGAGGTCGACGCTCCGGCATGCCTACAGTCACGGGATGACCACACGGACCTTCCGCATCACCTTCCGCGGCGCCTTCGACGGCCTGACCGAGGCCCAGCGCGCCGCCCTGCTCGCCGACGCCGCCCGACACGACGTCCTGCGCGCCGCGTTCACGCCCGAGGGGACCCTCACCTACGACATCGCCGCCCGGCCCGCGTTCACCTTCCGCTTCTCCGCCACGGGCGAGAAGGAGGAGGACATCCTGGCGGCGACCGAGCGGGCCGAGCAGACGGCCACGTCCTGGCTGACCGAGCGCGGCTACGGCTTCAAGCACCTGCGGACCACCGCCGAGGACCTCTCCCAGGCGCCCCTGGGCAAGCGGCAGCGCCGCGCCGCCCGGGCGACCGGCTCATGAAGTCCGGGCATAAACTTGAGTAGTCAAGTAGTCGGCAAGAGAAGGGCGGGGCAGGGGCGATGAGCGAGGACGCGCTGGACGCGGCGCTGCGGCTGGTACGGGCCCAGGCGGCGCTGGTACGGCGGTTCGACGCGCGGCTCGGCGGACTGCACGGCGTCAGCCTCGCCGACTTCACGCTGCTGCTCCGGCTGGCGCAGGCGCCCGGCGGCCGGATGCGCCGGGTCGACCTGGCCGAGGCGCTGGGGCTGACCGCTTCCGGGGTCACGCGCGGGCTCGCTCCGCTGGAGCGGATCGGGCTGGTGACCCGGGAGCCGGACGCCCGGGACGCGCGCGTGGCCTACGCGGCGCTGACCGGGACCGGGCGGCGGCTGCTGACGGAGATGCTGGCCACGGCGCGGGAGACGGCCGCCGAGGTCTTCGCCGCCCCGGCCTGGCCGCCGGCGGACATCGCCCGCCTCACGGACCTGCTGTCCCGCCTGGGCGGCACGGGCCTGACGGACCGCTGACGGGCGCCGCTCCGCCGCCTCGGCGCCCCGGCGTCTCGCGGCCCCCGGAGGCGTCAGGCCCCGTCGCCTCCCGGTATCCAGCCCTGGCGGCGCAGTACGGCGGAGACGTCCGGTGCCCGGTAGTGCTCGCCCTTGAGGACCTTGCCGTCGGCGCGGCGGGCGACCTGGCCGTCCGGGCCGCGCTTGCTCATGTTGGCGCGGTGGATCTCGGCGATCACCTCGTCGAGGTCGATGCCGTGCACCAGAGCCGTGCCGTACGCCACGTACACCACGTCGGCCAGCTCGTGCGCGAGCCGGTCCAGCGGACCCTGGACCGCGACCTCGGCGACCTCCGCGGCCTCCTCGGCGAGCAGTTCGCCCCGGTGGGCGGCCAGGGCGGGGTCCACCTCCGTCGGCGTGGCGCGGACGTCGAGACCGAAGGCGCGGTGGAACTCGTGGACGAGGCGGGCGGGCGAAGTGCTCATGCGGCGACTCTAACGGGCGGCACCGACAACGCCCTCCGGCCGCGGTCGCTGTGACCCCGGTCCTGGTCAGCGCCGTACCCGGGCTGGCAGGATCGCCGCATGTCCAAGGTGTTCCCCCGGGCCGGCAGGCGCACGGCGTTCAAGGGCGCGGCCGTCGGTGTCGTGGCTCTCGGGTTGCTGCTGTGGTGGCTGCTGCCGCTCGGCGACAAGCCCCCGAGCGGGACGATCGTGTTCAGCACCGGTACGTCCCGCGGGGTCTATCAGGAGTACGGCGAGCGGCTGCGCACCGAGATGGACCGGGACATGCCGGGGCTGACGGTGAAGCTGCTCACCAGCGCCGGTTCCCAGGAGAACGTGGAGCGGGTGGCGACCGGACAGGCCGACTTCACCATCGCGGCGGCCGACGCGGTGGCCGCGTACGAGTTGCGGCACGGCAGCGGCGCCGGACGGCTGCGCGGGGTGGCCCGGCTCTACGACGACTACCTGCAGCTCATCGTGTCCCCGGACTCGGACATCAGGAACGTCGCGGACCTGCGGCACAAGCGGGTGGCGATCGGGCTGCCCGACTCCGGGGTGCGGCTGATAGCCGAGCGGGTGCTGCGGGCCGCCGGCATCGATCCGCGCGAGGACATCATCCCGGCCGGCGACGGCATCGACGTCGGGCCGGCGCGGCTGCGGGCGGGGAAGATCGACGCCTTCTTCTGGTCCGGCGGGCTGCCCACGAAGGGGCTGGCCGCGCTGGCGAAGAAGGGCGCCTTCCGGTTCGTGCCGATAGACGACGACCTGATGGCCCGGCTGCACGGCCAGGGCGAGAGCGCGCGCTACTACCGGTCCACCAACATCCCCGAGTCGGCCTACCCGACGGTGCAGCAGGGCGCTCCGGTGCCGACGATCGCCGTGTCCAACGTGCTGATGACCCGTACGGACGTCGATCCCCGGCTGACGGAGTGGGTCACCCGCACGGTGATCAAGAGCCGGGACGGCATCGGCGCCCATGTCCACTCCGCCCAGCTGGTCGACCTGCGCACGGCCATCTACACCGACCCGCTCCCCCTCCAGGAGGGCGCCCGGCGCTACTACCGGTCCGTGAAACCGTGACCGGCGGCCTGCCCGGTCCGCGCATGGAGGCCCGGTCCGAGCCTCCGGCCCCGCCCCGTGACGGCCGCCTCGCCGCCTAGCCGGCGCCCATGGAGGTCTCGGCGCTCTCCGCGTGCCGGGGCACCCGGACCGTGACCCGCAGGCCCCGCGGCTCGTGGTGGGCGTAGTCGATCGAGCCGCCGCCCGCCGCGAGCAGGGCGCGGGAGATGGACAGTCCGAGGCCCGAGCCCTTCACGTTCTGGTGCCGGCCGCTGCGCCAGAAACGGTCGCCCACGCGCGCGAGTTCCTCGTCGGTGAGGCCGGGTCCGGTGTCCGTGACGACGACCGCGGTGGTGTCGCCGTCGGCGGCGACGGCGACCTCGACCGTGCCGCCCTCGGGAGTGAACTTCACGGCGTTGTCGATCACCGCGTCCAGGGCGCCGGACAGGGCGATCGGGTCGGCCCAGGCGGTGGTGGGCGGGCAGTCGCCGGTCAGCCGGACGCCCTTGGCCCGCGCGGCCGGCGCCCAGGCGGCCACCCGCTCCCCGGCCAGCGCGCCGATGTCGGTCAGCCCGAGGTCGGCCTCGGCGTGCTCGGCCAGCGCCAGGTCGAGCAGGTCGTCCAGGACCCGCGCGAGACGCTTGCCCTCGGTCCGCACCGAGGCGATCTCCGCGTTGTCCTCGGGGAGTTCGAGCGCGAGCAGTTCGATGCGCAGCAGCAGTGCCGAGAGCGGGTTGCGCAACTGGTGCGAGGCGTCGGCGACGAAGGCGCGCTGCTGCTCCAGCACGGCCTCGACGTTGTCCGCCATCTCGTTGAACGAACGGGCCAGCCGTCTCAGTTCCGGCGGTCCGCCGGCGACCGCGACGCGGGACTTCAGCCGCCCGGTGGCGATGTCGTGCGTGGTGGCGTCCAGGACCCGCACCGGCTTGAGCACCCAGCCGGTCAGCCTGAGCGCGGCGCCGACGGCGAGCAGCATGGCCGCGATCTCGCCGGCGCCGATGACCAGCCAGCCGCGCAGGATCCGGGAGCGCAGCTGCCCGGTGGGCGAGTCGGTGACCACGACCGCGACGACGTCCCCGTCCCGGATCACCGGCGAGGCGACGACGAGCCGGTTGCGCTGCCAGGGCCAGGCCTGCGGCGGATCGTGGCTGCGCCGGCTGAGCAGCGCCTCGTCGAACGCCCGGCGTACCTGGCCCGTGCTCGGGACGAACCAGTCGCCGGGCGCGTTGGCCATCGCCTCCGTGCGGTTGCGGTAGAAGACGCCCGCGCGGATGCCGTAGACGTCGTAGTAGCTCTCCAGCTCGCTGCGCAGGCTCGCCCGGCGCTCGTCGGTCGTGGTGCGGCGGGATCCGCCGGGCCCGTCGGTGACGAACTGGGCGAGCGCGGCGAACCGGGCCGTGTCGTCGATCCGGTCGACGACGACGCGTTGCTGCTGGGCGGCGGCCAGGCTGCCGGCGAGCGGGATGCCGAGCGCGAGCAGCACGGCCGCCAGCAGCACGATGAGCAGAGGGAGGAGACGTGTGCGCACCCGTCCCCGCTAGGCGGCCGGGGCGACGAGCCGGTAGCCGACGCCGCGTACGGTCTCGATCAGCGCGGGCATGCGCAGTTTGGCGCGCAGGGAGGCGACGTGCACCTCCAGGGTGCGGCCGGTGCCCTCCCAGCTGGTGCGCCAGACCTCGCTGATGATCTGCTCCCGCCGGAAGACCACGCCGGGCCGCTGCGCGAGCAGGGCGAGCAGGTCGAACTCCTTGCGGGTCAGCGGGACCACCGCGCCGTCCACGCTGACCTGGCGGGTGGGCAGTTCGATGCGGACGGCGCCGAGCAGCAGGGCGTCCTCGCCGCCGCCGGCGGGGTCCTCGTGGACGGTGCGCCGGCTGACGGCGTGGATCCGGGCGAGCAGTTCCCCGGTGTCGTACGGCTTGACGACGTAGTCGTCGGCGCCCAGGTTGAGGCCGTGGATGCGGGAGCGGACGTCGGAGCGGGCGGTGACCATGATCACCGGCGTGCTGGTGCGTTTGCGTATCTTGCCGCAGACCTCGTAGCCGTCCTGGTCGGGCAGGCCGAGGTCGAGCAGGACGACGCCGAAGCCGTTGCCCTCGGGGACGAGCGCCTGGAGGGCCTCCTCGCCGCTGCGCGCGTGGGTGACCTGGAAGCCATGGCGCGCCAGGACGGCCGACAGGGCCGCGGCGACGTGGTTGTCGTCCTCGACGAGCAGCAGTCTCATCCCCGCCCCCTCCGGTTCAGCGGTCGTACGGTCTCGGTTTCCGTCCGCCTTGTAGATCACAGGCACGCGCGCGTGCACCATGGCAGTGACGCCGATGGACTAGGACGGCGTCAAGGGCCTTCAGGTTGCCCGCGTCTTCCGTTATCCGGCCGATACGCGCGCGGACCGCAAGTGCTACGACATGTGTCCGGTTGCTACCGGATCGTGATGCTCAGATCTCCCTCAGATGTGATGACGCAGGTCACAGCCCCTCACTACTGTCCTCGGATACCCGAGGAGGACGGAGCCTGAGAGCGATGACCAAAGTAACGGTGGCCAAGGAAGACGTGGCCGCGTCCGACGAACTGGTCGTCCTGAAGAGCGTCAACAAGCACTTCGGCGCGTTGCACGTGCTCCAGGACATCGACCTGACGATCGCCCGCGGCGAGGTCGTCGTGGTCATCGGGCCCTCCGGGTCCGGCAAGTCGACGCTGTGCCGCACCATCAACCGCCTGGAGACGATCGATTCGGGCACCATCACGATCGACGGCAAGCCTCTGCCGCACGAGGGCCGGGAGCTGGCGCGGCTGCGGGCGGACGTCGGGATGGTGTTCCAGTCGTTCAACCTGTTCGCGCACAAGACCGTGCTCGAGAACGTGATGCTGGGCCAGGTCAAGGTCCGCAAGGCGGACAAGAAGCAGGCCGAGGAGAAGGCCCGGTCGCTGCTGGACCGGGTCGGCGTGGGCACCCAGGCCGACAAGTACCCGGCGCAGCTGTCCGGCGGTCAGCAGCAGCGGGTCGCGATCGCGCGGGCGCTGGCGATGGACCCGAAGGTCATGCTGTTCGACGAGCCGACCTCCGCTCTCGACCCCGAGATGATCAACGAGGTCCTGGAGGTCATGCAGCAGCTCGCGCGCGAGGGCATGACGATGATCGTCGTCACGCACGAGATGGGCTTCGCGCGGTCGGCCGCGAACCGGGTCGTCTTCATGGCGGACGGCAGGATCGTCGAACAATCCTCGCCCGACCAGTTCTTCAGCAACCCGCGCAGCGACCGGGCCAAGGACTTCCTGTCCAAGATCCTGCACCACTGACCGGCCCGGCCCCCGCCACCCGCGCCTCAGGGACTCGTTCCTCACCACTCAGAAGGATGTTCACGATGAAGCTCCGCAAGGTCACCGCCGCCTCGGCCGTCCTCCTCGCCCTCTCCGTGACCGCCACCGCGTGCGGCGGCGACAAGGACGACAAGGGCTCCGGCGATGGCAAGAAGATCACCATCGGCATCAAGTTCGACCAGCCGGGCATCGGCCAGAAGACGCCGCAGGGTTACGCGGGCTTCGACGTCGACGTGGCCACCTATGTCGCCAAGAAGCTCGGCTACAAGGAGGACCAGATCGAGTGGAAGGAGTCGAAGAGCGCCGACCGCGAGACCATGCTCCAGCGCGGTGACGTCGACTTCATCACCGCCTCCTACTCGATCACCCCGGAGCGCCAGAAGCTGGTCGACTTCGCCGGCCCGTACCTGCTCGCCCACCAGGACGTGCTGGTCCGCGCGGACGACACCTCCATCAAGTCGCCGGCGGACCTGAACAAGGCGCGCCTGTGTTCGGTCACCGGCTCGACCTCGGCGCAGAACGTCAAGGAGAAGCTGGCCCCCAAGGCGCAGCTCCAGAAGTACCCGACGTACTCCGCCTGCCTGACCGGTCTGCAGAACAAGGCGATCGACGCGCTGACCACGGACGACTCGATCCTCGCCGGCTACGCCTCGCAGTCCCAGTTCAAGGGCAAGTTCAAGCTCGGCGGCCTGAAGATGACGAACGAGAACTACGGCATCGGCGTCAAGAAGGGCAGCGACCTCAAGGACAAGATCAACAAGGCCCTCGAGGCGATGGTCTCCGACGGCTCCTGGCAGCAGGCCGTGGACAAGAACTTCGGCCCGGCCGGCTACAAGAACGAGTCCGCCCCGAAGATCGGCGAGATCAAGAGCTGAGGCAACGCCCGGCGGGTGCGCCGTCCCCGAGGGCGGCGCACCCGGGCATCCCTACACGCGGAAGCGCGGGAGAACGTGTTCGACTTTCTTGACGACTACGACGTACTGGGCGCCTTCTGGACGACGGTGCAGCTGACCCTGCTGTCCGCCGTGGGCTCCCTGATCTGGGGCACCCTGCTGGCCGCCATGCGGGTGGGCCCGGTGCCGTTGATGCGCGGCTTCGGCACCGCCTACGTGAACATCGTGCGGAACATCCCGCTCACGGTGATCATCCTGTTCTCCTCGCTCGGCCTGTACTCGACGCTGGGCGTCAGCCTCGGCGCCAGCGACAACATCGACACGGTCAACTTCCGGCTGGCGGTGCTGGGGCTGATCGTCTACACGTCGGCGTTCGTGTGCGAGGCGATCCGGTCCGGCATCAACACGGTGCCGGTCGGCCAGGCGGAGGCCGCGCGCGCCATCGGCCTGGGCTTCTCCCAGGTGCTGTTCCTGGTCGTGCTGCCGCAGGCCTTCCGGGCGGCCGTCGGCCCGCTGACCAACGTGCTGATCGCGTTGACCAAGAACACGACGGTGGCGGCGGCGATCGGCGTCGCCGAGGCGGCGCTGGTGATGAAGGACATGGTCGAGAAGGAGGCGCAGCTGCTGCTGATCTCCGCGATCATCGCCTTCGGCTTCTGCTGCCTGACCCTGCCGACCGGCCTGATCCTCGGCTGGGTGGGCAAGAAGGTGGCGGTGAAGCGATGACTTCGATCCTGTACGACGCCCAGGGGCCGCGCGCCAAGCGGCGCAACATCCTCTACACGGTGCTCTTCCTCGTCGCGCTCGCGGCCGTCGTCTGGTGGGTGTACACCGCCCTCGACGAGAAGAACCAGCTGGCCTGGGCGCTGTGGAAGCCGTACCTCGGCGGCGGTACCGAGGCGTACTCGGCCTACATATGGCCGGGCCTGGAGAACACCCTGAAGGCCGCGGCGCTGTCGATGGTCATCGCGCTGCCCCTGGGCGCCGTCCTCGGTATAGCGCGGCTGTCGGACCACGTCTGGGTGCGGGTGCCGGCGGCGGTCGTCGTGGAGTTCTTCCGCGCGATCCCCGTCCTGGTCCTGATGATCTTCGGCCTGGCGCTGTTCGCCCAGTACACCGACGTGAACTCGGACGACCGTCCGCTCTACGCGGTCGTCACCGGCCTGGTGCTGTACAACGCGTCGGTCCTCGCCGAGATCGTCCGCGCGGGCATCCTCGCGCTGCCGAAGGGCCAGTCCGAGGCGGCCATGGCGATCGGCCTGCGCAAGGGGCAGGTGATGCGGGTCATCCTGCTGCCGCAGGCGGTCACCACGATGCTGCCGGCGATCGTCAGCCAGCTGGTGGTCATCGTCAAGGACACCGCGCTCGGCGGCGCCGTCCTCACCTTCCCCGAGCTGCTCGCCTCGGCGAACACCATGAGCGGCTACTACGGCGCCAACACCATCGCCTCCTTCACGGTCGTCGCCGTGATCTACGTGGTCATCAACTTCTCGCTGACCTCGTTCGCGAGCTGGCTGGAGGGCCGGCTGCGGCGGCGCAAGAAGTCGACCGGCGCGATGCTGAGCGTCGACGACATGGCCGACATCCCGGGTCACGCGGGCACCGGAACCTCGGCCTGACGGCAAGTCAGACCCGAACGCACCACTCGGGGGCAGCGGCATGATCGCCACTGCCCCCGGTCGCTTGACGCGAACTCTGCCAATGGGTTGCATACGTTTTGTGATCGTGCACCCCGCTCCTCCTTCCTGTTCACTTGTCTTCGTCAGGGCATCGTCACGGGCAGGGGGCGCCGCGTCATGGACCCGGTGATCATTGTCGGAGCGGGACCCGTCGGACTGACGCTCGCCCTGCTGCTGACCCGTCAGAACGTCCCCGTCGTCGTCCTGGACGAGGGCCCCGGCAAGGACGAGCCCCGTCCGGCGCGCACCGTCGTACTGCGCGAGGACACGGCCGCCCTGCTGGAACGGCTGACCGGAGTGGCGCTCGACGGGCACGGCGTGCGCTGGGCCGGATGGCGGTCCGTCAGGCGCAGGCAGGTGATGACCGAGATCGCCTTCGCCGAGGACGACCCCGCCGCGCCGCTGCACATCGCCCAGCACGTCGTGACGAACGCCCTGCGCGCGGCCCTCGCCGGCGAACCGCTGGCCGAGATCGCCGTCGACAGCCGCCTGGACACCGTCGAGCAGGACCGGTCCGGCGTGACCGCGCACACCCGGGGTCCCAAGGCCACCTGGTGGCGCGGCGGTTACCTGGTCGGCTGCGACGGCCCCCGCTCGACCGTGCGCAAGCTCCAGGACATCCGCTTCCCGGGCCGTACGGCCGTGGAGCGGCACGCGGTCGCCGCGCTGCGGACGGAACTTCCGTGGGAGGGCTGTGCGTTGCTCCACCGGATGCCGCCGTGGCGGCAGTCCGGGCCCTCGGCCGGAGAGGTGACCGCCCGCCCGCTCCCGGACGGCGCCTGGCGCCTGGACTGGCTGCTGCCACCGGGAAAGGAGCTGGTCACGCCCGAGATCCTGCTGACCCGGATCCGCGAGACCCTCACGGGCTGGACGGGCAGCGACGCACCGGCGTACGACCTGCTCGACACCGGTGTCCACACGGTGCACCACCGGCTGGCCCGCCGCTGGCGCGCCGGCCGGGTCTTCCTCGCCGGGGACGCGGCCCACCTGCACGGCGCGTTCGGCACCCAGGGGCTCGACGAGGGTCTGCGGGACGCCGACAACCTCGCCTGGAAGCTCGCCACGGCCTGGCACCACGGCCCGCACGAGGCCCTGCTGGACAGCTACCAGACCGAGCGGCGCGCGGTGGTCGCCGCCCGGCTGCGCGCCGCCGACCAGGCACTGCCGGTGCTGCGCGGCGGCGGACTGCGCGGCATCGTCCCGGGCGCGGCCCGCGGGCACGACGCGCAGTTCACCGACGGCCATCTGGGGCGCGGTGCGCTGGGCGCACCCGGCACGTACGCCGGCTCGCCGCTCGAGCCCGGGCACCTGGAGGCGGCGATCCCCGTCGACACCCCGCCCGGCGCCCAGGTGACCGACGTCCGGGTCACGGCGGAGGACGGCTCCTTCGTCCGGCTGCGGGACCGGCTCGGCCGCGGCGCGCTGCTGGTCGTGCTGATCGCGCCCGGTACGGGGGTGTGGGACCGCAAGCACTGGGTGTCCGCCGGGGTGATGCCCCGGCTCGCGGCGGCCGTGACGGCGCTGCCGCACCCCGCCGAGCTGCTGGTCGCCGAGAGCTACCCGGGTGCGCCGGCGCACAGTGTGCTGCTGGTACGCCCCGACGGCCACCTGGTCACCGCGCTGAGCGGGGTCCGCCCGGCCGACCTGTACACGGCGGCGCAGGCCACGCTGGGCGGCCCGGCACCGGACCCGGAGCCGCAGCCGGAGGAGGACCGGGCCGAGGAGCGGACGAGCGAACAAGCGGCGACGGCAGAAGCGGGCGCGGGCCGGCGCTGACCCTCCGGACCGGGCAGACGGCCCGTCGTGCCGCACCTCCACGCCGACGGCAACCGACGTCCCGGCCGCGGCCGATCGCGAGCGGGGGGTGACTCCGGGCCCGGCCGCCCCCTGGAAGCCGGCAGGCCCCTGGCCCACACCGAACATGAGCGAACGCACGGCCACTCCCAGGCACGCCTGCCTCCGGCCCCACCGCACGCCGAGAACGAAGGCCGGGCACCGGGTCCCGCCGGACGCCGAGAACGGGAGCCGGGCTTTGGGTCCCGCCGGACGCGAGCGGCGACCGCTGCTCCGGTCCGTGCGCGGCGCTACACCGGGATGCGTCCGGGCGTGAGTGGACGCGCGCCCGCTCCCGGGAGTGCCCGACGCCGGCTCCACCTGCCGCCAGGCGCTGAGCGCAGAAGCCGGGCTCCGACTCCCGTCGGGCGCGAGCAGTGTCCGCTTCCGTCCTGCGCGGGGCACTACACCGGATACGTCCGTCTACGGCCCGCGCCGGGCTCAGGTAGGGCCCGGGCCCTCACCCCGCCCGCATCCGTACCGTCCGCGACCCGGCCCGCGCCGGGCCCGAGGAGGACCCCTTCCCTGCCCGCGCGGGCAGGGAAGGGAGGCGTTCGCTGCCGGGGCGCGCCGGGCGCGAGCGTAGGCGGCCGGTTCCTGGTTCGCCCCGGGCGCTCAGTGGGAACGGTGCGCCTTCGGCCTGCGCTGATCGCGCGCTCTCGCTCCCCGTCCACGGGATGACACTCGGTTGACCGAGGTGGGCCGGCATGCTGTACTCCCGATCGTGACCGACACCTGCGTGCGCCTGTGGCGGAGGGTCCACATGGACCTCGTCCGCTACGCGGGCTGCGTGTGTCGCCCGTCCTGCTGAATTCGCTCCCCTTTCCTCACCGGGCGTCGTCGCGCGCCCGTTTCCGCGAACTCCCAGGACGGTGTGCTCGTGTCTGTCCCCTCTTCCCCGCCCTCCCTCGTGTCCGCTGCCGCCACCGCGGCGCCCACGCAGGCGGACCTCCTCGACTTCGTCCGGCGCACGGCGGCCGACGCCGAGCTGATCGCCTCCCTCCCGCTCGACCCGGAGGGCCGTACGTGGGTCCGGCTGGACGGCCCCGGCGGCAGCGAGGCCTGGCTGATCGGCTGGCCGCCCGGCACCGGCACCGGCTGGCACGACCACGCCGACTCGGTCGGCGCCTTCCTCACCGCCTCGGGCGAGCTGACCGAGAACTCCCTCGCCGCCCGGCTGCCCACCGACGGCTGGAAGACCCTGGAACTCACCGACGGCGTGGACCGCGTACGCCGGCTGCCCGCGGGACAGGGCCGCGCCTTCGGCCGTCACCATGTGCACGAGGTGCTCAACGAGTCCCTCGACCGACACGCGATCTCCGTCCACGCCTACTACCCGCCGCTCCCGCACATCCGTCGTTACAGTCGCACCGGCCAGGTGCTGCGCCTGGAGCAGGTCGAACGCCCGGAGGACTGGCAGTGAGCCACCACACCAGCGAACAGCCGCCCGGCATCGACGAGGTGCTGGAGCGGGTCCGGACGGGCTACCGGCGCATCGAGGCACGGGAGGCGCACAAGGCCGCCCTCCTCGGTGACGCGCTGCTGGTCGACATCCGGTACGCCGCCCTGCGCGAACGGGACGGCCTCATCCCCGGTGCCGTCGTGGTCGAGCGCAACGAGCTGGAGTGGCGCCTCGACCCCCGGGGCAGCCACCGCCTCCCCGAGGCCACCGGACACGACCTGCGCGTCGTGGTGATCTGCAACGAGGGGTACGCCTCCAGCCTCGCCGCCGCCTCCCTCCACCAGCTGGGCCTGCACCGGGCGACGGACCTGGTGGGCGGTTTCCAGGCGTGGCGGGCGGAGGGCCTGCCGGTGGAGCCGGCGACGGCCTGAGGACAGCGGTGCCCGCGGCGGTCGCCGGTGTCACTCCTTCGCCGTGGCGACCGTCACCGGCCGCACCCGCAGCGCCGTGCGTCCCGGCACGGCGCTGGCCACCAGCGCGAGGAGGCCGGCGAACCCGACGACGCCGGCGTAGAGCAGCGGGGTGACCGTGGGTGCGGCCCGGCCCGTCATGCCGAGGCTGAATGCGGTGAGCACGGCGAGGGCGATACCACTGCCGAGCGAAGTGGCGAGGAAGAGAACCGACAGCGCCTCGGTGCGCAGCATGCGCAGGACCTGCCGCCGGGTCGCGCCGGCGAGGCGGAGCAGCGCGAACTCCCGGACCCGCTCGGCGACCGACATGGCGAGCGTGTTGCCGACGGCGATCGCGGTGAAGGCCAGCACCAGCCCCATGGCGAGATAGCCGACCTCGGCGTTCGTCCGCTCCTGGTCGGCCTGGAGGGCATCGGCGGCGGCCGGCGAAAGAACCCGCAAGCCCGGGAACTCACGGAGCGTGTTCGCCAGTTCTCCCTGTGTGCGGGCCGTGCTGACGAGGACGGAGGAGGCGAGCGGGTTGTCGACGTGGGGGGCCACGAGGCCGTGGTCGAAGGTGAGATCGCCGAAGCCGAGTCCCTTGGCGTAGACGGCGGCGACGGTGAGCGTGGCGGGCGTGCCGTCGCCGAGCGTGACGTTCAGGGGGCTTCCCGGCCGCAGATGCTGCTGGTCCGCGGCCACTTCGCTGACGGCGACGGTGCCGGGGCCGAGCCGGTCGAGGGAGCCGGCGGTGACCTCCGGGTCCCAGGTGCGGGTCAGACCCGCCGGGGTGACGCCCTGCGCCGGGTACTTGTCCAGGCCGACGCGGACGGTCGTCCGGACCACCTCGGTGACCGTGTCGTGCCGTGCGCGCAGCCGCCCGGCGGCCTCGCCGGGGACGCCGGGCCCCCGGGCGGCCACGACCCAGTCGGCCCGGACACCTTCGCGGACCTGGGCGCGGGCGGCGTGCCCGAGGGTCTCCTGGACGAACAGGACGGTGCAGGTCATGCCGACGAGCAGGGTGAGAGGGGTGACGACGGAGGCCATCCGGGCGGCGTTGCCGCGCAGGTTGGCGGTGGCGAGCCGGCCGCCGTGCCCGGTGAGCCGGAGCGGGCCGGCGAGCAGCAGCACGGCGGCCCTGACCAGGAGCGGACCGAGCAGGGCCACGGAGGTGGACAGGACGACGACGGCGAGGAAGGTCACGGGGGTCGAGGCGGGCTCGGTGCGCAGGACGGTGAGGACGACGACGAGGACGGTTCCGCCGGCCAGGAGCAGCAGCCCGGCGGCGATCCGGCCGAGCGCGGGCCGGCTGCGCTCGGTCCTGGCTTCGGCCAGGGCCTCGGCCGGGCGGATCCGGGCGATCCTGTGGCCGGCGATCCGGGCCGCCGTCCAGGCGGCGAGCAGGGTGGCGACGAGGGCGACGAGCGGCGGGAAGACGCCGACGGTGCGCTCGAGGGTGTCGGGTACGGCGCCGAGGGCGACGAACCTGGAGTACAGCCAGTCGCCCAGTGGCAGTCCGAGCAGTGCGCCGGCCGTGCCCGCCGCCGCACCGACGATCAGCGCCTCCCGGCCGAGCAGCCCGCGGACCTGCCCGGACGTGGCGGCGACGGCCCGGAGCAGGGCGAGTTCGCGGTGGCGCTGCCGGACGGTGAGCCCGAAGGTGCCGACGACCACGAGGACCGCCACCAGCAGCGACGTGCCGCCCATCGCGGCGCCCATGCTGACCAGCCGGGTGCGGGCGGCGGCCGCGTCCAGGAACTCGACGGGCCCGCGGCCCTCGCCGGTACTGACCTGGGCCGTGGTGCCGTGCAGCGCCCGCGTCACGGCCCGGCGCACCCCCTCGGGGTCCGTGCCCTTGGCCGGCAGCACGCCGAACGCGGTGACCCGTCCGGGGTGCGCGGCCAGTCGGCGGGCCTCGGCGCCGGAGAAGAACAGGGACGTCTGGTGGCGCACGGGGGTGGCCGGGGTGGCGACACCGGTGATCCGGTAACTCCGCGGGGCCCGCGTGGACTGCACGGTGAGCCGGTCGCCGGGCCGGAGCCGGGCCCGCGCGGCGAGGTCGGCGTCGATGACGAGGTCACCGGCGGCCATGGGGGCGTGGCCCGCGGTCAGCCGGTACGGGGTGAGCGCGGCGGAGTCCCAGGCATGGCCGTGGGCGGTACGGCCGCCGGTGCCGGCCGGGGTCGTCGGCTGGGCGGGGAAGGTGAGTTCGGGGACGACCCGGGCCACGCCAGGGGTGCGGGCGAGCGTGTCGCGCAGTCGCCCGGGAAGCCAGGCGCGTTCGGCGATGGGCTTCGCCTTGTGCTTGACCTTCGTCTTGCCGTGCTTGTGCTTGACGGTGGTCCGGTGCACGTACTGGTCCGCGGAGATCACGACGGGAGCGGCGGCGTAGCGCTCGGTACGGATGGTGCCGCGCAGGCCGGTGTCGAGGAGGGTGCCGCACGCGGTGATCAGGGCCGCCGCGCACATCAGGGCGAGGAAGGCGCCGAGGAATCCCGCCTTCCGGGCCCGGACGGTCCGCAGTGCGTAGCGCAGCATCATGGGGACGGGCTCTCTTCTGTTGTACACGTCGGTTGTGTGCGCTGGGCGCGCGTACAGAGTCGCCGGTACAGGGGCGGGAGAGCACTGCGGTGACCCGGCGTCTTGGCAGGGGGACACCCCACCCCCGGGGGCCGGGGGCTAACCCCACCCCGGCGCCCGACGCCGGTTGCCACCGGACGCCCCGTGAGGCCCGTGCCGGAAGTCCCCTTCCCGGAAGGACCGGTACGCCCTCGGCCTCCAGCGGACCGGAGCCTCGTCCCCGTGGAGTCAGAAGTCCCCGTCCCCGAGGAATTCGGTGTCCTCGCCCTCCTCCTCCAACGCCTGGCGGACGACGCGGAGGGCCATGCCCTCGGGATAGCCCTTGCGGGCGAGCATGCCCGCGAGCCGGCGGATCCGTTTGTCGCGGTCCAGGCCACGGGTGGCACGCAGTTTGCGGTCGACGAGGTCCCGGGCGGTCGCCTCCTCCTGCTCGGAGTCGAGCCGGGCGACGGCGTCCTCGATCAGCGCCGAGTCGACGCCCTTGGTCCGCAGTTCCCGGGCGAGGGCGCGACGGGCGAGTCCCCGGCCGTGGTGCCGGGACTCCACCCAGGCGTCCGCGAAGGCTCCGTCGTCGATGAGCCCGACCTCCTCGAACCGGTCCAGCACCTCCTGGGCGACGTCCTCGGGGATCTCCCGCTTGCGCAGGGCGTCCGCGAGCTGCTTGCGGGTGCGCGGGGTCCCGGTGAGCAGGCGCAGGCAGATCGCCCGGGCCCGCTCAGCCGGGTCCCCTGAAGACTCCCCCCGCTCGTCCCTCGCCGAGGAAGGGGCGCCTTCGTCCTCACCTGGCGCGTCCCCGAAACCGCGCCGCCGCCGGCCGCGGGCGCGTCCCCCGCCCCGCGCGCCGCCGGATCCTCCGAAGCCACGGCCGCCGGGTGAACCGCCCCCGTGCGGCTCACCGCCCGCGCCGCCCGTGTCCGGGCCGCCGTCACCCTCGTACCCGCCGGTGCTCCCGTACGCGCCGGCGGCCCCGTGTCCGCCGGCGCCATGGGCGTCGGGCCCGTCGTGCTCCTGCCGCCCTCGGTACCGCTCACGTCCCCCGTGCCCGTCGTACCCGTCGTGCTCGCCGTATCCGTCGTCCCGGTGTCCGTCGCCACCGTCCGGGGCGGAGTGCGGACGGCCTCCGGTGCCCCTCCCCCGTGGGGCACCGGGGGTGGCGTACTCGTACTCGGCCCAGTCGGTTCGTCGTGTCACGGGTCAGCTCTTGGCTGCGGCGGCCTTGGGCTTGGTGGCCTTGGCGGCCGCTGCGGCGGGAGCCGGCTTGGCGGCGTCCCCGGCCGTCGCGGTGGCGACCGCCGCGTCGGCGCCCGGCTCGGCGGCGGGCTCCTCCGGCCGGACCCCCACGCCCAGCTTCTCCTTGATCTTCTTCTCGATCTCGTTGGCCAGGTCGGGGTTGTCCTTGAGGAAGTTGCGCGCGTTCTCCTTGCCCTGGCCGAGCTGGTCGCCCTCGTACGTGTACCAGGCGCCGGCCTTGCGTACGAAGCCGTGCTCCACGCCCATGTCGATCAGACCGCCCTCGCGGCTGATGCCCTGGCCGTAGAGGATGTCGAACTCGGCCTGCTTGAAGGGCGGCGCGACCTTGTTCTTGACGACCTTGCAGCGGGTGCGGTTGCCGACCGCCTCCGTGCCGTCCTTCAGGGTCTCGATGCGGCGGATGTCGATGCGCACCGAGGCGTAGAACTTCAGCGCCCGGCCACCGGTCGTGGTCTCGGGGGAGCCGAACATCACGCCGATCTTCTCGCGGAGCTGGTTGATGAAGATGGCGGTGGTCTTGGACTGGTTGAGCGCGCTGGTGATCTTCCGCAGCGCCTGGCTCATCAGGCGGGCCTGCAGACCGACGTGGCTGTCACCCATCTCGCCCTCGATCTCCGCGCGCGGCACGAGCGCGGCGACGGAGTCGATGACGATGAGGTCGAGGGCACCGGAGCGGACCAGCATGTCCACGATCTCCAGCGCCTGCTCGCCGTTGTCCGGCTGGGAGAGGATCAGGTTGTCGATGTCGACGCCGAGCTTGCGCGCGTACTCGGGGTCGAGGGCGTGCTCGGCGTCCACGAAGGCGACCTGGCCGCCGGCCTTCTGCGCGTTCGCCACGGCGTGCAGGGTCAGGGTCGTCTTGCCGGAGGACTCCGGTCCGTAGATCTCCACGACACGGCCGCGCGGCAGGCCGCCCACGCCGAGGGCGACGTCGAGCGCGGTCGAGCCGGTCGGGATGACCTCGATGGGCTCCTTCGACCGCTCGCCCATGCGCATGACCGCGCCCTTGCCGAATTGCCGTTCAATCTGCGCGAGCGCGGCGTCGAGCGCCTTCTCGCGGTCGGTTCCTGCCATGGGTTCCACCCGGTTTGCTTGAGTCGATCGCTTCACGTCAAAGACGCTAACGCCTGCCACTGACAATGCGCCCCGACGCAGGCCCGGCCTGTGGATAACCGAGGGGCATCTTCCCGTAAAGAGGGGCAAAAACCCCAGCCGACAGCCTCGCCTGAGTCTCCATAAGAATAGATGTTCGATTTTTGTGTCAAGCGCACCACTGACCACGCGCGCCCCAGCCCGAGACGTCCGGACCCTCTCTCGCCCGCCGGCGACGCCGGCCTCCGGCGCGCGGCGATGATCGCGCGCGGGGTGCTGCCGGCGTGGACCCGCCGCCAAAGAGCCGCCGGCCACTCGACGGCTCCGTTCGAGCCGCTGCACGCCGTCCTCGCCCTGCCCCAGCCGGCCTTGCCGCTGTCCCGCACGCCCTGGAGCGAGCGGGCGCGCCGGCGGGTCGTGCCCGGAGCGGCCCGCTGTCACGCGGCGGCCGCCGCCGGGTGGGCGGTGCTGTCGCAGCGAGGAGCGGCGCGGAGTCGCGGCTCCGCCGTGCACGAGCGGGCTACGGTCGCTCGTGCCCGCCGGGGCGGCGGCCGGCCCACAGCCGTCGCGCGCGCGTGAACGCGCCGGAACCGGACGGGGGCCTGCTGCGGTGCCCGTGCACCCGGGGGTCGTCCGTGACGGCGTACCGCTTCACGTACGCGCCCAGGAACGCCTGGAGCGTGGCCACCGCCGGGATGGCGATCAGCGCGCCGACGGCGCCCAGCAGCGCGGTGCCGGCGATGACCGAGCCGAAGGCGACCGCCGGGTGGATGTCGACGGTCTTGGCGGTCAGCTTGGGCTGGAGCATGTAGTTCTCGAACTGCTGGTAGATCACGACGAAGACCAGCACCCACACCGCGTACCAGGGGTTGACGGTGAACGCGATCAGCATCGGCAGCGCGCCCGCGAGGTACGTCCCGATGGTGGGGATGAACTGCGAGACCAGGCCCACCCAGACCCCGAGCACGGGGGCGTACGGCACGCCCATGCACTCCAGCAGGATGTAGTGCGCGATGCCGGAGATGAGCGCCATGAGACCGCGCGAGTAGAGGTAGCCGCCCGTCTTGTCGACGGCGATCTCCCAGGCGCGCAGCACCTCGGCCTGACGGGCGGGCGGCAGGACGGAGCACAGGGCGCGGCGCAGCCGGGGGCCGTCCGCGGCGAAGTAGAACGAGAACAGGCCGACCGTGAGCAGCTGGAAGAGGCCGCCGAGCACCTGGGCGGAGATGTCGAGGACGCCGGCCGCGCTGTTCTGCACGTATTTGCGCAGCCAGGCGGAGTGGAGCAGGCCCTCCTGTATGTCCACCCGTTTGAGGTCGGTGCGGAAGGTCTTGTTGATCCAGTTGATCAGCGAGTCCAGGTACTCCGGGAAGCCCTCGATCATCTTGATGATCTGGCCGGCCAGCATCGAGCCGAGCAGGGTGACGAACCCGGCTATGACGATGGTCAGACCGAGGAAGACCAGGAAGGTGGCGAGCCCCCTGCGCATACCGCGGGCCGACATCCGGCTCACCGCCGGCTCTATCGCGAGGGCCAGGAAGAAGGCGATCAATATGTTGATCAACAGTGCGGTGAGCTGGTGGAAGGCCCAGCTGCCCAGCTGGAACGCTGCGATCAGCGCGAGCGCGAGCACCATGGCGCGGGGCAGCCAGCGCGGCATCCGGGCGCCGGGCGCGACGGCGTCGGCGAGCGGGGGCCGGACGGGCGGGGTCGTCGCGGCCGGTGCCGCCTGCCGGACGGACGGCTCGCCGTCCTCGGCGGTGGATGCCAGGGATTCCTCGTCAGTGGGTGCCACTCGCCCAGTCTCGCCCACGCCACCGACAACCGGAGCCCGCGCGCGACCTTCGTGCGGGATCGGAACCGTACTGTCGATTTCCCGGACGGCAAAAGCCGACAAATCCGGCAGTCGGCCAGTCCGTGGCGGCCCGGTGCCTCCTTGGCACGGCGGCGATGCCCGGACCCGTCAGCGCCGCTCGCCGGGCACGTCCATGACCGCGCACACCACGCGCCACACGTCCTTGGCCGCCCAGCCGGCGTCCAGCGCCTCGTTCACCGTGCGCCCGCCCAGTTCGGACATGACGTGATCGCGCGCGAACATCTCGGCGTACCCCGGACCGAAGTGTTCCGCCATTCGCTGCCAGAAGACCGTCAACCGCATGCCTTCAGTATCCCGCCCCCGGGGGTGGGCCCGGCCCGGAGCGCCTGCGGGGACCGCTTCGCGCCCTACGGTCTGACCCATGGCAGATTCAGGAGTCTCCCCACTCCCCTCCACGCCCCCGGCGCACTCCCCGCTCTTCCGCGCCGAACAGTTCGTGTGGCTCACCGCGCGCGTGCTGGAGCAGCGTCTTTTCGCGTACCACTTCCTGCACGGCTGCCCGGAGGCCGTGGACGCGGCGCTGGACGCCTACCGCAACGAGGACGGCGGATACGGGCACGCGCTGGAACCCGATCTGCGCGGGCCCGTCAGCCAGCCCCTGCACACCGCGCGCGCCCTGCGCGTACTGGATGTCATCGGGCGCTGCGGCGGGCAGCGGGTGGAACGCGTGTGCCGCTATCTGACCTCCGTCTCCACCCAGGAGGGTGCTCTCCCGGCGGTCCACCCGGGCCAGCGCGGGTATCCGACGGCGCCGTTCGTCCCGGTGATCGACGACCCTCCCAGCGAGCTGCTGTCCACCGGCCCGGTGGTCGGGCTGCTGCACCGCAACGAGGTGTGGCACGCCTGGCTGTTCCGGGCCACCGACTACTGCTGGCACGCGGTGGAGTCACTGGAGAAGTCCCACCCCTACGAGGTGCAGGCCGCGGTGGCCTTCCTGGACTCCGCTCCCGACCGCCCGCGTGCGGAGGCCGCCGCCGGCCGGCTGGGCCGCCTGGTGCGGGAGCAGCGGCTCGCGGCTCTGGACCCGGACCGGCTCGACGCCTTCCCGGTCGCCTCCGGCTACGCGCCCGGCGAGCACCACTTCCCGCACGACTTCGCCCGGAACCCGGACTCGCTCGCGCGCGCGTGGTTCACGGACGACGAGATGGCGCGCTCCCTGGACCACCTGGCCGCCGGGCAGCGGGAGGACGGCGGCTGGCCCGTCACCTGGCACCAGTGGGCCCCGGCGCCCACGCTGGAGGCGCGCCCTGTGGTGACGATCGAGGCCCTGCGCACCCTGAGGGCCTACGGCCGCTTCGTGGGCTGAACCGCCGCCCCGGGCCCCTTGTCCGGCGGCCCGGGCCCGGCCGGCTCAGCCCCCGATGGCGCGCAGGCCCGCCGTCACCACCACGGCCGCCGCCACGACCAGCAGGAAGGGAGCGCGCAGCAGCAGGGCCACGGCCGCGGCGCCGAGCCCCGCGGCCCGGGCGTCGAGCACCAGCGTGTGGCCGTCGGCGAACGTCTGCTGGGCCGTGAGCGCGGCGAGCAGGGCGACCGGCAGCAGGGCGGCCAGCCGCCGGACGTACGGCCGCTCGACGGCGTGCGCCGGCACGAGCAGTCCGGCGAGTTTGACGGCGTAACAGCCGACGGCGGTCACGATGATCGCGATCCAGATGGTCACCGAGCCTCCTCCGCCCCGTTCGTTCCGGCCCTGGAGTCCCGGCGGCCGGTTCCCGGCGCGCCGGCCGACGCGTCGCCGCCGGTACGGCCGCCGCGCCGGGACTCTGCGACGAGGGCCAGCGGCGCCGCCAGTGCCGCCACCAGCACCGGCACACCGGCCGGCAGCACCGGCAGCAGTCCGAGGCCCAGCAGGACGGCGAGGCCCGCGACGGCGCGTTCGGTGGTCGTCCTCAGCATCGGTGCGAGCAGGGCCAGGAACACCGCGGGTCCCGCCGCGTCCAGCCCCCACGCGCGCGTGTCGCCGATCGCCTCGGCCCCCAGCGCGCCGAGCAGCGTGGTGAGGTTCCACAGCGCGTACAGGCTGAGCCCGGTGACCGTGAAGCCGAGCCGGGCGGTGTGCCGGTTCGGCTGTGCCAGGGTCACCGCGGTGGTCTCGTCGATCACCCACTGGGCGGCGAACGGCCGTACCGCGCGCGGGAGGGCGAGCAGCTGCGACAGCCGCAGCCCGTAGAAGGCGTTGCGCACGCCCAGGAAGAAGGCTCCGGCGGCGGCCGTGAACGGGTTGCCGCCGGCGGCCAGCGCCCCGATCAGGGCGAACTGAGAGGCGCCGGTGAAGACCAGAAGACTGAGCGCGCAGGTCTGGAGCAGCCCGAGTCCGCTGCCGGCCGAGGTCACCCCGAAGGCGAACCCGGACAGCCCCACCGCGACGCCGACCCCCAGGGCGTCCCGGACGACGGTCGTGTCGGGCTTGTCCGCGCCTTCGGCTGTCCGGTCCGTAAGTGCTGTGTGCTGTGTCACGCCCCGGACGGTACGGACGACGGCCGGCCGGCGTCTTGTACGTTCTTGCGCTCGTCTCCTCCGCGCCCGCGCTCGGCCGCGTTCGCGTGTTCCCGCTGGTAGGCGCCCGGCGGCACGCCGACGATCCGGGTGAAGTGCCGGTTGAGGTGGGGCTGGTCGGTGAAGCCGACGGCTACGGCCGCCTCGGCGGGAGGCGTGCCCGCGTCCAGCAGCAGCCGGGCGCGGCGCACCCGGGCGTCGGTCAGCCAGGTGTGCGGCGGCATGCCGTAGGCGTCACGGAACGCCCGCAGCAGGGCGAACGGACTGGTCCCGAGGTCCCGGGCGAGCCGCTCCAGGGTCGGTGGCCGGGACATCCGCTCGTCGAGCACCGCACGCGCGCGTGCCGCGATCCGCGCGCCGGCCGTCCGGGTCCGCCGCTCGGGCGGCGAGCCTCCGTTCCGCCGCAGCAGCCTGGTGACGGCGACCCGCAGGAGCGTGTCGGCGGCCAGCGCGTTGCCCTCGTCGGTGGCGCGCAGCACCTGGTGGACCAGCCGGACGGCGTAGGGGTCGTCGAAGACCGGGCTGACGAAGCCGGGCGTGCCCCGCAGGGTGGTGGTCTCGGCGGCGATCCGGGCGACCACGTCGGGCGACGGGTACAGCGCTCCGTACCGCCAGCCTTCGGGCACGCCCGCGCGGCCGGTGTGCGGGGTGTCCGGGTTGACCAGGGCGAGCGCGCCGGCGCCGGCGGAGACGTCGGAGCCGCGGTGGTGGAAGACCTCGACGCCGTCCGCTATGGCCGCGATCACGAAGTTCTCGTGGGTGTGCCGGACGAAGGTCTTGCGGATGTACCGGGCCCGCAGCAGGTCGACTCCGGGCAGATCCGTGGACCGCCAGTGCCGTGCCCGCTCGCCTGAACCCGCCATCCGCCCATTCTCCCGTCCGGTCCGGCGCCCCACCCGCCCCGTCCGTCATATGAACATCCCGGCCCGGCAGCCGCGCCCTGCCCCCTGTCCGTCCCGCACCGTCCGCCCGACCGGCACGCGAAGCCGCCCTTTCCCCTTTCCGCAGGTCAGGCCGATTGTCAGTGGGTGGGTGCACGATGGACGCATGGTCAGCTCCGCACGCCGAGCCCTGGACGGCTTCTCCCCCGCGACCCGCGACTGGTTCACGGGGGCCTTCTCCGCGCCCACCGCCGCCCAGGCGGGCGCGTGGCAGGCCATCCGTGAGGGCTCGGACGTGCTGGTGGTCGCCCCGACCGGCTCGGGCAAGACACTGGCCGCGTTCCTCGCCGCTCTCGACCAGCTGGCCTCGGCCCCGCCCCCGGCCGACCCCAAGAAGCGCTGCCGGGTGCTGTACGTGTCCCCGCTGAAGGCATTGGCGGTCGACGTCGAACGCAATCTGCGCAGCCCGCTGACCGGCATCCGCCAGGAGTCCGTGCGGCTCGGCCTGCCCGAACCCGAGATCAGGGTCGGCATCCGCTCCGGTGACACCCCGCCCGCCGAGCGCCGCGCCCTGTCCACCCGCCCGCCGGACATCCTGATCACCACTCCCGAGTCGCTGTTCCTGATGCTCACCTCGGCCACGCGGGACGCGCTCACCGGCGTGGAGACGGTGATCCTGGACGAGGTGCACGCGGTCGCCGGCACCAAGCGCGGCGCGCACCTCGCGCTCTCCCTGGAGCGGCTGGACGAACTGCTGCCGCGGCCCGCCCGCCGGATCGGCCTGTCGGCGACCGTGCGCCCGGTGGACGAGGTGGCACGCTATCTGTCCCCGCGCCGCAAGGTGGAGATCGTCCAGCCGGAGTCCGGCAAGGAGTTCGACCTCTCCGTGGTCGTCCCGGTCGAGGACATGGGCGAGCTGGGAGGCTCCCCCGCGGCCGACGCCGCCGAGGGCGGGGAGCGGCCGTCGATCTGGCCGCATGTGGAAGAGCGGATCGCCGACCTGGTCCAGGCCCACCGGTCCACGATCGTCTTCGCCAACTCCCGCCGCCTGGCGGAGCGGCTGTGCAACCGGCTCAACGAGATCGCCTATGAACGGGCGACCGGCGAGACCTTGGGCGAACACCACTCCCCCGCTCAGCTGATGGGCGGCTCGGGCGCGGCCCAGGGCGCGCCGCCGGTGATCGCCCGCGCGCACCACGGATCGGTCTCCAAGGAGCAGCGGGCCCTGGTCGAGGAGGACCTGAAGGCCGGCCGGCTGCCCGCCGTGGTGGCCACCTCCAGCCTGGAGCTGGGCATCGACATGGGCGCCGTCGACCTCGTCGTGCAGGTCGAGTCCCCGCCGTCGGTCGCCTCCGGGCTCCAGCGGGTGGGCCGCGCGGGACACCAGGTGGGCGCCGTCTCCACCGGTGTCGTCTTCCCGAAGTACCGGGGCGACCTGGTCCAGGCCGCCGTGGTCACCGAGCGGATGCGCACGGGCGCCATCGAGTCGCTGAAGGTGCCCGCGAACCCGCTGGACGTGCTCGCGCAGCAGGTGGTGGCCATGACGGCGCTGGACACCTGGCAGTTCGACGACCTGCTGGCCGTGGTCCGCCGCGCGGCCCCGTTCGCCTCGCTGCCCGAGTCGGCGTTCACGGCGGTCCTGGACATGCTCGCGGGCCGCTATCCGTCCGACGCGTTCGCCGAGCTGCGCCCGCGCGTGGTGTGGGACCGCGTGGCCGGCACGGTCACCGGCCGTCCGGGCGCCCAGCGGCTGGCCGTCACCTCCGGCGGCACGATCCCGGACCGCGGATTGTTCGGCGTCTTCCTCGCCGGTTCCGACCCCAAGAAGGGCGGCGGCCGGGTCGGCGAGCTGGACGAGGAGATGGTCTACGAGTCCCGGGTGGGCGATGTCTTCACGCTGGGCACGAGTTCCTGGCGGATCGAGGACATCACCCGCGACCGCGTCCTGGTCTCGCCCGCGCCGGGCGTGCCGGGCCGGTTGCCTTTCTGGAAGGGCGACCAGCTGGGCCGCCCGCTGGAGCTGGGCCGCGCGGTGGGCGCGTTCCTGCGCGAGGTCGGCTCGCTGTCCAGGGACGACGCGCGGCTCAGGCTGCTGGCGGCCGGGCTGGACGCCTGGGCGGCGGACAACGTGCTGTCGTATCTGGCCGAGCAGCGCGAGGCCTGCGGCCACGTCCCCGACGACCGCACGATCGTCGTGGAGCGCTTCCGCGACGAGCTGGGCGACTGGCGGGTCGTCGTGCACTCCCCCTTCGGCGCGCAGGTCCACGCCCCCTGGGCGCTCGCCCTCGGTGCCCGCCTGTCCGAGCGGTACGGCATGGACGCGCAGGTCATGCACGCCGACGACGGCATCGTGCTGCGCCTGCCCGACGCCGACCTGATGGGCCTGGACCTGCTCGACCAGGAGCCGGCGAAGGCCGGCACCGCGTACGACAGCGAGCAGGCCCCGGTCGGCGCGGCGGACGTCGCCTTCGACAAGGGCGAGGTCGACCAGGTCGTCACCGACCAGGTCGGCGGCTCGGCACTGTTCGCCTCCCGGTTCCGCGAGTGCGCCGCCCGCGCGCTGCTGCTGCCGCGCCGCAACCCCGGCAAGCGGACCCCGCTGTGGCAGCAGCGCCAGCGCGCGGCCCAGCTGCTCCAGGTGGCGAGCGAGTTCGGGTCGTTCCCGATCGTCCTGGAGGCGGTCCGCGAATGCCTCCAGGACGTCTTCGACGTCCCCGGGCTGGTCGAGCTGATGGGCGACATCGAGTCCCGCAAGGTGCGCCTGGTCGAGGTCACCACCCCCGAGCCCTCCCCGTTCGCCCGCTCCCTGCTCTTCGGGTACGTCGCCCAGTTCCTGTACGAGGGCGACTCGCCGCTGGCCGAGCGCCGCGCCGCCGCGCTGTCCTTGGACTCACGGCTGCTGGCCGAGCTGCTGGGCCAGGCGGAACTGCGCGAACTGCTCGACGCCGAGGTGCTGACCGAGCTGGAGCGCGAGCTGCAGTGGCTCACCGAGGACCGCCGGGTCAAGGACGTCGAGGGCGTCGCCGACGTACTCCGGCTGCTCGGCCCGCTCACCGACGCGGAGTTGGTCGCGCGAGGCGCGGACCCCGGGTGGGCGCGGGAGCTGGCCGGGGCTCGGCGGGCCATCAGGGTGCGGATCGCGGGCGTCGACCACTGGGCGGCCGTGGAGGACGCGGGCCGGCTGCGCGACGCGCTCGGCACGGCCCTGCCGGTCGGTGTCCCCGAGGCGTTCACCGAGCCGGTCAAGGACCCGCTGGGCGATCTCCTCGCGCGCTACGCCCGCACCCACGGCCCGTTCACCTCGACCGCCGCGGCGGCCCGGTTCGGGCTCGGTGTCGCGGTCACCGAGGGCGCCCTGCAGCGGCTGGCCGCGGCCGGCCGGGTCGTCCAGGGCGAGTTCCACCCGGCCGGGATCGGCCAGGAGTGGTGCGACGCGGCCGTGCTGCGCCGGTTGCGCCGCCGCTCCCTGGCGGCCCTGCGGCACGAGCTGGAACCGGTGCCGCCCGCCGCGCTCGCCCAGTTCCTGCCGCAGTGGCAGCACATCGGCAGGGGCCACGAGCTGCGCGGAGTCGACGGCCTGGTGCGAGCCGTCGAACAGTTGCAGGGCGCCTCCGTGCCCGCCTCCGCGCTGGAGAAACTGGTCCTGCCCTCCCGCGTGGCCGGCTACACGCCGTCGATGCTCGACGAGCTGACCGCCGCCGGCGAGGTGGTGTGGGCCGGGGCGGGCGCCCTTCCCGGCAAGGACGGCTGGATCTCGCTGTACCTGGCGGACACGGCCCCGCTGCTGCTCCCGGCACCGCACCCGCTGGAAACGACCGCGCTCCACGAGTCCGTCCTCGACACCCTCTCCGGCGGGTACGGCCTGTTCTTCCGGCAGATCGCCGACCAGGTCCGCGCCACCACCCACCCCGACGTCACCGACCCCCAGCTGGCCGACGCCCTGTGGGACCTCGCCTGGTCGGGCCGGCTCACCAACGACACCCTGGCGCCGATGCGCGCCCTGCTGGGTTCCGGCCGGACGGCGGGCTCGACCGCGCACCGCGCCAAGCGTGCCGTCCCGCGCGGGCGCTACGGCTCCTTGACGGCCGCCGCGCGCACCGCCTCCCGCACCGGCCCGCCGACCGTCGCCGGCCGCTGGTCGCTGCTGCCGGCGGCCGAGCCGGACGCCACCGTGCGCGCCCACGCGCTGGCCCGTGCGCTCCTGGACCGGCACGGCGTGGTCACCCGGGGCGCGGTCGCGGCGGAGGGCGTCGAAGGCGGCTTCTCGGCGGTGTACCGGGTGCTGTCGGTGTTCGAGGAGAGCGGTCAGGCCCGGCGCGGTTATGTGGTCGAGGGACTGGGCGCGGCCCAGTTCGCGATGGACGGCGCGGTGGACCGCCTCCGCGCGGTGGCGAACGCCCGCGAGCGCACCGAGGGCCGGCCCGCCCCGGCCGACCGGAACGGCTTCGGCTTCCCGGGCCCGGCGAACGGCTTCGGCACCCCGGATACCGCGAACGGCTTCGCGGGACAAGGCCTCCCGAACCCGTTCGACGGCCCCCGGGAAATCCACGGCACCACCGGCGCCCCGCACGGCCATGCCACCGCCCCCGGCCCCTTCGACGGAGCCGACGGCGGTTTCGCCCACCCCGGTCCGGACGGCGACTTCACCTGGCCGCCGGACGACCGTGCCGGCACCGACGGCGACCCGTTCTCGTCCCGCGACTTCGCGGACCCGTTCGCCTCCCCGGGCTACGGCGGCCCGCGCGGCGGCGGCACCGGAACCACCCACGGTCCGGGCGGCTCCCCCGGCGGGCCCCCGCACCGCGGCCACGGCTACGGCCGCTCGGGCTCCGCCGCGCCCGACCCGCGTGCCGTGGTCCTCGCCGCGGCCGACCCCGCGAACGCCTACGGCTCCGCGCTGCCCTGGCCGGAGCCGCCGACCGGCGCCGGACACAAGCCGGGCCGGAAGGCGGGTTCGCTGGTGGTCCTGGTGGAGGGCGAGCTGACGCTCTACATGGAGCGCGGCGGCAAGACGCTGCTGGCCTGGCCCACCGGGCCGGACGCGGACACCGCCGCGCCGGACGACCCTCGCCTCCGTACGGCCGCCGAGGCGCTGGCCGTGGCGGCCCGCGCGGGGTCGCTCGGCACGGTCACGGTGGAACGGATCAACGGCACCCAGGCCCTGACGTCCCCGGCGGGCACGCTCCTGGAGGCGGCGGGCTTCGTGGCCACGCCCCGCGGTCTCCGCCTGAGACCATGACACCGCCCTGGCGCCTACCCGACGCCGGCCTGACACCACCCCACGCCCGGGCTTCCGGCACCGGCCCGCACGCCCCCGCCCACGTGGCACGCTGGAGGCATGCCCGAAGGTGACACGGTCTGGCAGGCCGCGCGGCGGCTGCACGAGGCCCTCGCGGGCAAGGCGCTGACCCGCAGCGACTTCCGCGTGCCCAAGTACGCGACGGTCGACCTGGCCGGCCGAGCGGTGCTGAACACCATCCCGCGCGGCAAGCACCTGCTGACCCGCTTCGAGGGCGGCCTGACCCTGCACACCCATCTGCGCATGGAAGGCGCGTGGAAGGTGTACGGCACGGGCGAGCGCTGGCGGGGCGGACCGGCCCACCAGATCCGCGCCGTCCTGTCCACCGCCGACCGCGCGGCCATCGGCTACCGTCTCCAGGTCCTGGAGCTGCTGCGCACGGCCGACGAGGAGCGGGTCGTCGGCCACCTCGGCCCCGATCTGCTCGGCCCGGACTGGGACCCCGAGCGTGCCCTGGCCAACCTCCTGGCGGACCCCGCCCGGCCGCTCGGCGAGGCCCTGCTGGACCAGCGCAATCTGGCGGGCATCGGCAACGTCTACAAGAGCGAGCTGTGCTTCCTGCTCGGCGTGACCCCGTGGCTGCCCGTCGGCGCGCTCCCCGCCGACCGCGCCGAGAAGCTGCCCGCCCTGGCCCAGCGGCTCCTGGAGGCCAACCGCGACCGTCCGGTCCGGCAGACCACCGGCGTGCACCGGCACGACCTGTTCGTCTACGGCCGCGCACCCCGGCCCTGCCTGCGCTGCCACACCTCCGTCCGCGTGGCCGACCAGGGCGACGGCTCCCAGGACCGCCCCACCTACTGGTGCCCCACCTGCCAGCCGGGCCCCGCCCCGGCACCCGGCTCCCCGCAGCGCTGGCGGGAGAAGTACCCCCGCCGCCCTCGCACCCCCTGAGCCGTCCCGGCATTTGACGATCCGTCAGCCACGTTCGCACCGTCCCCGTCACGGCCCTGAGCGCCTACGACCTCGGTGGACCCACCGCCTTCGTCACCGATACCTCCGGCGGCACCGGCCGGGCCTGCGCCGTGCCGCTCGCCGAGGCGGGCGCGACGGTGCGCTGTGCCGACCGGGAAGCGGACGGCCTGGACGGCACGCTGAGCCTGATGGGACCGCGGACAGCCGGACCGTCCAGACGCGCCGCGCCACCGGCACCGACGACGGGCCCGCCACCCGCGAGTCGCCGCGCGAGCGCCGCGCCGATCGGTGACCGCGGCGGCGCGGCCCGGGTCCACGTCCTCGACGTCACCGACCGGCACGGGCTCGCCGGGGCGGTCCGCTCCTGCGACCGGCCGGACGTGCTCGCCGCCATCGCCGGCATCATGCGCAGCGGCCCGGCCCCGGGCACCCGCCCCGCGGCCCCGGACCGGACGTCGACGTCAAGGACGTGCTGTAGGCCGCCCGGCGGCGGCCCACAGGACTCGCGGCGGCGTCGCCATGGCCTCCGGCTCGGCCGGCACCGGCGGCGCCGGGCCGCTCCGCTACGGCGCGGCCAAGGCGGCCGTGGTGCAGCCGCCCAGGACGCCGGCCGGCGAGACGGGCCCGCACGGCTTCCGGGTCACCAGGGTCACGCCGGAGTGGACCCGCGTCCCGGTGACCGCCCGCCACGGCCGCGCGCCCCGGGCGCACACCGAGGCCGTGACGACCCGGATGACACCGCCGGACCGGGCCGGCGAGCCGGACGACGTCGCCCAGGCGGTGCAGCACCTGGTCTCGACGCGTCGGCGTTCACGACGGGCCGGACACTTCGCCCGAACGAGGGTGTCGCGATGTCCTGGTGACGTCCCCGGCCCGCCAGGCGGCCCCCCAGCACCCCGTCGGCACGGCCCCGGCCGCGCGCGCCTTGGGCGCGCAGTGCACGGGCAGCAGGCTCAGCCCCCAGCCGCCGGCCACGACGGCTCCCTCCAGCACGCCCGAGCCCTGTCCCAGGGTCAGCCGCAGCGCGGCCCACCACCACAGCGCCCCGAGCCCGAGCGCGGCCCCCCAGCGCACTATGCGTCCCGCCATGCCCGCCATCACCTCCAGCCGGACGCTAGACCCTCGCCCGCCCCGCGCGGGAGGCGCACCACGGGCTCACCGATGCATCACCGGACCACACCGTGGAGTGTCCGGCCGCCCCGGCTACGCGTTCTCCGCCTGGAACATCCAGTGGTGCTTCTCCAGATCCGCGGTGATCGCGATGAGGAGGTCCTGGGTGACGGGGTCGGGCGCCTCGGTCGCGGTCACCCGCTCCCGCATCCGGGTGATCACCGAGCCCAGCGCGTCCACCATCGCCGCGACCGCGTCCGTGTCCTTGATCCAGCCCGCCGGAGCCGTCTTGATGCCGCTGCCGGAGGCCACCGTGGCGGCGCGCCCGTCGGGCGGTATGCCCAGCGCCGACGCCCGCTCGGCGACCGTGTCGGAGTGGGCGCGGGCGGAGGCGACGACCTCGTCCAGCTGGAGGTGGACGGAGCGGAACCGGGGGCCGACGACGTTCCAGTGGATCTGCTTGCCGGTCAGCGAGAGGTCCAGCAGGTCCACGAGGGCACCCTGGAGCGCCTCGGCCACGGTCTTCAGGTCCGCGTCGGCCAACGGGCTCTTCACGACGTACATCCGTTTCCTCCGGTACTTCGGCGCCGTCATATCCCTCTCACGATGACCGCACCGAACACACCCGGCAAACGGGATCTCTCGCCACAAACACCGCATCCGATGGACGAGAAGCCCCGGCCGGCCGTCCAGGAAGACCTGGGCGAGCCCTGCCGGGGCTTCGTTCGTTCAGGGGCGTCAGGCCGCGCGCGCGGACCTCACGCGGCGACCACGTCCGCGGGCGCCTTGATGGTGACCCGTTCCGGTGGCACACCGGCCACCGACACGGAGCCCAGCATCGGGCGGACCGGCGTGGGCACGGGCTCGGTGGCCCGGGCGGACTGGGCCAGTTCGGCGAGCGCCAGTTCGTCGCTCACTTCCCGCATCAGTTCCGACATCCGTACGTCCAGCGCGTCGCAGATGGCGGCGAGCAGTTCGGAGGAAGCCTCCTTCTGCCCCCGCTCCACCTCGGAGAGATAGCCGAGTGAGACTCGGGCGGACGAGGAGACTTCGCGCAGAGTACGGCCCTGGCGTTGGCGCTGCCGACGCAGCACGTCACCCAGCAGGCGACGGAGCAGAATCATCGGTGGCTCCCTCCTCGGACCGCGTAGCCGCATCCTTCTCGCCCCACCGTACCGCCTTGCGCCGCGGCCGTGCGGGGAGCGATGTCGTGTTCACTCAGGGCTGCAAACATCAAAACCCCCCGTTCCGTTCCGTATCCTGTGCCCGCTCATTCCCAGTCTGTTCGCCCGCAAGCTGCTCCAGGAGCACTGCGAGTACGCTCCGTACACTCTCCATACGAATTTCCGCACGGCTGCCGTTCAACCGCAGCACCCGGACTTTTCCGCCACCGGCAGAACCGGACCGGCCGGTGGTGGGGCCGTCCACGGCCACGAAAACCGTCCCGACGGGCTTGCCGTCCTGCGGATCGGGGCCGGCCACTCCGGTGGTCGCGATGCCCCAGTCGGCACCGAGGAGCTTGCGGACTCCGGCCGCCATCTCGCCCGCGACCTGCGGATCCACCGCACCGCGCTGGGCCAGCAGAGTGTCGTCGACACCGAGCAGGCCGTGCTTCAGCTCGGTGGCGTAGGCGGTGACCGAGCCCCGGAACACCCGGGAGGCCCCGGGCACCCCGGTGATCTCCGCCGCCACCAGGCCCCCGGTCAGCGACTCGGCGACGGCAAGGGTCTCGCCCCTCACGGTCAGTAGTCGCACCAGTTCGGTGGCCTGGGAACTCACGCTTCCTTCTCCTCCAACGCCGCCGCGCGCTCGGCGATTCCCTGCCGGCGCAGGACAATGGCTTGTCTTACGTAGTCGAGGCCCGTCACGACCGTGAGGACGACCGCCGCGGCCATCACCCAGAACCTCAGGGTGGCCAGCCATCCCGTCAGCGCCAGGACGTACATGCCGACGGCCACGCCCTGGGTGAGGGTCTTCAGCTTGCCGCCGCGGCTGGCGGGGATCACGCCGTAGCGAATGACCAGAAAACGCAGCAGCGTGATGCCGAGTTCCCGGCCGAGGATCACGGCCGTCACCCACCAGGGCAGGTCGCCCAGCGCCGACAGGCAGATGAGCGCCGCGCCCATGATCGCCTTGTCGGCGATGGGGTCGGCGATCTTCCCGAAGTCGGTGACCAGGTTGTACGTCCGCGCCAGATGACCGTCGAACAGGTCGGTGATCATGGCGATGGCGAACGCGGCCCAGGCCAGCGAGCGCCAGGCCGGGTCATAGCCGCCGTCCGCCAGCATCAGCGCCACGAAGCCGGGCACCAGGAGCAGCCGGAGCATGGTCAGCAGATTGGCGACGTTCCAGACGCTGGCCTGGTTGACGGCCGCGGCCGTGATCTTGCCGCCGCGGGCGGGCCTGCCGCCTTCGTCGGCGGAACCAGAAGCGGAACCGGAGGCCTCGGACCGGGCGTCGTCGGCAGCGCCGGCGGTGCCCCGGGCGCGGTGCGCGCCGGAGGAGCCGCCCGCGGCGGATGCCGGGACTCCGGTCATCTGCCCGCCTCCTCACTCCACGCGGGTGAGCCGGCCAGCGGCTCGGCCACCAGGTCGACACCTTCCGTGCCGACCACCTTCGCCTCGACCATACGTCCGACGCTCAGGCCCTCGCCGCTCGTGAGCAGCACCTGGCCGTCGGTCTCCGGCGCCTGGTGCGCGGCACGGCCGTGGACGCCCTCCTCCTCGTCCACCGACTCCACCAGGACCCGCACGGTCTCGCCGAGGCGCTCCTCGGCACGCTGCGAGACCAGCTCCTCCGCCAGCCGGGAGATGTGGGCCAGGCGCTCGGCGACGACGTCCTCGTCCAGCTTGTTCTCGTACGTCGCCGCTTCCGTGCCCTCCTCGTCGGAGTAGCCGAAGACGCCGATGGCGTCCAGCCGGGCGCCGTTCAGGAAGCGCTCCAGTTCGGCCAGGTCGGACTCGCTCTCGCCGGGGAAGCCGACGATGAAGTTCGAGCGCACGCCGGCCTCGGGGGCCTTGCTCCTGATGGTGTCCAGCAGCTCCAGGAACCGGTCGGTGTCGCCGAAGCGGCGCATGGCGCGCAGCACGCCGGGCGCGGAGTGCTGGAAGGACAGGTCGAAGTACGGGGCGACCTTGGGCGTGGAGGTGAGGACGTCGATCAGTCCGGGGCGCATCTCGGCCGGCTGGAGGTAGCTCACCCGGACCCGCTCGATGCCGTCGACCGCGGCCAGCTCCGGCAGCAGGGACTCCAGCAGGCGGATGTCGCCCAGGTCCTTGCCGTAGGAGGTGTTGTTCTCGGAGACCAGCATGATCTCCTTCACGCCCTGCTCGGCCAGCCAGCGGGTCTCGTTCAGGACATCGCTGGGGCGGCGGGAGATGAAGGAGCCGCGGAAGGAGGGGATGGCGCAGAAGGAGCAGCGCCGGTCGCAACCCGAGGCGAGCTTGACCGAGGCGACGGGGGAGCCGTCCAGGCGGCGGCGCAGCGGCGCGCGGGGCCCGGAGGCGGGGGCCACGCCCTCCGGCAGGTCGGCCGGGGCGTGGCCGGGCAGCGCCACGGAGGTGGCCGACTGCTGTCGCTCGGCCGGGCTGATCGGCAGCAGCTTGCGCCGGTCGCGCGGGGTGTGGGAGGCGTGGATGCCGCCGGAGAGGATGGTCTGCAGGCGGTCGGAGATGTCGGTGTAGTCGTCGAAGCCGAGCACGCCGTCGGCCTCGGGGAGCGCCTCGGCCAGTTCCTTGCCGTACCGCTCGGCCATGCAGCCCACCGCCACGACGGCCTGGGTTCTCCCGTGGCCCTTGAGGTCGTTGGCCTCCAGCAGGGCGTCGACGGAGTCCTTCTTCGCGGCCTCCACGAAGCCGCAGGTGTTGACCACGGCGACGTCGGCGTCCGCGGCGTCGTCCACGAGCTGCCAGCCGTCCGCCTCCAGACGGCCTGCGAGCTCCTCGGAATCCACCTCGTTACGAGCGCAGCCGAGAGTGACGAGTGCGACGGTACGGCGTTCAGGCATGTGCTCAAGACTACTTTGTCTCACCGACAGCCCACGTCGACGGGGTTGGCGGGGGCCGGCCGACTCCGTCACATCCGCGGGGACGCGGCCCGTCAGCCGGCCACGGGGTCGCCCTTGGTGTAGGTGAGACGCTCCACCGCGCCGGGCCGGAAGGTGTCCTCGATCTTCTTGCCGTTGACGTACAGCTCGATCGCGCCCGCGTCGCCCAGGATCAGGTTGATCTTGGAGTTGTCCTGGAAGGTCTTGGACTGGCCCCGCTTGAGCAGTCCGTCGAAGAGCATGCGGCCGTTGTGGTCCTTGGCGGAGATCCAGCTGCGTCCGTTGGGCGCGCTGACCTGGACGGTGACCTTGTCCTGGGGCGCGGCGGCGATGGCGCTGTCGGAGGGCTCGACGGTGGGCGCGGCCCGCTGGTCCTTCTTCGGCGGGGCCGGGGCGCTCTTGCCGGTGCCGGAGGGGCTGCCCTCGGCGACCTGGGACTTGGAGTCGCCGGCGGAGTCGCCGCCCTTGAACGCGGTGAATCCGACGAACCCGATCACGACGACGATGGCGGCGACCATCGCCGCCGTCCAGTTCGGGCCGCGCCGCTCGGGCCGGATCCGCTCCGCCTCGAACAGGGGCGCGGCGGGGGTGGGCGCGGGACGGCCGCCGTGCTCGGCGTCGTACTGGGCGATCAGTGGTTCGGGGTCGAGGTGGACGGCCCTGGCCAGCGTGCGGATGTGTCCACGGGCGTACACGTCGCCGCCGCAGGGGGCGAAGTCGTCCGCCTCGATGGCGTGCACGATGGCGATACGGACACGAGTGGCGGTGCTGACGTCGTCCACGGTCAGCCCGGCCGCGATCCGCGCCTGCTTCAGGACGCGGCCCACGGAGGGTCGGGCTTCCTGGGACTCGTCTTGGAACGGACGCTCGTCTTCAGGGGAGTTGCCGATGGACACGGGGGCGCCTTTCGAGCGTGTAGCCACCTGTGCTGGAAGCTCAGTCTAGGGGGGTGACGAAAGGGTGGGGCAACCGGACGGTATGACTTTGTACGCCAGCGGAATGGCACGACATGCCGATGGTCGGACAAGCAGGTACCCGAGGGCGAGGCCCCTACCTGACCTTTCGCTCAACTGGACGTACGACAAACCCGAACGGTTGCCTGGTACGTCCTAACGGGTGGGTCACGGCCGCTGGGCCGCCCGGCGCAACCGGGCTGGGCCGGACGGCCGAGCGCGTCACCCCTCGGTCTCTCCCCGGATCATCGCGAGCACACCGTCCAGGTCGTCCGGCTTGACCAGCACGTCCCGCGCCTTGGAGCCCTCGCTCGGGCCCACGATGTTGCGGGACTCCATGAGGTCCATCAGCCGCCCGGCCTTGGCGAAGCCGACGCGCAGCTTGCGCTGGAGCATGGACGTCGACCCGAACTGGGTGGAGACCACCAGCTCGGCGGCCTGGCACAGCAGGTCGAGGTCGTCGCCGATGTCCTCGTCGATCTCCTTCTTCTGCTTGGTGCCCACGGTGACGTCGTCCCGGAAGACGGGCGCCATCTGCTCCTTGCAGTGCCGGACGACGGCCGCGACCTCCTCCTCGGTCACGAACGCGCCCTGCATACGGGTCGGCTTGTTCGCGCCCATCGGCAGGAACAGGCCGTCGCCCTTGCCGATCAGCTTCTCGGCGCCCGGCTGGTCGAGGATGACCCGCGAGTCGGCCAGCGAGGAGGTGGCGAAGGCCAGCCGGGAGGGCACGTTGGCCTTGATCAGGCCGGTGACCACGTCGACCGAGGGACGCTGGGTGGCGAGGACCAGGTGGATGCCGGCCGCGCGCGCGAGCTGGGTGATGCGCACGATGGCGTCCTCGACGTCACGCGGGGCGACCATCATCAGGTCGGCCAGCTCGTCCACGATCACCAGCAGGTACGGGTACGGCTGGAGCTCGCGCTCGCTGCCCGGCGGCGGCTCGACCTTGCCCTCGCGCACCGCGCGGTTGAAGTCGTCGATGTGCCGGTAGCCGTAGGCGGCCAGGTCGTCGTACCTGAGGTCCATCTCGCGGACCACCCACTGCAGCGCCTCGGCGGCCCGCTTGGGGTTGGTGATGATCGGCGTGATCAGGTGCGGGATGCCCTCGTAGGCGGTCAGCTCGACGCGCTTGGGGTCGACCAGGATCATCCGGACGTCCTCCGGGGTCGCCCGCATCATCACCGAGGTGATCAGGCAGTTGATGCAGGACGACTTGCCGGAGCCGGTGGCGCCGGCGACCAGCATGTGCGGCATCTTCGCCAGCGAGTGCATGACGTACCCGCCCTCGACGTCCTTGCCGAAGGCGACCAGCATCGGGTCGTCGTCCTCGGCGGACTCCGCGAGGCGCAGCACGTCGCCGAGGTTGACCATCTCCCGGTCGGTGTTGGGGATCTCGATGCCCACCGCGGACTTGCCCGGGATGGGGCTGATGATCCGCACGTCCGGGCTGGCCACCGCGTACGCGATGTTCTTGGTCAGCGCGGTGATCCGCTCGACCTTCACGGCGGGGCCCAGCTCCACCTCGTAGCGGGTGACCGTCGGGCCGCGGGTGAAGCCGGTGACGGCCGCGTCGACCTTGAACTCGGTGAAGACCTGGGTGAGCGAGGCGACGACCGCGTCGTTGGCGGCGCTGCGCGCCTTGCCGGGGCCGCCGCGCGTCAGCAGGTCCAGGGAGGGCAGCGCGTAGGTGATGTCCCCGGACAGCTGGAGCTGCTCCGCGCGCGCGGGCAGGTCGCGGGGCGCCTCGGGGGCCTTCTTGGTCAGGTCGGGTACGGCCTTGGTGAGGTCGGGTACGGCCCTGGTGAGGTCGGGGACGGCCTTGGTCAGGTCGGGGACGGCCTTGGCCGGGTCGGGTACGGCCGCGGGCCGGGCCTTCTCCTGCTTCGGCCGGGCGGCGGGCACCGGCGCGGGCACCGTGGCGGTGTCCTCGGTCTCGCCCGCGCCCACCCCCTGGCTGAGGTCGGCGACCACCGGGGAGGGCGGCATCCCGTGCAGCACGGCACCGTCCAGCGCGGCGGCGGCCGCCGCGGCGACGTCCACGGCGTCCGGGTGGCGCTGCGGATCCGGCTGGGGCACGGCGGAGCGCCTGGGACGCCCGCGGCGCTGCGCGAGGGCCACGGCCTCGGCGTCCTGCGGGTCGTACGCCCGCGGGGCGCCGGAGCGCCTGCGCGGGCGCGCGGGCGCCGCCTCCCGCCACTCCTCGTCGTAGCCGACCTCCTCGGCGGCGAACCGGTCCGCCTCGTGGTCGTGCAGCAGGCCCAGCACCACGCCGAGCCGCCGCAGCCGCTGCGGGATGGCGTTGACCGGGGTCGCGGTCACCACCAGCAGCCCGAAGATCGTCAGCAGCACCAGCAGGGGGACGGCGAGCACCTCGGTCATGGCGTACGTCAGCGGAGTGGCCGCCGCCCAGCCGATGAGACCGCCGGCGTCCCTTATGCCCTGCATGCCGACGCTGCGCGCGGGCGAGCCGCAGGCGATGTGGACCTGGCCGAGCACGCCGACGACGAGCGCGGACAGGCCGATCACGATCCGTCCGTTGGCCTCCGGCTTCTCCGGGTGCCGGATGAACCGTACGGCGATCACCGCGAGCAGTATCGGCACCAGCAGGTCGAGCCGGCCGAAGGCGCCGGTGACCAGCATCTCCACCAGATCGCCGACGGGCCCGCGCAGGTCCGCCCAGGTGCCCGCGGCGACGATCAGCGCGATGCCGAGCAGCAGCAGCGCGACGCCGTCCTTGCGGTGGGCCGGGTCGAGGTTCTTCGCGCCCTGCCCTATGCCGCGGAAAACGGCGCCGACGGCGTGCGCGAGGCCCAGCCAGAGGGCGCGCAGGACGCGGTAGACGCCCCCCGTGGGGCTGGGCGCCGGCCTCGGCGGCGCGGCCTTCCTGACCACGGCCTTCCTGGCGGGTGCCTTCTTGGCCGGGGCCCTCTTCGCGACGGCCTTCTTCGCCGGAGCCTTCGCGGGAGCCGCCGCCTTCTTGGCGGGCTGCTTCTTGGCTGCGGAGGGACGTGAGGCCATGGTGTGAGGTTACCGGGGGAGACGACAGCGGACACGTGTGCCCACAGCTTCACCCGTTCGTGTCGTGCCTGCCAAGGCGCGAAACTGACGCACGCTCATGCGCAACCCCGGGACAGGCCGGATCAGTTCTGCGAGGGCACCGGGGCGCCGCTGCCGCCCGTGCCCGGCTCCAGTGCGTCCAGGGCACGGCGCAAACCGGTGAGTTTGCGCTCCAGATGAGCCGCCGTGGCCACCGCCGCCGCGTCCGCGGAGTCGTCGTCGAGCTGCTTGGACAGCGCCTCCGCCTGCTCCTCGACGGCCGCGAGCCGCGCGGACAGCTCGGCGAGCAGCCCGGCCGACTCCTTGCCGGCCACCCCGCCCTTGCCGCCGCCCTCCAACTGGAGCCGCAGCAGCGCCGCCTGCTCCCTCAGCTGGCAGTTCTTCATGTACAGATCGACGAACACCGAGACCTTGGCCCGCAGCACCCACGGGTCGAACGGCTTGGAGATGTAGTCCACCGCGCCCGCCGCGTAACCCCGGAAGGTGTGGTGCGGGCCGTGATTGATGGCCGTCAGGAAGATGATCGGAATGTCCCGCGTCCGCTCCCGCCGCTTGATGTGCGCGGCGGTCTCGAAACCGTCCATGCCCGGCATCTGGACATCCAGCAGGATGACCGCGAAATCGTCCGTGAGCAGTGCCTTGAGCGCTTCCTCCCCGGACGATGCCCGCACCAGCGTCTGATCGAGCGCCGAGAGGATCGCCTCCAGCGCCAGCAGATTCTCCGGCCGGTCATCGACCAGGAGGATCTTGGCCTTCTGCACCATGGCCCGCCCTCCTCGCCCCGGCGGTACACCGGGCGCCGCCCCAGGGGACGACTCCCTTTCGCCGCCCGTCCTTGTGCCGGTCATCGTAGCCGCACCCCGCCTGTCACCACACCCTGTCACCGCGATGTCACGGTGCACGTACCGAGAACGCGGCGGGGTCCCGGATGGTTCCCGGAATCCAGGGTTCCCCCGCGTCACCACCCTTCATCATGCAGCAACTCCCCGGGCGCGCCGCGGGTTCCCCCGGTGTTCCCGGCGCGCCCGGCCGTGCCGCCCGGCCGGCATCACTCCGGCCGCATCCACTGGTTCATCACCGACAGCAAGTGATCGGGGTCGACCGGCTTGGTGACATAGTCGGAGGCGCCCGACTGGAGCGCCTTCTCCCGGTCGCCCTTCATCGCCTTCGCGGTGAGCGCGATGATCGGCAGGCCCGCGAACTGCGGCATCCTGCGGATCGCCGTGGTCGTCGCGTACCCGTCCATCTCGGGCATCATGATGTCCATCAGCACCACCGCCACGTCGTCGTGCTGCTCCAGCACCTCGATGCCCTCGCGGCCGTTCTCGGCGTACAGCACCGACAGCCCGTGCTGCTCCAGAACGCTGGTGAGCGCGAACACATTGCGGATGTCGTCATCGACGATCAGCACCTTCTCGCCACCGAACCGCACCGTGGGCGCGGAGTGCTCCTGCTCCGGCACGGCCGTCCACTGCTCGGCCCGCTGCGTCTCCTCGGGCAGGGCGCGCCGCCGCCGCCGGAAGAGCGCGGCCGGGCCGTTCTGCGTCTCCCGGTACGACTTCACCTCGGCCGGCGTCTCGATCTCCGCCGCGGACAGCTCCGAGGAGAGGCGCGCCTCGGAGGCGACCAGGTCACCGGCCTCCAGCGCGGGCGCGGACTGCTGGTAGCCCTGCGGCGGCAGTTCGCTCATGTGCAGCGGCAGATAGAGCGTGAACGTCGAACCGCGCCCGGGCTCGCTCTGCGCGTGGATCTCCCCGCCGAGCAGCTGAGCGATCTCCCGCGAGATGGACAGCCCGAGGCCGGTACCGCCGTACTTGCGGCTGGTGGTGCCGTCCGCCTGCTTGAACGCCTCGAAGATCACCCGCATCTTGCTGGCCGCGATGCCGATGCCGGTGTCGGTCACCGAGAACGCGATCAGCTCACCGGCCGGGTCGGTCAGCGAACCCGCCTCCAGCAACTGCTCCCGGATCGAGTCCGGCACACCCGCGCCGGCCGGCCGGATCACCAGCTCCACCGAGCCGGAGTCGGTGAACTTCACCGCGTTGGACAGCAGATTGCGCAGCACCTGCAACAACCGCTGCTCGTCGGTGTGCAGGGTGGCCGGCAGCTCGGGCGAGACCCGCACGGACAGGTCCAGGCCCTTCTCCGCGGTCAGCGGCCGGAAGGTCGCCTCCACATAGTCCACCAGCTGGACCAGCGCGATCCGGGTCGGCGAGACGTCCATCTTGCCCGCCTCGACCTTCGACAGGTCCAGGATGTCGTTGATCAGCTGGAGCAGGTCGGAGCCCGCGCCGTGGATGGTCTCGGCGAACTCCACCTGCTTCGGCGAGAGATTGCCCTCGGCGTTGTCGGCGAGCAGCTTCGCCAGGATCAGCAGCGAGTTGAGCGGGGTGCGCAGCTCGTGCGACATGTTGGCGAGGAACTCGCTCTTGTAGCGCATCGACACCGCGAGCTGCTCGGCGCGCTCCTCCAGGACCTGCCGGGCCTCCTCGATCTCGGTGTTCTTCACCTCGATGTCCCGGTTCTGCCGGGCCAGCAGCTCGGCCTTCTCCTCCAGTTCGGCGTTGGACGCCTGCAGCGCCTTCTGCCGGTTCTCCAGCTCGGCCGACCGCTCCCGCAGCTGCTCGGTCAGCTCCTGCGACTGCTTGAGCAGCTGCTCGGTCTTGGTGTTGACCGAGATGGTGTTGACGCTGGTCGCGATCATCTCGGCGATCTGGTTCAGGAAGTCCTTCTGGATCTGCGTGAACGGCGTGAAGGACGCCAGCTCGATCACACCGAGCACCTTGCCCTCGAACAGCACCGGCAACACGATGACCTGCGCGGGCGGCGCCTCCCCGAGCCCGGAGGAGATCTTCAGATAGCCGCTGGGCGCCCGGTCCACCAGGATCGTGCGCTTCTCCTGGGCGGCCGTGCCGATCAGCGCCTCACCGGGCCGGAACGACGTCGGCATGGAGCCCATCGAGTAGCCGTACGAGCCCAGCATCCGCAGTTCGTAGTCGTCCTCGCCGTTGCCGACGCCCTTGCCCTCCATCAGCGGCATCGCCAGGAAGAACGCGCCGTGCTGCGCGGACACCACCGGCGTCAGCTCGCTCATGATCAGCGAGGCCACGTCCTCCAGGTCACGGCGGCCCTGCATGAGGGAGGAGATACGGGCCAGGTTGCCCTTGAGCCAGTCCTGCTCCTTGTTGGCGATCGTGGTGTCGCGCAGGTTGGCGATCATCTTGTTGATGTAGTCCTGCAACTCCTGGATCTCGCCGGCCGCGTCCACGTCGATCTTCAGGTTCAGGTCACCCCGCGTCACCGCGGTCGCCACGCGCGCGATGGCCCGCACCTGCCGGGTCAGGTTCTCGGCCATCTCGTTCACGGACTCGGTCAGGTCGCGCCAGGTGCCGTCCACGTCACGCACGCGCGCCTGGCCGCCCAGCTGTCCCTCCGTGCCCACCTCGCGGGCCACCCGGGTGACCTCCTCGGCGAAGCTGGACAGCTGATCGACCATCGTGTTGATCGTCGTCTTCAGCTCCAGGATCTCGCCGCGGGCGTCGATGTCGATCTTCTTCGTCAGGTCACCCTTGGCGATGGCCGTCGTCACCATGGCGATGTTGCGCACCTGACCGGTGAGGTTGGACGCCATCTGGTTCACCGACTCGGTGAGGTCCTTCCAGGTGCCGGCCACCCCCGGCACATGCGCCTGACCACCGAGGATGCCGTCCGTGCCCACCTCGCGGGCCACCTTGGTGACCTGGTCGGCGAACGAACTCAGCGTCTTCACCATGGTGTTGATGGTGTCGGCGAGCTGCGCCACCTCACCGCGCGCCTCGATCGTCACCTGCCGGGTCAGATCGCCGTTGGCGACGGCCGCGGCCACCTGCGAGATGTTGCGCACCTGCATGGTCAGGTTGTTGGCCATCAGGTTGACGTTGTTGCTGAGGTCCTTCCAGATGCCCGTGACGCCCGGCACGTGCGCCTGGCCGCCCAGGATGCCCTCGGTGCCCACCTCACGGGCCACCCGGGTCACCTGCTCGGCGAAGCTGGACAGCTGATCGACCATCGTGTTGACCGTCGTGACGAGTTCGAGGATCTCGCCCTTCGCGTCCACGGTGATCTTCTTCGACAGATCGCCCTTCGCGACCGCCGTCGTGACCTCGGCGATGTTGCGCACCTGGATCGTCAGGTTGTTCGCCATGAAGTTCACGGACTGCGTGAGGTCCTTCCAGGTGCCGGAGACCCCCTGCACCTCGGCCTGACCGCCCAGGATGCCCTCCGTACCCACCTCCCGGGCCACGCGCGTGACCTGGTCCGCGAACGACGACAGCTGGTCCACCATCGTGTTCAGCGTGTTCTTCAGCTCCAGGATCTCCCCGCGCGCGTCCACGGTGATCTTCTGGGAGAGGTCGCCGCGCGCCACGGCGGTGGCGACCTGCGCGATGTTGCGCACCTGGGCCGTCAGGTTGCCCGCCATGCCGTTCACGGAGTCGGTCAGGTCCCGCCACACACCGGCGACCCCGGGCACCTGCGCCTGACCGCCGAGCCGGCCCTCGGTACCCACGTCCCGCGCGACCCGGGTCACCTGGTCGGCGAAGGCCGACAGCTGGTCCACCATCGTGTTGATCGTGTTCTTCAGCTCGAGGATCTCGCCGCGCGCGTCGACGTCGATCTTCTGCGACAGGTCACCGCGCGCCACGGCCGTCGTCACCTGCGCGATCTGCCGCACCTGTGACGTCAGGTTGCCGGCCATGAAGTTGACGGAGTCCGTCAGCTCCTTCCACGTGCCCGAGACGCCGTCCACCCGGGCCTGACCGCCGAGGCGGCCCTCCGTCCCCACGTCCCGGGCCATCCGCGTGACCTGGTCGGCGAAGCTCGACAGCTGGTCCACCATGGTGTTCACGGTGTTCTTCAGCTGGAGCATCTCGCCCGAGACGTCCACGGTCACCTTCTGCGACAGATCACCGTTCGCCACCGCCGTCGTCACCTGGGCGATGTTGCGCACCTGACCGGTGAGGTTGCGGAACGCGGTGTTGACGGAGTCCGTCAGGTCCTTCCACGTACCGGCCGCACCCGGCACCTGCGCCTGGCCGCCCAGCTCGCCCTCGACACCGACCTCCCGCGCGACCCGCGTGACCTCCGCGCCGAACGACGACAGCTGGTCCACCATGCCGTTGACGGTGTTCTTCAGCTCCAGCATCTCGCCGGCCACGTCCACGGTGACCTTCTGCGACAGATCACCGTTGGCCACGGCGGTCGTCACCGTCGCGATGTCCCGCACCTGCGTCGTCAGGTTCCGGAACACCGTGTTGACGGAGTCCGTCAGGTCCTTCCACGTACCCGCCGCACCCGGTACGTTCGCCTGCCCGCCGAGCCGCCCCTCCGCGCCGACCTCGTTCGCCACCCGGGTGACCTCGTCCGCGAAGATCCGCAGCGTCTCGGTCATCTGGTTGATCGTCTCGGCCAGCCGCGCCACCTCGCCGCGCGCCGGAACGGTGACCTTCTGCGACAGGTCACCGCTGGCCACGGCCGTCGTCACCTGCGAGATCCCGCGGACCTGCGCGGTCAGGTTGCCCGCCATCGTGTTGACGGAGTCGGTCAGCTCCTTCCACACACCGGCCACCCCGGGCACCTGCGCCCGGCCGCCGAGGATGCCCTCCGTGCCCACTTCCCGGGCCACTCGCGTGACCTCGGAGGAGAAGGCCGACAACTGGTCCACCATCGTGTTGACGGTGTTCTTCAGCTCCAGCATCTCGCCGGCCACGTGCACGGTCACCTTGCGCGACAGATCGCCCTTGGCGACCGCCGTCGTCACCAGGGCGATGTCCCGCACCTGTGCGGTCAGCCGGTCCGCCATCGTGTTGACGGACTCGGTCAGGTCCTTCCACGAACCCGACATCCCGCGCACCCGGGCCTGCCCGCCGAGCTTGCCCTCGGTACCGACCTCGCTGGCCACGCGCGTGACCTCGTCCGTGAACGTCGACAACTGGTCCACCAGGTTGTTGACGGTACGGCCGACCTTCAGGAACTCCCCGCGCAGCGGATGCCCCGTCCCGCCGTCCGGCGCCTGCGTCCGCAGCTCCATCCGCGGCGACAAGTCACCCTCGGCGACCGCCGTCAGCACCCGGCCGACCTCCGAGACGGGCCAGACCAGATCGTCCACCAGCGCGTTGGAGTGCTCGATGGCCGCGGCCCAGGAACCCTCGCAGGCCGCCGTCTCCAGCCGTTCCGTGAGTTTTCCCTCACGCCCCACCATGCGCCGCACCCGCGCCAGCTCACCGGTCAGATGCAGATTCCGGTCGGCCACCTCGTTGAAGACAGCCGCGATCTCCGAGATCACGCCGTCCCCGGAGACCGTCAGCCGCTTGCGGAAGTTCCCGTCCCGCATCGCCACGAGGGCCGCCAGCAGCCGGTTCAGCGCGGCCGTGTCCACGGTCGTGGTGCCGCCGCTCCTGCCCAGGGACGGTCCGCCTTTCGCGCGCGTCTTCGTGCCTCGCGTCGCCGCGCCAGACTCCACTGTGTCCCTCCCGGAGGGGTAGACCGTTACTGCTGTGCTCGGCCGCTTCGGCCCGGCGTGCCGTCACCGGCATACCGGGCGCTTCCACGAACCGGTTACTTCTGCGTATGTCCACCGGACGGGATCCGGCCACACCTGGGGCTGTTGCCCGTAGTGCGCCCGGCACACGCGGCCCGGTCAGACCTTCGTCAGAAGCTTGCCCAGTGTTTCACCCCGGCCGAACCCGGCCATAACAGTTCGGCAGCTTCGCACATCGTCCGCACACCCTGAGGGCGTAAACACCGAAGACCGGCATCCGCTCGGACCGTGAAGGTAAGTAACCTTGCATCCGGCTGTCCAGCCGCACCGGTCCGACCGGCCTGGGCGGTGGCACGAGTACGAGCGGGCATCGGAGGGGCGGCCGGACATCATGACCACCGGACTGATCCCCGGGGGGCAGCCCCCGGAGCCACAGCCGACGGACGAGCCGATGCCGCGGCAGCGGCTCGACCCGGCCGGCGAGCCAGCCCCGCATGCCGACGAACGGCCGAGGAGTTCTGTGATCACCGCGCGAGCGGCTGCCAGTTTCGAGCCCGTCGGGCGATCGGTCGCGACCGCCCGTTCCTTCGTCCGCGACACCCTCCAGGGCTGGGGATTCGCCGACATCGTCGACGACGCGGTCGTCCTGACCAGCGAACTGGTGACCAACGCCGTCGTCCACGCGGGCACCCACGCGGACGTGCTGTGCCTGCGCACCCAGGACGGCGTGCGCATCGAGGTCTCCGACCGCTACCCCGAGCGCGAGGTCCCCCTCCAGAGTTCCGCCGTCTCCATGAGCAGCCCGGACCGCGAGGGCGGCCGCGGACTCCAGCTGTGCGCGGCCCTCGCCACCCGCTGGGGCGTCGACTACACCCCGACCCACAAGAACGTCTGGTTCCAGCTCGACCTGCCCGAACGCCCGGTCGGCACCCGCACCGCCGGCCCGGCCCTGCCCGCCGACCTGCTGCCGCTGGCCGACGGCCGGGTCCGCGTCGCCGTCCTCCAGATCGACCGCAAGGGCGGCATCAGCGCCTGGAACGAGGACGCGGAGGAACTGTTCGGCTATCCGGCCTCCGACGTCATCGGCAAGCCCCTCACCGACCTGGCGGCCTGGCCGCACACCCCGGGCACCGGCACCGGCATCGCCGAGGCACTCGGGCTCTCCCGCTGGGAGGGCACCTACGGCATCCGCCGCTCCGACGGCCGCGTGTCCCAGGTGTACGCCTCCCACCTGCGGGTCCGCGACACCGGCGGCGAACCCTCGACCGTCTGCCTGCTGGTGCGCGACCACGAGCGCGCCGTCCTGCAGACGCCGTCCCGCGTCCCGGCCGGCGACCAGAGCACGTCCTCCGACGGGCAGGGCACCGACCCCTTCGAGGTGTTCATCGGCTCCCCCGCGCCGGACGACCTCGACGGGCTGCTCCAGCGCACCGTGGAGCGCGCCCGCGACATGCTCGACGGCGACTCCGCCTTCCTGCTGCTGGCCACCGACGACGAGACGGAGCTGGAGGTCCGCGCCTCCACCGGACTGCCCTCCGCCCGCCAGCGCTTCGCCCGCGTCCCGGTCGAGGCGGGCCCGGGCCGCTACGGCTCCGCCCGCATGCCCGCCGTCCACGACGACCTGGCCGCCGTCCCCGGAGCGGTACCGCTGCTCACCGGCACCGGCATGCGCTCGGTCGTCACCGTCCCGCTGAAGGTCGAGGGCCGCCTCACCGGCTCCCTCGGCGTCGCGGCCGAGGCACCCGGCCGGTACACCAACGAGGAGGCGCTGCGCCTGCAGTTCGCCGCCGACCGGATCGCCCTGGCCGTCGAGTCGGCCCGCCTCGGCGAGCTGGAACGGCTGCGCCGCGGCTCGTTGAGCTTCCTCGTCGAGGCCTCCGACCTGCTGGCCGGCACCCTGGACCGCGACCAGACGCTGGCCCTGATGGCCCAGATGACGGTCCCGACCCTGGCCACCTGGTGCGCGGTGTACACGATCGCCGACCAGGCCTCCGAACCGTACCTCTCGTACGTCCTGCACGAGGACGAGGAACTCATCGACGGCATCAAGTCGTTGCTGTCGAAGATCCCGCCGCCGGACCCGGTGCCGACGCCCGGCGCCCGGGTCTGGACGGCCCCGGGCGAGGTCGCCCACCAGGCGGCCCTGCGCAGCTCCATGCGCAGCCTGGGCCTGGCCGGCGGGCCCACGCACCGGGTCGCCTCCGGCATCGGCCCGACGCTCTCGACGGCGTCCGCGGTCGGCGGCGAGACCGTGGTCCTGCCGCTCGTCGCCCGCAACCGCGTCATCGGCATGCTGACCCTCGGCAAGCCCACCGACGAGCACTTCCGCCAGGAGATCCTGGAACTCGCCGAGGACCTCAGCCGCCGGGCCGCCCTGGCCCTGGACAACGCCCGCCTGTACTCGGAGCGCACGGCCATCAGCCAGTCCCTCCAGCGCAGCCTGCTGCCGCCGGGCCTGCCGCAGATCGACGGCGTCGAGGTCGAGGTCATCTACCGCGCGGCGGGCGAGGGCAACGAGGTCGGCGGCGACTTCTACGACGTCTTCCCCATCGGCAACGGCGCGTACGGCTTCGCCATCGGCGACGTCTGCGGTACGGGTCCCAACGCGGCGGCGGTCACCGGACTGGCCCGGCACGCCTTGCGCCTGCTGGCCCGCGAGGGCCTGCCCGGGCCGGCGGTCCTGGAGCGCCTGAACTCCGCGATCCTCGACGAGGGGGACCGCAGCCGCTTCCTGACGTTGCTCTACGGCGAGTTGCGCACGCAGGACGACGGCAGCGCGGAGCTGAAGGTGGTGTGCGCCGGCCATCCGCTGCCGTTGCGCCTGCGCCAGGACGGCACGGTGACGGCCGCGGCCGAACCGCAGCCGCTGCTGGGCGTCATCGAGGACTTGGAGCTGTACGAGGAGACGGTCACCCTGGATCCGGGGGACGTGCTGCTCTGCGTCACGGACGGCGTCACCGAACGCCGGGAGGGCACGCGCATGCTGGGCGACGACGGTCTCGCCGATGTCCTCACCACGTGCACGGGTCTGACGGCGGGTGCGGTCGCGGCACGCATCATGCGCGCGGTCGAGCGTTTCGCGTCGGACGCCCCGTCCGACGACATGGCGATTCTGGCGATGCGCGTGCCGGGCCTTCACATGGAGGTGTGAAGAAGCACGAATAAGGCCCCACCCGGAAGGGTGGGGCCTTATTTGGCGGAGCCCCCAAACGGAATCGAACCGTTGACCTTCTCCTTACCATGGAGACGCTCTGCCGACTGAGCTATAGGGGCCTGTCGTTTTCGAGGTTTCCCTCGCGGCGACAGAGAAACTGTACCCCGAACCGGCCGCAGTTCCCAAATTCGTTCGGGCCTGGTCAGAAGGCGGGCTGAAGCAGCCCGCCGAGGGCGTTGCAGGCGGCGGCCGTCCGCTGCATGTCGCGCTTGGTGAGCATGGCGTCCACGGGCAGTGCGAGGGTCTCGTCGGCGGCCAGCTCGGTCTCCGGCAGCGACACGCACCGCCGGAACTCCGGCAGTCGGTGCACGGGCGTCTTCACCGGTACCCGGCACTCGACTCCTCTGGCCCGCAGGGCATGCGCGAACGCGTCCCGGTCCGGCCGGCCGTTGCCGGGCACCCGCACGACGTACTGCTGATAGGTGTGCCCGTCCCCGCCGTCCGGTGTCCGTACGCCCTTGAGTTTGACGTCGAGGTAGGCGGCCCGCTGCCGGCGCTGGGCTATCTCGTCGTACGGCGCCTCGGACTCGCCCTGCTCCAGCACCAGCAGCCCGTGCCGCCGCCCGAGCGCGTGCAACCGCCGCATGTCGGCGCGCCGTCCGAAGCGGTGTACGACAACCACCGCGGCGGTGCCGGGAGTTATGGCCGCCTCGACCGCGTCGGGGGCGAGGCAGTAGGTCACCGGGTCTATGTCGGCGAACACCGGGAGCGCGCCCGCCGAGGACACGGCCTGGGCGACTTCGACGTTCCCGAAGGCCGGTACGACGACCTCGTCACCGGCCCCGACGCCGGCGGCCCTGAGCATCGCTGCAGTTCCCATGTCCGGAATGCTGTGCCCGGAACGTGAACGACACGTTACGCGAAACAGAAAAAGGCCGGACCCTGAACCGAAGTTCAGGATCCGACCTTTATCAAAGATTGTTCGGCGGTGTCCTACTCTCCCACAGGGTCCCCCCTGCAGTACCATCGGCGCTGTGAGGCTTAGCTTCCGGGTTCGGTATGTAAACCGGGCGTTTCCCTCACGCTATGACCACCGAAACACTATGAAACAATCAACCGGAACGCCCCCCAAGGGGGCGACATGGTCGTGGTTTCAGAACCAACACAGTGAACGCGAGCATCAATGGACAAGCCCTCGGCCTATTAGTACCAGTCAACTCCACCCGTTACCAGGCTTCCATATCTGGCCTATCAACCCAGTCGTCTACTGGGAGCCTTACCCCATCAAGTGGGTGGGAGTCCTCATCTCGAAGCAGGCTTCCCGCTTAGATGCTTTCAGCGGTTATCCCTCCCGAACGTAGCCAACCAGCCATGCCCTTGGCAGAACAACTGGCACACCAGAGGTTCGTCCGTCCCGGTCCTCTCGTACTAGGGACAGCCCTTCTCAAGACTCCTACGCGCACAGCGGATAGGGACCGAACTGTCTCACGACGTTCTAAACCCAGCTCGCGTACCGCTTTAATGGGCGAACAGCCCAACCCTTGGGACCGACTCCAGCCCCAGGATGCGACGAGCCGACATCGAGGTGCCAAACCATCCCGTCGATATGGACTCTTGGGGAAGATCAGCCTGTTATCCCCGGGGTACCTTTTATCCGTTGAGCGACGGCGCTTCCACAAGCCACCGCCGGATCACTAGTCCCGACTTTCGTCCCTGCTCGACCCGTCGGTCTCACAGTCAAGCTCCCTTGTGCACTTACACTCAACACCTGATTGCCAACCAGGCTGAGGGAACCTTTGGGCGCCTCCGTTACCCTTTAGGAGGCAACCGCCCCAGTTAAACTACCCATCAGACACTGTCCCTGATCCGGATCACGGACCCAGGTTAGACATCCAGCACGACCAGACTGGTATTTCAACGACGACTCCACCCACACTGGCGTGCGAGCTTCACAGTCTCCCAGCTATCCTACACAAGCCGAACCGAACACCAATATCAAACTGTAGTAAAGGTCCCGGGGTCTTTCCGTCCTGCTGCGCGAAACGAGCATCTTTACTCGTAGTGCAATTTCACCGGGCCTATGGTTGAGACAGTCGAGAAGTCGTTACGCCATTCGTGCAGGTCGGAACTTACCCGACAAGGAATTTCGCTACCTTAGGATGGTTATAGTTACCACCGCCGTTTACTGGCGCTTAAGTTCTCAGCTTCGCCACACCGAAATGTGACTAACCGGTCCCCTTAACGTTCCAGCACCGGGCAGGCGTCAGTCCGTATACATCGCCTTACGGCTTCGCACGGACCTGTGTTTTTAGTAAACAGTCGCTTCTCGCTGGTCTCTGCGGCCACCCCCAGCTCAGAGCGCAAAGCTCATCACCAGGTGTGGCCCCCCTTCTCCCGAAGTTACGGGGGCATTTTGCCGAGTTCCTTAACCATAGTTCACCCGAACGCCTCGGTATTCTCTACCTGACCACCTGAGTCGGTTTAGGGTACGGGCCGCCATGAAACTCGCTAGAGGCTTTTCTCGACAGCATAGGATCATCCACTTCACCACAATCGGCTCGGCATCAGGTCTCACCCTGCAAGAGTGGCGGATTTGCCTACCACTCGGGCTACACCCTTACCCCGGGACAACCACCGCCCGGGATGGACTACCTTCCTGCGTCACCCCATCACTCACCTACTAACCGCTTGGTCCGGCGGCTCCACCACTTTCCATTCCCCGAAGGGTCCGGAACGGCTTCACGGCCTTAGCATCACGATGCTCGATGTTTGACGCTTCACAGCGGGTACCGGAATATCAACCGGTTATCCATCGACTACGCCTGTCGGCCTCGCCTTAGGTCCCGACTTACCCTGGGCAGATCAGCTTGACCCAGGAACCCTTAGTCAATCGGCGCAAACGTTTCTCACGTTTGTATCGCTACTCATGCCTGCATTCTCACTCGTCAACCGTCCACGACTACCTTCCAGTGCCGCTTCACCCGGCAGACGACGCTCCCCTACCCATCACAGCACCCGTTGGGGCTTATTGCTGCAATGACACGACTTCGGCGGTACGCTTGAGCCCCGCTACATTGTCGGCGCGGAATCACTAGACCAGTGAGCTATTACGCACTCTTTCAAGGGTGGCTGCTTCTAAGCCAACCTCCTGGTTGTCTGTGCGACTCCACATCCTTTCCCACTTAGCGTACGCTTAGGGGCCTTAGTCGATGCTCTGGGCTGTTTCCCTCTCGACCATGGAGCTTATCCCCCACAGTCTCACTGCCGCGCTCTCACTTACCGGCATTCGGAGTTTGGCTAAGGTCAGTAACCCGGTAGGGCCCATCGCCTATCCAGTGCTCTACCTCCGGCAAGAAACACACGACGCTGCACCTAAATGCATTTCGGGGAGAACCAGCTATCACGGAGTTTGATTGGCCTTTCACCCCTAACCACAGGTCATCCCCCAGGTTTTCAACCCTGGTGGGTTCGGTCCTCCACGAAGTCTTACCTCCGCTTCAACCTGCCCATGGCTAGATCACTCCGCTTCGGGTCTTGAGCGTGCTACTAAAACGCCCTATTCGGACTCGCTTTCGCTACGGCTTCCCCACCCGGGTTAACCTCGCAACACACCGCAAACTCGCAGGCTCATTCTTCAAAAGGCACGCAGTCACGAGAACAAGGCAAGCCTCGTTCCGACGCTCCCACGGCTTGTAGGCACACGGTTTCAGGTACTATTTCACTCCGCTCCCGCGGTACTTTTCACCATTCCCTCACGGTACTATCCGCTATCGGTCACCAGGGAATATTTAGGCTTAGCGGGTGGTCCCGCCAGATTCACACGGGATTTCTCGGGCCCCGTGCTACTTGGGTGTTTCTCAAACGAGCCGCTGATGTTTCGACTACGGGGGTCTTACCCTCTACGCCGGACCTTTCGCATGTCCTTCGCCTACATCAACGGTTTCTGACTCGTCGACCAGCCGGCAGACTGATCAAGAGAAATCCCACAACCCCGTATACGCAACCCCTGCCGGGTCTCACACGCATACGGTTTGGCCTCATCCGGTTTCGCTCGCCACTACTCCCGGAATCACGGTTGTTTTCTCTTCCTGAGGGTACTGAGATGTTTCACTTCCCCTCGTTCCCTCCACACTGCCTATGTGTTCAGCAGCGGGTGACAGCCCATGACGACTGCCGGGTTTCCCCATTCGGAAACCCCCGGATCAAAGCCTGGTTGACGACTCCCCGGGGACTATCGCGGCCTCCCACGTCCTTCATCGGTTCCTGGTGCCAAGGCATCCACCGTGCGCCCTTAAAAACTTGGCCACAGATGCTCGCGTTCACTGTGTAGTTCTCAAACAACGACCAGCCACCCATCACCCCAGACCAAAGGTCCGAGTGCACTGGGGCCGGCAACTGAGGAAGTTCGCTCCCTCAGACACCCAACAGCGTGCCCGACCAGACCCCGTCCGGTGATCATGCGTTCCACGCCCCGAAGAGCAGTACTAACAGCCACCGGCCCGAAACATCCGACCGAGTAGTCAACGTTCCACCCATGAGCAACCAGCATCAGACATTCGCTGATGTACTGGCCTCTGGACCGCTAGGCGGCCTAGAAGTGCTCCTTAGAAAGGAGGTGATCCAGCCGCACCTTCCGGTACGGCTACCTTGTTACGACTTCGTCCCAATCGCCAGTCCCACCTTCGACAGCTCCCTCCCACAAGGGGTTGGGCCACCGGCTTCGGGTGTTACCGACTTTCGTGACGTGACGGGCGGTGTGTACAAGGCCCGGGAACGTATTCACCGCAGCAATGCTGATCTGCGATTACTAGCGACTCCGACTTCATGGGGTCGAGTTGCAGACCCCAATCCGAACTGAGACCGGCTTTTTGAGATTCGCTCCACCTCACGGTATCGCAGCTCATTGTACCGGCCATTGTAGCACGTGTGCAGCCCAAGACATAAGGGGCATGATGACTTGACGTCGTCCCCACCTTCCTCCGAGTTGACCCCGGCGGTCTCCCGTGAGTCCCCAGCACCACAAGGGCCTGCTGGCAACACGGGACAAGGGTTGCGCTCGTTGCGGGACTTAACCCAACATCTCACGACACGAGCTGACGACAGCCATGCACCACCTGTACACCGACCACAAGGGGGGCACTATCTCTAATGCTTTCCGGTGTATGTCAAGCCTTGGTAAGGTTCTTCGCGTTGCGTCGAATTAAGCCACATGCTCCGCCGCTTGTGCGGGCCCCCGTCAATTCCTTTGAGTTTTAGCCTTGCGGCCGTACTCCCCAGGCGGGGCACTTAATGCGTTAGCTGCGGCACGGACAACGTGGAATGTTGCCCACACCTAGTGCCCACCGTTTACGGCGTGGACTACCAGGGTATCTAATCCTGTTCGCTCCCCACGCTTTCGCTCCTCAGCGTCAGTATCGGCCCAGAGATCCGCCTTCGCCACCGGTGTTCCTCCTGATATCTGCGCATTTCACCGCTACACCAGGAATTCCGATCTCCCCTACCGAACTCTAGCCTGCCCGTATCGACTGCAGACCCGGGGTTAAGCCCCGGGCTTTCACAACCGACGTGACAAGCCGCCTACGAGCTCTTTACGCCCAATAATTCCGGACAACGCTTGCGCCCTACGTATTACCGCGGCTGCTGGCACGTAGTTAGCCGGCGCTTCTTCTGCAGGTACCGTCACTTTCGCTTCTTCCCTGCTGAAAGAGGTTTACAACCCGAAGGCCGTCATCCCTCACGCGGCGTCGCTGCATCAGGCTTTCGCCCATTGTGCAATATTCCCCACTGCTGCCTCCCGTAGGAGTCTGGGCCGTGTCTCAGTCCCAGTGTGGCCGGTCGCCCTCTCAGGCCGGCTACCCGTCGTCGCCTTGGTGAGCCGTTACCTCACCAACAAGCTGATAGGCCGCGGGCTCATCCTGCACCGCCGGAGCTTTACAGCCTCCACCATGCGATGGAAGCTCATATCCGGTATTAGACCCCGTTTCCAGGGCTTGTCCCAGAGTGCAGGGCAGATTGCCCACGTGTTACTCACCCGTTCGCCACTAATCCCCTCCCGAAGGAGGTTCATCGTTCGACTTGCATGTGTTAAGCACGCCGCCAGCGTTCGTCCTGAGCCAGGATCAAACTCTCCGTGAATGTTTTCCCGTAATCGGGATGACACATCACGAGAGCGGTGCGAGAGGAGGAATAGTCCTCTCGCACACAGCGTCCTCGCTGTGTTTTTTCAAAGGAACCTCGTCCCGGCCGTGATGACCGGAGACGGGGTATCAACATATCTGGCGTTGACTTTTGGCACGCTGTTGAGTTCTCAAGGAACGGTCGCTTCCTTTGTACTCACCCTCTCGGGCTTTCCTCCGGGCGCTTCCCTTCGGTCTTGCGTTTCCGACTCTATCAGATCTTTTCTCGATCCGATTTCCTCGGTGCTTTCCAGGTTCCCGCTCTCGCGTTTCCCTTTCCGGCGGTTCCGACTTTATCAGAAGTTCTGAGCCGGTTTTCCACCCGCTCCGGGCGACCGTGTCCAGCGCGTGAAGTGCTGGGGTTCCCGGGTGGGCGGAGCCGTAAACGTACTGGAGCGGGGCGCCTCGATGCAAATCGAGGCGCCCCGCTCCAGGTCAGCACCGACGGGGCGTCAGACCTCCACGACCACCGGCAGGATCATCGGCCTGCGGCGATAGGTGTCCGAGACCCACTTGCCGAGGGTCCGGCGGATCAGCTGCTGGAGCTGGTGCGGCTCCACGACGCCGTCCTGGGCGGACCGCTCCAGGGAGTCCGTGATCTTCGGGAGCACGTCGGCGAACGCCGAGTCCTCGATACCGGAGCCACGGGCCTGGATGTGCGGGCCGCCGGTGATCTTGCCGGTGGAGGCGTCCAGGACGACGAAGACCGAGATGATGCCCTCGTCGCCGAGGATCTTGCGGTCCTTCAGCGCCGGCTCGCCGACATCGCCGACCGACAGGCCGTCGACGTATACGTAACCGGCCTGGACCTTGCCGGAGATCTTGGCCTTGCCGTCGACGAGGTCGACCACCACGCCGTCCTCGGCGATGACGATCCGGTCGTGCGGGACACCGGTCAGGACGCCCAGCTCGGCGTTGGCCCGCAGATGGCGCCATTCGCCGTGGACGGGCATCAGGTTTCTCGGCCGGCAGATGTTGTAGAAGTACAGCAGCTCGCCCGCGGACGCGTGGCCGGAAACGTGCACCTTGGCGTTGCCCTTGTGGACGACGTTGGCGCCCCAGCGGGTCAGGCCGTTGATCACGCGGTAGACCGCGTTCTCGTTCCCGGGGATCAGCGAGGAGGCGAGGATGACCGTGTCGCCGTCGACGATGCGGATCTGGTGGTCGCGGTTGGCCATGCGGGACAGGGCCGCCATCGGCTCGCCCTGGGAGCCCGTACAGACCAGGACCACCTTTTCGTCGGGCAGGTCGTCCAGCGCCCGGACGTCGACCACCAGGCCCGCCGGGACCTTCAGATAGCCGAGGTCGCGGGCGATGCCCATGTTGCGGACCATGGAGCGGCCGACGAAGGCGACCCGGCGGCCGTACTCGTGCGCCGCGTCCAGAATCTGCTGGATGCGGTGGACATGGCTGGCGAAGCTGGCCACGATGATCCGCTTGCGGGCGCCGGCGAAGACCTGCCGCAGGACGTTGGAGATGTCGCGCTCGTGCGGGGTGAAGCCCGGGACCTCGGCGTTCGTGGAGTCGGTGAGGAGGAGGTCGATGCCCTCCTCGCTCAGCCGCGCGAAGGCGTGCAGGTCGGTGAGGCGGTTGTCCAGCGGAAGCTGGTCCATCTTGAAGTCGCCGGTGTGCACCACCATGCCGGCGGGGGTGCGGATGGCCACGGCGAGGGCGTCCGGGATGGAGTGGTTGACGGCGATGAACTCGCAGTCGAAGGGGCCGATGCGCTCGCGGTCGCCTTCCGCCACCTCCAGGGTGTACGGCCGGATCCGGTGCTCCTGGAGCTTCGCCTCGATCAGGGCGAGCGTGAGCTTGGAGCCGATCAGCGGGATGTCCGGCTTCTCGCGGAGCAGGAAGGGGACGGCGCCGATGTGGTCCTCGTGGCCGTGGGTGAGGACGATGCCCTCGATGTCGTCGAGACGGTCCCGGATGGACGAGAAGTCCGGCAGGATCAGGTCGATTCCGGGCTGCTCCTCCTCGGGGAAGAGCACTCCGCAGTCGACGATCAGCAGGCGGCCGCCGTATTCGAAGACCGTCATGTTCCGGCCGATCTCGCCGAGACCGCCGAGCGGGGTGACCCGCAGGCCGCCCTGGGGCAGCGGTGGGGGCGGGCCGAGTTCAGGGTGCGGATGACTCAAAAGACTCTCCTCAAACACGCGCGCCACGTACCGGTCGGGCACGTGGCGCGCATGACGTTCGTGCAGAAGCAGTTGTGTGTGGGGTGCAGGCACCGGTGGGCCTGCGTCTGCGGTTGTCGATTCAGTTGTGAAGCCCGTGCTGTGGTGCCAAGTCTTTGCTCAGAGCTGTACCCCGCCGGCCGCAAGATCGATCTTGAGCTGGGCGATCTCCTCGGCGGAGCACTCGACCATGGGCGCGCGCAGCGGTCCGGCGGGCAGGCCCTGGAGCGCGAGGGCGGCCTTGGTGGTCATGACGCCCTGGGTGCGGAACATTCCGGTGTAGACCGGGAGCAGCTTCTGGTGGATCTCGGTGGCCTTGACGACGTCGCCCGAGGTGTACGCGTCCACCAGGGCGCGCAGGTCGGGGGTGACGAGGTGGCCGACGACCGAGACGAAGCCGACCGCGCCGACCGAGAGCAGCGGGAGGTTCAGCATGTCGTCGCCGGAGTACCAGGCGAGGCCGGAGCGGGCGATGGCCCAGCTCGCGCGGCCCAGGTCGCCCTTGGCGTCCTTGTTGGCGACGATCCGCGGGTGCTCCGCGAGCCGGACCAGGGTCTCCGTGTTGATCGGGACGCCGCTGCGGCCGGGGATGTCGTAGAGCATGACCGGCAGGCCGGTGGCATCGGCGACCGTCGTGAAGTGCCGGTACAGGCCCTCCTGCGGGGGCTTGTTGTAGTACGGCGTGACGACCAGCAGGCCGTGTGCGCCGGCGCGCTCGGCCTCGCGGGCCAGCTCGACGCTGTGGTGCGTGTCGTTGGTTCCGACGCCGGCGACGACGTGGGCGCGGTCGCCGACGGCCTCCAGGACGGCTCGTACCAGGTCCGATTTCTCCGCGTCGCTGGTGGTCGGGGACTCGCCGGTGGTGCCGTTGACGATCAGGCCGTCGTTGCCTGCGTCCACCAGGTGGGCGGCGAGCCGCTGCGCGCCGTCGAGGTCGAGTGCGCCGTCCGCCGTGAAGGGCGTGACCATGGCGGTGAGGACCCGCCCGAAGGGGGTCTGCGGAGTCGAGGTCGGAGCCATGGGTAACACGCTACTCGGTGCTCGATACGGGGTCTGCCCGCGGGGTGTCGGGAAAGTCAGGACAAAGAGGGAGCCCGGCACTGCCTGCTCGGGGGTTCAAGCAGTGCCGGGTCCGTTGATCAGGCTAGATGAACTTCTCTAAATGCCGCAATACGGACACTTCGCGAGGCTGGTCCGTACGCCCGTTCCCGGCGCGGGAACAAGGCTTCGTTACGGAGCCACACGCCCGTTCGCGTTGAAGGCGGCGTACGTCAACGGCATGAGCTTCGCCCACTCCGCCTCCATCTTCTCGCCCACCATTTCGATCTCCCGCTGCGGGAAGGAGGGCACCTTGGCCAGCTCGTGCTGGGTGCGCAGGCCGAGGAAGTGCATCAGGGAGCGCGCGTTGCAGGTGGCGTACATCGAGGAGTAGAGGCCGACGGGGAGCACGGAGCGGGCGACCTCGCGGGCGATGCCCTGGGCGAGCATCTCCTGGTAGGTCGCGTAGGCCTGGCGGTACGACTCCTCCATGGCGTGTCCGACCAGCGCGTGCTGCTCCTCGGTGCCCTCCACGAAGACGTACTTGCCCGGCCGGCCCTGCTGGACCAGCTTGCGGCCGGTGTCCGGGACGTAGAAGACCGGCTGCAGCTCGCGGTAGCGGCCGGACTCCTCGTTGTAGGACCAGCCGACGCGGTGCCGCATGAACTCGCGGAAGACGAAGATCGGGGCGCTGATGAAGAAGGTCATCGAGTTGTGCTCGAACGGGCTGCCGTGCCGGTCGCGCATCAGGTAGTTGATCAGGCCCTTGGAGCGCTCGGGGTCCTTGTTCAGTTCGTCCAGGGACTGCTCCCCGATGGTCGACACACGGGCAGCGAAGAGCACGTCGGAGTCCGCCGCGCTGTGCTTGACCAGTTCGACGGTGACATCACTGCGCAGGTCGATCTTCAGTTCATCCGGGGTGCGGGTCACGGTTGGACAGGTCCTTCCCACTGCTGCTGCTTGAGGTTCGCGCCCACTGTACGGGGGGACTCGGCCGCGAATGAAAGTGACCTTGCCTGCGATTTTTTCCGGACATGGGGGCACCTTTTGTGTCACCCGAACGTCTTTACCGGTGAAGCGTGCCCATTCGATCTTCCTACCCCCGAAAGGAGTGGCAGCCGCGATGTCCCGCCCCCAGCTACCGCCGGGAGGTGCCCCCGGCGGGTCCGTGCCCTTCGCCTTCCTGGCCGAGGCGGACAGGTTCCGCAGCAATGTGACTCCCCCGCCCCGTCAGCGCGCGTCCTTCGGCGAGATGGCCGGACGCTGGCTGCTGGGCCTCACCCTCGTCGCCGGACTCGTGGGGGCCCTGATAGCCGGTACGCCGGCGCTCTCCACGCCGTCCGACGCACCGGCCCAGCAGTCCCAGGCGTCCCAGGGACACTGAGCGCGGGCGCCTACTCTTCCGGACGCGCACGGCTGGTGGGCGCACACCCCGCCGGATAGCCTCACCGGGCACAGCCCATGCGAGGACCGAGCGAGGACCAGCCGTGCCCCTGCCCTTCCTGACGGCCGACCGCACCTTCGAGACGGCAGCCGAGAGCGCGCTGCCGCACGACTCCCCGGACCGCTGGCGACGCCCCTACCGGCCGGGGCCGTGGCGGGTGGGCATGGCCGCGCTGTGGCTGCTGCTCGCCTCGTTCGTGCTGTTCGGCGCGGTGCTCACCGCGCTGACCGGCTCGGTGCCCGACGCCGGGGCGGTCCTCGTGGCGGGGCTGCTGATCATCGCGTCCGCGCTGCGGCTGCTGCGCATGGGGGTGTGGGTGAGCCGGCGCGGGCTGCGCCGGACCGGCTTCCTGCGGACGCGGACGCTGCCGTGGGAGCGGGTGGTGTCGGTGCGGACGGTGCAGCGGCCGGTGCGCTGGCTGGGGCTGCCGCGCACGGTGCAGGGACAGGCGCTGGCCCTCGTACGCGCGGACCTGCCGCCCGACGACACCCCGCCGCTGCTGACCACGCACACCCTGGACTTCCTGGGCCGGCCGATGGCCTTCGACCGGGCGGCGGACACGGTGGAGGCGTGGGCGGCGGAGTGCGGGCGCGGCTGAGCGCTCCGAAGGGGCGCCGAGCCGTGGCGGTGCGCGGCTCCGCCGCGTGGGCGCGACCGGCCGGAACGGACCCGCACGCGCGCACCCTGACTCAGTGAGCGGGCGCGCGTACGGCCGTGTGCCGCGGGCCTGTGTCAGGCGCGCACGGGATGTCCGTCGTGCAGGGAGATGGCCTTCTGCATCGCCTTGCGGGCCCGGGGGGTGTCGCGGGCGTCGTGGTAGGCGACGGCGAGGCGGAACCAGCAGCGCCAGTCCCCCGGGGACGCCTCCGTCTCGGCCTTGCGCTTGGCGAAGACCTCGTCGGCCGAGTCACGGTCGATCCGGCCGTCGGGCAGGCGCCTCAGCTCGTCGACCGGCAGGCCGCCCTCGGCTTCGAGTTCGGCGGCCAGCTGGTTGGCCTTGCGGACGAACTGGGTGTTCTTCCACAGGAACCACAGGCCGATGACCGGCAGGATCAGCACCGCCACGCCGAAGGTGACGGTGAGGAGCGTGCCGGACTGGATGAGCATCACGCCGCGGCTGCCGACCAGGACGAAGTAGAAGACCAGGACGGCGGCCGTGACGAGGTAAGTGATCTTCGCGCGCATGACGTCTTCGGACTCAGCTCAGGTCCAGGAAGTGTTCCAGGCCGAAGGTGAGGCCCGGAGTGGTCACCACCCGGCGGGCGCCGAGCAGGATGCCCGGCATGAAGCTGCTGTGGTGCAGCGAGTCGTGCCGGACGGTCAGGGTCTCGCCCTCGCCGCCGAGCAGGACCTCCTGGTGGGCGAGCAGACCGCGCAGCCGTACGGCGTGCACGGGGATGCCGTCGACGCTGGCGCCGCGGGCGCCGTCGAGGGCCGTGGCGGTGGCGTCCGGCGCCGGGGCCGTGCCGGCCGCCCGGCGGGCCTCGGCGATGAGCTGGGCGGTGCGCGTGGCGGTGCCGGAGGGCGCGTCCACCTTGTTCGGGTGGTGCAGTTCGACCACCTCGACCGACTCGAAGTACGGCGCGGCGAGCTGCGCGAACCTCATCGTCAGCACGGCGCCGATGGAGAAGTTCGGCGCGATGAGCACGCCGGTCTCCGGGGACCGGTCGAGCCAGCCCCTCAGCTGCGCGAGGCGCTCGTCGGTCCAGCCGGTCGTGCCGACGACCGCGTGGATGCCGTGGCGCACGCAGAAGTCGAGGTTGCCCATGACCGAGGCCGGAGTGGTCAGCTCGACGGCGACCTGGGCGCCGGTCTCGGCCAGGGTCTCCAGCTTGTCGCCCCGGCCGAGGGCGGCGACCAGTTCCATGTCCTCGGCGGCCTCGACCGCCTTGACCGCCTCGGCTCCGATCCGGCCCTTGGCACCGAGGACCGCCACGCGCAGCTTGCTCATGTTCCTGCTTCCTAACCGGTGGTGTTTCAGGCGACCGCGTCGTGCAGCCGGGCGGCCTGCTTGTCCTTGAGCGGGCCGATGACCGACAGCGACGGACGCTGTCCCAGGATGTCGCGGGCGACCGAACGGACCTCGTCCGGGGTGACCGCGGCTATCTTCGCCAGCATGTCGTCGACGGACATCTGCTCGCCCCAGCACAGCTCGCTCTTGCCGATGCGGTTCATCAGCGCGCCGGTGTCCTCCAGGCCGAGGACGGTGGAGCCCCTGAGCTGGCCGATGGCGCGGGCGATCTCGTCGTCGGAGAGGCCGTTCTGCGCGACGTGGTCGAGCTCGTCGCGGCAGATGCGCAGCACGTCGTGGACCTGGCTGGGCCGGCAGCCGGCGTAGACGCCGAACAGGCCGCAGTCGGCGAAGCCGGAGGTGTACGAATACACGCTGTAGGCCAGGCCGCGCTTCTCCCGGACCTCCTGGAAGAGGCGGGAGGACATGCCGCCGCCGAGGGCGGTGTTGAGGACGCCCATGGCCCAGCGGCGGTCGTCGGTACGGGCGAGGCCGGGCATGCCGAGGACGACGTGCGCCTGTTCGGTCTTGCGGCCGAGCAGTTCCACCTTGCCGGAGGTGCGGATCGTCCGGCGGCCGTCGCGCGGGGCGATGGGCCGCGCCTCCTGGTTCCTGAGGGCGCCGGCCTTCTCGAAGGCCGCGCGGACCTGGCGGACGACCTTGGCGTGGTCGACGTTGCCGGCGCAGGCGACCACGAGGTGGGTCGGGTCGTAGTGCTTCTTGTAGAAGCGGCGGATCCGGTCGGCGGTGAGGGCGTTGACCGTGTCGACCGTGCCGAGGACCGGACGGCCGAGGGCGTTGTCGCCGAACATGGTGTGCGCGAACAGGTCGTGCACGCAGTCGCCGGGATCGTCCTCGGTCATGGCGATCTCTTCGAGGATCGCGCCGCGTTCGACGTCGACGTCCTCTTCGAGGATCAGCGAGCCGGTGAGCATGTCGCAGACGACGTCGATGGCCAGGGGCAGGTCGGTGTCGAGCACGCGTGCGTAGTAGCACGTGTACTCCTTGGCCGTGAACGCGTTCATCTCGCCGCCGACCGCGTCGAGCGCGGCGGAGATGTCGAGCGCGCTGCGGCGGGCCGTGCCCTTGAAGAGCAGGTGCTCCAGATAGTGGGTGGCACCGTTCAGGGACCGGGTCTCGTCACGGGAGCCGACGTGGGCCCAGATGCCGAAGGTCGCGGAACGGACGGAGGGCAGGGTCTCGGTGACGATGCGCAGGCCGCCCGGGAGGGTGGTCTTGCGGACCGTGCCGATGCCGCCTGTCCCCTTGATGAGGGTTTGGGTACGGGCGACGGCCCGCGCCTCCGAAGAGGGGCGGGCCGTCGCCTTCGAGCTACGGGACGTCACTGCTCGGCGTCGTCCTTCGACTCGTCAGAGTCTTCCTCGCCCTCGATCACGGGGATGAGGGAGAGCTTGCCGCGGGAGTCGATCTCGGCGATCTCGACCTGGACCTTCTGGCCCACGCCGAGGACGTCCTCGACGTTCTCCACGCGCTTGCCGCCGGCGAGCTTGCGGATCTGCGAGATGTGCAGCAGACCGTCCTTGCCGGGCAGCAGGGAGACGAAGGCACCGAAGGTGGTCGTCTTGACGACCGTGCCCAGGTACCGCTCGCCGACCTCGGGCATCGTCGGGTTGGCGATGCCGTTGATCGTGGCGCGGGCGGCCTCCGCCGAGGGACCGTCGGCGGCACCGATGTAGATCGTGCCGTCGTCCTCGATGGTGATCTCGGCGCCCGTGTCCTCCTGGATCTGGTTGATCATCTTGCCCTTGGGGCCGATGACCTCGCCGATCTTGTCGACCGGGATCTTGACGGTGATGATCCGCGGGGCGTGCGGGCTCATCTCGTCGGGCCGGTCGATGGCCTCCATCATCACGTCGAGGATGTGCAGGCGGGCGTCGCGGGCCTGCTTGAGGGCCGCGGCCAGGACGGAGGCCGGGATGCCGTCCAGCTTGGTGTCGAGCTGGAGGGCGGTCACGAAGTCCTTGGTGCCGGCGACCTTGAAGTCCATGTCGCCGAAGGCGTCCTCCGCACCGAGGATGTCGGTGAGGGTGACGTAGTGCGTCTCGCCCTCGATCTCCTGCGAGATCAGGCCCATGGCGATACCGGCGACGGGGGCCTTCAGCGGCACACCGGCGTTCAGCAGCGACATGGTGGAGGCGCAGACCGAGCCCATGGACGTCGAGCCGTTCGAGCTGAGCGCCTCGGACACCTGGCGGATCGCGTAGGGGAACTCCTCGCGGGTGGGCAGCACCGGCACGAGGGCGCGCTCGGCGAGGGCGCCGTGGCCGATCTCGCGGCGCTTGGGAGAGCCGACGCGGCCGGTCTCGCCGGTGGAGTACGGCGGGAAGTTGTAGTTGTGCATGTAGCGCTTGCGGGTCACCGGCGAGAGGGTGTCCAGCTGCTGCTCCATGCGGAGCATGTTGAGGGTGGTGACGCCCAGGATCTGGGTCTCACCGCGCTCGAACACGGCGGAGCCGTGCACCCGCGGGATGGCCTCGACCTCGGCGGCCAGGGTGCGGATGTCCGTCAGCCCGCGGCCGTCGATGCGCTTCTTCTCCTTGATCACGCGCTCGCGGACCAGCTGCTTGGTGAGCGAGCGGTACGCGGCGGAGATCTCCTTCTCGCGGCCCTCGAACTCCGGCAGGAGCTTCTCGGCGGCCAGCGCCTTGACGCGGTCCAGCTCGGCCTCGCGCTCCTGCTTGCCGGCGATGGTGAGCGCCTGGGCCAGCTCGGGGCGGACGGCCGCGGTCAGGGCCTCGAACACGTCGTCCTGGTAGTCCAGGAAGATCGGGAACTCGGCGGTCGGCTTGGCGGCCTTGGCGGCGAGGTCGGCCTGGGCGCGGCACAGCACCTTGATGAAGGGCTTGGCGGCCTCCAGACCGGCGGCGACGACCTCCTCGGTCGGCGCCTCGGCGCCGCCCTCGACCAGCTTGATGGTCTTCTCGGTGGCCTCGGCCTCGACCATCATGATCGCGACGTCGCCGTCCTCGAGGACACGGCCGGCGACGACCATGTCGAAGACGGCGTCCTCCAGCTCGGTGTGCGTCGGGAAGGCGACCCACTGGCCGCGGATCAGCGCGACGCGGACGCCGCCGATCGGGCCGGAGAAGGGCAGGCCGGCCAGCTGCGTGGACGCGGAGGCGGCGTTGATCGCCACGACGTCGTACAGGTGGTCGGGGTTGAGGGCCATGATCGTGGCGACGACCTGGATCTCGTTGCGCAGGCCCTTCTTGAAGGACGGGCGCAGCGGACGGTCGATGAGGCGGCAGGTGAGGATGGCGTCCTCGGAGGGGCGGCCCTCACGGCGGAAGAAGCTGCCGGGGATCTTGCCGGCGGCGTACATCCGCTCCTCGACGTCCACCGTCAGCGGGAAGAAGTCGAGCTGGTCCTTGGGGTTCTTGGAAGCGGTGGTGGCCGACAGCACCATGGTGTCGTCGTCCAGGTACGCCACGGCGGAGCCGGCGGCCTGCTTGGCCAGGCGGCCCGTCTCGAAGCGGATGGTGCGGGTGCCGAAGGGGCCGTTGTCGATGACGGCTTCGGCGTAGTGGGTCTCGTTCTCCACTAGCGTTTTCTCCTCGTCTTCGTCCTGTGCCTGCCCGTGTGGCAGGGGGACGGTGTGTGGAGAGGCGCTCCGTGCGGTGCGGGCCGGTCTTCGATCGAAGCACCCGGGGCTTCTCCCCCGGGGGCCACTACCGAGGACCGGCGGCGACTGGGTGCGCTTCTCCTCGTTCTGTGTCGTACGTACTGCGTTCTGCTACCACACTACAAAGCGTGAGTGACAGTCCGCACGTTTCCGTTGGTACGACGGTGGTCACCGTGTGCGGGGCTCGGCCCCGCGTACGGCAAAGGGAGCGGTCCCCGATTCGTTTCGGGAACCGCTCCCTCGTGGCGTGTTACTTGGCGCCCGCCGCACCGCGGCGGATGCCGAGGCGGTCGACCAGCGCACGGAAGCGCTGGATGTCCTTCTTCGCCAGGTACTGCAGCAGCCGGCGGCGCTGACCGACCAGGATCAGCAGGCCACGGCGGGAGTGGTGGTCGTGCTTGTGGGTCTTGAGGTGCTCCGTCAGGTCGGAGATCCGACGGGAGAGCAGAGCGACCTGGACCTCGGGGGAGCCGGTGTCACCCTCCTTGGTACCGAACTCGGCGATGATCTGCTTCTTCGTAGCGGCGTCGAGCGACACGCGTACTCCTCATGGTGTGTGAGTGGCCACCGAGTGCCCCCGGTCTACATCTCGGGGGAGCTTCCGTTACTCGGGAGGCGGGGATCCGCTGGGCGCGGCCACCAGAACAGCGAAGGTTCCGGGGGTGCGTACACATACGGCCGTCACTCAGGGTACCAGGCGATGGCGGGGACCTTACGCCCGGCCGGCGAACCCCGCCGGCGAAGCGGCGCGCGCCACTAGGGTGAGCGCCGGGATCGTACTCACCTCGGGAAGGGGTCACCGCGGATGACGGAAACGGAAGCGGAGATGAAGGCGCGCAAGGAGCGCGAGCGGGACGAACTGTACGCGCTCGACATCTCGGGCGTGCAGTGGCAGTGCGCGCCGGGTACGGAGGAGCACGAGGAGCGGGTCGAGATCGCGTACCTGCCCGGTGGCGCGGTGGCGATGCGGTCCTCGCTCGACCCGGACACGGTGCTGCGCTACACGGAGGCGGAGTGGACGGCGTTCGTGCTCGGGGCGCGCGACGGGGAGTTCGATCTGAAGCCGATGGCGCACAACGGGGGCCTGGACGTGCAGTGAGCGGCGGCTGAGACGGTGGTGCGAAAAGGGCGGCACGCGCGCGTGCCGCCCTTTTCGCGTCGTGTTCCCGTCAGCTGGTCATGGCGCGGGCCTTGGCGTACACGTCGAAGACGGCCAGGGCGAGCGGGATCAGGGTGAGCAGGACGAAGCCCTCGCAGATCTCCAGGAAGCGGCCCCAGAAGGGCGTGAGCCCGCCGCGCGGAAGGATCAGGCCGAGGACCGTCACCAGGGCCGTGGCCACGGCGATCGCCGCGATCAGCCAGATGGTGCGGATGTCGAGGTCGGTGCGGTCGCCGGCCAGCGCGGCGCGCATGACGTGGCCCGGCGGGTTGAGGGCGAGGCCGAGACCGAGCAGGACCAGGCAGGTGAGGCCGGCGGCCAGCACGGGGGCGACCTGGGCGGTGTAGCGGAACAGGCCGGCGCGCATCAGCATGGCGATGCCGGTGGCGAGGGCGAGCAGCTGGGCCCAGACGTCGGCGGAGAAGCCGAGGACGGCCGCGGCGCCGACGGCGAGCAGCGCGCAGCCGCCGACCATGCCGACGAGGAGTTCGTGGCCGCGCCGCGCCTGCGCCTCGACGCGCTCGGTGTCCACCGGTTCCTGGGCGGCGGGCTCGGCGCCGTAGGCGGGGCGGGGCGTGCCGGTGCCGCTGGGGTTCTCGAAGCCGATCGGCAGCCGGGCGAACCGCATGGACAGGCCGGGCAGGAAGGCGAGTCCGCAGACGGCGACCGGGGCGCACAGGGCGGCGGTCTCCCGGGGGGCCCAGCCGGTGAGGGTCGCGAGGAAGACGGCGACCAGGGCGACCGCGGAGGCGAACACGAAGGCGACGAAGGGGCCGTCGCCGTGCGGTGAGCACAGGGCGAGGATCAGGGCGGCGACGAGGACGGCCGCGCAGGCCAGCAGGAACTGGAGTCTGCCGATGCCCTCGCCGTCGCCGAGCGGCAGCAGTCCGCTGCCGGCGACGCCGATGCTTGGCAGCGCGCCGAGGCCGAGGGCGACGGCCGAGCCGCGGTCGTCGTAGACGCGGGCGCGGACGGCGGAGAGCACCACCAGGAGGATGCCGGTGACGGCGGCGAGGATGCCGGCCAGGCCGTGCATGTCGTGGCGCGGGTCGGCGGTCCAGGCGACGAAGGCGAGCAGCGCGGGCAGCACACCGCCGCCGACGAGGCCGGCGGCCCGGGTCAGGTCGCCGCTCCACAGCTTGTGCTGTTTGGTGACGGAGGAGGCCACGGCCTCGGCGACGTCGTCGAAGACGGCCGGCGGCAGGGACTCGGCGAACGGGCGCAGGGTGAGCAGTTCGCCGTCGAGGATGCGCTGGGCGGCGAAGGACCGGGCACTGTCCAGCACGGTGCCGTCGGTGCGGACGAGGTGGTAGCCGACCGGAGCGCCGGCGTCGGGGCTCTGCCGGGACAGCCGGAGGATCTCCGGGTAGAGGTCGGCGACCGGGACGTCGTCGGGCAGGGCCACGTCGATACGGCTGTCCGGCGCGACGATGGTGACCCGGCAGAAGCCGAGTCCGGTGCCGGACGCGGAAGGGGCTCCCGTCCCGGGTCCGCCGGTGGCGGCGGCCGTCATGCTCACCTGCTGCTCCCCCTCAGTGGTGGTGGTGCGTCTGTCTCGTGCTCGGTGGTGGTGGTGCGTCCATGTCGTGAAGGTCCCGTGCCGGTTTGCCCGGTGCGCGGCGACCCGGGTGCCGTGCGGTGGGATTCCGGGGTTCCGCCGCCTCCTCCTTGAGGGGTTTGCCCCGGTTCATCCAGCCTGCGCGGCGTGTGCTCACGCGAACATCCGGCACCCTACCGCCCACCCGTGCCCCGTGAACTCAGTAGGATCACGCGGCGGCCTGCGCTCGCCGGACACGGGGCGGCGGGCGGAACGCCTGGGTCGGGCAAGGGAATTGGTGAGCGGTGAGCCAGATTGTCGTCAAGCGCCCCCCTAGGGCGCTTCCGTCCGAAGTGCCCACGGAAGAGGTCGTTGTCCAGCCACCGCCCGAATTGCCGCGGGGGCACCAGGAGAGCGTGCTGATGCAGCTCCTGCCCACGCTGGGCATGGGCGGCTCGGTGGTCTTCTTCTTCACGAACGGCCAGCCGTTCATGAAGATCATGGGCATGATCATGATCGCCTCGACGGTGGCGATGTCCATCGCGATGGTGGTCCGCTTCCGCCGCGGCTCGCAGGGCCAGCTGGCCGACATGCGCCGCGACTACCTCGGCTATCTGTCGCAGACCCGCAGGTCCGCCGTGGCCACGGCCCGCAGGCAACGGGACGCGCAGTACTACCTGCACCCCTCTCCCGAGCAGCTCTGGGCGCTGGTCGCCGAGGGCAGCCGGGTGTGGGAGCGGCGGCCCGGCGACGAGGACTTCGCGCACGTCCGCATCGGGCTGGGGGCGCAGCCGCTGGCGACCCCGCTGCTCGCCCCGGAGACGGGTCCGGTCGAGCAGCTGGAACCGCTGACCGCGGGCGCGATGCAGCGCTTCCTCGCCGCGCACGGCACCGTCGGCGACCTGCCGATGGCGGTGTCGCTGCGCGCCTTCTACCACGTCACGGTCAGCGGCGAGCCGCAGTCCGTACGGGCCTCGGCCCGCGCCCTGGTCGGCTCGCTGGCCTCGCTGCACTCCCCGCAGGACCTGGTCATCGCGGTGGCCGCGGGCCGGGAGGCGCTCGCGCACTGGGACTGGGCGAAGTGGCTGCCGCACGCGCAGGCGCCCGGCGCGGTGGACGGCGCCGGCTCGCGCCGGCTGATCGGCTCCGACCCGCGCGAGCTGGAGGACCTGCTGGCCGCGCGGCTGACCGGCCGGCCGCGCTTCCACCCCGGCGCCGCGCCGCTGCTGGACGAGCCGCACATCGTGCTCGTCCTGGACGACCTGTCCCTGCTGCCGGACTCGGTGCTCGCCAACCCCGAGGGCCTTCAGGGCGTCACGGTCCTGGAGGTGGTGCCGGGCGAGCTGACCACGGCCGGCGGCGACCTGTCCATCGTCGTCCAGCCCGGCCTGCTGCGCCTGGAGTCCGGCAACGGCGAGGTGTACGAGGGCAGCCCCGACGCGCTGTCCTACGAGTCCGCCGAGGCGCTGGCCCGGCAGCTGGCGCCGCTGCGCATGGCCTCCGGCGGTGACGACGACGAGCCGCTGCTCGCCAACCTGGAGTTCACCGACCTGCTGGGCCTCGGCGACGCGGCCTCCGTCGACACCAAGCGGACCTGGCGCCCGCGCGCGCTCGCCGAACGCCTGCGGGTGCCGATCGGACTCGGCGAGGACGGCCGGCCCGTGATGCTGGACCTGAAGGAGGCCGCGCAGGAGGGCATGGGCCCGCACGGCCTGTGCGTCGGCGCGACCGGTTCCGGCAAGTCGGAGCTGCTGCGCACCCTGGTGCTGGGCCTCGCGGTCACCCACTCCTCGGAGACGCTGAACTTCGTCCTCGCCGACTTCAAGGGCGGCGCGACCTTCGCCGGCATGGCGCAGATGCCGCACGTGGCGGCCGTCATCACCAACCTCGCGGACGACCTGACCCTGGTCGACCGCATGGGCGACTCCATCCGCGGCGAGCTGAACCGCCGCCAGGAGCTGCTGCGCGACGCGGGCAACTACGCCAACATCCACGACTACGAGAAGGCCCGCGCGGCCGGCGCCCCGCTCCAGCCGATCCCGTCCCTCGTGCTGGTGATCGACGAGTTCAGCGAGCTGCTGACCGCCAAACCGGACTTCATCGAGATGTTCGTGCAGATCGGCCGTATCGGCCGTTCGCTGGGCGTGCACCTGCTGCTGGCCTCGCAGCGCCTGGAGGAGGGCCGGCTGCGCGGTCTGGAGACCTACCTCTCCTACCGGATCGGTCTGCGCACCTTCTCCGCGGCCGAGTCCCGCGCCGCGCTCGGCGTCCCCGACGCCTACGAACTGCCGAACGTGCCCGGCTCCGGCTTCCTGAAGTACGGCACGGACGAGATGGTCCGCTTCAAGGCGGCCTACGTCTCGGGCGTCTACCGCTCCGGCGGCCGGCGGACGGCCCTGTCCGGCGGACGCCTCCCGGTGGACCGCCGTCCGGTGCTGTTCACGGCCACCGAGGTGCCGGTGCAGTACACCACGATGCCGCAGCAGCGCACCGAGTCCGAGCCGGAGGTGGACGAAGCACTGGCCGACACCGTCCTCGACGTGATCGTGCGCCGGCTGGAGGCACAGGGCCCGGCGGCCCACCAGGTGTGGCTGCCGCCGCTGGAGAGCCCGCCCGCGCTGGACGCGCTGCTGCCGGGGCTGGCGGCGGTGCAGGGCCGCGGCCTGACCCAGCCGAACTACGAGGGTGCGGGGCGCCTGGTGGTCCCGGTCGGCCTGGTCGACAAGCCGTACGAACAGCGCCGCGACCGTCTGATGCTCGACTTCTCGGGCGCGGCCGGCCATATGCAGGTCATCGGCGGCCCGCAGTCCGGCAAGTCCACCCTGCTGCGCTCCCTGATCTGCGCCTTCGCGCTCACCCACACCCCGCACGAGGTGCAGTTCTACGGCCTCGACTTCGGTGGCGGCGGCATGGCCGCGGTGGGCGGTCTGCCGCACGTCGGCGGGATCGCCTCGCGGCTGGACCCGGAACGGGTGCGCCGTACGGTCTCCGAGGTGTACGGCGTCCTGACCCGCCGCGAGGAGTACTTCCGTACGGCAGGCATCGCCTCGATCGCCGACTTCCGCGCCCGGCGCGCCCGGGGCGACATCTCGGTCACCGACCAGCCCTGGGGCGACGTCTTCCTGGTCATCGACGGCTGGGGCAACTTCCGCACGGACTACGAGGGCCTGGAACCGGCGGTCCTGGACATCGCCGCGCGCGGCCTCGGCTACGGCATCCACCTCGTCATCACCGCGTCCCGCTCGATGGAGGTCCGCGCGAACCTCAAGGACCACCTGATGAACCGCCTGGAGCTGCGCCTGGGCGACGTGATGGACTCCGAGATCGACCGCAAGGTGGCGGCGAACGTGCCCGCCGGGGTCCCCGGCCGCGGTCTGTCCCCGCAGAAGCTGCACTTCATGGCGGCGGTGCCGCGGATCGACGGCCTCACCTCCGACACGGACCTGGCGGAGGCCACGGCCGCGCTGACCACCGAGGTCGGGCGGCACTGGCAGGCGCCGGGCGCCCCCAAGGTACGGCTGCTGCCGCGCCGGCTCGACGCGGCCGAGCTGCCGCCGGGCGACCGGTTCCCGCGGCGGGGCGTCGCGTTCGCGCTGGACGAGGAGAACCTGGAGCCGGTGTTCGTCGACTTCGACCAGGACCCGTTCTTCCTGGTCTTCGGCGAGAGCGAGTCCGGCAAGTCCAACCTGCTGCGGCTGCTGATCAGGCAGCTGTCGCTGCGGTACGGCGGTGACGAGGCGAAGTTCTTCGTGGTCGACAACCGCCGCGCCCTGCTGGACGTCACCCCCGCCTCCCACCTGGCGGAGTACATCCCCATGTCCAGCCAGATGGACCACCACATGGCGGCGCTGGCCGACCTGATGCAGCGCCGCACGCCGACGGCGGACGTCACGCCGCAGCAGCTGCGGGACCGCAGCTGGTGGCGGGGACCGCAGGTGTTCGTCGTCATCGACGACTACGACCTGGTCTCCACCTCCAGCGGCAACCCGCTCAGCGGGCTGACGGAGATGCTGCCGTTCGCCCGCGACGTCGGCGTCCGCTTCATCATCGCCCGCTCCTCCGCGGGCGCGGGCCGGGCCTCGTACGAGCCGTTCATGCAGCGCATGAAGGAACTCGGCGCGCAGGGCCTGATCCTGGCCGGCGACCCGGCCGAGGGCGACATCCTCGGCGGCGTCCGCCACCGCCCGATGCCCCCGGGCCGAGGCGTCTTCGTCTCCCGCAAGCGGGGCAAGCCGCTGGTGCAGACGGGGTTGGTGGAAGTGGAGTACTGAGGCGCTCCGCCATCGGTAGCTTGGAGGCTCGAGCATCCGGGCGGGGCACCGAGGAGACGGAGGAAAGCCGCGCATGGGCTGGGACGAGTGGGAGCGGTTGAAGGCAGAGGCGGCGCTGGGTCGGTCGACACACCTGCGCCTCGATCAACTGGTTCCCGGCGCAGGAGGCGCAGGCAGCCCGCGCGGTGACCTCACCGTGCACCAGCACGACCTCGCCGCGATCGGTTCCGCGGCACACGAGCTGTTCCAGGACTTCGGCCGGTTCAGCGACCACGCCCGCCTCTCGTCCATGGCGGCAGCCGGAGGGCTGAAGAGCCAGGGCTTCGACATCGGGGCCGCACTCGACCATGTCGCGGAGCGCTGGATCGGCCAGGCGCAGACCCTGCTCGACGCCTGTGCCCACATCTCGAACCACCTGCGGTACACGAAGAACCAGCATGCCGCCGACGAGGCCCACATCGCCGGCACGCTCAGCAGCATCACCGAGCTGGATCACGGCTTCGACGAGCGGAACGGCGGCTGAGGACGATGGATCTCGACGCGTTACGCCACGGCCGGTTCGCCCAGCTCGGGGAGGCCATCACCGACTGGGAGGAGATGACCAGGAAGCTCGCGGTTCTCCGCGAGAATGCCCGGAACGGCCTCAAGGCCCGCGCGGACAAGGCACACTGGGCCGGCCTGAACGCCCAGGTCGGTCGCGAGTTCGTCGACAAGACGGCGAAGGAGTTCGCGGACGCCCACACCCAGGCGGATTCCATCACCCGGATCCTCAAGGACACCCGCGACGAGTTACTCGGCTACCGCGACCAGCTGAATGAGACACTCGGGCGCGAACCGTACAAGTACTGCACGGTGATCGACACCGGCCACGGCACGTTCACGGTCACGGGGAACCCGCGGCCCGACTGGGCAACGGGCCCGAGCGGCGACTCCGGCCCGGTCGGCCAACAGGTCGTCAACGATCTCCGCAACGAGATCCAACGCATCCTGGGCAAAGCCACCGAGAGCGACAGCACGGCCGCCAAGGCACTCAGACTGCTCGTTGATCAGTCCGCGTACGGTTTCTCCGGCGCCCGCTACGAGAGCCGGGACGACGCTGCCAGGGCGGTCGCGGACGCCGACCGGATGGCGAGAATCCTCGCCAAGGATCCCCACGCGGTGACGAACACGGAACTCGCCGCGCTCAACACCGCCTTGGCCAGCTACAAGAACGATCCGCTCTTCGCCGAGGAGTTCACCACACAGGTCGGCCCCAAAGAGATGCTCACCTTCTGGGCCGGCATCGCCGACCCCTACCAGAGCACCTACGATCCGGCCCGGGCCAAGCAGGCCAAGCGGCTGCAGAGGAACCTCGGGGTCACCATCGGCCGGGCCACTCTCTCCGACAGCGACGGGATGCGGAGCTGGGAGAAGCAGATGATCGGCCTCGGCCCCGGCCAGCTCGGCACCGACGACGCGAACAACCCGACCGGCTACGCCGTCATGAGCAATCTCATGCGTTTCGGTGACTACGACGACCAGTTCCTCAACCAATACGGCGACAAGCTTCTCGCATACGACAAAAAAATGAACGGGCAGGGCATCAACGCCTGGGTCAACAACGTCAACCAAGGTGACCTCAACTACTGGGGTCACGACAACGACCGCGGCCGCGACCCTGTCACCGGTTTCCTGGAAGCTCTCGGACACAACCCGGACGCATCGACACAGTTCTTCGCCCAGCCCGGCGGTACGGGCGCCACCGTCGACAAGGACTCCGAGGTCAACGAGCACCTGAAGTACCTGACCACGGAGCGCGTCTGGGTGTCCGACGCCTCGCTGGGGGGCAGTCACGACCATGTCGCCGGACGCAATGCGCTGGGGCGCGCCCTGGAGGCGGCCACCACCGGGTACTCCGCCGACGCCTCGCCCAAGGAGATCGCGGCGGGTGATCGTCGTACGGCAGCCACGGCAGGCGTCATGGAGCAGGTTGCCCACCTCTACGGCGGCGAGAACGGGCCGAAGATGCTGCACGCTCAACCCGAACTCGCCGACAGCCTTGGCAAGATGGCCGGTGCGTACATCGACGACCTGGATTACGAGCTGTCCGGGATCGGTGATCACGGCAAGGACGCGGGCGACTTTCCCGCTCGCTACGACGGGCGGGCACGGTTCGGGAACCAGGGGGCGATCGACTTCCTGAGCGTCCTCGGGCAGGACGAGCGCTCGCACAAGGCCGTGACGACGGCACAGCACCTCTATACCTTGAGCATGCTGGATGCCCACCCGCCGACCAGCGGTTCCGGCATGAACCATGCGAGGGACATCATGTCGGTGGGTGCCGAAGCCCGCGGAATCCTGGACAACTCCCGCGTGGAGCAGGCGGCGACAACCTACGGCGAGAACTCCGAGGAAGCCAACAAGGCACTCGGGCGATCGGCCGACTGGAAGAAACTGCTGGTGGGTTCGGTCGTCGCCGGTGGTGTCGCCTCCCTCCCACTGCCCGGCTCCACAGCCGCCGCGGTCGTCATCGCGCCCGTCGCCGCCGACACGATCACGAACGCGGCGAACACTCTGCTCGGACATGCGATCGACAAGGCGACGGACGACGCGGAGTCCGACGCACTCGTACCCTCACAAATGACCAGCCGGCAGTTCTACGGCCGAGGTGTCGACGACATCGGATCGGTCTACGACTCGTACTTCAAGAATCATCCAAAGGCGAGGGAGGTGGCCGACGAACAACAGTGGATCCAGGAGACCAAAAGCAGTTATCTGGGCACCGGGTCCCATGAGAACGACTACCGAGGCCGGCCTCCGTACAAGGACTGAGTGGGGATGAGAGTGCGGCGGTACACAGGATGTCGTGCGTGCGGGACGGCGCTTTCGCTCATTGCCGCGGTGCTGTTCACGGGGGCGTGCGGCGGCGACTCCGAGAAGGAGGCGCCGGAAGAGCCGGGTACAGCGGTGACCGCGAGCAGGCTATGCGACGGAGCGTTAGACGCTCCGGCGGCGGAAGCGTTGCGACGCCTGGCCGGAACGGACAGGTTCGACGAAGCCACTGGAGCGGGCAAGGCGGGTGAACCCGCCACGTTCTCCCTGAAGAAGGCGGTCGAGCACCTTCACGACGCATACCGCGAGCGAAGCGCGTGCTGGGTGTACAAGACAGGTGACGACAGCGGAGAACCTCTTCTCGAGATCCGGTTCTCGGCATCCCCTGGCTACCCTTCGGGCACCCGGAAGGAATCCGGTACCGGCAAGGTCACGTACCCGATGGGCCGCTTTGCGCAGGTGGGTCCGAACGGAGCTGATCTCTTCTTCCAGTGCTCCACCAAGGCGCCGGCCGAGGACGCCTACATCGGCGACACGAAATACGTGAAAGCGGAGCTGTTCTCACCACGTGGACATATGCGGGGCGACAGTATCGACCTCGACCGCATGGTGATTCTCAATTCCATCTCCCGGAGAGTTGCCCAAACGGCAGGGTGCGCTTCGGAAGCCGATCTGCCGGGAGCGGTTCCCTCACGCTGAAAAGAGGCGTCCGGCGGAGAGTCGGCGTGGTGTGCCGCCCGTACGTCGCGCTGGCCCCGTTCGGCATGGCAGAGGGTGGGCACCTCCCGTGCGTGCCCACCCCGCTGCCTGCTGTGCCGGTCCTGCTTACATGAAGTAGCTGGCGGCCTTCCGGTCGCCGCCCTGGTAGTCACCGCCGGCCGCGTGGACGACCTTGCCGATCTGGACCAGGGCCTCGTGGATGCCCTGCGCCTCGCGGTCCCAGGCGGCCTGCTGCTCGGTGTACGCGTTGTGGGCCTCGCCCTCCCACATGCTGGCGACGCCGGCGACCTTCTGCTTGATGGCCTCGAGGCCCTCTTCGAGCCGCCGCGCGTGGTTGGCCAGCTGGGTGGCGGTCTCGTCGAGACTGCCGTAGGAAACTTCGAGCTCGCCGCTGTTGTTGACGCCCATGATTGCTCCGTTGCTGAGAAGTGGTGACCTGGCGGGGATCAGTAGCTGGACAGGGCCGAAGTCGAGCCGCCGAGGCTGACGTCGATGCTCTGGACCTGCGAACGGACCTCGTCTTCCGTGCCGTCCTTGATCTTCCGCGTGGTGCTCATGGCCTCGATGAACTTGGCGAGGATGTTGCCGATGCGGACCATGCGCTCGTTGATCTCCGTCTGCTTGGAGTTGAACGCGCCGGCGCCGATGCCCTTCCAGTTGCCCTCGAGGCTGTCGATGAGGGCCTGCAGTTCCTTCAGCTGGCCCTTGATGCCCTCGAAACGGTGCAGAAGCTCCTTTTCGAGGACGATGATGTCCTTGTCACTTACCTTCTGGCGCTGCGTCGCCATTTCCATGCCTTTCTGTGTGAACTGACCTTGCCGGGCGCTGAGGCATGTGTCGGGCGTCAGCACTGATGGCAAGCGGGTCTCTGCTCACTCGGCGAATGAGCAGGTGTACGGGAGACCGCTCAGGCGTTGCGGCGTGCGCGCAGCACGGCGAAACCGGCGCCGCCGATGACCAGTACGGCGGCTACGGCGCCGATGATCACCCAGGTCTGGGTGTCACCGCCGGAGTCGGATTCCTTCGCGGCGGCGGAGGTGGGACCGTTGGCGGAACCGGCCTCCTTGGTGGGCTTCCCGGACGGGGCCTTCGCCGAGGGGCTGGGGGTCGCCGACAACGAGCCGTTCTGGGCGGCAAGCGGATCGACATCGGGCGGACCGGGGTCGATGTCCTTGTTGATGAGCACGCGACGAGGGCGCACGCCGCCGTAGCCGAGGTACCTGCTGGGCGTGTCCTTCGGCCAGGAACGGGCGGCCGTGTCGACGAGCGACCGCAGGACCTGGTTGGCCGTCCAGTCCGGGTGAGCGGACCAGATCAGGGCGGCGGACGCGGAGGCGATGGCGGAGGCGGGACTGGTGCCATCGGTGTCGCAGTACTCGGTGAACGTGCCGTCACACCAGGAGGGCACGTGGAGGCCCGGGGCCGAGAGGTCCACGTAGTTCCCGAACGTGGAGAACTTGGCCACGGTTCCGGTCTTGTCGAGGGCGGATACGCCTACGACGCCAGGGTACTTGGCCGGGTAGGAGGGCATGTTTCCCATGTCACCGTCGTTTCCGACGGAGGCGAAAAGCAGCTTTCCCTTGGAAACCGCGTACCTCACAGCGGCGTCCGTGCCGTCGGCGGTGTCTCCGGCACCGAAGGACATGTTGATGATTTTCACATCACTGTCGGCGACTGCTCGAATCACCTTGGGCAAGGCGGGCGTCCTGCCGATTTCCTCACCCTGCAATTTCCCCAGGTCAACGCGGAAAGGCACAATCTTGGCGTCTGGAGCAAGGCCCTTGATACCACCACCGGCTCCCGTGCCCGCAATGATCTCGGCCATGGAAGTGCCGTGCCCTTCCTTGTCATGGGTGACGTGATAGGCCATGGACTTTGGCACTTCATCCAGCAGCACCTGCCCCCGGAGGGTGGGAGTCGCCGCATTGACCCCCGTGTCGACCACGGCGACCTTCACCCCCTTGCCCGTGCTGATCTTCCAGATGTCGTCAGCGCCCATGAAGTCCAGGTACCACTCTTTTGACTGAACGTCGACGGCGGCTGCCTCCGGAGCGAGCGTCGCCGACGTGACGACGAGCGCGCCAAGAGCCGAACACACGGCGGACAGACGCCGTGCGTTGCGCCTTGTCAGGAGGGCCCTCCTCGGGCCGCTTCGGCCGGTCCCTGGCTTCATGCCTGTGTCTGTCCTCGCTCGTTCTCAGTCGCTCGTGTTGGGCGCGTCGCGCCGCTGCTGCGACGGGCGGCGCTGTTCCTTCCCGGCAGTCCCGCCGGTACGACCGGTCCCGCCGTCCGCGCCCTGGCGACCGCCCACGGCCCCGCGGCCGAGCCCCGAAGCGCCGGATTCGGCACCCTTGGCAGAACCACGGGACGCTCCGATGGCACCCTCGGGATTGCTCGCCGAGCGCAGCACCGCCTGGCCCGCGCCGGGTTCGGCTTTCGCCGTGGGGGCGCCGACGACGCCTCGCTGGCCGATGGCGCCCTTCTGCTGCGTGGAGGAGACCGGCTCCTCGGCGCCGACGACCATACCGCGCGGGACCCGGGGATTGGCCGTGGAACCGGACGTACGGCCCGTGACGGGCTTGCCGCCCACGACGCCGTTGCGCGCCGGACCCGCGGGCCCGGTCGCTCCGGAACGTCCGCCAGGGGTCCCTGTCGTCCTCGGCGTTCCTCCGGTGACGGGACGGCCCATCGGGGAGCGCCCGGCCTGAACGGGTCCCCGCGCGCCCGGCTGACCCGCCGGGGTCGCGCGTCCCATGGCCCGAGCGGCCTGCCCCATCGGGCCCTGCGGCGTCCGGCCGCCCGGGACGGAACGCCCGGCCTGACCCGCCGGCCCCTGGGGCACCCGGCCGGTGGAGACGGTACGCCCCGGCTGGCCCGCCGGCCCCTGCGGCACTCGGCCGGTTCCGGTGCCCGCAGGGCCGGTACGCCCCTGCGCGGTCACCGGGGGCCGGCCGCCCGGTCCGTAGCCGGGGGTACGGCCGGTCGGCGTGACGGGAGGCGCCATCGGCCCGGTGGGCAGTGGCGGCACCGGTCCGCCGCCGCTGGTCGTCGGCAGAGTGGGCGTCGGAGAAGCGGGCGACGGAGTGGCGGGTGCCTGCGGGGGCAGGGTGGCCGTGGTGTCGATCTCCGTGCCGACGTCGTGGCCGGAGGGCGCACCGGGCTCGTGGACCTCCTTGAGCGGCGGAACGTTCACGTGCCCGTGGGCCGTTGTCCCGTGCGACGTGGCCGTACCGGCGTGGCTCTCCGCGACATCGCCTCGGACCGCAGCGGTCGGTGTCGACGCGGACGACGTCGACGGCGCCCCCGAACCATACTGTCGCTTCCGTCCGTCTTGCGCGTGTCCGGGTACTCCGATGTTCGGAATGGGTTCGATCGGCTCCGGTTCCTTCGCATTGCTCAGGTCCGTCGCCGCGACCTTGTAGTACGAGGCCAGCCGGTTCATCTGGTTGATGGCCTCTTGCCGGTTCTTCTCGACCTTCAGCGCGGCCGCGTAGTCCGGGTTGCTGTCGACCTGCTTGGCCTTGGGCAGCTCGGTGGGCAGCTTCTGCTCGGCCGCCGGGCGGGTGTCCCTGGGCGGCATGGCGCTGCGGGCGGAGGCGAGCCCCGTGGCCGCTACGGAGATGTGCGTGCCGGCCGCGTCGGCGTAACCCGCGAGGCTGTTGGTGTAGTGGATGAGCTTCTGTGTGTACGCGTGGAAGGCCGCGGCGCCCTCGCCCTCCCAGTCGACCCTGAGGTGCTGCTCCAGGTCCGACGCGGCCTTGCGGATGGCCTTGCCGGCGTCGAACAGGGACTTGCCGGTCAGTTCGAGGTGTTCGGGATTGGCGTGCTCGACCAGGTCGATCATGTCGTTGAGCTTGTGGCTCTCGAAGTTCGTCGATCCGACCAGGTTGACCCGGACACCGCCGAAGAGCGGCATGTGCGCCAGTACGTTCTGCGCGGTCGTGATGGGCGCGACCTGCCGGCCGACCTCCTTGTCGACCTGCTGCGCAGCGGACTTGTACTCGGGTTTCTGCTTCCAGTCGTCGCTCACGTGAGGTCCGTCTTCCCCGTCGACTTGCCTTCCGCCCCCTGCTTGCCGGCGGCAGTGCCCTTCTTCGCTTCCTCCTGGTACTGCGCGTCGAGCTGCGTGCGAATCCGCCAGAACCGGCGATGGACCTCGTCCTCGGTCCCGTCGTAGGTGGCATCCGCCGCGTGCGAGGCGAGCTTCAGTGCCTCGATGTGCATTCCCAGAGTCTTCGAGAGGTGAGTGAGGCGCGAGTGGACCGTCTCGTACGCCGTGTGGAGGTCTCCCGCCTCATCGAACGGGGCGTTCGTGCCTCCGAACGACGACCGGCTGAGTGTCTGCTGCGCTATCTGGGACGGGCCTCCGTGCCCGCCCTCGTACTCCGTCAGCGCGCCGTCGAGCTTGTCCTTGAACTCCTGCAGCGCGTCAATGCCACGCCTCATGCCCGAGCCGCCACCGTCGCCCACCGCGACCCCTTCCCCGTTTCCCCGTTGGTAGTGCAGGACGGATCGGGCGGCAGCCGGCCGCGGCACCGATCCATCGCGGACCACTGTAGTCACTGCCTAAATGGCGGCCAACTGAACTCTGCGACAGTTCAGTTGCGATGGTGTCCCGAAGTGACCGGCTCATGACGCACCGGATAGCGACAAGACGGTCAATAACGACAGAAGAGTTTCGGTATCTACGCAGAAGCTTCACACGCGCGAGGTCGTCGAGTTGCCCCGGACCGGCGCTTGGCAACCCCGAAACCGGCCCCCCGAGCAGTGCTCTCCGCCGAATTTTCACGCCCGACAGGTCGCACATGGCGGACATGGCGCAAATTTTCCGTGGCGTTGGTTGCTAGGTTGACCCGGCACCGGAGTAACCACGGGGGAAGGGGCCCTTCCATGGGATGGGACGAATGGGAGCAGCTCAAGGCGCAGGCTGCCCAGGGGCAGTCGGCACATATGCAGCTCAACCATGTCGACGGGGGCGGTGGCACTTACGGCCCCTATGTCCTCCCCAGCAAGACCGGTGACCTCAAGGTCGGTCACAAGGACCTGGAGAAGATCGGCAGCGCCGCCCACCACCTTTACGACCAGCTGTGGGACAAGGCCCGCGTGGCGACCCCGAGCAGCGACTCCGCGGCCGGCGACCTCACCCAGCAGGGCTTCGCCCTCGGCGCCGGCCTCCAGCACGTCTCGAACCGGTGGGAAGAGCAGCTGAAGTCCCTGATGGACGCCTGCGCCCAGATCTCCAACCACATGCAGACCACCAAGACCGTGCACGCGAACGACGAGCACTACATCCAGCGCCAGATGAGCAGCATCGACGCCCTGGACGACGGCTTCGACGAGCGGGTGGGGGCGCCGGGCAAGAAGAACGACTACGGGGACGACGGCAAGGACAAGGGCAAGAAGAAGGAATAGCGACGCCGGGTTGTTGACGACGCAGACGATCACCCCGCCGACACGCTATCCCTGGGACGAGCACCAATGGACTTCAACGCCCTCTACCACGCCAACTTCAAGCTGCTCGACGACGCCGTCGGCGACTGGTCGACTCTGGTGAAGCACCTCGCGGACCTGAAGAAGGACGCCGAGGACGATCTGCACAAGGCCGCCAACGCGGCCGACTGGGCCGGTGTGAACGCCCAGGTCTCCAAGCAGTTCATCGGGAAGACGGCCGGCGAGTTCGGCGACGCCCACACGCAGGCCACCACCATCTACAAGATCCTGCTCGACACCCGGGACGAGCTGAAGTCGTTCCACCAGCAGCTGACGGACGCCGTCTCGCGCGGCCAGAAGAAGAACCTGACCGTCGTGGACGCGGGCGGCGGCAAGTTCACGGTGATGGGCAACACGCGGCCCGACTGGGGTTCGGATCCGAGCGGCAACAAGAGCGCGACCAACCAGAAGGACGTCGACGACCTCCGCGACGAGATCCAGGGCATCCTCGGCAAGGCCACCGAGAGCGACAACTCGGCCAAGGACGTCCTCATGGCGATCGTCGACCAGACCCGGATGGGCTTCTCGGACGCCAGCTACAAGGACCGGGACACCGCGGCAGCGGCCGTGAAGGAAGCCGACGAGTTGGCGAAGCTGGCCAAGAAGGACATCGACGACCTGTCGGTGGAGGACTTCGACCGGCTCAACGCCGGGCTGAAGAAGTACCACGACGATCCCCTGTTCTCGGAGCGCTTCGCGAAGGACCTCGGGCCGGAGAAGACCCTCTCCTTCTGGGCCGATGTCAGCGACCCCCAGGTCGCCTGGGACGTGAACCACGCACGGCGCGACCAGCTGGGAGAGCTGCAGAAGAACCTCGGTCTCACGCTCGCCACGGCCAGCCAGAGCGACACGGCCGACATGACCGAGTGGAAGCGGCGCATGGTCGACCTCGGCGACCAGGAGGTCGGCGGCAAGCGCGGCGGTCTGCTCGGGTTCCAGGTCATGAGCAACCTCATGCGCGTGGGCGACTACGACGACGACTTCATGAAGCAGTACGGGAAGAGCCTCATGGAGACGGAACGGAAGTTCACGGACGACGGGAAGCACGGGGCCTGGCAGCGAATGGGGTTCAGCCCCTATCTCAACCACATGAAGGGCGACTCCGGTTTCGACCCCTTGTCGGGCTACCTCAAGGGCCTCTCGAACAACCCCGACGCGGCGACCGACTTCTTCAACGACGACTTCATCCCGAAGGACGGCGACCACAAGCACGCGGTCTCCAACTTCAAGTACCTCTTCGAGGACCGCCACTGGCCGCACGAGAGCAACAGCGATCTGAGCCGCGGCGAGAGCACGGACGGCCGCAACAACCTCGCTTCGGCCCTGGAGGCAGCGGCCACAGGTCATCCCGCGGGTGAAATCCCCACCGCAGACACTCCCGCGCACACTCCGGGGCAGGCCAAACTGTTCCAGGACATCGTGTCCTCGATCTCGGACGACAACGGGCGCCTCACGGATCACGGTTACATGTCGGACAGCATTGGCCAGATCGCCTCGGAGTATCTTCCGGACATCGACCGTGCGACCACCGATGTCGATCAGCATCCCGGGAAGAACGACGCGGACGGCCAGGCGGCTTGGGACCGCATTCAGAAGCTCTACCCCGTCCAGGGCACGGAGGCGGAACTGGACCGGCGCGAAGTGACGCGCTTCCTCTTCGCGGTCGGCCAGGACCCGAACGGGTACGCGGCCGTCGAGGTGGGCCAGAAGAATTACATGGGCAAGCTGATGGAGTACCACCTGAATCCGGACCTGCCCGAAAGCGCACGTCCGCACCAGGATCTGGAACTCACGGTGCGGGATATCGCGCGGCACTCCGGCCAGGTTTCCGGAACCCTGGCCATGGGTCGGAACGAGGCGGTCGCGGGCCCCGCCGATGCCAAGGACAAGGACTTCGACCACTCGGTTTCGCAGTGGAAGAACTTCCTGTCCGGAACGGTCGGTACCGGCGTCGGTGTCGGCACTTCCTTCATCGCGTCTCCGGCGGTCGGTGCCGGAGTGGGTGGCGCCGCCGGAACCGCGACCAGCATGATGCTGGAGGAACTCTTCAAGGACGCCGAGGGCAGTGCCAAGGAAGAGGCCGGCAGCAAGATGGGCGAGAACTGGCAGCTCGGCAACGAAAACAACATGAAGTACACCAGGAAGGCTGCTTACGACGCCGCCAAGGCCTATCACATCGGTAACACCGATGACGTAGCCTCCTGGGCGGAGGACTCCTCCTCCACGGGGTTCATGGAAGGTGGCAACTACATGCAGCAGGTCGGGCCCGAGCTCGTCACGGACATCTGATGTCTGCGTCGAGCCGACCGGGGAAGGCCGGGTTCACGCGCGTTCGCCGCGTCGTGTCGGGCACCGTCGCCGTTGCGGTGTTCGGGTTGGTGTCCGCGTGCTCGGAGCCGGCGGCGGAGAAGGAATACGCCGTGCCCAGAGCACTGTGTGGTGTGTCGGTGGACCCGGACCTTCTTTCTCCCTTTCTTCCGGCGGGTAAGGAGGTCGCGGTTCGGGAATCGCGTCCGGTGCCCTCCAGGAAGATCTGCCGGGTGGACGTGGACGGTGCGTGGGCGGTGACAGCCGATCTCCAGTGGTGGGAGGAGGACGTCGACGTATCGACCGTCGTCACCGCCAACCCGGAGACCGACAAAGCCGCGCACTCGACCGACGGCGATTTCTTCTACACCGGCACAGGTGCGGTCAAGCTGGTCAAGGGCTGCAAGAATGCCGGCCACGCACGGCATTCGCTGTACACCTCGATCCGGGTCGACGACTCGGACCTCGGCGACACCGCTGCGATGAAGAAGTTGTCGGCCGCGTTCACCGAGGCCGTCGGTCGGTCCCCTGAATGCTCGTAAGGCACGACATCCCGGCCATGCGTGACCGATGGCCGCTCTCGCTCACCGGTGGTGCGGACGTGGGCCCTCGCAAGGGCGGACGGGGGCCCTCTTCCGGGTGGAGAAGGGCAGGGACCGGGGCCCGGTCGGTCAGCACTCGCCCTTTCGCAGGGAGGTCTTGAGGCGGTAGCCCTGGTAGGTCAGGGTTCCCTCGCCGCCGGTGATGCCCGGTGGGGTGTAGTCGTCCTTCTTGGAGCGGGTGCGCTCGAGGTGGGCGCAGAAGGCGGTGTCCGTGCCGTCGGCGGTGATGGTGAAGGACGCGTCGGTGAGCGTGTTGGTCCCGGAGGGGTCGACCGTCACTCCGTACTCCGGGGCGTCGCCGCCGCCGTTCTGGATGACCTTGTCCTCGATCAGCGACGCGTAGTCGGTGAAAGGCAGGGGCGTGCCCGCGTCGTCCGCCCGGAAGGTGTAGCCGTCCAGGTCGTCGGCCGTCCGGCGGGCCGCGCTGGCCAGCTCTCCGTCGCTCCAGGAGCCGTCGTCGGAGACGCCGAAGCCCTGGACGGCCAGGTAGACGCCGATGCCCGCCAGTCCGAGGAAGACGACGCGGGCCACGACGAAGGCGGAGTCGGGCAGTTCGGGGGCCGACGGGTTGACGTTCGCGCGCCAGGAGCGGACCCGGTCCGACTTCACGCAGGCCATGGCCACCAGCACGGCGGACAGCACCAGCGACAGGACGTTCAGCTTGTTCAGCGCGTCCATGGCCCGCCTTCCCGGAGGCCGCGGCGCCGGCGGCGGGCGTCGCGGACCGCCACCGCTCCGCCGCCGAGGCCCGCCACCAGCACCGCCACGGCCACGGCGACGTAGGTCGCGATGCGGGCCGTGCGTTCGCGCGGGGTCTCGCCGAGGGTGAGGCGGGCGGGGGTGGGGGCCTCCGCGTGGGTGAGGCCCGCGTCGGGGTGCGGGGACTCGATGGGGTGGTCGTCCTCGGTGAGGGCGCGGACCGGGTCCACCACGCCCCAGCCGACCAGATCGTCGTAGCCGGTGATGGAGCGTTCGGCGGTCTGCTCGATCTGGGCCACGATCTGCCGGGGCGTCCAGTTCGGGTGCTTTGCCCTGATCAGGGCGGCCACGCCCGCCACGTAGGGCGCGGAGAAGCTCGTACCGTTGTCGGGGCAGTGGCCGCCCTTGGGGACGGTGGAGATCATGTCGACGCCGGGGGCCGCCACGCCGACGAAGTCGCCGGACTGGGAGAAGGCCGCGCGTTCGTTGTTGCGGTCCGACGCCGCCACCGCGAGGACTCCCGGGTACGACGCCGGGTACGTCTTCTTGCGGTTGCCGCCCAGACCGTCGTTGCCGGCCGAGGCGACCACGACGATGTCGGCGGCCAGGGCCTCGTCGACCGCTCGCCGGAGGTCGTCGTCCGGCGGGACGGCGTTGGCCGTGTCCTGGGAAATGTTGATGACGTCGGCCTTGACCCGGATCGCGTGCCGGATCGCCCGGGCGAGCGTGACGGCCGTGCCGTTGCCGTCCGCGTCGTTCTGCTTGATCGGGATGATGGTGGCCTCGGGAGCGAGCCCGACGAAACCCGTGCCCTTCATGGGCCGGGCCGCGATGATGCCCGCGACCCGGGTGCCGTGGCCGACGGTGTCGGTCGTGCCCTTGCTGTTGCCGCGGTCGAGGGGCTGGCCCTTCTTGTCCTTGGGGGGCAGGAAGTTGGCGCCCCGGGACGCGTCGACGGCGTGCGCGAGCTGCGGGTTGGCCGTGTCGACGCCGGTGTCGATGACGGCGACCCTGACGTTCCTGCCCTTGGACTGGGTCCACAGCTCGTCGAGGTTGACGCGCTGAAGCGCCCAGGGCGTGCCGGCGTACTTGTGGTTGGTCTTGTCGAACGTGCACTGGTCGGAGGCGGAGTCCGCCGTGGCCGCGGGTGCCGTCAGCAGGGTCGCGGCGACGGCGGTGGCCGCCGCCAGGGTCGTACGGGCACGGAGTGTGGACGTCATCGCCGTCCCCCTCAGGAACCCTGCGGCTGGCGGGCCGCCGCGGTCGACAGGCGGGGGCCGGTCGGCAGGAACTTCGACCAGGGTGCGGGGATCGGGGCGGGACCGACGTCGGCGTAGCCGAGGCGGGTCTGCGCCAGCTTGGCCTCCTGCTGGAGCTGCTTGCGCTGCTTGGCGGAGACGCCGATGCCCTTGTCGTCGCCGGCGCTGTCGTCGTTGGACTGCAGGGCGTAGCGCAGACCGGTGTCGGTGACCAGGAAGACCGGGCCGGCCTTGGTCTCCCGGCCCTGGAACTGGCGGTAGAGCTGGCCGGAGCCGGCGGTGACGTAGGCGCTGGAGGAGCCGGTGGGCAGCACCGCCGGGAAGTCGGTGCCGGCCCAGGTGCTCAGGGTGGTGGCGCCGTTGTCGGGGTCGACGTGGTTGAGGACGTTGCAGACGGTGTTGCGGCTGCCGTCGGTCGTGGCCGGGTTGTTGACGGCGCTGGGCTTCTCGGTGGGCCAGGTGTGGTCGGCGGCGAAGGGCTCGCCCCGGGTGATGGCGCCCGCGCTGACCTCCTGGGCGTGACCGTTCTGGCCGAGCTTCACGAGGTCGGTGCTGGCCAGCAGGAGCTGGGCGACGAAGTCGGAGACCGGGGCGACCCGGCCGGAGAGGACGACGAAGTACTGTTCGTGGCCGTTGACGGGGGCGCGCAGCACCATGCCGACGCGGTTGGCCTGGGCATCGAGCTGGCCGGGGGCGTTCGCGGCGGCGCCGGGCACGCCGGTGACCGCCGGGAAGCTGATCGGGTCGCCCGGGTGCAGGGTGTCGATCCATGCCTTGGTCACCCGCTGCGGGGTGCGGTCGGCGCCCACGATGGTCTGGAGCAGCAGGCTGTCGTCGGCGGCCACGGGGTAGGCCCGGCCGTGCGCGTCGACCACGTACTCCTTGTGGTCCGGCGTGGCGACGTAGAGGAGTTCGCCGCCGCGCAGCTTCTGCCGGCTGCCGCGGAGCTTGTCCCGGTCCCGTTCGGCCAGGACGAACGCGGCCTTCTGCACGGAGCCGCCGCTGCCGCTCGGGCGCTCGCAGACCGCCCACTCCTTGGCCGCGCCGGCCTCCTTGCCGGAGGGCAGCCGGTCGGGGGCGTAGGGGATGCCGATGGTGACGCCGTGCGGGATCTTGCCGTTGTCGAGCACCGACTCGTCGACGGTGACCACGTCGACGTCGCTCTGGGTGTCCAGGACGAGCTTGGCCGACGCCATGTTGAGGACCGGGTGGAGCTGGACCTTGTTCTCGGTCTTCAGGACGACGTACCGGGTGGTGGACTTGCTGGCGATGATCACCTTCTGTCCGGGGGCGTTCCAGCCCTGCGGGGCCGTCGGCTTGAACATCCCCCAGGCGCCGAAGGCCGCCAGCACGACCACGCCGACGATCGCGCCGGGCAGGATCGCGCGCAGCGGCCGGGGGGCTCCCTCGTCGGAGGCATCCGGTGACGACTGCACGAACGAGGCGAGCATGCGGCGCTTCGCGAAGGTGTAGGCGTTGAGTTGGTCCCGCCGAGATGCCATCTGTGCCTGTTTCTCCCCGTGACTCACGCGGAGCGCGCCCGGGGACCACGCTCCCCCGCCCTCCGTTGTCGGACCCGGCCCCTACTATGCCTGGTACGGAGCGGGTCTCGTGGAGCGGGTAGGGTACCTGGGCCCTCAAGGGCCTTGTTCAGTGGCCTGGTTCCAGCGAGTTGTGAGCAAATCGGGGGGATGGAGTGATGGCTTCCGGAACGCGGACGCGAGCGCGCGGCCGGTCGGCGGCACGAGGCCGTGCGGCCGGGTCCGGGTCCGCGCCGCGCGGCGCGTCCGCCCGGCGCGGCGGCGACCGCCAGCAGGTCACGCCCGGCCTCAGGCAACGCCCCGGCCAGGCCGGCTCGTTCCGTTTGCAACGGCTCGTGCTGGTGGAGCTGGCGGCGGCCGTGCTGCTCGTCGGCTGGGCGGTCGGCATGGCGGCCCTGGTGCCGGCGGCGGTGGTCGCGCTGGTGCTGCTCCTGCTGGCCTTCGTACGGCGGCGGGGCCGGTCCCTGCCGGAGTGGCTCGCCACCGCGCGGGAGCTGCGGGCACGGCAGAAGCGGGCCGCGAACACCCCGATACCGCCGGGCACGGAGCCCGGACTGGTCCCGGCGGTGGAGTGCGAGCCGGCCCTGCGTACGTACTCGTACGGCCCGCGGGACCGGCGGCCGGCCGGCATCGTCGGGGACGGCACGTTCGTCACGGCCGTGCTCCAGGTGGAGGCCGACGCGACCGCGCTGCGTGCCGAGCGGAGCCGTCAGCCGCTGCCGCTGGGCCTGGTGCGGGACGCGCTGGAGGTGGACGGAATCCGTCTGGAGTCCGCGCAGATCGTGCTGCACACGCAGCCGGCGCCCGCGCTGCATCTGCCCCAGCAGTCGGTGGCCGTCGCCAACTACATCCCGTTGCAGGAGCAGACCGGCGCCCCGGCCGTGCGCATCACCTGGATCGCGCTGAAGCTGGACCCCGAGCTGTGCGCGGAGGCCGTGGCCGCGCGCGGCGGCGGACTGGAGGGCGCGCAGAAGTGTGTGGTCCGGGCCGCGGACCATCTGGCGAGCCGGCTGACCGGCGCGGGCCTGCGAGCGCGGGTGCTGGACGAGGAGGAGCTGGTCGCCGCCCTCGCCACCTCCGCCTGCGCCAATCCGCTGGTCACCGCGGAGGCGGGGCGCAGCGAGACCCGGGAGCGGCGTACGGAGGAGTCGGGGCGCAGCTGGCGCTGTGACAACCGGCGGCACACCACCTACTGGGTGCGGCGCTGGCCCCCGCTCGGCGGCGGCCGGGCCGAGTCCCTGCCCCAGTTCGTCGCCCGGGTCACGGCGATACCGGCCCTGGCGACCACCTTCAGTCTGACGCTCGCGCCCGGGGAGCGGCAGGAAGTGTCGCTGTGCGGGCACCTGCGGGTGACCGGCCGCAGTGACGACGAACTCGTCGCGGCGCGACGGGCGTTGGAGTCCGCGGCCCGGCAGTCCGGGGCGGGCCTGGCCCGGCTGGACCGCGAGCAGCTGCCCGGCATGCTGGCCACTTTGCCCCTCGGAGGTGCGCGGTGACGACGATGGCGACGACTCCTCCCGGTGCGGGCCCGGTTTCCTCGGCGGCGCCGGGAACGCGGGAGCCGTCCGGGCCGCGGCGCGCGGTGGACCGGCTGCGGCACGGGCTGGGCCTGATCGGGCCCCGGCACGGCCGGCACGCCCTGCCCGTGCAGCAACTGGACGCGCTGGCCCTGCCCATCGGGGACGACGGGGTGGTGGCCGGTGTCGACGCCGAGGGACAGCCGGCCGTGCTCGGCATCAACCGGCCCACGCCCTACGACGTCGTCCTGATCGGCGGCCTGTGGACCGCGCAGGTCCTGGCGCTGCGCGCGGCCGCCACGGGTGCCCGGGTCGCCGTGGAGACCGGCCGGCCGCAGGCCTGGATGCAGATGGTGCACGCGATGGGCGGCGGCCAGAACGGGCTGTCCGTGTACGACGTCGGGCGCGTCCCGCCGCAGGGTGCCTCCGCCGGTACGCCGGTGCTGGTGGTGCGGGACTGCGGTATGCGGCCCCCGCGCGGCCGGGTGGTGTCCGGTCCCTGGCAGTCGGTGCTGACGCTGCTGCCGTACCTCAGCCCGGTCGCGCCCCGGCTGCTGCGGCAGGCGCGGCTCGCCGGGATCCAGCGGGTCTCGCCGGACGAGGCGGCCGAACTGGGGCGCACGATGGGGCTGTCGCGGACCGAGGTGGAGTCGCTGCCGGCGCTGCCCGACGGGGTCACCCTGTGGTGCTCCGACCGTGACCGGCAGTACGTGCTGACCCAGCCCACGGACGCCGAGATCGGATTGTTGGGCACCCCACGCCGGATGGACTGAACTGCCCTTGCCTGTCCCTTTTGTTCGGTCGTCCTGGTGGCCTGGTGGGACGGGTGGGGCGTCTTTGGGCGGGCGCCGGCTTGGTGGGCGGGCGCGGAGAGGCGGCCGGGCCTGCCGAGGTGCGGCTTCCGGTGATTAGGCTGGGAGCGGGCGCGATGGCAGGACCCGTGGGCCGGGCGTCGGTGTCCCGGGGGCGGGTCCGGCGAGCCGGACCGCCCCGCACGACTACGGACGACTCGGTACGACACGACATGGTCGCCCCGGCACGGCATGAGGGTGCTCGACCACACCAGGAGGAATTGTGAGCAGCGATCGGGACGGGATGCGCGGGGGCTGGGACACACCCGGCGATGACCAGCCCGACGCGGAGGCCGTCGAGACCACCGGCGAGTTCACCATCGACTACGCTCCCCCCGCCTGGTACACGCAGAACGCCTCCGGTGCGCAGGAGGGCTCCTCGGGCGCGGGCGGTTTCGCCGGCTCCGACGGCCCGAACGCTCCGGGCGGCTCCGCGGTGCCGTCGTTCCCGGCGAACCCGCCGGCCCCCGGTGCCGTGCCGCCACCGGCCGCCCACCCGACGGGCACCCCTGAGCAAGGCACGCCGTTCGCGCCGCCGCCGGGGACTCCGTTCGTCCCGCAGCAGGGGCCCGCGTATCCGCCGTCCGCTCCGGTGCACGGGGCCACGCCTCCGCAGGGGACGCCGTACGCCCCGCCCGCCCCGCAAGGCGCGCCGTACACTCCGCCCGCTCCGCAGGGTGCGCCGTACGCTCCGGCCGCGCAGCCCGCGCCGCCGGCCGGCGGCCCCGTGCCGATGCCGCGGCTGCCCGAGGGCTTCGAGCCGCAGCAGCCGCGGCCGGCCGGGCAGGAGACGGACAACGGGGACCTGGAGAGCGGGGCGACCATGCGGTTCTCCGCGGGCGCCCTGAAGCGCGAGCTGGCCGAGTTCGCCGAGCGTGCGGCGGCCGAGGTCAAGTCCGCCGAGGTTGCCGGTGATTCGGCCGGAGGCGCCGGTACCAAGGACTCCGGGGACTCCGGGGACTCCGGGGACTCTCTGGGCGACGAGGACGGCGAGGGCACCGCGGGTGAGGGCACGGTGGCGGAGGCCGCCGGCCCGGACGCCGCCGCGGCTGGTGACTCCGCGTCCGAGGAGGACGAGGACGGTCGCAAGGACGCGGAACCGGCCGTCGCCGAGGGTTCCGTGACGGAGGACGGCGCGGCCGGGAAGCCTGCCGAGGAGTCCGCCGAGGAAACGGGTGCCGGAGAGGAGGACGGCACGGCGCGGGAGAACACGGCCGAGGACGGCGCGGCCCAGGACGACGCGGCTCGGCAGAGCGAGTCCGAGGACGGCGCGCCGAAGGACGACGCTCCGGGTGACGGCACCCCGGCCGGCGATCCCACGGACGACACCGCCCGGCAGCCCACCGCGCAGCCTCCCACGGACGCCCCGCAGCCCGGCGGCTACGGCTTCCCCCAGCCTCCGGCCACCCCGCAGCCCGGAGCCCCCCAGCCCGGTGCCTACGGCTTCCCGAACCCCCCGCACCCCCAGCAACCCGCCGTCCCCCAGCCCGGCGGCCACGGCTTCCCCCAGCCTCCCGCGCCCCCGCAGCCCGGCCCCGGTGCCCCGTACGGCGCCGTGCCGCCCGCTGCCCCGGTTCCGCAGGGCGCCCAGCCCGGCTGGACACCGCCGCCCCCGCCGCAGGACGGGCTGCCTCCGCTGCCGCCCGCGTACCAGCCCGCCGCCCCCGCGCCCGCCGCCCAGTGGCCGCAGCAGCCCGGACCGATGCCGGGCCCGCAGTCCCAGCCGGCGGAAGGCCGGGCACCGGCCGGTGCGCCCGGCGCGCAGCCGCCGTTCCAGCCGCAGCCCCCGCAGCCCGCGCCCGCCGCGTGGCACCAGCCGAACCAGCCCACCGCACCCGCGGCCGGCCCCCAGCCGGCCCCCAACACCCCCACCCCACCCAGCGGATACGGCTTCCCCCAGCCCGGCGGCTACGGCTTCCCGCAACCCCCGGCACCCCACCCGAACCAGCCCACCGCACCCGCGGCCGGCCCCCAGCCGGCCCCCAACACCCCTACCCCGCCGGGCGGTTACGGCTTCCCCCAGCCGCCGCAGACCCCCGGGGCCGGTCCCGCCGCGCCCGGTGTCCCGCAGGCGCCGGTCGATCCGCGCACCGGTGCCGCGTGGCCGCAGCCCGTGCAGCACGACCAGCGGCAGCCGACCAACCCCGGCGCCGCGCCGCTCGGTTACACCGCCGCCGTGGAGCTGTCCTCGGACCGGCTGCTCAACAACAAGAAGCAGAAGGCGAAGAGCGGCCGGCCCGCCGCGGCGGGCGGCCGGTTCAAGCTGGGCGGGAAGAAGGAGGAGGCCGAGCGGCAGCGGAAGCTGGAGCTGATCCGCACGCCGGTGCTGTCCTGCTACCGGATCGCGGTCATCAGCCTCAAGGGCGGTGTCGGCAAGACGACCACGACGACCGCGCTCGGCTCCACCCTGGCCACCGAGCGGCAGGACAAGATCCTGGCCATCGACGCCAACCCGGACGCGGGAACGCTCGGGCGCCGGGTGCGCCGGGAGACCGGGGCCACCATCCGCGACCTCGTCCAGGCCATCCCGTACCTGAACTCGTACATGGACATCCGGCGGTTCACCTCCCAGGCCCCGTCGGGTCTGGAGATCATCGCCAACGACGTGGACCCGGCCGTCTCGACCACGTTCAACGACGAGGACTACCGGCGGGCGATCGACGTCCTCGGCCGGCAGTACCCGGTGATCCTGACCGACTCGGGCACCGGTCTGCTCTACAGCGCCATGCGCGGGGTGCTGGACCTGGCCGACCAGCTGATCATCATCTCCACGCCGTCCGTGGACGGTGCCAGCAGCGCCAGTACGACGCTGGACTGGCTCTCCGCGCACGGATACTCCGACCTGGTCTCCCGGTCCCTCACCGTGATCTCCGGCGTCCGCGAGACCGGCAAGATGATCAAGGTCGAGGACATCGTGGCGCACTTCGAGACCCGCACCCGCGGAGTCGTCGTCGTGCCGTTCGACGAGCACCTGGCCGCCGGTGCCGAGGTCGACCTCGACATGATGCGGCCGAAGACGCGCGAGGCCTACTTCAACCTCGCCGCGCTGATCGCCGAGGACTTCACCCGGCACCAGCAGGCGCACGGACTGTGGACGAGCGACGGCAACCCGCCGCCGGTGGCCGCCCCGCCGTTGCCGGGCCAGGCCGCGGCGCCCGGCCAGCAGGTGTACGGCGCCGGCCAGCCGTATCCGCAGGCACCGGGCCAGCCGTATCCGCAGGCACCCGGCCAGCCGTACGCCCCGGCGCAGCAGCCGTACCCGCCGCAGCAGGGCCAGCCGCAGCCGTACCCGGCCCAGCCCGGCGGCTACCCGCAGCCCGGGCAGCCGCAGGCCCAGCCGCAGCCGTACCCGGGTCAGCAGCCTCCGCAGGCCCCGCCCCCGCAGCAGTAGGACGCACGGAAAAGGGCGGCCGGTGCTCGGTGCACCGGCCGCCCTTTCGCGTCGTAGAGCCGACGCACGCCAGAGCGACGGGGACTACTTCTCCGCCGCCACGATCTCCTTGCAGCGCTCGACGTCCTCGGCCATCTGCTCCAGCAGGGCCTCCAGCGACTCGAACTTCGCCTGGCCGCGCACATAGGCGAGGAAGTCGACGGCGACGTGCTGGCCGTACAGATCAAGGCCGACGCGGTCGATGGCGTATGCCTCCACCGTGCGCTCGGTGCCGTCGAACTGCGGGTTCGTGCCGACGGAGACGGCGGCCGGCATGGCCTCGCCCTGGGCGTGCAGGAAGCCCGCGTAGACGCCGTCGGCGGGGACGGCGGTGTGCGGGAGCGTCTCGACGTTGGCCGTCGGGAAGCCCAGTTCCCGGCCGCGCTGGGCGCCGCGGACGACGACGCCCTCCACGCGGTGCGGTCGGCCCAGGATCTCGCGGGCGCCCGCGACATCGCCCTCGGCGACCAGACGGCGGGTCAGCGTGGAGGAGAACGGCTCGCCGCCGCCCGCCGCGCCGGTGACGTACAGGTCGACGACCTCGACCTCGAAGTCGTAGGTCTTGCCCTGTTCGGTGAGGAACTCGACGTTGCCGGCGGCCTTGTGGCCGAAGCGGAAGTTGGGGCCCTCCACGACCGCCTTGGCGTGCAACTTGTCCACCAGGACCTTCACCACGAAGTCGGCGGGCGACAGCTTGGAGAACTCGGTGGTGAAGGGCAGGACGAGGACCGCGTCGACGCCCAGCTCGGCCATCAGCTCGGCGCGGCGGTGGTGCGGCGCGAGCAGCGGCGGGTGGCTGCCGGGGCGGACCACCTCGCTGGGATGCGGGTCGAAGGTGACGACGACGGCCGGTACGCCGAGTTCGCGGGCGCGGTCGACGGCGTGCTTGATGATCAGCTGGTGGCCGCGGTGGACGCCGTCGTAGGAACCGATGGTGACGACGCTGCGCCCCCAGTCCTGGGGGATGTCCTCCAAGCCACGCCAGCGCTGCACTGTGACCGCTCCTCGAACCCTTGTCCGTGTCTGTCTTGACCTCGTTGTGCAGGTCTAAGGGTGCCATGCCGGGTGCTGCGCGCCAGCATCGGCATGGGGGCTGTGACGGGGCGCACGTCCCCGGCGCCGCCCCTGCCGGTGCGCGTATGCCCCGTATCCGCCCAGGCCGGTCGGGGCCCGCCCGCGATCGCCCCGGACCCCTCAGGCCGGCACGCGCACGCCCGCCAGTTCCTCGATCACGCGGCGGGCGCCGGGGCCCACCACGGCGGCCCAGTCGTCCGGGGCGTCGGTCAGCCAGCGGGCCAGGCGCGCGGCGAAGCCGGGCACCTGCCGGACGAGACCGGACAGGGCCCGGTCGCAGCGGGCGGCGCCCTCGGGCGTGCGGACGAGGAGCAGGCCGGTGCGGTGGAGCAGGCACCGGGTCTCCTCCTCGTCCGGGCCGCCGCCGGTGTCCTCCCGGGCCGCCGCCGCGTGCAGGACGGCGTCCAGGACGGCCGGGTCTGTTTCCCGGTCGAGCAGGAACTCCAGCAGCTCGCGGCGGAGCGGGCGGGAGGCGGGCGTGCCGGCGCCGGCCAGGACGGTGGCGAGGGCCGCCCGGAGGGGTTCCGGGCCGCCGTCGAGCAGGGTGGTGACGAGAGGCAGCAGGACGGCGGGGCCGCGGTCGAGGCGGCGGCCGACGCGGCGGGCGAGGTGTCCGGCGGTCTCCGGGCGCAGCTCCACCGTCTCCCGGACGAGTGCGGCGACCGGCTGGACGAGGGCGGGGGCGGCGGACTCGGCGAGGGCGCGCAGGGCCGCGTCCGCGCAGCCGCTCGCGCCGGGGGTGCGCAGCCGGGCGCGGAAGGCCTCCATGACCGGTTCCGGGTGCGTGGCGAGGGCCGGGACGAGGGCGCTCGGCGGGATGAGCGGGTCGCCGTCGGCGAAGTGGCCGAGGGCCGCGGCCAGATGGCGGTCGCGGAGGTGCGGGTCGTGGACCAGTACGGTGCGGGCGCCGCCGTACAGGGCGCGGTCGGCGGGGCGGGCGAGGACGGCAAGGGCGGCGCGGCGCAGCAGCGCGCGGTCCGCCGCCGTACGGACGTGGGGAGCGGCGCGCAGTGCGAAGGTGACGGCCGCGGCGCGGCGGGCGGGGCGTTCGTCCCGCGCCCAGCGGTCGGCGGCCCGGCACAGAGCCGAGGGTTCGTCCTCGGCGAGGGCGCCGAGCAGTTCTCCGGCGCGCGGGTGGGGGCAGGCCGCCAGCACCTCGGTGAGGTCGTCGGGCGCGCGGTGCCGGTGGGTGTGCAGCAGCGCCTGCGCGGCCGTGGCCACGGTGGCGTGCGGGGTTTCGGGCAGCGGGCGCTCGTCGGTGAACCAGCGGGTGAGCAGGGGTTGTACGACGCCGGGTGCGGCGGCGAGCAGTGCGGCGACGGCGTCCAGGTGGCGGGCGGCCGGTGCGGACGGCGCCGGGTCCGCCGGGAGGAGGCGGCGCAGCAGGTCCAGGCGTTCGGCGTCGGGGACGGGCAGCGCGGTCCAGAAGGCGGGGCCGAACTCGGCCGGGACGGGCCGCCGGGCATGGCGCCAGGTGACGATCCGGTCGGCGAGCAGGCGCAGCACCCCGGTGTACGGCGTGGCGTCCGGGAGTTGGAGCAGGGTCCGGGCGAGCAGCCGGGCGGCCCACCAGGAGCCGGTGTCGCGGTCCAGGGCGTCGGCCAACTCCGTCAAGCGCGAACCCAGTCGACCGGCGCCGTGCTGGCGGGCGAGGAACAGCAGGGAGTGGACGACGGGGCCGACGCGGTGGTGCGGCACGGGTGCGGTGCGGGGCTCTCCGGGGCGTTCGCCGGGCGGGTGCAGCAGGGCGCGCAGGGCCTCGTCGAGGTCCAGGTGCATGCCGTGCAGCCAGTCGGCCAGGTCCTCGTGGGCGAAGCGGTAGCCGTCGCCGGCCGGGACGAGCAGGCCCTCGGCGAGGACGGCGGAGGCCCAGCCGGTGCCGGCGCCGAGGCCGGCCGGGGCGGGTCCCCACGGGAACACGGCCTCGAACGACTCCCGGTCCAGCCCGCCCTGCCCGGGCCCGAGGCTGCGCCGGGCCGCCTCGTGCACCTGCCCGGCCACCCGCGCGGCGAGCCGCCGTACGGCCGTGCCGCGCAGTCCGCCGGCGGCGGCGAGGCGGACCGCCACGCGCAGGCACACCAGGTCGAGATAGGCGGCGAAGACGTCGTGCCGGTCCAGGGGCGCGGGGAGCGGGACGTCGGGGGCGGCGGACCGGACCTCGGACAGCAGCCGGAGCGTGAGCGGGTGCCGCGCGTCCCGTTCGGCGAGCGCGCCGTCCGGGATGCCGTACCGGGCGCGCGCCCGGCGGCCCTCGTCGGCGGTGAGGTCGCCGAGGAGCAGGCACGGAGGCAGGCGGGCGGCGGTTCCCCGGCCGTCCGCCGGTGCGTGGAGCAGGTCGGCGGGGAACGCGCGGCCCGCGCGTTCCCAGTGTTCCTCCCGGCAGGCGATCACCAGGCGGGCCCCGGCCCGGCGGAGCCAGTCGGCCGTGCCCCGGGTCCACTCGGGCAGCCGGTGGGCGAGGTCCGGGGGCATCTCCTCGGGGCCGTCGAGGAGGAGCAGCAGCGGGCGGCCGGCCCGGGCGGCGAGGCGGGCCAGGCGGTCGGGGGTGACGTCGCCGGGGTCGTCGGGGCGGACGGCACCGGACGCGGCGACGATCCGGGCGGCGCGGGCCAGGGCGCGGCGCGCGGCGTCGGCCACGGAGCCGTCGCCGGCCGTCAGGTCGGCGCCGCGCAGCCACAGGGTGGGCGCGGGCCGCGTGCCCCGGGCGCGCTGGGCGGCGAGCGCCGCGAGTTGTGTCGTCCGGCCGCTGCCCGGCGCGCCGACCAGGCCGAGCACGGGCCGGGCGCCGTCGGCGAGCGGCCAGCTCGCGGGCGACGCCGGGACGCTCGATCGGGCCGGTGGTATCCGCAGGGCCGTCCTGGCCGACCGAGGTCGTGGTCAGCTGGAGGATGCCGGCGAGGTTGAGGTCGGCGCCGTAGGCGGGCACGGTGGCCGCGTTGCGGGCGAGCAGTGCGGCGAGGGCGCCGTCGGCGGGCCGCAGCGGCGCCGCGAAGGCCGCCTGGCGCCCGTCGGTGCCGAGGGCGGTGCCGAGGACGCCGACGACCGCGCCGGTGCGGGCGTCGCGCACCGGCCCCCGGCCGCGCCCCCGCCGGGCCGCAGCGCGTCCCGGCCCGCCGTGCCGATGGCCAGCTCCAGCGCGTCCTTCAGGAGGTGGCAGCCGTCACCGGCGGTGTACGTGGCCGGGGTGGCGCCCAGCACCCGCGCCTCCCGCCAGCAGCCGGCGGCGATCCGTACGTAGCTGCCCGCGTCGATCCGTTCCCGTACGGTCAGCGGCAGCGGGTCCGCGCCGAGGCCCTCGGTGCGGATCAGGGCGAGGCCCAGGCTCGGCAGCGGGGTGACCGCGTCGGCGGTGACCGGCCGGGTGCGCTCCCCGGGGGCGTGCAGCAGCAGCCGGGGCCGGCCGTCGACGGTCTCGTGGCTGGTGAGCAGGGTGCCTTCGTGGTCGGCGAGGAAGCCGAGGCCGAGGGCACGGCCGGACAGGTCCCGGATGCGTACGAGGGCGGGGTCGGCGCCGGCGGACCGGGCGGCGTCGGGAAGGCCGCCGTGCACGGCCGGGACACCGGGTCCGGGCTCCCCGTACGCGTGTCCCTCCCGCTCCCGGCGCCCGCCTTCGGTGCGCGGGCCCCGTTCCGCCATGGCCGTACCTCCCCGCCCGTCCCCGTGCCCTGCCCCGACCGTAGGCACGCGGGGCGGACCGGAACAGTTCTCGCGGCGAACGCGCCCCCTTCCGCTCCCCCTGTTCACTCCGAGCGCCCGTCCGCTCGGGTGAATGAACGAGGGCTGCCGGACAACGTTAGGGATGGGGGAAAAGAGGGGGACCGTGGAGCGGCGCCCGGCTCGTGGCCGGCCGCCGCTCCACGGCGGACGGGTGAAGGGGCTTTCCGCGGGGGCCGGCCGGGCTCAGCCGAAGACGGCCAGGCTCTTGGCCTTGCCCCGGTGCTCCTCGACGAGCGCGATGAAGCGGCCCTCGGAGTCGAACACGGCCACCGCGCCGGCGCCCGCGTACTCCTCGGGCATCTCCAGCCGGACGCCGTTCAGCAGCAGCCGGGCCCGCTTGGCGTCGACCTGCCACCGCCGGAACGCGGCGTCCGCGGCCTGTGCCATCGGCATCACGGTCAGCTCCTGTTGGAGCTGGTCCAGCGTCCGGGCCGCGTCCAGCTTGTAGGGGCCGACCCGGGTGCGGCGCAGGGCGGTGAGGTGGCCGCCGACGCCGAGACCGGCGCCCAGGTCCCGGGCGAGGGCGCGGATGTAGGTGCCGGAGGAGCAGACCACCGACACCACCAGGTCGAGCACGGCCGTGCCGTCCTCGGCGACCGCGTCCCGGACGTCGTGCACGGCGAAGGAGGAGATGGTCACCGGCCGGGCGGGGATCTCGAACTCCTCGCCGTCACGGGCCCGCTTGTACGACCGGACACCGTCGATCTTGATGGCGCTGACCTTGGACGGCACCTGCATGATGTCGCCGGTGAGCTTGGCGATGCCGGCGTCGATGCCGTCCCGGGTCACCTTGGAGGCGTCGGTGGACGAGGTGATCTCGCCCTCGGCGTCGTCGGTGAGCGTGGTCTGGCCCAGGCGGACGGTGCCCAGGTACTCCTTCTCGGTGAGCGCGAGGTGCCCGAGGAGCTTGGTGGCGCGCTCGACCCCGAGGACCAGGACGCCGGTGGCCATCGGGTCGAGGGTGCCGGCGTGGCCGACGCGGCGGGTCCTCGCGATCCCGCGCATCTTGGCGACCACGTCGTGCGAAGTGAAGCCCGACGGCTTGTCGACGATGACGAGGCCGTCGGGCGTGGTGTGCTTCTGGGTCATTCGGTGGCGTCGCCGTCCGTGTCGCTGTCGTCGTCCGCCGGCTTGCGGTAGGGGTCGGCGCCGGCGGCGTACGTGGCGCCGGTGGCCGTCTCGCGCACCTTCTCGTCGGACTGCCGGGCCTTGTCGAGGAGGTCCTCGATGGTCCGGGCGGTGTCCGGCAGGGCGTCCGCGACGAAGGCCAGGGTCGGCGTGAACTTCACCCCGGCCGCGCGGCCCACCTCGGAGCGCAGGATGCCCTTGGCGCTCTCCAGGCCCGCCGCGGCGGCCTTCCGCTCCTCGTCGTCGCCGTAGACCGTGTAGAAGACGGTCGCCTCCCGCAGGTCACCCGTGACCCGGGTGTCCGTGATGGTGACGTGTGAGCCGAGCCGCGGGTCCTTGATCCCGCGCTGCAGCTTCTGGGCCACCACCTCCCGGATGAGGTCCGCCAGCCTTTTCGCCCGCGCGTTGTCGGCCACTGGTCCGTCTCCCGTTCTTTCTTCTTGCTTGCGTTCTGTGGTCTGGTCGTCGTCAGTCGTCGTCTTCGCCGTGGAAGCGGCGCCGGACCGACAGCAGCTCCACCTCGGGGCGGGCGGCGACCAGCCGTTCGCACCGGTCCAGCACGTCGGTGAGGTGCGCCGCGTCACCGGAGACCACGGCGAGGCCGATGACCGCCCGCCGATGGAGGTTCGTGTGATCCACCTCGGCCGCGCTCACCGCGTACTTCCGCTGGAGCTCGGCGACGATCGGGCGGACGAGGGAGCGCTTCTCCTTCAGCGAGTGGACGTCGCCGAGGAGGAGGTCGAAGGACAGAGTCCCCACGTACATGTCTGTGCCGGTTTACCCGCCGGTACGGGATCGATGGCCTGGAGCCACGGTACCGCTTGCCCGCCGACGGCTCGACCGGGTTTTCCGGGGGCTCGGCCCCCGGACCCCGCTCGCCCACCCGCCGGAGCGGGTGGGCGGAAACGGCGCGCTGGCCGACGGGACCGAAATCCCGCCGGCCAGCACGAACCGTGGGCTGTTACGCCCGCGGCTTCTCGCGCATCTCGTACGTCGCGATGACGTCGTCGACCTTGATGTCGTTGAAGTTTCCGAGGTTGATACCGCCCTCGTAGCCTTCGCGGATCTCGGTGACGTCGTCCTTGAAGCGACGCAGGCCCTCGATGGTGAGGTTCTCCGCGACGACCTTGCCGTCGCGGATGAGGCGCGCCTTGGTGTTGCGCTTGACCTCGCCCGACCGGATGAGCACACCGGCGATGTTGCCCAGCTTGGACGACTTGAAGACCTCGCGGATCTCCGCCGTGCCGAGCTCGACCTCCTCGTACTCCGGCTTCAGCATGCCCTTCAGGGCCGCCTCGATCTCCTCGATCGCCTGGTAGATGACCGAGTAGTACCGGACGTCCACGCCCTCGCGCTCCGCCATCTGCGCGGCACGGCCGGCCGCACGGACGTTGAAGCCGATCACGATGGCGTCCGAGCCCATCGCCAGGTCGATGTCGGACTCCGTGACCGCACCGACGCCGCGGTGCAGGACGCGGATGTCGACCTCTTCGCCGACGTCCAGCTGGAGCAGGGAGGACTCGAGGGCCTCGACGGAACCAGACGCGTCACCCTTGATGATCAGGTTCAGCTGCTGGACCTCGCCGGCCTTGAGCACCTTGTCCAGGTCCTCCAGCGACACGCGGCGCGTGCGCTTGGCGAACGCGGCGTTGCGCTCACGGGCGGCGCGCTTCTCGGCGATCTGACGGGCCGTACGGTCCTCGTCGACCACCAGGAAGTTGTCGCCCGCACCCGGGACGTTGGTCAGGCCCAGGACCTGGACCGGCGTCGACGGGCCGGCCTCGGCGACGTTGTTGCCGTTGTCGTCGAGCATGGCGCGCACCCGGCCGTAGGCGTCGCCCACGACCATCGTGTCGCCGACCCGCAGCGTGCCTCGCTGGACGAGGACCGTCGCCACGGCACCACGGCCGCGGTCGAGACGGGACTCGATCGAGATGCCCTGCGCGTCCTGGTGCGGGTTGGCCCGCAGGTCGAGCGAGGCGTCGGCCGTGAGGATCACGGCCTCCAGCAGCGAGTCGATGTGCAGACCCTGCTTGGCGGAGATGTCGACGAACATGGTGTCGCCGCCGTACTCCTCGGCCACCAGGCCGTACTCGGTCAGCTGACCGCGCACCTTGGTCGGGTCGGCACCCTCGACGTCGATCTTGTTGACCGCGACCACGATCGGCACGTCGGCCGCCTTGGCGTGGTTGAGCGCCTCGACCGTCTGCGGCATGACGCCGTCGTTGGCCGCGACGACCAGGATCGCGATGTCGGTCGACTTCGCACCGCGGGCACGCATGGCGGTGAACGCCTCGTGACCCGGGGTGTCGATGAAGGTGATCTTGCGGTCTTCGCCGTTGACCTCGGTCGCGACCTGGTAGGCACCGATGTGCTGGGTGATGCCGCCGGCCTCGCCCGCGATGACGTTCGTCTTGCGGATCGCGTCGAGCAGTCGGGTCTTACCGTGGTCGACGTGACCCATGACGGTCACCACCGGCGGACGGACGACCAGGTCCTCCTCGGAGCCCTCGTCCTCGCCGAACTCGATGTCGAAGGACTCGAGCAGCTCGCGGTCCTCCTCCTCCGGGCTGACGATCTGAACCGAGTAGTTCATCTCGTCGGCGAGGAGCTGCAGGGTCTCGTCGGAGACGGACTGCGTGGCCGTGACCATCTCGCCGAGGTTCATCATGACCGCGACGAGCGACGCCGGGTTGGCGTTGATCTTCTCCGCGAAGTCGGTGAGCGACGCGCCGCGGGAGAGACGGATGGTCTCGCCGTTGCCGCGCGGCAGCATCACGCCGCCGACGCTCGGGGCCTGCATGGCCTCGTACTCCTGGCGCCTCTGCCGCTTCGACTTGCGGCCACGACGCGCGGGACCACCGGGACGGCCGAAGGCGCCCTGCGTGCCACCGCGGCCACCGGGACCACCGGGACGGCCACCGAAGCCGGGACGGCCACCGCCGCCACCGCCGGGACCACCCGGACGGCCGGCGAAGCCACCGCCGCCGCCACCGGGACCACCGGGACGGCCGGCGAAGCCGCCACCGCCGCCGCCACCGGGACGGCCGGCGAAGCCGCCGCCACCGGGACGACCGCCGCCGCCACCGGGACGAGCACCGGCACCGGGACCGCGGCCGCCGGGGCCACCGCCGCCCGGACGCGGGCCGGCAGCGGGACGCTGCGGCATCATGCCGGGGTTGGGACGCGGACCGGCCGGGCCGGGACGCGGACCGCCCTGCGGACGGGGCATGCCGGCCGGCGACGGACGCGGGCCGCCGGGAGCCTGCGGACGCGGACCGCCGCCCTGGGCGCCGGGCGCCTGGGGACGCGGAGCGCCGCCGGGGCCGCCGGGGCCGGGGCGCGCGCCGCCCTGCGGGCGCGGGGCCTGCGGACGGGCCATGCCGGCGTTGCCGCCGGAGGTGAAGGGGTTGTTGCCCGGGCGCGGACCGGACGGACGGGCACCCTGACGCGGGGCCTGGCCGCCGGGACGCTGACCGCCCTGACCCGGACGGGGCGCCTGGCCCTGGCCCTGGGCCGGACGGGAGCCGCCGGGCTTCGGGGCGCCGGGACGGGCACCGCCGGGACGCGGAGTCTGGGCGGCCGGAGCCTGCGGGGTCTGCGCGGCCGGGGCGGCCGGCGGAGCGGTGAACTCCGGGGCGGCCGGGGCCGGGCGCGGCGCGGGCTTGGGACCGGGCACCGGGCGCGGGCCCGGGGCGGCCGGGGCCGGCGCGGACGCGGCGGGGGCCGACGGGGCGGCCGGCTGCTGGGCGGCGGGCGCCGCCGGAGCCTTGGGAGCCGCCGCCGCCGCCGGCCGCGGGGCCGGGGCAGCGGGACGCGCCGCCTGCGCCGGGGCGGGCGCGGCGGGCTTGGGGGAGGCCTTGCGCGGGGCGGGCTTCGCGGACTTGCCGCTGCCACCGCCCTGGAAGGCGTCGGTCAGCTTGCGTACAACCGGCGCTTCGATGGTCGAAGACGCCGAACGGACGAATTCACCGAGTTCCTGGAGCTTGGCCATGACGACCTTGCTCTCTACACCGAACTCCTTGGCGAGTTCGTATACCCGGACCTTAGCCACTTCGCTCCTTTGAGGTCCGGGTTGAAGCCGGACCGTCGCTAGTTCATGGGCGTACTCATCGCGTACTCATCGAGTGCTCATCGCAATCTCGACCTGCTTTCGACTCGCGAGGTACCAGACCGTACGGGGTTCCGTACGGCACGTCTTACTGCGTTGCCTGCTCGGCAACTGTCGTCCGCTCGACGTATCGGCGCAACGCCTTTGTGTCGAGCGCTCCCGGGACGCGCAGTGCCCGCGAGAACGCCCGGCGGCGTACCGCCTGGTCGAGACAGACCAGGGCGGGATGCACATAGGCACCCCGGCCGGGCAGCGTACCGCGAGGATCGGGGACGCATGCGTCCTCGCTCTTCACGATCCGCAGGAGATCGTTCTTGGCCGCCCGCTCCCGACACCCCACACAGGTGCGTTCAGGGCGTACTCGGGTGTGCGTCCGGCCAGACACGGTTAAGTCTACCTCCCCGTACCGACCTCACCCCTTTGGGGCAAGAATCGAACGGCTGTTGTCGTGATCTCAGCGTCGGACGGCCGGTATCTATTCCCCGGCCGCGGCTCCGCTCCCCCGGCTCCGGTCCTGGTCCGGAGCCTTCGGGGCGTGCTCCCGGCTAGGCGCCGGCCTGCTCGGTGTCCGGCCGGATGTCGATGCGCCAGCCGGTGAGGCGGGCGGCGAGGCGGGCGTTCTGGCCCTCCTTGCCGATCGCCAGCGACAGCTGGTAGTCCGGCACGGTCACCCGCGCGGAGCGGGCGGCCATGTCCACGACCTCCACCTTGCTCACCCGAGCGGGTGACAGGGCGTTCGCGACCATCTCGGCCGGGTCGTCCGACCAGTCGACGATGTCGATCTTCTCACCGCTCAGCTCGCCCATCACATTGCGCACCCGGCCGCCCATGGGGCCGATGCAGGCACCCTTGGCGTTCAGGCCCGAACGGGTGGACCGTACGGCGATCTTGGTGCGGTGACCGGCCTCACGGGCGATCGCGGCGATCTCCACGGAGCCGTCGGCGATCTCCGGCACCTCCAGGGCGAAGAGCTTCTTCACCAGGTTCGGGTGGGTGCGGGAGAGGGTCACCGACGGACCGCGGACGCCCTTGGCCACGCGGACGACGTACGACCTGAGGCGCATGCCGTGCGGGTAGGTCTCGCCGGGCACCTGCTCCTGCACCGGCAGGATGGCCTCCAGCTTGCCGATGTCCACGAGCACGTTCTTCGGGTCGCGGCCCTGCTGGACCACGCCGGTGACGATGTCGCCCTCGCGGCCGGCGTACTCGCCGAGCGTCGCGTCGTCCTCGGCGTCGCGCAGCCGCTGCAGGATCACCTGCTTGGCGGTGGTGGCGGCGATACGGCCGAAACCGGACGGGGTGTCGTCGAACTCGCGGGCCTCCTGGCCCTCCGCGAGATCCTCGGGGTCCTCCTTCGCCCACACGGTCACATGCCCGGTCTCCCGGTTGAGCTCCACGCGCGCGTGTCGGCGGCTTCCCTCGGTGCGGTGGTAGGCGATGAGGAGGGCCGACTCGATCGCCTCGACCAGCAGGTCGAAGGAGATCTCCTTCTCCCGGACCAAACCCCGCAGGGCGCTCATGTCGATGTCCACGGCTACGCCTCCTCCTCTTCCTTCATGTCCTTCTTGCTGTCCTTGCGGTTGAACTCGACCTGCACGCGCGCCTTGGCGATCTCCGGGAAGCCGATCCTGCGGGTGGTGGCCTTGCGGCCCTTCACCCCGGGGACCTCCACGCCGATGCCCTCGTCGTCGACCTCCTGGATGCGCGCGAGCAGCTCGCCGCCCTCCGTGAGCTGGAACTTCACGAGCCGGTCGACGGCGCGCACGAAGTGCCGGTGCTCGGTGAGGAGACGCTCCGCGCCAGGGGTGCCGACCTCCAGGTCGTACGCGCCCTCGCCCATCGCGTTGGTCTCGTCCAGCTTCGCCGAGAGCGCGCGGCTCACATCGGCGATCCGGTCCAGGTCCGCTCCGGTGTCGGAGTCGACGACGACGCGCAGCACCCGCTTGCGTCCTACGGAGTCCACGGCGATCTCTTCGAGATCCAGCCCATGGGAGGTGACGAGCGGTTCCAGCAGCTCTCGCAGCCTCTCGCTCTGGGTGGTGCTCATCCGGGTGACTCCTCGGCCGCGTGTGCTGTTGTGGGATGGGTCGCGTGTCTGGTCAAAGCGTACTGCCTCCGACGAGGGGTGGTTCGCAGCGGCGGGCGGGCCGCGCACCGACACCGCCGCGCGCCCCTCGGGCGGGTCCGCCGAGCCGGTGACATGCGGCGAGCGGCCGCGCGGGTACCGTGATCAACGGCGGGCGCCGTTCCCGCCCGTGTGTTCGTACGAGCCCCCGAGGACGTCAGCCGTGCCGTACCCCTCGCCGTCGCGCATCCCCTCGGGACCGCGCAGAAGAACCCTGCTCGCCTCGGCCGCCGGCGTCACCGTGCTGGCGGGGTGTTCGGCCGGCACGGACCCGGCCGACGACGGGCCGTCGGCCACCGCGCGGGCCCGCGCGCGTGCGGCGCTCGACAGCCGGGGGCTGCTGGCGCGGTACGACGCCGTGCTCGCCGCGCATCCCGCGCTGGCGGACCGGCTGCGGCCCTTGCGCGCCCAGGTCGCGGCGCACGCGGCGGCGTTCGAGGACGGTACGACCCGCACGCCCGCACCCTCGGCGTCGGCGCCGAAGCCCTCGGCCGAGCCCGTGCCCGCCCGCGAGAAGGACGCCGTCGCCGGGCTGGCCGCCGCCGAGCGCGCCCTCGCCGACCGGCGGGCCCGGGATCTGCTGAAGGCGCCGGACGAGGTGGCCCGGCTGCTGGCGTCGGTCGCGGCGGCCGGGGCCGCGCACGCGTATCTGCTGGCGGAGGGAGCCCGGTGAGCGAGGAGACGGAGCGGGCCGAGGTGACCGCGCTGCAGGCGGCGCTGGCCGCGGAGCACGCGGCGGTGTACGGCTACGGCGTCGTCGGCGGACGGATCGGCGAGCGGCGCCGGCCCGAGGCGCGGGCGGCGTACGACGCCCACCGGGCGCGCCGGGACGCGCTGGTGCGCGCGGTGCGCGACCTGGGCGCCGTGCCGGTCGCGGCGAGCGCCGCGTACGCGCTTCCGTTCCCGGTCGCGGACGGGACGGCGGCGGTGCGGCTGGCCGCGCGGCTGGAGCAGGGGGTGGCCGGCGTGTACGCGGACCTGGTGCGGGCGGCGACCGGGGCGCGGCGGGCCGAGGCGGCCGGGGCGCTGCGGGAGGCGGCGGTGCGGGCGGTGCGCTGGAGCGGGGAGAGCGTAGCCTTCCCTGGGCTCGCCGAGCGGTCCGACGAACGGACCGGCGCGGCCGGCACGACCTCGTCGGCCTCCTCCTCCACCACGGCCACCACGGCCCCGGCGAGGCGCTGAGAAGCCGGCACGCGGCTCGTACGCCGGTCCGGGCGGGCCGCGCGGGTCGGGCGCGGTCGCCCGGCTCCGACGGCAGGACGGCAGGACGGCACCGGGAAGGGGACGCGGGACCGCGCGTCCGGTCCCCGGTGAACGGTCCGGAACGAACCGGGCCGGGACCGGACGAGGCCGGAGACCGGACCGGATCAGGACGGGGCCACACTGGATCGAGACGGGACCGGATCGAGACGGGACCGGGCCGGGATAGGACCACGGACCGGGGACAGGACAAGACCGGATCGGGACAGGACCGGACCGGGCCAGGCAAGGCCGGAGACGGACCAGGACGGGATCGGGCCCGGCCCCTGTGGCCTCGGACGGTGACCGGACATGGACCCCACACGAAGGGAACGACGCGCGCATGGCTTTGGAACCGCCGCCGCGCCTGGTGCGGGCGCTCGGTGAGACGGCACCGGCCGGGGACGACTGGCTGGCGCGGCTGCCCGCGGCGGCCGAGGAGGCCGTCGCCCGGCGCGGGTTGACCGTCGAGCGGGTGCAGGTGCCGGGCGGGCGCAGCAGCCTGGTGGTGCTGGTACGGCGGCCGGACGGCACGCCGGCGGTGCTGAAGCTGGTGCCGCCCCGGTCCCGCCCGGAGAGCGAGCGGGCGGCGCTGGCGCACTGGGCCGGGCGGGGCGCCGTACAGCTGCTGGACGACGGCGCGCAGGACGGGGCGCTGCTGCTGGAGCGGCTGCACCCGGATGTGTCGGTGCGCTCGCTGCCTGAGGCGAAGGCGCTGCTGGAGGCGGCGGGGACGCTGCGCAGGCTGTGGGTGGAACCGCCGGCCGGGCACGTCTTCGAGACCGTCGCCGAGCGCACCGGGCGGCAGGCGGCGGCCATGCGGGCCGGTGCCGAGGCCGATCCCGAGGTGGCGCCGCTGGTGGAGGCGGCGCTCGCCGCCCGGGAGGAGCTGCTGGCCGCGCCGTCCGAGGACCGGCTGCTGCACGGCACGTTCCGGCAGAGCAAGGTGCTCTCGGGCGAGCGGATGCCGTGGCTCGCGGTGGGCCCGGACCCGGTGGTCGGGGACAGCGCCTTCGACCTGGCGCGGCTGGTCCGGGACCGGGTGGAGGACCTGATCGCGCAGTCGGGCGGCCCGGCCACCACCCGGCGCCGGATCAAGCGGCTCGCGGAGTCGCTGGAGGTCGACCAGGACCGGCTGCGCGGCTGGACGCTGTTCCGGGCGGTGGAGTCCGGGGTGCGGGCGCTGCGGGTGGGCCGGCCGGGAGACGCGGAACTGCTGCTGGAGTTCGCGGGCTGGCTGTAGCGACGACGCCCCCGGGAGACCCGGGGGCGTCGTCGGCGGGCCAGGGCCTACGCGGTCAGGCGGGCGATCGCGTCCTCGACCGTCAGCTCCTCGCGCTCACCGGTCCTGCGGTCCTTCAGCTCCAGCACGCCTTCGCCGGCGCGGCGGCCGGCCACCAGGATCTGCGGCACGCCGATCAGCTCGGAGTCGGTGAACTTCACGCCCGGGGAGACGCCGGCCCGGTCGTCCACCAGGACGCGGACGCCCGCGGCGGCGAGCTTCCCGGCGACGTCCAGTGCCAGCTCGGTCTGGAGCGCCTTGCCGGCGGCGACCACGTGCACGTCGGCCGGGGCGACCTCCTTGGGCCAGACCAGGCCCTTGTCGTCGGCGGTCTGCTCGGCGAGCGCGGCGACGGCGCGGGAGACGCCGACGCCGTAGGAGCCCATGGTGACGCGGACCGGCTTGCCGTTCTGGCCGAGGACGTCCAGCTTGAGGGCGTCGGTGTACTTGCGGCCGAGCTGGAAGATGTGGCCGATCTCGATGGCGCGGTCCAGCTTCAGGCCGGTGCCGCACTTCGGGCACGGGTCGCCGTCCTGCACCACGACGACGTCCACGTACGCGTCGGCCTCGAAGTCACGGCCGGCGACGACGTTCCTGGCGTGCGTGTGCTCCTTGTTGGCGCCGGTGATCCAGGCGGTGCCGGGGGCCACGCGCGGGTCGGCGATGTACTTCACCTTCTCGCCCAGGCCCTGCGGGCCGACGTAGCCGCGGACCAGCTCGGGGTGGGCGGCGAAGTCGGTCTCGGTGACCATCTCGACGGCGGCCGGGGCGAAGTGCGCCTCGACCTTGTCCAGGTCCACCTCGCGGTCGCCGGGCACGCCCACGGCGACGATCTCGCCGTCCACCTTGACCAGCAGGTTCTTCAGCGTGGCGGAGGCCGGGACGCCGAGCGAGGCGGCCAGCGTCTCGATGGTCGGGGTGTCGGGGGTGGGGATCTCCTCCAGCGCGGGCACGGCGGAGCCGTCCACCGGGGTGAGCTGGTAGGTGATCGCCTCGGTGTTGGCGGCGAAGTCGCAGTTCGGGCAGTCCGCGAAGGTGTCCTCGCCGGCCTCGGCCGGGGCGAGGAACTCCTCGGACTTGGAGCCGCCCATGGCGCCGGCGGTGGCCGCGCAGATGCGGTAGTCGAGGCCGAGGCGGGCGAAGATCCGCTGGTAGGCCTCGCGGTGCAGGGCGTAGGAGGTGCCGAGGCCCTCGTCGTCCAGGTCGAAGGAGTAGGAGTCCTTCATCAGGAACTCGCGGCCGCGCAGGATGCCGGCGCGGGGGCGGGCCTCGTCGCGGAACTTGGTCTGGATCTGGTAGAGGATCACCGGCAGGTCCTTGTAGGACGTGCACTGGTCCTTGACCAGGAGGGTGAAGATCTCCTCGTGGGTGGGGCCGAGGAGGTAGTCGCCGCCCTTGCGGTCCTTGAGCCGGAACAGCTCCTGGCCGTACTCGTCCCAGCGGCCGGTCGCCTCGTAGGGCTCGCGGGGCAGCAGGGCGGGCAGGGTGACCTCCTGGGCGCCGATGGCGTCCATCTCCTCGCGGACGATGCGTTCGACGTTCGCGAGGACCTTCTTGCCGAGGGGCAGCCAGCTCCAGATGCCGGCCGCCGTGCGGCGGACGTAGCCGGCGCGGACGAGGAGCTTGTGGCTGAGGACCTCGGCGTCGGCCGGGTCGTCGCGCAGCGTCTTCGCCATCAACTGGGACATGCGCTGGACCGGTGCGTTGGCCATGGTTCTCGTACTCCTGCCGGATAAAGGTGGTGGCATGGAGGTTAGCCGGGCCGCCCGTGCCGGTGGAAATCGGTTAGCGCCTGCGCAGCGGCAGCGGGGCGCCCATCACGGCGTAGGGGCGCGCCGCGCTCGGGAAACGCACTTGACGGGCGAGGTCGGTGTAGCCGAGGGAGTGGTACAGGCCGCGGGCGGGGCTGTCGATGTCGATCGCGGAGAGGATCGAGCGGGGTTCGCCGGCGGTGTCGGTGATGGTGGTGATCAGCTTCCGGCCGATGCCGCGGTTCTGGTGGCCGGGGTGGACGTGCAGCTCGGTGATGACGAAGGAGTCGTCCAGCCAGAAGTCGTTGCCGCCCGCGCGCAGGTAGGGCTCCACCACGGTGGACCACCAGTGGGTGCGGCTGTTGGGCATGCCGTACACGAAGCCGACGAGCCGGCCGCCGGCGGTCGCGCCGTAGGCCCGCGCACCTTGGTACTGCATGTGGCGCTGGACGATCTGCCGGCGTACGGCGACCTCCTCGGGGCCGAGGCCGAAGGCGACGGCTTGGACAGCCAACGCCTCGTCCACGTGGGCGGTGAGGTCCAGGGGGCCGATCACTGGGTCCATGCGGGGAGCGTACAGGGGTGTCAGAAGAGCACACTCATGAAGGCGCCGGTCTCCCGGAAGCCGACACGGCGGTACGTCCTTCTCGCCGCGGTGTTGAAGTCGTTGACGTAGAGGCTCGCGACGGGGGCGACGTCCGCGAGGGCGTAGCGCAGCACCGCGGCCATGCCGGGGGCCGCCAGGCCCCTGCCCCGGTACTCAGGGGCCACCCAGACGCCCTGGATCTGGCAGGCCTGGGGCGTGGCGGCGCCGATCTCCGCCTTGAACACGACCCGGCCCCGCTCGTCCACGCGGGCGAAGGAGCGGCCGGAGCCGACGAGTTCGGCGACCCGGGCCTGGTAGAGGAGGCCGCCGTCGCCGGACAGCGGGGAGACGCCGACCTCCTCGGTGAACATCGCCACGCACGCCGGCATGATCGTCTCCATCTCGTCCTTGCGGACGCGGCGGACGTAGGGGTCGGGCGCGATGTCGTCGGGCATGCGGTCGGCGACCATCAGCGGCTGGCGGGCGCGGACGTCCCTGGCCGGGCCCCAGTGCGGCTCCAGCAGCCGCCAGAGTTCGGCGGTGGCGTCGGCGGGGCCGACGATGGAGGAGCAGCGGCGGCCGGCCCGGCGGGCGCGGTCGGCGAAGGCGCGGACGGCGCGCGGGGTGGCGCAGATGGGGACGAGGTTGGCGCCCGCGTAGCACAGGGACGTGAGCATGCCGTCCTCGTACCAGCCCCACATCTCGCCGCCGAGCCGCCAGGGGTCGAGGCCGGCGACCCGGACCCGGGAGGTCACGAAGGCGTTGGCGACCGGCTCACGATCGAGCACGGCGAGCGCCGCGTCCAGGTCACTCGGTTCCAGGACCCGGGTTGTGGTCTGGGTCAGCACTACGGGGCCTCACGGTGGGGTTCTGCTGGTCCCGGCACTGTACCCCGCGCGCCCGCGAAGCGCCCCCCACCGATCCCGCGCTGACCTGCGATAGGCCTCCGAGCGCAGACAGTCATGATCTCTCACATAACGGACGACCACGGCTGGAGTTCGCAGCGCTCCACAGCCACTCGGGATCGCACAGGACCAAGTCGGGCCGTGGGCCGGAGTCGGTCCAGGCGCTCGCCGGCAAGCAGGGGGCGCCCCGAGGTGGTTGGGAAGACCGTATGGGCCGAGGTACGGCCGAGTCCCGTCACCGGGTGGTGACGGGACTCACAGCGCGCGGACCGGGGTCAGCCGGCGACCGACACCGACGGCTCGCCGGAGGTCACGCCGTCCTTCTCCATCTGTTCGGCCAGCTTCATGGCCTCCTCGATGAGGGTTTCCACGATCTTGGACTCGGGGACGGTCTTGATGACCTCGCCCTTGACGAAGATCTGGCCCTTGCCGTTGCCGGAGGCGACACCGAGGTCGGCCTCGCGGGCCTCGCCGGGGCCGTTGACGACGCAGCCCATGACGGCGACGCGGAGCGGGACCTCCATGCCGGTCAGGCCTGCCGTGACCTCTTCGGCGAGCTTGTAGACGTCGACCTGGGCGCGGCCGCAGGACGGGCAGGAGACGATCTCCAGGCCGCGCTGGCGCAGGTTCAGGGACTCCAGGATCTGGATGCCGACCTTGATCTCCTCGACCGGCGGAGCCGAGAGGGAGACGCGGATGGTGTCGCCGATGCCCTGGCTGAGCAGCGCGCCGAAGGCGACCGCCGACTTGATCGTGCCCTGGAAGGCGGGTCCGGCCTCCGTGACGCCGAGGTGCAGCGGGTAGTCGCAGCTCTCGGCGAGCTGGCGGTAGGCCTCGATCATCACGACCGGGTCGTTGTGCTTAACGGAGATCTTGATGTCCCGGAAGTCGTGCTCCTCGAAGAGGGACGCCTCCCACAGGGCGGATTCGACCAGGGCCTCGGGCGTCGCCTTGCCGTACTTCTGGAGCAGGCGCCGGTCCAGGGAGCCGGCGTTGACGCCGATCCGGATCGGGGTGCCGTGGTCCTTGGCGGCCTTGGCGATCTCCTTGACCTTGTCGTCGAACTGCTTGATGTTGCCCGGGTTGACGCGGACCGCGGCGCAGCCGGCCTCGATGGCGGCGAAGACGTACTTGGGCTGGAAGTGGATGTCGGCGATGACCGGGATCTGCGACTTCTTCGCGATGGTGGCGAGGGCGTCGGCGTCGTCCTGGGTGGGGCAGGCCACACGGACGATCTGGCAGCCGGAGGCGGTCAGCTCGGCGATCTGCTGGAGCGTGGCGCCGATGTCGGAGGTGCGGGTCGTGGTCATCGACTGGACCGAGACCGGCGCGTCCCCGCCGACCGCCACGGTTCCGACCTGGATCTGCCGGCTCTTGCGGCGCTCGGCGAGCTTGGTCGGAACGGACGGCATGCCGAGTGAAATCGCAGTCATCTGCTGTGCAACCCCAAGTCGTGGTTCAGGATCCGGTCCCGTATACGGCGGGCTCCAGGGTCCGAGATTACGGCACCGGGCCGGGCGTCACACATCACACCCGTATTCCGGCGCGCTCGCGGGCGGCCCGGAACCAGAAGGGTTCCGGGCCGCGTGGACACCGGATGGCTAGGAGATCTTCACCGGGTTGACGAGGTCCGCGATCAGCACCAGGACGGTGAAGCAGACGAAGATCCCGGCCACCACGTACGCCACCGGCATCAGCTTGGCGACGTCGAACGGGCCGGGGTCGGGCCGGCGCAGCACCCGGGCCAGGTTCCGCCTGAGGGCCTCCCACAGGGCGCCCGCGATGTGCCCGCCGTCGAGCGGCAGCAGCGGGAGCATGTTGAACAGGAACAGGGAGAGGTTGAACATGCCGAGCATCATCACGAACATCGCCACCTGCTGGGAGGCGGGGATGTCCAGGGTGGCGATGTCGCCGGTGATGCGGGCGGCGCCGACGATGCCCACCGGGGAGTCCGGCTCGCGCGGGCCGTCGCCGAAGGCGGCGTCCCACAGGGCGGGGATCTTGCCGGGCAGGTCGGCGAGGGAGGCGACGGCGTCGCCGACCCGGTCGGTCATCCAGGTCACGGAGTCGTCGAAGTCCATCGTGACCACGCCGGTGGCGGCGCCGAAGCCGAGGAAGCCGGCCTCGACGTACTTGCCCTGGACGTAGGAGCCGCTGGAGTCCTTCTTGGCGACCAGGTTCGTGGCGATCTTGGCGTGCAGGGTGAGCTGCCTGCCGTCGCGCTCGACGACGATCGGCACGGTCTTCCCGGCGCTGTCCCGGATGAGGTCCGAGAGGGTGTCCCAGTTCTCGGTGGGCTTGCCGTCGAAGGAGACGATCTTGTCGCGCGTGCGGAGGCCGGCGGCCTGGGCCGGGGAGGGCTTGTCGGTCTTCGCGCAGGTGTCGCGGTTCTCGCTCTGGGCGATGACGCAGGGCGAGACGGAGGCGACGGTGGTGGTCTGCTGCTGGACGCCGAAGCCCATGAGCACGGAGAAGAACAGGCCGACCGCGAGGACGAGGTTCATGAAGGGGCCGGCGAACATCACGATGACCCGTTTCCACGGTTTGCGCGTGTAGAACATGCGCGTCTCGTCGCCGGGCTTCAGTTCCTCGAAGGACGCCGCTCTCGCGTCCTCGATCATGCCGCGCCACGGCGAGGTGGAGCGGGCGGCGACCCGGCCCTGGTCGTCCGGCGGGAACATGCCGATCATGCGGATGTAGCCGCCGGCCGGGATGGCCTTGATGCCGTACTCGGTCTCGCCCTTCTTGCGTGACCAGATCGTCGGGCCGAAGCCGACCATGTACTGGGGCACGCGGATGCCGAAGAGCTTGGCCGTGGACAGGTGTCCCAGCTCGTGCCAGGCGATCGAGACGAGCAGGCCCACCGCGAAGACCACTATGCCGAGGATGAACATCAAGGTCGTCATGCACGCGCCTCCGCGGTCGCCGTCGTGGCTGTGAGTTCGCGGGCCCGGGCGCGGGCCCAGGTCTCCGCTTCGAGGACGTCCGACACGGTGAGCGAGGTTCCCGTGGCCGGGGTGCCGTGCTCCTCGACCACCCGGGTGACGGTCTCCACGATCCCGTTGAAGGGCAGCGCGCCGTTCAGGAAGGCGGCGACGCACTCCTCGTTGGCCGCATTGAACACCGCCGGGGCCGTGCTCGCGAGCCGTCCCACGTGCCGGGCGAGGTTCACCGAGGGGAATGCCTCGTTGTCCAGCGGGAAGAATTCCCAGGTGGAAGCCTTGCTCCAGTCGAAGGCGGGGGCGGCGTCGGGGACGCGTTCGGGCCAGCCGAGGCCGATGGCGATGGGCCCGCGCATGTCGGGGGGCGTCGCCTGGGCGAGGGTGGACCCGTCGGTGAACTCGACCATCGAGTGGACGTACGACTGGGGGTGGACGACCACCTCGATGCGGTCGAACGGAATGTCGTACAGCAGGTGGGCCTCGATGACCTCCAGTCCCTTGTTGACCAGGGTCGCGGAGTTGACGGTGATCACCGGTCCCATCGCCCAGGTGGGGTGGGCGAGGGCGTCCTGGACGGTGACGCCGGCCAGCTCGGCCCTGGTCCGGCCGCGGAAGGGGCCGCCGGAGGCGGTGACGACGAGCTTGCGGACGTCGGCGCGGGTGCCGGCGGCGAGGGCCTGGAAGAGGGCCGCGTGCTCGGAGTCCACCGGGATGATCTGGCCGGGCTTGGCGAGCGCGGTGACCAGCGGGCCGCCGACGATCAGCGACTCCTTGTTGGCGAGCGCGAGCGTGCGGCCCGCCTCCAGGGCGGCCAGGGTCGGGGCGAGGCCGATGGAGCCGGTGATGCCGTTGAGGACGGTGTGGCAGTCGGAGGCGGCGACCTGGGTGGCCGCGTCGGGCCCGGCGAGTATCTCGGGCAGCGGCTCGGTGCCGTACGCGGCGGTGAGCGCCTCGCGCAGCGCGGGTACGACGTCCTCGCGGGCGACCGCCACGGTCCGCACCCTGAGCCGGTGCGCCTGCTCGGCGAGGAGGGCCACCCGGCCGCCGTTCGCGGACAGGGCGGTGACCCGGAAGCGGTCGGGGTTGCGCAGCACGAGGTCGATGGCCTGGGTGCCGATGGATCCGGTGGAGCCGAGGATCACCACGTCCTTGGGTCCGTCGCCGGCGGCGGGGTCGTAGACGAGGTGCGGGTCGGCGAGGGGTGCCGGATGGGCGGGACTGTCGGTCATCCTCCCATTGTTGCGGCAAGCGGCGGCGCTCCGGACAGCGCGTCCCCCGGGTGGGTGCGCCGGCCGGGATTCCCCTTGTGAAGTCGTCATGAAGATCTTGTGATAAACACTTCGTTCCGCATGATTTACGGACGACATCCTGGGGGGATATCTCCATGCGCATTGTGCGCCTCCGCGCAGCCCTGCCCGCGCTCGCCGGCGCGGCCGTGCTCACCGGCACCCTGCTCAGCACTCCGGCCGAGGCCGCCGGCGGCGTGAGGATCCACCACGTGTGGTTCGACAGCCCCGGCAAGGACAACCGCTCCAACAAGAGCCTGAACGGCGAGTGGGTGCAGCTGAAGAACACCAGCGGCCGGGCCGTCTCGCTCAAGGGCTGGGTGCTGAAGGACGCCTCCAACCACAAGTACGTCTTCCCGAACGTCAAGATCGGCGCCGGGAAGTACCTGAAGGTCCACACCGGCAGCGGCTCGGACACCTCCTCCGACAAGTACCAGGGCCGCCGCGCCTACGTCTGGAACAACGACAAGGACACGGCCACCCTGACCAAGGCGGGCGGCACCAAGGTCGCCTCCTGCTCCTGGACGACGCGGGACCCCAGCGACAAGTACTGCTAACTCCCGTAGGGACGGCGGACGTTCTCGCGGGTCGGGGGTCCGGGGGTCGCGTCGGCGATCCATGGGCCCTCGCCCGACGGATCGAGGATGCCCTCCTCCAGCCAGGTGTGGGAGCCGGCGAGGACGGCCTTGACCAGCCCGCGGTCCAGGTCGTCGGTGTTGGTCCACAGGCGGGTGAACAGTTCCTCGACGCGGATGCGGGCCTGGCGGCAGAAGGCGTCGGCGAGCTGGTAGGCCTCCCGGCCGTGCCGGTCCTCGGCCCGCAGCCGCTCGGCGCGTACGCAGGCCGCGCTCATCGCGAACAGTTCGGCGCCGATGTCCACGATCCGGCCGAGGAAGCCCTGCCTGGTCTCCATCCGGCCCTGCCAGCGGGACATGGCGTAGAAGGTGGAGCGGGCGAGCCTGCGGGCGGTGCGCTCCACGTAGCGCAGATGCTTGGAGAGGTCGGTCGCGTGCCGGAACTCGGTGTAGGACGTGGGGAGCTGACCGGGGCCCGCGAGCAGTTTCGGCAGCCACCTGGCGTAGAAGGCGCCCGCGTGCGCGCCGGCCCGCGCCTTGTCGGCCAGGGACTTGTCGGGGTCGATCAGGTCGCCGGCGACCGAGAGGTGGGCGTCCACGGCCTCCCGGGCGATCAGCAGGTGCATGATCTCCGTGGAGCCCTCGAAGATGCGGTTGATGCGCAGGTCGCGCAGCATCTGCTCGGCCGGGACCGGGCGTTCGCCGCGCGCCCGCAGGGACTCGGCCGTCTCGTAGCCGCGTCCGCCGCGGATCTGGACCAGTTCGTCGGCCATCCGCCAGGCCGCCTCGGAGCCGTAGAGCTTGGCGAGGGCGGCCTCGATGCGGATGTCGTGGCGGTCCTCGTCGGCCATCTGCGAGGACAGGTCGAGGACGGCCTCCAGGGCGAACGTCGTCGCCGCGATGAACGCGATCTTCGACCCGACGGCCTCGTGCAGCGCCACCGGCTTGCCCCACTGCTCGCGCTCCGCCGCCCACTCGCGGGCGATCTTCAGACACCACTTGCCGGCGCCCGCGCACATCGCGGGCAGCGACAGCCGGCCGGTGTTGAGCGTGGTGAGCGCGATCTTCAGACCGGCGCCCTCGGGCCCGATCCGGTTCGCCGCCGGGACCCTGACCCGGTGGAAGCGGGTGACGCCGTTCTCGATGCCGCGCAGGCCCATGAAGGCGTTGCGGTTCTCCACGGTGATGCCCTCGGAGGCGGCCTCCACCACGAACGCGGTGATGCCGCCCGGATGCCCCTCGGACTGCGGCACCCGTGCCATGACGACGAGCAGATCGGCCACCACCCCGTTGGTGGTCCACAGTTTCACTCCGTCGAGGATGTACGCGTCGCCCTCGGGCACGGCCGTGGTGGCGAGGCGGGCCGGGTCGGAGCCCACGTCCGGCTCGGTGAGCAGGAACGCGGAGATGTCGGTGCGGGCGCAGCGGGGCAGGAAGGCGTCCTTCTGCTCCGGCGTGCCGAAGAGCTTCAGCGGCTGCGGCACACCGATCGACTGGTGCGCGGAGAGCAGCGCGCCGACGGCGGGGCTGACGGAGCCGACCAGGGCGAGGGCCTTGTTGTAGTACAGCTGGGACAGGCCGAGACCGCCGTACTCGGGGCCGATCTTCATGCCGAGCGCACCGAGTTCCTTCAGGCCCGCCACGACCTCGTCGGGGATGCGGGCCTCGCGCTCGATGCGGGCGGGGTCGATCACCGTCTCGCAGAAGGCGCGCAGCTTCGCCAGGAACTCCTCGCCGTGCCGGACGGACTCCTCGTCGGGCAGCGGGTGGGGGTGGATGAGGTCGAGCCGGAAGCGCCCGAGGAACAGCTCCTTGGCGAAGCTGGGCCCCCGCCAGTCCCGCTGCCGGGCGGCCTCCGCCACCCGGCGGGCCTCGCGCTCGGTGACGGTGGTGCGTGGGGTGGTGGTGGCGGACATCGGGGCTCCACTCGCCGCGGGGAGGGACGGCCGGGACCGTTCGGCACCGACCGGTGCCCTTGGATCGTTGGTACCGAAAACGGGCGGGCCGCGCCAGCCGGGAAAGCCGCCCGGGTTTAGCGTGGAGCCTCGGTGGCCGCCGTCCGGCGCGCGGGTTTCCGCGACATGGCCGGGAATCGTTGTCGAAGCGCTTCGATAGCCTATGGACACCCCGGGCTCCCTGAAGCTAGGGTCATTCGCATTCGCACCCACCCTGTCGGCACCGCGCAATGTCGAAGCGCTTCACATAGCTTGGAGAGCGGATGGTCACCCTCGCCGAGGTCGCCCAGCACGCCGGAGTCTCGGCGAGCACGGTGAGCTATGTCCTCAGCGGCAAGCGGTCCATCTCCGCCACCACCCGGCACCGGGTCGAGCAGAGCATCCGGGAGCTCGGCTACCACCCGAACGCGGGCGCCCGCGCCCTGGCCGGCAAACGGTCGAACATCATCGCCCTCATGATCCCGCTACGCACCGACATGTACGTACCGGTGATGATGGAGATCGCCATCGCGGTGGCCACCACCGCCCGCACGCACGGCTACGACGTCCTGCTGCTCACCGGCGAGGAGGGGCCCGACGCGGTGCGCCGGGTCACCGGCAGCGGGCTGGCCGACGCGATGATCCTGATGGACGTCGAGCTGGAGGACGAGCGGCTGCCGCTGCTCAGAGGCACCGACCAGCCGTCCGTGCTGATCGGTCTGCCCGCCGACGCGGGCGGTCTGACCTGCGTGGACCTGGACTGGAGCGCGACCGGCGCGCTGTGCGTGGAGCATCTGGCCGGCCTCGGGCACCGTGACATCGCCGTCATCGGCGAGGCCCCGGCGGTCTACGAACGGCACACCGGCTTCGCCGAACGCACCCTGGACGGGCTGCGCTCCGGGGCCCGCCGGGCGGGCGTGCGGCTGCTGCACCGGCCGTGCGAGGGCGGCTACGACGCGATGGCCCTCACCCTGGCCCGCGTCTTCGACGAGCGCCCGGCGACGACCGGGTTCGTGGTGCAGAACGAGTCGGCGGTGGAGCCGCTGCTCGCGCTGCTGCGCCAGCAGGGCCGGGCCGTGCCGGAGGACGTGTCCGTGGTCGCGGTCTGCCCGGACCAGGTCGCCGTGCAGGCCTCGGTGCGGCTGACCTCGGTCGCCATCCCCGCCCAGGAGATGGGCCGGCGGGCCGTGGAGCACCTGGTGGCCAAGCTGGACGGGCGGGGCGGCGAGGAGGTCGTGCTGCTCGCGCCCGAGCTGACCCGCCGGGCGAGTTCGGGACCGGCCCCGGCCGCGCCCTGACGCCGAGGGGGCCGGCCCCGCCGCGGAGGCCGGCCCCGGCTGCTCAGCCGCCGCTGACGGTCAGGTTGTTGGTGGTGAAGTCCAGGCCGCCGGACGAGGACGTGATCTCGTAGCCGAACTGGACGTCGCCGATGGTCTCGTTGCCGAACCAGCCCTTGGTGTCCTTGATCCACTTCAGGATCGGCAGGATGTTCACCGTGCCGGAGGCGGAGTTGGAGGTGCGGATGAAGGAGAACACCTCGTTGGCGCCGTTGTTGCCCTTGTAGACGGTCCAGGTGTGACCGCCCAGGGTGACGTTGCCCTGCGAGGTTCCGAGAGGCCCGACGGGTCCGGTCTTGTTGACCCAGAGCATGATCTCGTAGTCGTAGTCCGTGTCCCAGATGTCGTACGACGTGTTGTACGCGCCGGACGCCGGGACGGTGACGTTGTAGCTGCTGGTGAGCGAGGTCAGCGAGGTGATCGGCTTGTTGATCACCTTCTTGGCGTCGGGGTAGGACTTGATGCCGCCGGTGTTGGGGTGGTCGGCGTGCACACCCCAGTTGGTGCCGGAGTTGGCCCAGACGCACTGGCTGCCGGCGCCGGAACCCCAGATGTTGTTGTAGAGCGTGTAGCCGTTCAGGGTGGTGTTGCCCCACTGGTCGCAGGTGCTCCAGACGGCGGCGGAGGCGGGTGCCGAGGCGAGGCCGACGGTGGCGCCGAGGGCGAGTGCGGGGGCGAGCAGGGCCTTGGCGACCCTGCCGAGGGTGCTGGTTGCCATGGTGTCCCTTCCATGGGTGGGGGTGTGGGGAGGTTCACCGCGTCCTCAGGGTGAGGACGCGGGCTTCTCCGGCGACCAGGTCGAGGAACGCGGTGCCGGAGGAAGTCCGCAGCTCGACGCGGTGGGTGCGGCCGGGCCGGACGACCGCCCGGGCGCCGTCCGGGTCCCAGGCGAGGTCGACCTCGGCGCCGAACCGGGTGCGGATGCCGCGCAGTTCGCCGCGCGGACAGCTGTCGGGGACCGCCGGGAGCAGGATCAGGCGGTCCGGGGTGGACTGGAGGAGCGTCTCGACGAGCACACCGGGGAGGGTGTGCGCGGCGTCCGCGTTGTAGACGTCGCGGTGGGGGTAGTGGGCGCTCATCAGGGAGGCGTGGAAGAAGTCGCCGTCGAGGACCCGGCGCAGGGCGCGGCCGGCGCGCTCGGGGTCGCGGAGCCGGGCGGCGATCAGGGCGTGGTGGAGATGGCCGTGGGCGGAGTCGTTCTCGGCGCCGCGCAGTTCCAGCGCCCGGTGGGCGGCGGCGGCCAGGCGCGGGGTGTCGTACGGGGTGATCTCCTCCAGGGGCCAGACGCCGTACAGGTGGCTGAGGTGGCGGTGGTCGTAGGTGTCGTGGAGGCCGGGCCAGGCCCATTCGGCGAGGGCTCCGTCGGCGTTGATCCGGTGCGGGGGCAGCCGGTCGGCCAGCGCCCGCCACCTGTCCGCCTGTCCGGGGTGGTAGCGGGCGGCGGTGAGCAGGGTGTGGCGGGCGGCGGAGAGGTCCATGGCCGCGTTGACCGCGCCCCAGCTGCCGTTCGCCGGGCGGTTCTCCGGTGAGTAGGACGGCACGATCACCAGGTGGCCCGCGGCGTCGGTGCGGGTGAGGAAGTCCTCGTAGAAGAGGGCTGCCTCGGCGAGTGCGGCGGCGGTGCGCGGGTCCTGTGCGCCCTGGATCTCGTCGTGGTCGACCAGCGGCTTGAGCAGCCAGTCGGCGCCGGCGGTCCACAGGTGCAGCGGGTACTCGCGGCTGAAGTGGTAGGTCAGCCCGGACTCGCCGTCGCTGTGCGAGGGCGCGACCGCGCCCCGGGTGCCGAAGACCGCGCGGGCGTTGGCCCGCCAGTCCGGCAGCTGCCGGGTGACGAAGGCGGCCAGCGCCTCGGTGACCTCGGGCAGGGCGGCGGCGGGCGCGGCGGCGGTCTGGAGGTTGAGGTTGGCGTTGGTGGTGAACGCGCCGGACCAGGCGGTGTCCCAGTCGCCGGTCCACAGCCCGGTGAGCCGGGGCGGGTGGTGGCCGCTGCTGGAGAGCAGGTGGTAGCGGCCGGCCGCGAACAGCCGTTCCAGCAGGGCCGGGCTGTGCGGTCGCTTCAGCAGCTCGGAGCCGGGCAGGGCGCGTTCGGCCGGGTCGGCGCCGAGGTCCAGGGTGACCCGCAGGTAGGCGGTGCGGTGCCGGTCCAGATGGCGGGCGAGCAGGCCGTCGTAGGGGCGTTCGGTGCCGTCGAGGAGGTCCTGGAGGCGCCGGGTCTCGGCGCCGGCGTCCGCCTCGCCGGTGTGCCGCAGCACCCTCGTGAGCAGCAGCGCGGAGCGGCAGCCGGTGACGCGGACGCCGGGCGGGGTGAGTTCCGTCCGGCCGCCGGTGACGGCGAGGAGGGTGACGCCGGTGTAGGCGCGGTCGCTGCCCGGGTATCTGACGCGCAGGCTCAGCACGGCGCCCTCGGGAGTGAGCAGCGCGCCGTGCCCGACCCGCAGGCCGGCCGGGGCGCCCGGCAGCCGGTGGTCCAGGGTGAGGTGGAGGTCGCCGGCGGTGACCTCGTGCACGATCACGTCGTCGGCGCGGGAGACGAAGACACGGCTCACGGCGCCGCCGCCGGCCGCCGTGACCTCGCCGCTGGTGAAGTCGACGGCCCGGCGCACCTCCCGCCCGGCGCCCGCCGGCCGGCGCACCCGGACCTGGAAGGCGGGGTGGAAGGGCTGCACCCACTGGAGCGGGCGGCCGTCGGTGAGCGCCTCGGCGGCGGTGAGGTGCCCGGCGAGCAGCCGGTCCTGGACCTCCGGGAGGGCGGCGGCCAGCCGGGGCGGCCGGGCGTGTTCGCCGCCGTTGGGCCGGACCAGGGTGTGCTGGGTGACGATGACCCGCTCGTCGTCCGGGTCGCCGTACACCAGGACGCCGTGGTGGCCGTTGCCGCTCGGGAAGGCGTCCTCCCAGCGCGCGGCCGGGGCCGGCTCCCAGGTGCCGTGGACCGGCGTGGCGCTCATGACCGCAGCACCGCCACGCCGTAGCGGCCGAGGGTGACCGCGTCCGTGACGTCCGCGTCGCCGAGCAGGTCGCGGTGGGTGCCCGGGACCGGGACGGTGACCGGCTCCCGCCCGTGGTTCAGCAGGAACAGCAGCCCGCCCCGGCGCACCGCCTCCACTCCCCGCGGCAGCCCGTCCAGCACCGGCCGGACGCCGGCCCCGGCGGCGATGCCGGCCAGCAGGGAGCGCAGGGCCTCCGGTTCGGGCAGCGTGGACAGGTACCAGGCGCGGCCCCGGCGCAGCACGGCGGGCAGCCCGTCGAGTTCGCCGCCCCGGTAGGGCACGGTCTCGGCGGCGCCGGGCTCCGGCTCGATCTCCTCCGACCACAGCGTGCCGCGGAAGCCCTCGCAGCCGACGGTCTCCCCCGCCTCCAGCGGCCACCACTCGTGCAGGGTGCGGATGCCGAACAGCTCGCGCAGCCGGGCGTCCATGCCGCCGGGGCGGACCCGGTCGTCGCGGTCGACGACGCCGGTGAGGAAGCCGCTGACGAGGGTGCCGCCACCGCCGGTGTACGCGAGGAGGTTGTCGACGGCGGAGTCGGTGAGGAGGTACAGCTGCGGGGCGACGACGAGCCGGTAGCCGGACAGGTCGTCTTCCGGGTGGGCGAAGTCGGCGGTGAGGTGGGCCTCCCACAGGGCGCGGTGCCAGGCGGTGAGCACCTCGGGCAGGTCGAACCGGGTGGACAGGCGTCCTTCGTGGTCGCCGGCCCACCAGGAGTCCCAGTCGTGCAGGATCGCCACGTCGGCGGTGATCCTGGTACCGCAGACCTGGTCCGCGATCCGGGCCAGGTCGGCGCCGAGCCGCTTGACCTCCTGGTGGGTGCGGCCCTCTGGGCCCGCGTGGCCGAGCATGCCGGAGTGGAACTTCTCGGCGCCCTGCCGGGACTGGCGCCACTGGAAGTAGCAGACGGCGTCGGCGCCGCGGGCGACGGCCTGGAGGGACCACAGGCGGTTCAGGCCGCGCGGCTTGGGGTGGTTCGCGCCGCGCCAGTTGACCGGTCCGGCCGCCTGTTCCATCAGCATCCACGGCCCGCGCGCCTGCGACCGGGTGAGGTCCTGCACCAGCGCTCCGGCCTGCGCGCCCAGCGGGTCGCGCGGGTCGGGATACAGGTCGACGGAGACGACGTCCTCCTCGCGGGCCCAGCGCCAGCCGTCCTGCCCGGTCCACAGCGGCATGAAGTTGGTGGTCACGGGCAGCCGCGGGGTGTGCCGGCGGACGATGTCCCGCTCGGCGGTGTAGCACTCCAGGAGCATGTCGGAGGTGAACCGCCGGAAGTCCAGCACCTGGCCGGGGTTCTTCATGTAGTGCGGCCGGCGCGGCGGCAGGATGCCGTCCCAGGTGTCGTAGCCCTGGCTCCAGAAGGCCGTGCCCCAGGCCGCGTTGAGTGCGTCCAGGCTGCCGTACCGCTCCCGGAGCCAGCGGCGGAAGGCGGCGGCGGCCTCGTCGCCGTAGTCGAAGGTGCAGTACTCGTTGTTGATGTGCCACATGATGAGCGCCGGGTGGCCGGCGTACCGGGCGGCCAGGTCCTCGGTGATGGCGGCGGCGTACCGGCGGTAGGTGGCGCTGGAGTGCGAGAAGTGCTGCCGGCCGCCCCACCACTCGGTCCGGCCGTCGGCGTCCCGGGGCAGGGTGTCCGGGTGCAGCCGGCCCAGCCAGGGCGGCGGGGAGGAGGTGGGCGTGGCGAGGACGACACCGATGCCGTGCTCGTGCAGCAGGTCCATCAGCCGGTCCAGCCAGCCGAACTCCCGTGCTCCCGGCTCCGGTTCGAGTCGCGACCAGGAGAACACGCCGACCGTGACGGAGTTGACCCCGGCCTCCCTCATCAGCCGGACGTCCTCGTGCCAGGTCTCCTCCGGCCACTGCTCGGGGTTGTAGTCGCCGCCGAAGAGGATGCGGCCGCGGGTGGCGTCGGCGAGGGTCGGCTTCATGCGGGCTCCCCGTACTGGATGCCCCGCCCGTTGGTGGCGAGGTAGACCCGGCCGTACAGGCGCGGGTCGCCGGTGACGGCCTGTCCGGTCCAGCCCCACTGGTGGGCGTCGTCGTTGACCCGGACCCAGGTGCGGCCCTCGTCGTCGGAGCGCAGGACGGCGACGCCGGAGCCGGTGAGCGCGCCCACCTGGTAGAGGGCCGGGTAGCGGGCGCCGGGGGCGGCCTTGCCGAACCCGAGCGTGTACGAGGCCCGGACGCCGTCGACCCGGGCGAAGCCCGCTCCGGCGTCGGTGGACCGGTACAACCCGTCCTCCTTGCCGCTCACCCACAGGTCGCCCGTCCGCCCCGGGGCCACGGCCAGCTGGAACTGGCTGTCGCCGGACGGCAGATGCCCGGACCGGGCGACGAAGGTGCGACCGTGATCGGTGCTGGCGTACAGGGTCCCGGTGGCGGTGGCGTAGGCGTAGAAGACGGCCGGGTCGACGGGGTCGGCGACCGGCGTGGCCCCCTTGGGGAAGGAGGGCACCTCGGTCCAGGTCCGCCCGCCGTCCGCCGACCGGTGGGCCGGGTACGCGGTCCCGTCCCAGTGCACGAACGTCCACAGCAGCACCGCGCCGTCGGCGCCGGCCGCGATCGGCCCGGGCGCGTCCTCGGCGAGGGCGGGCTGGGCCGGGAAGGGCGTCCAGGTGCGTCCGCCGTCGGTGGAAAAGGCGCCGTTGCCGTTCTCGCCCCATCCGGTGCGCACGACGTACGACGGTTTCGCCGCGGCCAGCGCGAGTCCGGTCGCCGTGCCGAAGACGGGGTTGGTGGCCATGCCGGTCTTCGGGGAGGCGGTCAGCCGTTCGTGGTACAGCACCCCGATGTCCCCGTTGCCGCTGATCAGATGGGCCGGGCCGGCGGGCGGCGAGATCAGCTGCCGGACCGAGGTCTCCTCCAGGCCGCGGACCCGGGGCGTCCAGTGGACGAGGTCACGGGTGCCGTAGACGGTGGCGCCGGTGCCGTAGAGGATGTGCGCGCTGTCGTACGGGTCCACGGCGACGGCCTGGATCCACCAGCCGAACTTCGGGCTGTCCGCGCCCCAGTCGAGATACGGCGTCTCGGACACGTCGAGGACGGCGGTGTCCTTCAGGGAGACCCAGCTGCGGCCCGAGTCGGTGCTGCGGTACAGCGTGTCGACCGCCGACCAGCGGTTGTTGGTGGAGACGACGACCGTGCCGGGACGGTGGGCGGCCACGGCGATCCCGCCGTAGCCGAAGGTGTCGCCACCGCCCGGGACGACCGGGGTGACGTCGGTCCAGGCGCCGGTGGTCGTGTCCAGCTTGTGCACGCTGCCGGTGCTCTGGCCGTTCGGGCCGGGCGCGTCGGCGTAGGTGACGTACAGCTCGTGGGCGCGGGAGTCGTGGGCGGCGCGGACGGGGACCTTGGCGCTGGCGCCGGCGGGCTGTCCGGGGACGGCCTCCCAGGTGGTGCCGTCGGTGGTGCGGTACAGGTTCGGGTGCGCGGCGGTGCCGTCGCCGTCGCCCCAGCCGGCGTAGACGGCGCGGCCGGCGGCGACGAGCAGGGTGACGCCCTGGCCGCTGCCGCTCGGCGTGCCCGGGAACCCGGACTGCCTCGCCCAGGTCCCGCCCCGGTCGGTCGACCTCAGCAGCCCGTCATGGCGGGTGCCGAGCCACAGGGTGTCGCTGTCGCGGGGGTCGACGAGGAGCCGTTCGCCGGTGCCGCGGCCGTCCTCGTTGGCGCCGAGCGGGACGGGGAGGGCGGTGCGGTGCCAGGTGCGGCCGCGGTCCTCGGAGCGCAGCAGGGCTCCGTTGCCGGCCCAGGGCTGGGCGTACGTGCCGAGGGCCAGGTAGAGCCGGCCGGGGTGGGCCGGGTCGACGGCCAGGGCCTCCACGCCGAGCAGGTTCCAGTCGTCCCAGCCGAGGTGGTCGGTCAGCGGGGTCCAGCGGTCGGTGTCCCGGTCCCAGCGGTAGGCGCCGCCGATGTCGGTGCGGGCGTAGGCCAGGCCGGGGGCGGTGGGGTGGAAGAGGAGGCCGGTGACGAATCCGGTACCGCCGATGACCGCGGTGCGCCAGCGGTACGGGTGCCGCTCGGCTTCGGCGGCGTGTACGGGTGTGGGCAGGGTTGCCAGTGCGGCGGCTGCCGCCGTTCCGGCGAGAACGGTTCTGCGGGTGGGCATGGGGTACCTCGGGTGGGGAGTCTGGGTGGGTGGTGCGGTGCTGGGGCAGCGCCCCGTAAGGGGTGCGGGGAACTGCGCGATCAGCCACGACGGACCCGCGGTCGCCGGCGAACCGCACCGCCCCTTCGCAGCGCGCCCCCGTCAGCCCTTCACCGCTCCGGTCAGCATCCCCTTGCGGAAATGCTTCTGGACGAACGGCGAGAGGACGGCCACCGGCAGCAGGGCCAGCACCATCACCGCCATCTGGATGGCCAGCGGCGACAACTGGCCGGTGTTGATCTGGGCCGACAGCCCCACCGGCCGTTCCTGCTTCTGCACCAGCTGGATCATCACGTTCTGCAGCGGCATCTTCTTCTGGTCGGTCAGATAGATCGACGCGTTGAACCAGGCGCTCCAGTACCCGACCGCGTAGAACAGCGTGATCACCGCCAGCACGGCCCGGGACAGCGGCAGCACGATCCGCCACAGGATCCGCCAGTCCCCCGCCCCGTCGATCCGCGCGCTGTCGACGAGTTCGGGCGAGATGCCCATGAAGAACCCGCGCAGCACCAGGATGTTGAACACGCTCACCGCGCTCGGCAGGATCAGCGCCAGATAGGTGTCGGTGAGCCCGAGCGCCTGCACCAGCAGGTACGTCGGGATGAGCCCGGCGCCGAAGAACATCGTGGCGAGCAGGGTCATCAGGATCCAGCGGTGGCCCAGCGAGTCCCGCCGGGACAGGCCGTACGCGCACAGCACCGACACTGTCATGCTGAACAGCGTGCCGACGAGGGTCACCCCGATGCTGACCAGCGCGGCCCGCTGCACCTGGCCGCCGCCGAGCAGTTCCTGGTAGGCGACGAACGTGATGCCCCTGGGGACCACCACGAGTCCGCCCGTCTCGTCGATGACCTTCTTCGGCGACAGGCTGGTGACGACCACGATCCACAGCGGGAACAGCACGGCGAAGCACGCGATCCCGAGGACCAGTCCCTTTCCGGCGAGCCCGGCCTTCGCCGGCTCCTCCTCCCACACCGGCCGGGGCGGCGCGGCCCAGCGGCTCCGCTCGCGCACGCCCTCCGGCGCCGGCCGGTCGACCACGGCGCTCACTTCTCGTACACCCCCTGCTCGCCCATCAGATGGGCCACCTTGTTCGCCACGAGGACGAGGGTCAGTCCGACGACGCCCTTGATCAGGCCGGCCGCCGCCGCGTAGCTGAAGTCCTGGTTGCGGATGCCGTTCCACCACACGTAGGTGTCGAGCACCTCGGAGGCGTCCGGGCCGACCGCCTGCCGCTGGAGCAGGAACTGCTCGAAGCCGACGGTGAGGGCGTCGCCGACGCGCAGCACCAGCAGCAGGGCGATCACCGGCCGCAGCGCGGGCAGCGTGATGTGCCACATGCGGCGCCAGCGCCCGGCGCCGTCCATCGCGGCGGCCTCGTATAGGTCGTTGGAGACGGCGGCGAGGGCCGCGAGGAAGACGATGACGCCCCAGCCCGCGTCCTTCCAGACCATCTCGGCGGTCACCAGGTACTTGAAGACCGAGGGGTCGGTCATGATGTCGAAGCCCGGGTGCCCGTGTTCGCGCAGGGTCTGGGCGAGGACGCCGGCGCCGCCGAAGATCTGCTGGAAGACGGTGACGACCAGCACCCAGGAGAAGAAGTGCGGCAGATACATGATCGCCTGGGCGACCGCGCGGACCCGGGGCCGGATCACGCTGTTGATCAGCAGCGCCAGCGCGACGGGGATGGGGAAGAACAGCACCAGTTGGAGGGAGAACAGGACGAACGTGTTCTGCACGGCGTGCCAGAACTCGGAGTCCTCGAAGACGCGCTGGAACTGCTCGAAGCCGACCCAGGGGCTCTGGAAGACGGCGATGAAGCCGTTGTCGCTGAGGTAGGGGTCGTAGTCCTGGAAGGCGACGACGTTGCCGAGGATCGGGATGTAGTTGAAGACCAGGAGCAGCAGCACCACCGGCAGGGCCATCAGGATCAGGGTGCGGTCGCGCCGGAACCTGGTCCGCAGGCCGGGTCCCCGGGTGCGCTCGCGGCGGCCGGTGGCGCTCCCGGACGCCGCCGGGGCGCGCTTCGCGCCGGCCTCGCTGCGGGGGACGGTGCTGGTCATTTCGCCGATCCGGTGTCGTCGAGCAGCTTGCGGTACCAGTCGCGCAGGTCGTCGCCGCCCCGCTTCTTCCACTCGGAGACCGCCTGCTGCACGTCGCCGATCTTCTTCCGGCCGCGTACGACGTCGTCCTCCAGCTGTTCGAAGTCGTCGGCGAGGTTGGACCAGCGGTTGGGTTCGGTGATCGTCAGGCCGTAGAAGGAGGACTTCTTGGTGAAGGCGCCCATGCGCTGCTGCCACTCGACCATGCCCCGGGTGACCTCGGGGAAGTCGGGGTGGGCGACGTACGCGGCGGGCTTGCCGGTGTAGTCGAAGGCGCCGAGGACCTCGTTGACGCCCTTGGTGGTCTTGGTGGGCACGCCCTTGGCCAGGGTGAAGTCGGTGCCCTCGACGCCGTACTCGGCGAGCAGGCGCTCCTTGGTGCCGTAGGGGGCGGCGCAGAAGTTGGCGATGGCGAGGAAGTCCTTGATCTTCTGCTCGGACGCCTTCTTGTTGACGAAGGTGAAGATGTTGGAGGGCTGGACGGCCCACAGCAGGGGGTCGCCGCCGTCGTGGGTGAAGATGTCCATCGCGGCCATCTCGAAGTCCGGGTTCTGCGCGCGCTGTTCGGAGGTCTTGCCGAACCAGTCGGACAGGTCCTGGTTGTAGACGAGGAGTTTGCCGGCGGTGAAGCGGGTGCCGGGCGGGTTGGTGGTCTTGCCGGCCTTGTCGTCGGGGTGGACCACGCCGGCGGCGAACAGCTTGCGGGCCCACTCCAGGGCTTCGAGGTACTCCTCGGTCTCGATCCGGTTGATCAGCTTGCCGCCCTGGAGGTTCCACCACAGCGCCTTGTCGCTGCCGCCCAGGACGCCGAAGGCGCTGAACGCGGTCCACTTCATGTCGGAGCAGGCCCACACCCCGCCCTTGGCGTCGGTGGCCTCCTTCGCCCAGGCCAGGAACTCGTCGGTGGTCTTGGGCGGCTGCCAGCCGTGCTTGTCGAAGACGTCCTTGCGGTAGAAGGGCGCGATGTTGGTGACGTAGGAGGCGGGCAGCGGGACGGCCCGCAGCCGGCCGCCGAAGATGGAGCGCTGCCAGGCGTCGGTGGGGACGGCCGCGAGGTTGGGGTAGTCCTTGGCCTTGTCGCCGGACAGGTACGGGCCGAGGTCGGCGAACTTGGCGTTGATGGCGCTGGGGATCTTGCCCATCAGGTTCCAGCCGGGGACGACCACGACGTCCGGGATGTCGCTGGAGGCGAGGATCGCGCCGAGCTTCTCGTCGTAGGTGTTGCCGTCCTGGTTCTGCCACTTGGTCCGGACGCCGATGGCCTCGTTCATGGCCTTGTAGTACGGGTTGCCGTTGTCCGGCGGAGTGCCCCACAGCGGTGCCATGATCGTCAGCTCGCCACCGCTGCCGAGCTTCTTCGGCACGGAGGTCTCGAGCCGGTCCATGGCCACGGCCTTGGTGAAGCCGGCCGCGGAGCCGTTCTTCGCGGGGATGTCCGGGGCGACGACGCTCGATGCCACGTACGCGGGGAGGAGCTTTTGGGCCGCCTTGCCGGAGGTGGTGCCTTCCTTGCGTCCCTCCTGTCCGCCGCCGCAGGCGGTGAGCAGCGGCAGTCCGCCGGCCACCGCCGCGGCGGCGACCGCGGTGGAGGCGAGGAAGCTTCTCCTGCTGGGGGCGGAGGAGGCGGCGTTCGGCGTCATTGCGTCAACCCTTCATGGCGCACCAGGACACCCGGCGGTGGGCCGTCGGCTGCGGTGTCTTCAGTGGTTCGGCTGAGCGGAAGCGCTGAGGTGCGTGAACCGCAGTCGAAGCGCTTCGATGTTGCTGCGAGGTTAAGTGAACACTTGGGGGTGCACAAGGGCCGATTCCAAGTTTCCTCGGATGCTCGGGACGCCTGCGGCCCATCGCCGTTCCTTGTCATGCGACGGAGAAGTCGGGCCTGTTTCCGCACGGCACCTTGACACTCCGGCTTCCGCCCATCGAGCATCGAAGCGCTTCGAAAGTGTCAGCCGCTCCATGCGCAAGGGGAACCTCTCGTGACCGTTGACTCGCCGCCCACTCCGCCTTTCCGCGATCCGCGTCTGCCGTTCGCGAAGCGCGTCGAGGACCTGCTGGCGCGGCTCACCCCGGACGAGAAGATCTCCTTCCTGCACCAGTTCGCGCCCGCCGTGGAACGCCTCGGCGTCGCCGCCTGGCGCACCGGCCAGGAGGCGCTGCACGGGGTGGCGTGGATGGGCCCGGCCACCGTGCTCCCGCAGGCCGTGGGGCTCGGCGCGACCTGGAACCCGGAGCTGGTCCGGCGGGTCGGCGAGGCGGTCGGCAGGGAGACCCGTGCGATGCGCGCCCGGGACGACCGCGTCGGCCTGAACCTCTGGGCCCCCACGGTCAACCTGCTGCGCCACCCGCTGTGGGGCCGCAACGAGGAGGGCTACGCGGAGGACCCGAAACTGACCAGCGCCATCGCCACGGCGTACACCCGGGGCCTGCGCGGCGACCACCCCCGCTACTGGCGCACCGCGCCCGTGCTCAAGCACTGGCTGGCGCACAACAACGAGACGGACCGGGCCACTTCGTCGGCGTCCGTGCGCCCGCGCGTGCTGCACGAGTACGACCTGCGCGCCTTCCGGGAGACGGTCGAGGCGGGCGCGGTGGCCGGAGTGATGCCGGCCTACAACCTGGTCAACGGCCGCCCCAACCACCTCTCCCCGTATCTGCGCGAGCACCTGCGCACCTGGACCGACGAGGAGTTGCTCGTCTGCTCGGACGCGGGCGCGCCGACCAACCTGGTCGACGCCGAGCACTACTTCGACACCCACGAGGAGGCCACCGCGGCGGCCCTGCTGGCCGGTGTGGACAGCTTCACCGACCACGGCGCCGACGGCTCGCCGATCACCGCGCGGGTCAAGGGAGCCATGGCACGGGGTCTGCTGACGGAGGCGGACGTCGACGCCGCCGTGCGCCGCCAGCTCTCGGTCCGGTTCCGGCTCGGCGAGTTCGACCCGCGCCAGGACCCGCACGCGGACACCGGCGCGTTCGACACCCCGGCGCACCGGGCGCTCGCCCAGGAGGCCGCCGAGCAGGCGATCGTGCTGCTGAAGAACGACGGCGGCCTGCTGCCGCTGGCCCCGGACACCCGGATCGCGGTCGTCGGCCCGCTCGCCGACGAGTGCAAGCTCGACTGGTACAGCGGCAGCCTCCTCCACCGCTCGACCCCGCTGGAGGGCCTGTACGAGAGGTTCGGCGCGCAGCGGGTGGAGTTCGCGGAGGGCGTGGACCGCGTCCGGCTGCGGACGGCGTCCGGGGCGTTCCTGTCCGCGCCGGCGGCGACGGCACCGGACCGGGCGCGCGGCGCCGAGGGCGCGCTGGACCCGGCGCTGCTGTCCGGGCGCACCGATCTGCCGCCGCTCACCGCCGACGCGACGGGCAGCGAGTTCGCGCTGATCGACTGGGGCGAGGGGGTGCTGACCCTGCGCGCACCCGACGGCCGCTATCTCTCGGTCGCCGAGGACGGCTTCGTGCGCGCCTCCGCCGACCAGCCCGGCGGCTGGGTCGTGCAGGAGACGTTCCGCCTCGTACCGCACGCCGGCGGTCACCTCCTCGAGCATCTCGGCACGGGTCGCCGGGTACGAGTCGCCGCCGACGGGGTGAAGGTTGCCGAGGACGGCGATGTCTTCGAGGTGGTGACGGTCGAGCGGGGCGAGGAGGCCGTGGCCCGGGTAGCGGCCGGGGCGGACGTCGTCGTGGTGGTGGCGGGCAACGACCCGCACATCAACGGCCGGGAGACCGAGGACCGTACGACGCTGCTGCTGCCGGAGCACCAGCGGCGGCTGCTCGACGCGGCCCGCGCCGCCAACCCGCGCACGGTGCTGGCGCTGGTGTCGTCGTACCCGTACGCGGTGGAGGCGGCCCGGCTGCCGGCGGTGCTCTGGACGGCGCACGGCGGACAGGCGGCGGGCACGGCCCTGGCCCGGGTGCTGGCCGGCGACGTCTCCCCGGCCGGCCGGCTGCCCCAGACCTGGTACGCCGCCGACGCCGACCTGCCCGACCTGCTGGACTACGACGTGATCGGCGGCCGTCAGACCTATCTGTACTTCGAGGGCGTCCCGCTCTTCCCCTTCGGCCACGGCCTGTCGTACGCGTCCTTCGCCTACGCCGGCCCGGAGGCCCGCGTGACGGCCGGCGCGGTGCTGGTGGACTGCGCGGTCACCAACACCGGGGACCGCACGGCGGACGAGGTGGTCCAGCTCTACGGCCGCGCGGTGGAAGCGTCGGTGCCCCGGCCGCGCCGCGAACTGCTGGCGCACCGCAGGGTCACCCTCGCGCCCGGCGAGACGGCCGCCGTCTCCTTCGAGGTCCCTTTGCGGGCACTGGAGTTCTGGGACGTGCGGCGGGGCGCGTGGCGGCTGGAGGAGGGCCCGTACGAACTGCTGCTGGGCGCGTCCAGCGAGGATGTGCGGCTGCGGACGACCGTGCACCTCGACGGCGAGCCGCCGGCCCCGCGCCCGGTGCGCGAACAGGGCCTGTCCGCCGCGGACTTCGACGAGCAGTCCGGGATCGCGATCGTGGACCGCACGAAGTCGGCGGGCGACGCGGTGACCCCGGCCCACGGCACGACGGCCGAACTGCTCTACCAGGACTGCGACTTCGGTCCCGGCGTGCGCGAGGTCACGGTGCGGGTGGCGGGCGAGGGCGCGGTGGAGGTCTCCCTGGACGGCGGCCCGGTCCTGGCGGCGCTCACCCTGGAGTCCCCCACGGCGGGCCCGTACGCCTACACCACCCTCACGGGCGGCCTCACCGCCGAGGGCGTCCACGACGTCCGCCTCAGGCTGCGCGGCCCCGTCCGGCTCGCGCACGTCGGCTTCTCCGGCTGAGGGTCCGCAGAAGTCCGGCACCGGCAAGGGGCCCGGCACCGGAAGGCAGCGGTGCCGGGCCCCTTCGGATCGGCGGTCCGCCGCCAGGCGGGCTGAAAACGGTTCCCATCAACCAGAGCCCGCGGCCCGGACACGCGAACGGCCGCAGCCCCCGCACAGCGGGCTGCGGCCGTTCCGTTTCCGACCTGTCCGTGGCAGGTCAGAGCGCGATGCCGGTCAGGACCAGGACGCGCTCGTAGGTGTAGTCCTCCATCGCGTACCGGACGCCTTCGCGGCCGACGCCGGACTGCTTGGCGCCGCCGTACGGCATCTGGTCGGCACGGTAGGACGGGACGTCGCCGATCACCACACCGCCGACCTCCAGGGCGCGGTGGGCACGGAAGGCGACCTGGAGGTCATGGGTGAACACGCCCGCCTGGAGGCCGAACTTGGAGTCGTTGACCGCGGCGAACGCCTCCACCTCGCCGTTCACCTTGCGCACGGTGAGGACGGGGCCGAAGACCTCCTCGCAGGCGATGGTGACGTCCGCCGGCACGTCGGCGAGGACGGTCGGCGCGTACGAGGCACCGTCCCGCTTGCCGCCGGTGAGCAGCGCGGCGCCGGCCGCGACCGCCTCGTCCACCCAGGACTCCACGCGCTTGGCGGCGTCCTCGCTGACCAGCGGGCCGACATCGGTCTTCGGGTCGGACGGGTCGCCGGTGACCTGGGCCTCGACGGCGGCGACGATGCGCGGCAGCAGCCGGTCGTAGACGGACGCGTCGGCGATCACCCGCTGCACCGAGATGCAGGACTGGCCGCCCTGGTAGTTGGAGAAGGTCGCGATGCGGGTCGCGGCCCAGTCCAGGTCGGCGTCGGAGGAGAAGTCGCCGAGGACGACCGCGGCGCCGTTGCCGCCCAGCTCCAGCGTGCAGTGCTTGCGCGGCACCGAGTCCATGATCGCGTAGCCGACCTTGTCGGACCCGGTGAAGGAGATGACCGGCAGGCGCTCGTCCTGGACCAGGGCGGGCATGCGGTCGTTCGGGACCGGGAGGATCGACCAGGAGCCGGCCGGCAGCTCGGTCTCGGCGAGCAGGTCACCGAGGATCAGGCCGGACAGCGGGGTGGCCGGGGCCGGCTTCAGGATGATCGGGGCGCCGGCGGCGATCGCCGGGGCGACCTTGTGGGCGCACAGGTTCAGCGGGAAGTTGAACGGCGCGATGCCGAGCACGACACCCTTCGGGAAGCGGCGGGTGAGCGCCAGCCGGCCCTGGCCGCCGGCGTCCGTGTCGAGCCGCTGGGCCTCGCCGCCGTTGAACCGGCGGGCCTCCTCGGCGGCGAACCGGAACACCGAGACCGCGCGGCCGACCTCGCCCCGGGCCCACTTGATCGGCTTGCCGTTCTCGGCGGAGATCAGCTGGGCGATCTCCTCGGTGCGCTCGGCCAGCCGCTTGCTGACGTGGTCCAGGGCGGCGGCGCGCACGTGGGCCGGGGTGGCGGCGAACTCGTCCCGCACGGCGTACGCGGCGGCCACGGCCTCCTCGACCTGGGCCTCGGACGGCACGCTGACCGTGCCGACGAGCCGGCCGTCCCACGGAGAGGTGACGTCGAAGCTGTCCTCGCCGGTGACCTGGCGGCCGGCGAGCCAGAAGGCATGGGTGGAAGTCATGTACGAGTCCCGGCCCTTCCGCGTTGGGGGTGTGCTTGGCTTGCGTGGTCCACGGTAGGGCGGGGGCGGCCGACGGTCGTTTGTCCGAGTCGTAGCAGTCGGGACGGGGGCTGCGCCGGTTTGGCGGGGTGGACGGGCGCGAGGACGGGAGCAGCCGGCCGGCGGAAGCCCGCCCCCGCGCCCTCTCCCGCCCGGTCACTCCGTCGCCGTTGCCTTCAGGGCGAGCCACAGCTCCATGCGCACGTCGGGATCGTCCAGGCTGCGTCCGAGGATCTCCTCGACCCGCCGCATCCGGTACCGCAGGGTGTGCCGGTGGACGCCCAGGTCGGCCGCGGCGGCGTCCCACTGCCCGTGCCGGGAGAGCCAGGCCCGCAGCGAGGCGACCAGGTCCCCGCGTCCGGTGGCGTCGTGCTCGTGCAGCGCGCGCAGCAACCCGCCGGCGAACGCCTTCACCGCGTCGTCGGCCAGCAGCGGCAGCACCGACCCGGCCGCCAGCTGCTCGTGCTCCACGAACACCCGGCCCCGCCGCCGCGCCACCGACAGCGCCTGTTCGGCCTGCTTGTACGCCGCGGACGCCGCCGTCGGCCCGGCGGGCGCCGAGAGGCCGACGACCAGGTCGGTCTCGTCCGCCCGCCCCTGCTCCGGCCGCGCCCGCTCGGCCTCGCGCGCGGCGGCGTACGCGGTGCACGCGGCGACCGCCGCGCCCTCGTCGGCGGCCAGCACCACCAGCCGCTCTCCTTCGGGCACGACCAGCACGGCCTCCCCGGCCCGGGCCGCGGCGGACTCCACGGTCTCCGCGAGTTCCCCGAGGCGCTCGCCCGCCGGGCCGGTGCCGGACTCGGCGACGGCCATCCGGAACGGGGCGTCCAGCAGGGCGCCGTACAGGTCGCCGGCGACGGCCCGGGCGTGGTCCGGTTCCCCGGCCAGCAGCATGCGCAGCACCGCCGTACCCACGCGCTGCTCGGCCGCGTGCAGGGAGCGGGAGCGTTCGGTGGTGAGGGTGAGCAGGGCGATGGCGGAGTGGACGGCGTAGCGCTCGGCGGTGCCGAGGGCGGAGGCGGTGCCCACGGCGAGCGCGGCGCGGGGGCGGCGGCCGGTGCCGAGGCTGTGCAGCTCCACCCGGTCCTCGTGGTCCGGGCCGCCGACCACGGAGGAGGCGGGGGCGGGGCGCTCGCGCAGCCGCTCGACCTCGGCGGTGAGCCGGGCGGCGCGGCGGCCGGCCCAGTCCGGGGCGGCGGCGACGACGGCGCCCGAGGCGTCGTAGAGCGCCGCCCAGCCGTCGACCTGGGCGGCGAGCGCGCCGAGCACGCCTTCGGGGCCGGTGCCGAGGGCGTGCCTGGTCAGCTCGCGCTGGGCGGCGAAGCCGGCCGTGACGGCGCGGTACTGGTCGGCGGCGATGGCCGCGGAGACGGCCTTGCTGATGGCGAGGAACGGGGTGCGGCGGGGCACCTCCAGCAGCGGCAGGCCCTCCTCGGCGCAGGCGTCGACGAGCGGGCCGGGCGTCTCGTCGTAGTTCACGCCGATGGCGAACCCGAGCCCGACGACGCCGGCGCCGACCAGCCGGCGCACGTACCGCCGCATGGCCTCAGGGTCCTCCGCGTCCAGCTTGAGCGCGGTGATCAGCAGCAGCTCGCCGCCCTCCATGTAGGGGACGGGGTCGGCCAGCTCGCTGACGTGCGCCCAGCGGACGGGCACGTCGAGACGGTCCTCGCCCGCGCGCACGGTCAGTTTGAGCGCGGAGTGCTGGACGAGCGAGGCGAGAGTCGGGGGCATGGGGCCTTCACGGTGAGGAGCCGGTGATCTTTTGGCCGAGGTGTATGAACGGCCCACCCCGATTCTGCCTCACCGTACGACCGCTCACCCCCGCAGATCGACCAGCAACGGCGGCGCGTGCTCCCCCTGCACGGTGGTCAGCGACAGCACCGCGTGCCCCGGCGGCACCCCATGAGCCAACTCGGACGCGGACCACCGCTCCCGCTCGACCTGCCGGACGGTGACGGCGCGGGCGGTGGGCGCCTGGCCGGTGATGACCCTGCGCAGCATGTGCACGGCCTTGCCGGCCGGGGTCTCGGCGATGATCTGCCGGTCGGTGACGTCCCGGGTCTCGGTCCACTCCTTGCCCCACACCTCGGCGAAGTCCTGCCCGTCCCAGGGCGTGAGCCCGGACAGCGCCATCCTGCACCCCGTGGCGCCGAGCAGCGGGCCGCGCAGCGGCCGGGGTACGTCGTCCAGGGTGCGCAGGGTGAGCACCGTACCGGCGTTGGCGCTGCGCAGCCGCTGGATGCCTCGAACGGCTTCCGGGGTGACGACCCCGGAGGCGTCGTCGAGCAGCAGGCACGCGAAGAGCGAGCGATCCTCCCGTACCGTCACGGAGGCGGTGAACTGGGCGAGCACCAGCCGGGCCAGGATCCGCGAGGCGTCGGCGTGGCCGCGCTGGGGCAGGTCGATGCGGACCCGGACCGGGTGGTCGAGGGCCCTCAGCGAGAACGGCCGGCTCTGCCCGGAGGTGTCGAAGAAGGCGGCGAAGGCGGGCCGGTCGAGCAGGGCGATCCGGTCGGCGAGCACGGAGCCGACGTCACCGGGGTGGGCGAGCTGCCGCTCCCGGGCGTCGAGCTCCCGGAGCAGGGAGGCGTGTCCGGCGTCGGTCAGGGCCTTGCGCAGCGCGGCCAGCGGCCCCGGCGCCCCGTCGAGGAGCTGCCGCAGCTCCGGCACGGAGGGGAAGCGGCCGTGGACGGCGCGGAAGGGGCCGAGCAGTTGGGCGAGGACGGTGGTGGAACGGCGGCTGTCGCTGCCGGGGTGCGGATCGACGAGGTCACCGACGAGGGCCTCGGCGAGTATGGCGGCGGCCTCGTCGGGGTCGGTGGTGCCGCCGTAGAGGTCGAGGTCGTACACGGAGTCGGGGTGGCCGATGCGGATGACGACGTCGTAGGACTCCGCCGGGCCGAGTCCGGCGCCCGCCGCGCCGACCACCACGACCGACGTGCGGCCGGCCAGGGCTTGCAGGCACAGGGACTCGGCGAGCGGTCGCACCAGGGCGCCGGTCTTGCCGGAGCCGGCCGGGCCGACGGCGAGCAGGGAGGTGCCGAGCAGATCGGGGCCGAGGGCGAGGCCGGCGCCACGGTAGTGGTAGGGGTTGCGGGGGTCGTCGGCGGTGGTGCCGAGGCGGACCTGGCCGGTGAGCAGGTCGTGCCGGGCGTGCCGGGCGGGCAGGTCGCGGGCGCCCGAGGGGTGCGGGCAGGCGGCGGCGCCGTCCTTCAGCACGGCGCCGGTGAAGGTGGCGAGGCTGTGCCGGCCGGACCGTACGCCCTGCCAGGCCCGGCTGAGCCGGGCGTGGTCCACGTCCCGCATCAGCCCGGCCTTCGCCTCCACGGCCAGCCGCTCCGCAACCTCATGCGCCCCGGCCTGCCGCAACTGGGGCCACTCGGCGGGGTCCTGGTCGGGGGTGGGCGGAGAGGTGGCCACGGCGGCGGTGTCGGAACCGCTGGGCGCGGCCGAGCGTACGGCCTTCACGGCGGCACGCAGGACAGGAGCGCCATAGCGCCGCCAAAGCTCACCCCAGTGCCCGATTTTTCCGAACACCGCGAAGATCGCACCGAACACCAGCCACTGGTAGAGCCAAGAGGCCGTCCCGCCCACACGGCTGACCTGGCCATGATCGCCGTACACCCAGGAATCCGGCGCCAGCACGACCCACGGCCACTGCCAGAAGTCGCCGAGGTAGCCGTTCCACAGGAGAGAGCAGAGCAGCCATCCGCACAGCAGCGCGATCGCCGCTCCAGACAGCAATTGCCGTGTGGGGGTCTCTTGGGGCTCCACCTGCGGTCGCGGGCGGTAGTGAAACCGCCAGATTCCTGGGGCCGCCTGCGGCCTGGGGGCCCGCAGCCACGCCAGGAAAGCCGCTCCGTCTGGCCTCGGTGGCACGTTGGGCACGGGGGGCACCATCCCCGGCGGTGCCGTCGGCCGTGGTACCGGGGGTGTGGGCGTCTCGCGTGCGTCCCGTGTGCCGTCGGTGTCCATCGACCCTGCCCCCTGACCAGCCGTTCCGTCCGCCATCGTGTCCCCGTCGCGTCCACTGTCAGCGAGCCAATCTAACGCCCCGGCAAGGGGAGTTCACCGCTTACGCGGCCGAAGCGGGAAAGGCCCGTCCGAGCGGGCTATGTCCACCGCGGACAAGGGAGCGCGCCGACAACGCCCACATGGAGCATGCCCACCCCCCGGAACCGGTCTTAGCCTGCGAGAAAAGAAGGTATGCGTCCGTAAACGCACCGCCCGGAACCGCCCGGGACCGCCCGGTACGCAAGATCATCAGGGAGCCCCCATGACCGCACTTCCGCAGGAGCGCCGCGTCGTCACCGCCATCCCCGGCCCGAAGTCGCAGGAGCTTCAGGCCCGCCGTACCGCCGTGGTCGCCCAGGGCGTGGGCTCCACGCTGCCGGTCTTCGTCACCCGCGCCGGCGGCGGCGTCATCGAGGACGTGGACGGCAACAGCCTCATCGACTTCGGTTCCGGTATCGCCGTGACCTCCGTCGGCGCCTCCGCCGAGGCCGTGGTGCGCCGCGCGAGCGCCCAGCTCGCCGACTTCACCCACACCTGTTTCATGGTCACCCCGTACGAGGGCTACGTCGCGGTCGCGGAGGCGCTCGCCGAGCTGACCCCGGGCGACCACGCCAAGAAGTCCGCGCTGTTCAACTCCGGCGCCGAGGCCGTCGAGAACGCCGTCAAGATCGCGCGTGCGTACACCAAGCGGCAGGCCGTCGTCGTGTTCGACCACGGCTACCACGGCCGCACCAACCTGACCATGGCGCTGACCGCGAAGAACATGCCGTACAAGCACGGCTTCGGTCCGTTCGCCCCGGAGGTCTACCGCGTGCCGGTGGCGTACGGCTACCGCTGGCCGACCGGCTCGGAGAACGCGGGCCCGGAGGCCGCCAAGCAGGCCATCGAGCAGATCACCAAGCAGGTCGGCCCGGACAACGTCGCCGCGATCATCATCGAGCCGGTGCTGGGCGAGGGCGGCTTCATCGAGCCCGCCAAGGGCTTCCTGCCCGCGATCCGCCAGTTCGCCGCCGACAACGGGATCGTCTTCGTCGCGGACGAGATCCAGTCCGGTTTCTGCCGGACCGGGCAGTGGTTCGCGTGCGAGGACGAGGGGATCGTCCCGGACCTGATCACGACCGCCAAGGGCATCGCCGGCGGTCTGCCGCTGGCCGCGGTGACCGGGCGCGCGGAGATCATGGACGCCGCGCACGCCGGCGGTCTCGGTGGCACCTACGGCGGCAACCCCGTCGCCTGCGCCGGTGCGCTCGGCGCCATCGAGACGATGAAGGAGCTGGACCTCAACGGCAGGGCCAAGCGCATCGAGGAGGTCATGAAGGGCCGCCTCACCGCCATGGCCGAGAAGTTCGACATCATCGGCGACGTGCGCGGCCGCGGCGCGATGATCGCCATCGAGCTGGTCAAGGACCGGGCCACCAAGGAGCCGAACCCGGAGGCCACCGCCGCGCTCGCCAAGGCCTGCCACGCCGAGGGCCTGCTGGTCCTGACCTGTGGCACCTACGGCAACGTGCTCCGCTTCCTGCCTCCGCTGGTCATCGGCGAGGACCTGCTGAACGAGGGTCTGGACATCATCGAGCAGGCGTTCGCGCGCGTCTGAGCCCGCGCGCCGGACCGACAGGTCCGTACCTGTGAAGGTGCCTGCGGCAGGCCGTGTGAAGAACGTGTGCGGGGTGGATGACGGGAAGGGGATCCGTCTGCCCAACCGCCCCGGCCTGCCGTAGGTTCTGTCCGGATGAGAGATACACCCCGTCCACGGGGGACCGTGGACGGATCCGGGACGAGGCCTCCCCAGCTTCGATCCGGTCGTGCCCTCGCGCACACAACCGGCGCCTCGCGGCTCCGGGATCTCCTCACCGATCGGACGGTCGCCGCCCCAAACCCCCCGGGGCGCGCGGCATTCCGGTCCGGACGGCCGCCTCGGAACCACCCCCCCTGTTCCGGGGCGGCCGACCTCCTTCCCGGCCCTCCACGAGCGGACCGCAGGCCTGCCGCGAGCGTGGACCTGCGAAGCTGGGCGCATGCTTCTCCTGGTCCTCCCGGTGGTCGTCCTCGCCGTTCTCACCTGGCAGGTCGTCACCGACGGGCCGCTGCTGCGGCCGGACGCGGAGGTGAGCCGGGCCCTGGTCCATCCGGACGGCTTCTCCCAGTTCCTCTCCGACCTCGGCAACATCCAGGTCGCCGTCCCGGTGCTGGTCCTCGCGCTCGCCGCCGCCCTGTGGCGCGGCCGGGCCGAAGGCGTCCCGCGCTGGTGGCTGCCGCCGCTGACCGCCGCCGCGCTGATGGCGCTGGTCCCGGCGGTCGTCGTACCGCTGAAGGAGTGGACCGACCGGCCGGGGACACCGGCGGTGCCCCCGGCGACGGGCTACTTCCCGTCCGGCCATACGGCGACGGCGGTGGTCGCCTACGGCTCGGCGGCCCTGCTCCTGCTCCCCCGGCTCCGCTCCCCCGCCGCCCGCCGCGCACTGGCGGCCGGCTGCGGGGTCCTGGTCCTCGGGGTGTCCTACGGCCTGGTCCGCCACGGCTACCACTGGCCGCTGGACGTGGTGGCCGGCTGGTGCGCGGGCGCCGTGCCGCTGGCCGTCCTCGCCCGGGTGGTCAGCCGAAGTACGCGTCGAAGTTCTTCTGGAACTCCCAGTTCGCGTAGCGGTCTATCTCGCGACCATGCGGTTCATCGTCGACAAGGCACTTGACCTGCCCAAACCCTGTTTGGTGGCATGCATGTGTGTGCGTGTGTACGCACGCGACGGCAAGATATTTTCCCGCTTGTTTCCCAGTGGCACACTGGGCGCAGGTGACGACCTAAAGCGCCGGGCCCGACACCCAAGGGAACGCCGTCCTCAGAGGCGATGGGATGTCGGGCCCGGCTTTCACCGAGTGCGCGCAGACTTGCACTTCGCTCACTCGTTCGAGTGAATGTACCGCGCATGCAGCCAGCACAGTCACTCGGGACCACCGCAAGAGCGCGGGGACACGCGCTCGCGCAGTGGATCCATCGGCGCCGACGGAAACCTGAACCCCGCGGAGCCGAACTCTGTTCATCTGTCAACGGCCCACCAACGCCCGGATACCCACTGGATATATCCAGCAAGCGGAGCACTCCGTAGCGTCTGATCCCTATCCAAGATCGACTAGGGGTTCGGGTGCCAGAAGCCCGCTACCGACGGATCGCCAGCGAGATCCGCCGCCGCATCGCCGCCGGGGAATGGCGCTCCGGGGAGCCCCTACCCTCCCGCACCGAGCTGGCTACAGAGCTGGGCGTGCATCCTCAGACAGTCCGCCTCGCCTACGTCTCACTCCGGCGTGCCGGCGTACTCGAAGGCGAGGAGCGCAAAGCTGTCTACGTGGCACATCCTCCTGCCATGCGCACTCTCACCGACCCTGATGCACCCTGGCCGCACAACGTCGAGACGACCGACGTCAGACCGCGTCCAGCGACCGCCGAACTTGCGAACCGCCTCGGAGTCCGTCCGGGGATCATGCTTCGACATGCAACCGTGGAATGCCTCGACCCAGGCGGCAGGTCGGCGATGCTCATCGCCTCCTGGTGGAGGGGTCACCGTCGACCGCACGCCTCGTACACTGCGGAGTTGGGCTGCGTTGAGCTGCCAGAGGATCAGGCGCATGCTCTGGGCCTGCTGGTGGACACCGTTGCGTACCGCGTGGTGCGAACTCGTCTCGACCAAGATGGCCGCCCCCTGGAGACTGCTGATCTCGTCTTACCCATGGATCGCTGGCTGGTCCGGTTGGCGCCGACACAGCCACGAGTACATGCCAGCGACGTATCCGCCGTGACACATGACTGATAGTCAATCGCTAAACGGCCGATATGGGAAGCGTGAAGCCTGCATTTATCTACACCGACCTCCTGATCGAGGAGTGAATGTAACTGAAGGTTCATACATGGCCAGAACAATTTTCCCTTGAGCGGAACTTATCGGACAGCTCGCCCTGCCCGCTGTCAGACCCCGCGGCTACGCTGACCGCCATGTCCACGACTCCCCCACCGGAAGGTGCGCCGCGGCCGGCCGAGATTGTGCAGGCGGAGATCCGCGCGCTGATGCAGGAGACGGGCGGCTGGCTGTGGGGGCCGACCCGGGCCCGGTACGAGCAGCTGCGAGACGAGTGGGTGGCGACGGTCCGCGGGGACGTGGCGACCGCCGCGTAGGATCCGCACTCGTGAGCGACATCGACTTCCCCGCCGACCTGATCAGCCTGGAGACCGCAGCCTGGGAGGCGGCGCAGCGGGGTGAGCTCACCGCCGAGCAGGCTGCCGAGGTGCAGGCCGGGATCACCGCGCACGCCGAGGCGACGGGGCTGGACCGGTACACGGTGGAGATGGAGCTCAAGAAGCTCGTCCGGCACGCGGGCTCGGGCGTCTGACAGCAGACCGCCCCGGCTGCATCACGGCCGGGGCGGCACCAGCACCAGAGCATGGGCTGATAGATACGACCAGCCTACGACCCGCCACCGACAACGGGGCCGCGCGTGGACATCACGTACAGGCCAGGCTGCGCCTCAGGCATACGGGCGGCGAGCACCTGGAAGGACTGGCCCGGGAAGTCGTACTCCTCGGCAAGGCTGCCGGTCTCGGTGACCCAGCGGCGGGCGATGACTCGCTCCTTGCGGGCCAGCTGCTTCAGTGCGCGATCGCGGTTCGGGTGCGGGCGATATCCCATGACCCCTCCTTCGTCGCCGCCAGGATGGCAGACGCTCACGCCTCCTCGGGCCAGGCCGTCAAGGTCTCGCCGGTCTCATCGTCAGTGAGGACGATGCGCGCGCCGGGCCTGCCCCAGTCGCCGATCCAGCGCTTGAATTTCCGCCGGGCGGTCGCCTCGGCATCCCACCAGCCATGCTGGACCGGCCGGCCGCCGACGGTGAGCAGCAGATGGTAGCGGCCGGGGCTCGGGTTGCTCGTCACGACCATCATCCTATTATCGAACACGTGAACGATCTGCCGCCTGACCTGCCCCGTCTCCGCACCCTGGAGACGTGGCTCGCCGTGAGCCTCGACCGGGTCCGGCAGCAGATCGCGGCGGCCGAGCGGCAGCAGCAGGAGCAGCAGCGCGGCGAGCAGGCCCGGCCGCCGGCCCCGGACTGGCTGCTGGAACTGGGCATCGGCCGGGACACGCCCGCCGTGTACGTCCACGAGGGTGGCTGCTGGAATGCGGGCAAGCGGTCGAAGGGTGTCGACCGCAGCACCGCGCTCCGGGCCCTCGTCGAAGGCGTCGCAGCCTGTCCGCATTGCCGGCCGGACTCGGCGCTCGGCTACCTGGAGGGATGACAGCCGCGAAGCCTCCCGTGGGGAGCCGGGAGGTGCGGCGGGCCCCGCCGTCCGCGGCAGACGGCAGGGCCCGAGAGGGGAGCCACCTGGGGGCTGGGGGCGTCCCGTGCGGACCACCATGCATCACAAACAAGCCAGAGCGAAAGAGATCGGCCACGGGAATCTGCTGCACACGACAGCGCCCGCCTCGACGGGGGGGGCGAGGCGGGCGCCGTCGCCACTGTGGCACGGGGGTGTCCGCTGAAGTCACCGAAACGCCTGCGGGTTACCGCAGATAGCGGCACATTATCTGCGGTAATCCTGGCGGTGACCTGCGGAAACAGCGGTCCGGGAGAGTGCCGACTCCGGAAACTATCTGCGGTAGGCAGCTGCTACAGCCCGATGTCCTCGGAAGCGGCGTCGGTCCACTTGTCGGCTTCGCGGATGTACCCCCAGAAGGCGGGGCTGTTCTCGGCGTGGCCGGACTGTTCGCGGATCTTCTCCTCGCGCTTCCCTGCTCGGCGGCTGGTGGTGATGAACCCTGCCCGCATGCTGTGGCCAGTGAGCCGGACGGAGAGGCCGGCGCGTTCGGCGTTGCGGGCGATGATTTCGCGGACGGCTTCCGCGGAGAGTGCGCGGTCGCCGAGGCGGCCGTGGACGGTGATGGGCAGGAAGGCGGGCCCGGTGGTGATGCCTGCGGCGGTGCGCCAGGTGAGCCAGGCGCGGACGGGGCAGGTGTCGGGGTTTTTGCCGTAGTGGACGACGACGTCGCGGGGCGGGCGGCCTTTCACGGCGGGGACGTGGACTTCGAGTCCTTGGCTGACGTGGACGACGGTGTCGGCGCGGAGGGCGGCGACTTCGGCGGAGCGTCCGGCGATGGCGAAGGCCATGAGCCAGAGGGCGCGGTCGCGGAGTCCGGTGAGTCCGTCGGCGACGGCCGCGTTCATCTGCCGGAGCTGCTCGGGGGTGGCTGCGGCAGCCTTGCCCCTGCCGCGCGCCATGCGTTCGGGGTCGTTCTTCAGCGGCTTGAGGGCCTGCCGCGCGGCGACGGTGACGGCCTTCGGCACCTCGATGCCGCGGCCGCGCAGAGTGACGGTGGCGCCGGTGATTCGCCGGTCGATCGAGTTGGGTGCGGCGAGCTTGACGGTGTCGAGCCAGACGACGAAGCCGACGAACGTGCCCTTGGTGACGACGGTCAACGGCAGTGGCTGACCGGTGCGTTCGGCGAGCCAGTCGTGGAACTCCTCCCACAAGGCCCAGTCGTTGGCGTAGCCGCGCTTCGTGTTGTGGGGGCGGATGGCGTCGAGGTGCTTCTCGGCTGCCTCTTCCATGGCGTGCAGAACGGCAAGCGTCGCAGCGTCGTAGACGGCGGGGGTGGAGTCTGGCTGCTGCGGAACGAGAGTGCTGCTCACGATCGTCCGTACCGCGAGTCATTCAACTCGGCTTCCTCAGCCGCCTGTAGCAGCTCAATGGACAGGCGACGGGCCAACTGGGGCGACAGGTCTCGAATGAGTCCCCCATGTCGCGCTTCCTCCGGATAGATGGCGCACGTCAGTCGCACGGCACCAACCTGGAGTGGGGCGATCTTGATGATGGAGGGATGTTCCTCGGAGTATTCCGGCATGGCTAATTGTACCGTTTTTGCGCCCGCGATATGGCATGTTATCGAGAGTGCAGGCCAGTCAACTCAGCCGTCTTCGCGGCCGATTAGGCTCACCTTGCTTGACGTGCTGGCTAGCCTCCGAGCATGAACAATCACCTTGGTGACGCGGTCCTCTGCTTGGACGATGGCCGCCTATTGAGCGTGAACGCTGACCTCAGCAAGGACGGCTCCGGGACGTGGGGTGGAACTCTCTTCGCCACGATCGGTGCTGCTGCGACTTCCGACCTGGCCAACCTCACCGAGGGCACGCTCCTGATCGGCAATCGCACTGGCGCGTTCGTTCGTCGGGACACCTCAGACTGGATCGACTCCCCCGATGGGGAGTTCCGGCTCTGCATCGAGGGCAATGGCGACGCCCCGTTCTGACACGACGAAGCGCCCCCACTCCCCCGCGACGGCGGGATGGTGGGGGCGCGCGGTCAGGCCGGGCTGTCGAGTTCGTACACCGGCGGCGGGGGCGGCTCCGGGTCGGCAACGGGCTGCTCCGGGATGACCCCCATCTCCTCGAGGGTCGCCGCGTCCGCGGCGGTCGGGTCCGGTTGCGGCTGGACAGGGACGGGTTCGGGCGTGGGTCACACTCCAGTTCGGTTGTACTCGTCCACCAAGGGATGTGGCGGCTCTGGGTCTATGCCGGCCTGATGCATCTGGCGGGCCCACCGGTCCATCGTCCACGTACACGCACGCACCAGGGCCTCCAGCCTGGACTGGCGACCCCGCAGCTCCTTGTTCTCCCGGTCCACCCGCGTCACCGTCGCCTGCAGAACCGCGAACTGCTGCGCTTCCTCCTGCGGGCCGGCTTGGATTGCCGCGGCGGTACGCGTCCCCCGGTAGGTGAAGAACCCTGTCGTGATCACGCCGACGACCGTGATGGTCGCCCCGACCAGTCCCCAGATTCCGTTCACCCGGGTCTCCCCTCAGCCGCCTGGCCGAGGTTCCGGGGTGATCCGGCATCAGGCGGGACTCGTGACGCGCACCAGATCACCCCACAGTGCGATGTGATGTACCAGCCGAACAGGAACAGGCCGCGCGGGTAGTCGCCGAGCAGGCCGGCCCAGCCGTAGGTGAACGCCCACACGGCGGGCGGGATGCTCGCGGCGACGAAGCCCCAGCCGTCCTGGCCGAACTGGATCCATGCGCAGATGAACGTGGCTGTCCCGGCGATGATCCATACCCACGCCCAGCAGTGCAGTGGGGCGAAGCGCAGCAGCATGCTGAGGCCGTCCTGCGCCCACGGCGGGGTGAAGATGAAGGAGAAGCCGAAGCAGGTCTTCCCGACCCCCATGAAGACGAGGAACGGCCCGCGCGCGCCGAGGCGTCCGCTGAGCCAGCGAACCACCCGGCGCACTCTTCAGGCTCCCCGCGGCCCGGTTGGCGCGGCGGGCCTGGACGGCGTCACCTGCACGCGGGTCAACAGGGTGAGGCCGGCGAGGACGACGGTGTTGATGGCGCCGACGGTGGCCTGTGAGACGTCGTAGCCGAACGCGGCGACGAGGACCGCGCCGGCCGCGACGACCGCAGTGAACGCCTGCGGGGCGACCGGCCTCGTCATCGCGGCGGCGATCGCGCCGAGGATCGCTGACACCGCGGCCACGATCGCGCCGGCCTGGTCCGCGGTGAGCCCGGTGAAGCCGAGCGACACGATGAGGCCGAGCACGGCGGACAGCGCGTTGAGGACGACCACCGGTTCGCGTCCGAAGATTCTCATAAGGGAGCTCGATTCTCAGACGGGCTGTGCGAGGGAGCGACAGCCGATGACGGTTCCGGAGCTGTTCCGGACCTCGCGATAGGGCACGAGCAGGTCGTCGCGTCGGTCGGCGAGAGCGAGTGCCACGACGAGGGAGACGATGTACTGATAGCCGTCCCGCTTGGGCGGCAGGTTCTGGGCGTGACCGAACTCGACCAGTTCGAAGGTGATGCCACCGCCCAGCTCGATCGTCGCCAGCCGGGCAGGAATCGGCTCCGGCGGGATGACCTCACGCAGGTGCGACTCCAAGTCGTCGCTGCCGTCCTCGCGCTCGGCGGAGTACAGGCGGATCGGGTGCGGGGTCAGGTTGAGGATCAACGTCAGCTCTTTGTCTGGCTGGCGATGAGACGGTCGACGGCCCTCTGCAGTGCGCGGACGCGGGTGGTGACGTCCTGGATGTGGGACTGCCAGGTCCAGGACTTGTTGGTCTTGTAGTCGGTGGCCTCGGCCGGCGCGTCGAGGACGCCGTCCGTCTTCAGCAGCTTGGTGTAGACCGCGTCGGCGATCCGCTTGATGTCGGCGTCGGAGAGCACGTCGTCCTCCTGGGTGGTCTTGCCGGTGGCCCGGGCGATGATGCCCGGCATGATCACGTCGTGGAACTGCTTTATGCGCGCGTCGCCTGGGCAGCTGTGCGCGTCGGGGTTCCACTCCTTGAAGAGGCGGTGGTAGCCGAAGCCGGGATCACTGGCGGTGCGGCAGGCCCGCAGCGGGATGCCGTGCTTCTCGTGCAGCCACACGCCGAGCTTGATAATCGACTCGACCTGCGCGGCCGTCCACGGATCCGACGCCGAAGTATTCGACGCGGACTCCAACGACACCGCGCCGGTCCCGTCAGCCCGACGGTTCGCCGCACCGGTCGCGTCCGCGCGCGTCTCCGTGCCGATGAACTGCGCGAGGCTGCCGTCGTAGCCGAGCCCGAAGTGCGACTCCAGGTTCGTGCTGTCCCGCCAGTACTCGTAGGTACGCTCGGGCGTCCACGGGGCGACGATGCTGTGCAGGATGAACTGCGTCGGCTTGATGGCCGGCTGCGCGTCCGACTCCGGCTGCAGCTCCATCCTCTTGGCGCCGGGATACCAGGCCATGCGGCCCTCCTTCTGGGCATGAAAAAGGCGCCCAGTCCGGGGCGCAGGCGGGGGTGGTGCGGGTTAGGACAGCTCGGGCTGAGGGTCCAGCAATGTCGCGGAGGTGATGGTCATGTTGTGCTTGCACAGGCCGCACTGGACGTAGCAGTTGGTGCCGGCGTTCGAGTAGAACGGGTTGACGTCGAACGTCTTCCCGAAGTTCGCGCATGCCTCGTTGTCGTCCTGTGCTGTGACGGAGTACCACAGCGCCGGTTCGAAGGTCACACTCATATCCCGATCACCATCCAGTTCACGTTCGTAGCAGTTGTAGTGGTGCGCGTAGCCCAGATGGTCATCCCGTTGGAGCTGGCGTTGGATACGCCGACGCCGGTGACCTGGCTCCCGGGCACGACGGTGTTGGCGGTGGCCAGCCCGTAGAAGGTGGTCCCCTTCAGCCCCAGGCCGGTGACGGTCACAGATGTGGGCGTGTTTGCTGCGCTGGGCGTGATGCTGACTTGGCCGTAGGCGATGTTCGATGCGGTGAGGACGCCGAGGATGTCCAGGTTGCACTGGGTGCTGTTCTCGCCCTGGACGTACACGTAGGGGCTGCCGCCCTCGAACGTGCTCTCCAGCGTCATGATGGCCCGGTGCGCGGTGGGCGCGACGTTCCCCGAGGTCAGGATCAGGTCGGTGTACTGGTAGGCGTCGGAGTCGTAGGTGATGCCTGCGGGTACGGCGACCAGGCCCTGTTCCGCCGGCTGGAACTGGAGCTGCCCGGAGGTCAGGGAGGCGGCGATGTTGTTCGGCGTCTGGAGGCCGCGGGTCCACAGTCCGCCGCCGCCGGTCTCTTCGGGCCCGAGTTCGGCCAGCAGCGTCTCGCCGTCCTGGGCGTAGATCTGGACGGCCTGGCTCTCCTGGCTGATCTCGACACGGGACCCGGTCGTGGCGGTGCGCATCGTGCCAATGGTCGCCGCGGTGAGCCGCCGGGCCGCCCGCAGTTCCTTCACCTGGCGTTCCAGTTCGGCGACCTTGCGGGCGAGGGTCGTCGCGTCGGGCGGTAGCTGGTCGAGCTGGCGCACTGCGCTCATCGGCTCACTCCTGTACGAGGATCGGGCGGACGCGGTCGGCGCCGGGCTCCAGCTCCCAGGACCAGCAGCGGGCGACGACGTCCGCGCCCTTGGGGTGCCGGCGCGACGTCTCGACGGCGAGGCGGACGGTGTCGCCCAGCCCCCAGTCCGTGCCGAGGCGCGGGGCCTGGGAGGCGATGGCCTGCATGGTCCATACCTGGGCGCCCTCGGCCATCAGTCCAACGGACTTGATCGCGTGGGCGTTCAGTTGGTTGGGGTCGGTGACTCCCGTGGCCGGGGTGTAGCGGTATTCCCAGACGGGCCAGCCGTTGGCCAGCTGCGCGGTGGCGTCCTGCGCTGCCGACGTCAGCCGGGATGACCCCTCACCCTCGCCGCGGGCCCGGACCCGGGTAGCGCCCTTGTCCTTCTCGTAGGACTCGCTGAAGAGGTAGTCCGAGACGCAGCCCGGGAAGTCGAAGACGGCCTCGGGCGTGGCGTCCTGCAGACCGACCTGCTTGCGGATCCGCAGGGGAAACTGGAAGCCGTTGTGCCCGGCGTTCCAGACCACGTCAATGGTCCACTCGGGTCCGCCGTCCAGGCCCATGATCTCGGTCAGGCAGGACAGGATCGTCTTGTCGTCGCCGTCGTCGGTCAGGTAGTCCATGGTCGTGCCGGTCGCGACCGCGTCGATGACGAACGGTGGGCCGCCGGTCAGGGCCGGGGTTACGAGGGCGGAAACGACGCTTGCCTGGTCGGTGTGGAGCAGCGTCTGGGTGCCTGGATAGCGGCAGTCCAGGTACGCCTCCAGGGTGGCGGCGCCGAGCTGCACCGTGTCCGCGCTGCCACCGTCGCGCGGGAGGACGGCGCCGGCCCACAGCGGGGTGTCGGTGGTGGTGTCGACCGCGACCAGCAGTGATCGGCCCGGGGCGGTGGCCGACTCCCATTCGGCGGGTGCGCCGTCCAGGCTCAGCTCGACCTGCAGCGTGGTGGACGCGCCCATCCGCCGGGTCAGGGCGCCGGACGGCTTCAGGGAGGGGAGATCCTCCACGATGCCGCCGGTGCTCATGTCGACGCCGTACCAGGCGAGCTGGTAGGGGCCGCCGGTCATGTCGTGGACTCGTACTGTCCGACGATCGTGAGCCGGTTCCCGGACACCCAGGTCCACGGGGAGAGGCTGTCGACGACACCGGCGGCCACCGTGCTCCCGTTCACGGCCCCGGAATCGATGTGGATCATGATGGAGGTGCCGTCGGTGTTGGTCTGCGCGAGCCCGGACACGCCCCGGGAAGCACCCGGCTCCATCGAGGCCTTGCCGATCGGGTAGTTCGTCGCGGCGGCCGTGACCGGCAGGGAGAACGTCCAGTTGTCGGCGGCGACCACACCGGAGCCGAAGTTCGTTGAGGTCCCGAAGGCGATGTTCATGCTGTAGATCACCAGTCGGCCGAGTTTGGTGTAGCGGCAGTCGACCGTGGCGTTTCCCCAGCTCGGCGTGTGCGCGCCCGTGGACGTGGTCCAGGTCGGCGTCCAGGCTGTCCAGGCCCCGGGCATTTTCTGGTAGGTGTCCCAGGCGCTGCCGTTCCAGATCAGCAGGTTGCCGCCCGAGTAATAGGCCTGTCCGGTGTACGGGCCGGCCGGGGCCGCGCTCGACGGCAGGATGCCGCCCGGTGCCACGGTGTACGGGCGGATGGTCTGGCTCACCGAGGGCGAGCCGCCGCCGGCCGCCGGCACGCTGATGGTGGCCAGCTCCACCCCGGTCTGTCCCGCGGGGATCGTCGGGGCGACCGGCGTGGCCGCGGCCGTCCCGGCCAGGTACACCGGCTCGGACTTGCGCAGGCCCGTGCCGTCCAGGTCGGTATCCCACACCCGCAGATACACCAGGTCGATCCGGGGCAGAGTGGCGTGCGCCGCGGTGAGCGTCAGGGTGAACGACGCGTCCAGGGGGCAGATGTACACGCCCTCGCCGGACGGGCCGGACACGGCCATCACGCCGGGCGTGACGGTGATGGTGGTCCCGGAGACGGAGACGTCGTAGCCGCCGGACCCGGGCCGGATCCCGGAGCGGCCGCCGCGAGCGGTGCCGTTCGTCATGACCTGCATCGCGGTCGCGCGTCGCAGTTCCTGCGCGTCGTAGGTGGTGCTGTTCGTCCACAGTGCGTCAGGCATGGGGGCCCTTCCTCACATCCATGCGGGCCGCCACTGCGCGGTGAGCGTGGCAGACGAGTTGTAGATGGCCGCGCGGAACTCGATCCGGACGGTGCCGCTGGCGGGGATCTCGGGCCACGTGGTGACCGTGAGGTAGCGGCGCCGGCTCGCGGTGCCGTTGAGCATGACGGTCCGGGCGGCGCAGTCGATGACGAGGCTTTCGCCGCTGATCAGGGTCTGGCTGTACGACAGGGAGATCGGCTCGCCGCCGCCGTCATCCACGACGACCTTCGGACTCTGAACGGGGCCGGCGACCGTGAAAACGGGCCGGGTGGCGAAGGTGCCCGGGTTCGTCGCGGTGATGGCGCCCGTGACGGTCGTGGCCGACACCGTCCAGGGCGTGGCCGCCGGCAGGGTCAGCCCACCTGTGGTGGACGGCAGAGCCGTCGTCCCGGTCTGCAACGTGATGCTGTACCGGCGGGGGTCCGCCGCGGTCACCATCACGCTGTACGTCGCCGTGTTGGCGCTGACGTATTGGATGAGAGGCTTCCCGCTGCGCCTGACCACGGCCTGTTTGGGAATGGTCTCCTGCACCACCAGCAGCGTGTCGGTGAGCGAGGCCGCCGCTCGCAGCCGGTCCATGGCCAGGTCCAGGTCCTCCCGGGAGGGAGCGACGATGGTGCCGCCCAGGGTGAGCGGCCGGGCCCCGAGATAGGCCGGTGACGCCCAGCTCCCGTGGTCTCCCTCACGGTCGGTGTACGACGACCGGAGATCGGGGGAATCCCAGCCCTCCAGGGTCTGGAGGTACCAGGCCACGCCAGCGGAGTCGACGCCCCCCAGGGTGAGATCCCCCAGGCTTGCCTGGAGGCCGTCCAGGGTGGCACCCGGCGTGTACGGCATCCGCGCCCCCTTCCTCAGCCCACGAAGTTGATGACGCGGGCGATGTCGTGCGCCTGCTCGGCGGCGGTCTGGCGGGCGCCGTAGAGGTTGATGGTGATCTGCCGCTGGACCTCGCGGGCGATGGCAGTGGCCGCCATGGCACCGCCGCCGTACCGGCCAGCAGGCACCAGCTGGTAGCCCATCGCAGCCGCCGACTTCGCCAGCAGGGCACGCGACCGTTCGGAGTTGTTCCAGGGGATCCACGACTCCGGGACGCTAGCCTCTCCGCCCAGCACCATCGTGGGGCGGGTGAGGATGCCGCCGGCGGCCATCGCCTTGCCGCCCTGCTGCGTCCACTGCCGGATGAACTCGTCCCGATTGGCGGGTGGCAGGGCCTTGATCTGGGCGGTCATCTTCGGGACCAGGGCACGGATGGTGGCGACGTCCAGGCCGGCGGAGATGAGGTCCCCGAACCCGCGGCCCGGGCCGCCCCGGAGCGTCGACAGCAGGACCAGACTGTTGGTGAGATCCTCGCCGCTCAGCGAGTTCTGGGCGTTCTTCACCGAGTCGTTCGCCGACCGGGCCGCCTTGCTGTCGCCGGCCGCCTGGTGGGCCAGCTCCATCGCGGAGGCGTCGCCCTGGGCGGCCAGCGCCTGGGCGAGGTCCCCGAACCCGGAGGCGGCCAGCTTCTGGAGGTCGGCGGCGAACTGCTGGGACTCCTTGGTGGAGCTGTTGAGCTGCTTGGTGAAGTCGCCCAGGGTCGCCTTGGCGAGATCACCGGTCTTCTTCAACTTCTCGGTGATCCGCTTGAACTCCTTGTCGGAGGCGCCGGCCAGGGCGTTGACCAGGTCGTATCCGCCCTCACCCATGCCCTCCAGCATCTTCTGGAGTTCGGCCCCGCCTCGCGCACCGACCTTGTTCAGGCTCTTCCGCCATCTCTCGGTGGAGGCGACGCTCTCGTTCAGCTGGGTCTCGTAGGCCTTGAGGTTGAACGCGCCCGGCGCCTTCTGGCCGTGCTTCAGCCCCAGTTCCTCGTCGGCCTCGTTGACCTTCTTGCGCTTGGCCCGGACCGTGCTGTCGGCGGACCGCTTTTCTTTCCGGGCCTTGCCTACCCGGTCTTCCGCGGCCTCCAGCTGCGCCTTGGTGTGCTTGCGGTGCCGGACCTTGTTCAGGTTGGCCTCGGCCGACTTGAGGTTGTCGGCGGCCTTCTTCTGTTCCTTCAGCGCCTTGGTCAGGTCGTCCCATGCCTGCTTCAGGTCGTCGATCTCTTTGTCGTAGCGCTGCTTGGCGTCCGTCGGGCCGCCGAGCACCGGCGTGCCGGTCGGGGTGTAGGTGAAGCCGGGGATGCCGCCGCCCGCCAGGCCGCCAGCGGCGAAGCCGGGGATGCGGTTGGCGTTGATCGCCGTCAGCAGTGGCAGGTACCTCTTGGTCGACGCGGCGTTGACGACGAACTCCGTGTTCGCGATCCGGCCGACGGCGCCGCTGGCGAAGAACGCCAGGATGCTGTCCGACCGCCCGGTCCCAGGACCGTGGATCAGTCCGTTCGGACCGATCTGGACGCCACCGCCCTCGGCATAACCGGGGACGAGTCCGCCGCGTGCGCTGCCTGGCATACCGGGCAGCTGCGGCCCGGAGTGCGCCCCGCCCTGCTGGACCGTCTTGTAGTAGTGGGTGGTGTAGACGCCGATGCCGACGTCCTTGCCGTGCACGTCGTTGATGTAGCCCTGGATGATTGAGGCGGCCGCCCGCGGCCCGCCGGTGGGCAGGGTGATCTCGACTGTCTTGCCGTGCGTGTCTCGGATCTTGAAGCCGAGGGCTTCCAGGGCCTTGCGGGCGTCGCCGGTCAGGGCGCCCATCGTGACCGTCTTGCCCTTGGTGTGCTCCACCTTGTCCTTGACGGCCTGAAGATCACGCATCGCCGACTCGGTCTTGGCGGTCACCGCGGTGGTCTTCGACGCGGGCAGCTGGGCGTAGGCGGCGGTGAGCTTGTTGATCGCGTCGGCCGAGAAGCCGGCGGCTTCCATCTGCTTGCGCAACAGGCCGATGTCCTTGTCGAGCACCTTCTGGCCGGCTTCCTGGCTGTTCTTCTGCTCGGCCACCGCCTGGGCGTGGTCCATGGCTGCCTTGGCGGCGTCCAGGAACGCGCCCTTCACCGCGCGGCCCTTCTCCGTAGTGACGTCCAAGGAGTGGCCGTTGTCCTTCACGGCCTCGGTGAGGTCGGCGAGGGACTGGCGGAAGCTGATCTCGCGCTCGGCGGTGCTGATCGCCGTACCGTTCAGGTCGTTGAGAGCGTCGGCCAGCTTCTCGGCCTCGGTCTTCTGGTCCTGCAACGAGTCGGCGGTCACCTTGGCAACGTCCGCGAGGTTCTTCTGCCCGCCGGCCGTGGTTCGGGTCTGCGTGTCGGCGTCGGCGAGGGCGTCGGTGTAGCCGGGCAGCAGGGACTTGAACTTCTCCAGCGACGTGCCGTCGAGCCCCTTGGACAGCTCCTTGAACGTCTTGTTCGCCTTCTCGGCGGCGCCTGACTGCACCATCTGGGCCAGGGCCTGGTCGAGGGCCTGCACCTTCGTCTTGGCGTCGTCGAGCTTCATGGATCCGCCGCCGAGAACGTCGTCGTCGGTGATCAGCTCCATGGACTCTCGCCAGTGCCGGATCCGGTCCTCCATCGACGGGTGCGCGATCTGCTTGACTGCCTCGTTGAGCTGGTCAAGATCCGCACCGAACGCCTTGGCCGCCTCCCCCGAGACCTTTCCGGTGTCGGCGAAGTCCAGGAGGCTGTTCGTGAGCTTGCTGGTGCTGGGCGGGGCGTCTCGCATCTCCTTCTTCAGCTCGTTGACGCCGTAGGTGATAGCGGCCAGGACGCCGACGACAGAGCCGAGGGTGCCCAGGCCGGCGACCGCGGTCCGCGCCCGCGCTGCGGTGACCCCCATGGAGGCCAGCGCGGTACGTGTGGCCGCGATCCTCGGCAGCAGCAGAAGGATCCCGGCCGCAGCGAGGGACGCAGCGCCCCCGACTCCGGTGAACAGGGTCACGGCGTGCTGCACGCCGGGCGGCAGGCTGTTGTAGGCGTCCACGACGCGGGTGACCCACTGGACCATGTCGCGCAGGGCGCCGTTGGCACTGCTGCCGCCCTCGATGAGGGCGGTCTCGATGGCGCCGCGCAGGCGCTCCATGTCGCCGGCCAGGTTGTCCGTCTGGACCGCCGCGACCCGGGCCGCGGCCCCGTTGTCGTTGACCGCCCGCGTGTACTTCTGGACCCCGCCCGCACCCAGCTCGTACAGGATCGTCGCCGCGCGCACGGCATCCGACCCGAAGATCGTGGCAAAGGCCGCGTTGCGGGCCTCGGGGGTGAGGGTGCCGAACGACGACTGGAGGTTGCCGGCCATCTTCGCGAGGCCCACGAACTTGCCCTGGCTGTCATAGGCGGTGAAGCCCAGCTTGTCCATCATCTGGCGGGCCTCATCCGACTGCGGGGTGAGCCGCTGGAGCATCGTCTTCAAGCTCGTGCCGGCGTCCGAACCCACCAACGCGTGGTCGGCGAACGCGGCCAGGGCTCCCACCGTGTCCTCAAGGCCGAGCCCGGTCTGGTGGGCGAGCAAGCCGCCCTGCCGCAGAGCCATGCCCAGACCGCTGATGTCCGCGGCAGACTTGTTCGCGCCGGCCGACAGGACGTCGGCGATATGCCCAACGTCCTTGCCCTTCAGGCCGAACGTGTTCATGGCCTGAGCACTGATGATCGCCGCGTCCGCCAGATCCATCTGCCCGGCCGCCGCCAGCGCCAGCGAGCCCTTCAGGGCGCCGCCGGTGATGTCCGCGACGGAGACGCCGGCGCGCGCCAGCTCGGCTTCGGCGTCCGCCGCCTGCGTGGCGGAGTACTGGGTGGACTTCCCCGCCTCCAGGGCCGCAGCGCGCAGCTGGGCCAGCTGCTTCGTGTTCGCGTTCGTCACGGCGCGCACGTTCGACATGGCCTTGTCGAACTTGGCCGCCGAGGCTGCGGCCACGGCGAAGCCGGTGAGCATCGCCGTACCCACGGTGGCGCCCGCGCCGGCGAGCCGGGAGGTGTTGTCGGCGGCCTGCCGCAGGCCGCGGGTGTACTGGCTGATGTCCGCGCGCAGCCGGACGGTGACGGTGCGAGTGGCCACAGGTCACCTCCCGGTAGGGCGCTCGATCTGGACGTGCACGCCGTGCGTGGAGCCGTTCTTGTCCTGGTACGCCTGGACGGCCTTGGCGGACGCGGTGCACGCGTGGCAGCGGATCAGGTGGGCTCTGAACTCGAACTCGTTGGCCTTGTCGGTGGCGACGTCCCAGGGCTGTCCGCAGTCGGGGCAGGCGTTGGCCTCGGCCTCGAGCAGGGCGAGCGCCCAGGCCCGGTCCTCGTCGAGCCACAGCGGTTCGCCCTGCTCCACAACGCGGCCGAGGAACACCGACCGGGGGACGCCCCAGGCGCGGGCCGCCTCTACTTCACGTCGAAGACGCGTTCCAGGAGTGCGGAGGCGGCGAGCGAGAAAGGGGCGATGTCCACGGAGGTGTGGACGTCCCAGGCGGCGTTCGCCAGCTTGTCGATCTCGCCCTGGTTCAGGACCTCGAACAGTTCGGCGGCCTCTTCCGCGGTCATCACCGGGTCTACGCAGGACGCCACGATCAGCGCCCGGGGGAAGGTCTGGGCGTCGAACAGCTGCCCTTCGTCCTGCGACGGGTGCGCGGCCAGCAGGTCGCTGTACGCCTTGTCCCCGATGTACCGCAGGGTGAAGGGGACCTCTGCTGCCTTCGCTTCCTCCCGGACTTCCTTCAGCCGGGCGGCCAGGGCCCGGGCCGGGTGCTCTTCGGTGAGGTCGGACGGCTCCCAGTCCGAGGAGACCTTGCTGATCTCCTCGGTGAGGCGCTCGACCTCGCCGGCCAGGTCGCCGCGGATGCAGATCGGGACCGTGCGTTCCCGGGGCTTGGCCTGCTTCAGGATGTCGCTGATGCTGGTCATCAGGCCACCGTCGCGGCGGTCGCCGGCGCGTCCGTCACCTTCATCGGGGACACGAACTTCATGACCTCGTTGGCGGCCGGGCTGGAGTTCTGCGGCTCTCCGCAGGTGATCGGGTAGACCTCCACCTTCTGCCCGCTGGCCCACGCGGTGTTGTAAGCCAGGCCGCGCCGGACCACGAGGAAGCCGGACACGCCGTACTTCAGGGTCGTGTAGGGGGCGTCGTCGCCGACGGTGTCGCCGCGCTTGAACGTCAGCTCGACGTCGAAGCCGACGCGGCCGACCGTCTTGGTGTCGAAAGTGGAGGCGAGGGAGCCGGTGTCGACATCCGCGGTGCTGGGGTCGAGCTTGAGGCCGTCGGGGGTGATGCGCTTGGTGTAGTCGGCGCCGGCGGTCAGCTCCGTGACCGTCGGGGCGTTGATGTTGGCGACGGTCGACAGCCACGCCACGCGGGTCTTGCCATCGCTGATGAGGTCAGCCATTGGGCCCTCCAGGGCATGAGAAAGGCCCTGGCCAGAGGGCGCAGGGCTTCAGAGGTGGTGGGTGAAGGGCGGCGGTCAGATCCGCAGCGCCGCGACGGTCACGGAGGCGGCGGCGCTGTAGCCGATGGCGCACAGGCCGTCCGACGCGTTCTGGAGGAGATCGGCGCTGAGCGGGCCGATCATCCGCTCACCGCTCGCCGGCACGCTGACGGTGACGTTGGAGACGGCCTGCCCGCGCAGGGAGGCGGTCGCGGTGAGCGTGACGGTGATGGGCGAGCCCCCGCCGTTCTTCACGTGCAAGAAAATCCTGTCGCCCACCTCACACTTGTCGCCGCCACCGGTCGCGGCGCCATAGGTGGGGTTCAGGCCGGCCAGGGCGATGACCTGGGTGGCGAGTGTTGCCATGGGGTGCCCTCCATCAGGCAGGTGTGGAGCAGATGCGGTACTGGACGGGGACGTAGTAGAGCGGCGGGGTGACGTCGTCGTCCCGGGCCACAGGAGGGCCGCCCCGATCCTCAGGCGGCCAGCAGGTGCGCCCCGGGACGGCGAGTGGCGTCGCGAGCGCCCTGCGGACGCGGTCGGCCACCCACAGGGCACGATCGACGTCTCCGCCCACGCACGTGATCTGAATGGTGGAGTCGAACTCGGTGCGCTCGTCCGCGAGCGATTCACGCACAGCCATGCCCGGGTCGGGGTAGAGCACGGCGAACTTGTCCGGCGGCGTCCAGGCGCTCGAGGTGGGGGCTCCGCCCACGTAGACCGTCAGGCCGGCCGCCTCCAAGGCGGCCTTCACCGCATCCAGATGCGGCAGTATCTGGGGCTGGGCAGCCGAGGGCATCATGCCCCCCAGGTCAGGCCGCGGTCGGCGAGCAGTGCGATCTGGGCCTCGAAGCGGGGCTCTTCGACGTCTGCGGCGCGGCCGCCGTCGCGGTGCGGAGGGTTCTTCACCGAGCCGTACTCCAGCAGGTTGCCGAGGGCTCCCTGCGGGGCTCCCTTGTCCGGGCCGATGATGGCCATGAAGATGTCCGGCCCGTATGCGGCCAAGTCGAAGCCGATCGAGTTCGGGTAGGCCGGCGCGTGACGGCCCGAGGACTGCCGGGCGTTGGCCTGCCAGTCCCGCTTGATGTTCACGGCGCCGCGCATCGTGACCTGCCGGACTTCCTGGCGCAGCCGGGGAATCGCGCGGGCCAGCTGCCGCTCGAGGCGGCGGACGTCGCTCATGTCGAAGCGTGCGCTCATGACCGGTCCTCCGTTCTGATCCGCCACGCCGTCGACTGATCGGAGAATGTCGCGCCGGCCACCCAGAGGATCAGTCCGACCATGCGGGCGTCCGGTGAGGATGTGACCTCGATACGCATGCCCGGCATGATCCGCGTGCCGGCCGGCAAGGAAGCGGCCCAAGGTAGCTGCACCTCGTACTCGCGCAGCACAACCTCGCGTTCGCCTGCCTCGGTCTCTTCCCCCGTCGATGCGGCGATGGCCTTCACCCGGGCCTTGCCGCTGTAGAGGGTCGTCTGCTCGCCCGGGACCGTGTTACCGGAACCCCGGTCGAAGACGTCCGGTGCCTGCGCATACAGGCGGACCGTGTCGCGCATCCGGGCTTCGGCCGCCCGGCGGCCTGCCGCAAGGACTGCATCCAGGCTCATCGCAGCCTCATCGTGCCGATGCGGCGGCGGTAGTCGCCCAGCATCGTCTTGTGGGCGTCGGAGAGGCCGCCCAAGCCCAGCGATTCCGCGGCGAACGTCCGCGTGTAGTCGTCGATAGCCTCTTGGCGGAGCATCGACGGGTTGGCCAGCGTGGACGCGGCAAGATCCAGACACACGGCGCGGACGTCGTCCGGCACTTCCTCGTAGCCGTGCGTGTAGGTCACCTGAACGATGCCAGGGTCCGGATAGGAAGCGGTGCCCGGAAGATACCGCCAGCCGCCCGTGCGCAGCAGCCGGTCCCCCGACAGCACCCAGTCGGCGAGCACCAGAGCCTGGACCCGCACTTCGGACACCGAGATGACCGGCCGCTGCGGCAAGACGAGCTCCGCAACGTCGATGACCCGTAGCTGCACAACGTCGTCGACGACCTTCGTGATCGTCTGCCGCGTCCATTTGCGGATCACAGCCGATGCAGACGCCAACGCCAGCTCGGCGGCGGCCGGATCGACCGGAGTCTGCATCACTGTCGACAGTTCGGCCGCCGTAGCGAACGGGGGAAGAGCCACGGCGACCTCCCTGTGTCAATTCTTGCGCGCGTCGTCGTCGAGCTTCTGCCGGACCTCGCGGGCGTGGTCCACGTCCGTCTCGGGTGTCGGCTTGCCGGCTGTGACGCCTGCCACGGTGTAGTGCTCGCTCGGGGTCGGGTCCGTTGCGACACCGTAGAAGCCCTGCTCCTGCGCCCTGTCGGTGGCGTGCTGCACGGCCTTCGCCACGTCGTCGCCCTCAGGCACGGGCTGGTTCTCCGGCTCGCCGGCCGGCTTGTTCGATCGCGATGCGGCCATGACAGGCCTCCTTGGTTCCGGAAGAGTGCGGATTAGGCGCCGACGGTCTTCAGAACGCCGACCGGATAGCGGGACGCCTCGGTGGGCTGCTCGTTGTTGATGCGGTTGGAGACCTGCCAGCCGACGCGGAACGTCAGGCGGACGGCGGTCATGTCCTGTTGGGCCAAGTTGTAGATGATCGCGCCCGTGTTGTCCTGGATGACCGCCTGGTCGAGGATCTTCATCGAGATGTCGGAACGCACACCGATCACGAACTCGTCCCAGTCACCGGCGAACAGGCGCACACCGTCCACGCCAGCGCCACCCGCGAGGGGGAACATGCCCTTCATCGCGTACTGGATCGGGTAGCCGTCGAGGGTGCGCATGTCGCCGGAGATACGGGATTCGTCGAGCTTGCGGCCCTGGGTGTCGCGGGCCCGGCGCAGCTTGCTCTTGGCAGAGGTTGCGGCGACGAAGCCGTTGACCTCGAAACCGTCGGCCTCGACCTTCTCGTACACGTTGTCGATGTCGCCGAAGAAGCCACCCTGCGCGGCGGTGGCGCCCTCGTTCACGCTGTTCCCGGCCGCGGTGGCGGCCGAGAGGATGTTCGTGGGAAAGCTGGAGGGCGCGTTCGTCCCAAAGAAGATCGTCGAGTCGAGCAGGCGCCCGAACGCCTCCCGGACCAGCGGCTCCGCCTCGTCCCACAGGTCCGCGTCGGTGTCGGCGAGGACGTTGTCCGGGAACGGGACGATCGTCGCCATCTCCTCGACGTTGAGGAACTTGTTCGCCCAGTTCACCTCCGTGGTCTGCTTCAGGCCCGTGTCGCCGGCGACCCAGTAGGCAACCGGCAGAGCGGACAGGATCGGCAGCCGGACCTGGCCGCGGGCCACCGGGATCCGCTTGAACATGCTCAGCGCGGCCGAGTCTTCGACGGCCTTGCCGAGCATCTCCTTGGAGACTTCCTCGGGGATGAGAGCCGCGGCGTCGGTCCGCGACGTGATGTTGTTGTAGGCCACGGCTGATGCCTGCCTTTCGCGAGAATGGCCGGCCGGATCAGACCGGGCCGGACGTGGTTAGCTCGCACCCGCCTGCTGGCGGATGAGATCGTTCATGGAGGTCGGCTTCGCCGCCGTGGTGCGCGCACCGCCGTCGAACGAAGGCGGCGCCTCCTTCGCCAAGTGCGGCTTGCGCTTGAGGAGATCGGCGAGGGCCTTCTCGATGCCCTTGCTGTCGATCTCGCCGTCGTCGTCGACGAAGTCCGCCAGGTTGAGGAAGGCTGCGGCGTCGGAGGGATCGGCGAAGGTGGCCGCCGCGAGCGCCCTCACTTCGGCGCGGGTTGCGCGCTCCACCATTGCGGTGGCGCGCTGCTCGGCCTTCGTCATGCGCTCGGTGGCCTTCTGGAGTTCCGACTTGTCTCGGTCGTCGATCTCCTGCAGACGGGCGGCGTGCTCCTTCGCAGTCTTCTCGGCTGCCTTGGCGCGGCGCTTCCACTCGTCGAGCGCCTTCTCCCCCGCCGGGCCGAGCGGCGCGCTGGCCGTCGGCTCCGGCGCCCCGGCCGGCTCCTCTGCCGGCTCGGCGCCCTCGCTTCCCTGCGGAGCGGTGGATTCGGTTGTGGTCTCGGACATGCGTGCTCCCGTTGCGGGATCAGGCCGCGCGTTGCGCGCGGTCAGGACAAATAGCCGAAGCGACGGAGCATCGCGATCGCCTCGTCGCGTGATTCGGCAAGCTCGAAGATCTGCTCGGGCATGAGCCGGGGCGTGCGCAGGTGGAAGCCACGGCCGCTCGGTGGGACCAGTCCGCGGTCGACCGCGCGGCGCCGCTCCAGACGGTAGAAGTGACCGCGGCGCGTGGCGCCCTCGCGGGTCGCGCTCAGGACACGGCCGTAGGCGGTCGTGGTGTACATGCCGCGCCGGGCATTCACCACCTGCGCCATGTCGGCGCCCTCACGGATGGCCCGGGCGCCGGCCTCACCGAAGGTGCGTTCCTGCTCGGCTCTGGACAGGCTGTCGAAGTAACCACGCGGGTCCATGAACCCGCGGCCGCCCGTGTCGTCGGCGCCTTGGCCGCGGTGCTGGTTGCGGGCGATCAGCGTGGTCGGCAAGTGGATGCAGTCGCAGCGAGGATGCCGCTGGAAGCCCTTGTTCCAGCCGAACTCCTTGCCGGCCAAGACGATGCACCGCGCGCACGCGGGCGGCTGAACCACGCGCACGTAGCCCTGGATGGTGCGCTTGCCGGCCATCGACGCCCCGACGGCACTCCGACCGGCCTGGGCCACCTCCGAGCCGGACAAGGCCAACGCCTGTCGCAGGCCTCGCATCAGCGCATCCTGCGCGGCCAGCCCGGCCCCGATGCCCTGCTTTGTCGTGATGACCGGCAGGTACATCAACGAGTCCAAGGTGCGTCCGTCGGCGGCGACCCCAGCGAACGCACTCGGCCGCACAGCGCCCAGCCGCTCTGGGTCGGCGCCCTCCGCGGCCACGACCTCGTCCACGTAGTCGTCGGCGAGACGCGCCGAGGCCAGCTGGCCCGCGGTGACCGTCTGGACCACCCTTCGGCCGATGCCCGCGTTCCACGAGCCGGTGAGGTCGCCGATGTCGATCAGCCGCCACAGTTCCTGGACCTGGTTCGCGGTGAGCCGGGTGATCCGCTGCTGCTGCCGGTAGTGCCGCAGCGCGATCCGCCGGACGCCGACGGTCACCCCTACCCCTCAAGGCCAGCTTGCAAAGGATCGGCCTCCGCAGACGGCTTGGGCCCGTACTCGGCCGCCATGTCGCCCGCCATTGCCCGGTCGAGAGCGTCCTCGTTAAGGCGACGCCACCGCTCGATCTCCTGCGGTGTAGCGCCCCAGCGCTCCCACAGCACCTCACGCGGTACGCCGAGCGTGCCCATCTTCACCAGTGCGTCGACCAGCTCGCCTTCCGTCCGCCACTCCGGGGACTTCCACACGATCCGGGCCTGCAAGGAGGCGAACCCGGCCAGGCGCATCGTGCGCTCCAGGCCCTCCTCCAGGAACCGGCGCCGCTGATAGATCTTGTGGATGAGGCCCGCCTCGGCCGCCTTCAGAGCCTCCGCAGACAGGTTCGTCAACGCCCCCAGCAGGTAGTGCGGCGGCGTGGAGGTGATGGCCGCGATGTCGCGGACGTCCTCCTCCTTGGCCTTCAGGTAGCCCGTAAGGTCCGCGGCAGCGAACTGCCCGAACTTGGCGTTATCGCCCTCGGCGACCAGGATCTTGTTCACCGCCACGTCGAACGGCTCGATCTCCTGACCGTTGTCATCAACCGGGATGTCCATCCCCGTCGCCCACTTCTGTGGGAACGCCGCCGCTTCCTGCGTCATCATCCGGTCCGCGATCGTCTTGTTGATCCGGTCCTGGATCCCGGTCACCGACCGCAGCTCCGAGGCCCCCGGCTTCAGCATCCGGGGCCGGTTCGCCAGCTCACCGAACGGCACCTCGCCCAAGACGTTGCGGCCACCCCACTTCTCGCCGGCCACCTCCCGCCGCACCCACTGTGGCTTGCCGCCCGTCTTCGGCTCCGGCGCCTCGAACTTGTAAATGCGGTCCGGGAGGTAGAGGGTGCAGCACAGCCGAGCCGTCCAGTCATCCAGCCACAGCTTCAAAGCTGCTGCCGGGACACCGGGAGCGTCCGGGCGATAGGCCAGGATGACCTGCGTCGGGTGCTCCGGTGTGACCCGGAAGCCCCCATCCCGTACCGGCGACACCATCAGGTACGCAGTGCCGTGGATCGCGGCCTCCAGAAAGGCGAGCTGAGAACCGCCGTCCAGGTTGTTCTCCTGCCACAGCTCCCACGCCGCCTCGTCCGCGGCGCCCTCGATGTCCGACTGGAAGCCGGCCACCTCCAGCCGCCCCACGAAAGCGTCCACCACCAGCTCGCAGTAGTTCGCCCGCGACATCTTCAGCAACCGGCGGAACGGAGCCCGGGCCCTCTCGTGCAGATGCGGCAGCGGATGCTCGCACTCGTAGTAGTCGTCGTAGACCTTCGTCTCCGCCGACCGCTTGGACAGAGCCTGGTACAGGCGGTCACGCCACCACTCCGGGGACTGGACAGTAGGCTCAGGCATCCGGCCCCCTCTCGGTCAGAATCCACGCGCCCTGCGCCTCTTCGGCTTGGCCAGACCCGCGGCGACCGCATCCCCGGCCGCCTCGTGGGCGAGGATCGAGCACATGGCGATGTCGATCTTCTGCGACTCGGACGCCTTCTTCAGCAAGTACCGGCCCGCCGGCCGAGCCGCCTTCCGCGCATTGCGGATGTGCTGCCCGGCCCACGTACAGCCGTCGTGCCGGAAGGTCGAGTCCTTCTTCGTCACGTCCGTCGCCAGCCGCTCGGCCGCGCCGTGCATCTGCGCGATCCGATTCGTGTACCAGCGGGTGACGGTCTTCTCTCCGTACCGCTCGGCGAGCGTGTCGCACTCGGACTCCCAGAACGGCGGGTCGAGATAGGCGCGCACCACCCGGTAAGTAGAGAACACCTCGTCGAAGGCGGTCATCACCTCAAGCCGCGGCACCTGCCCGCTCCACTCGGCCGGGTTCCAGACCGTCGGCCGGGAATCAGGCCCGTAGGTCGGGGTGAACTGGTAGCCGTCCAGGGTCTCCAGGCGGATGCCCGTCCAGTCGTCGATGTCAGAGCCGTCGAAGCCCAGTGTCACCGCAGTGCCCGGCTCTACCTCGCGCGGCTCGCGGCGCAGATCCCAGCGGTCGCCATCGATGTACGCCCCCGTACCGGCGACGATCCGGTTCAGGTAGAACCGCTCGGCCTGGGCCGGGTCCTTCTCGGCGATCTCAACCAGTTCGCCGTCGATCCGGTCCAGGTCAACCCAGCCGCCGGCGAGAACGGAGGAATCGCCGTAGGCGACGCGCAGCGCCTTGTGCCGCTCCCGCTTGTTCGCCAGCGACGCCGGCGCCGGAATCCGGTGGTCGCGGTACACGTCCTTCACGGATGCCTCCGCAGTGCGCTGGGCCACGGACTGCTCCGACGGATCCCAGGCATTCGTCGTCTCTACCGCGCGGCCGCCCGTGCCTGACAGATTCCTGCGCTGAGTCTCGGCGAGCTTCCAACCGCCGTTCGCCTCCAGCCAGCTGTGTGTCTCGTCCTGCACCGCGAACGTGATCCGCTGACCGAGTCGGGCCCGGCCCGAGCTGGTGACCGGCTCGATGCGGCCACCGCCCGGGACATTGATGCGGGTCTCGCCCGTGTCCGGGATGAAATCCGCCAGCGGCCCCTCGTCAATCATCGGGACGAGCGCGCGATAGACGTTATCCGTCTGGTCCTCGGACGTGGCCGCGATCTGGATCCACGGCGTCTCCCACGCCCGTCCCACCGGCTCGCCGCCCGAGTCCCAGCCGGCGAACCTGACCGGGCCGGCCGCCTCGGCGCACACCATCGCGCAGGTCAGTGGACCCTTGCCCCACTTCTGCGGACGCACCAGCTGGCTGCGGCGGTAGTGCCAGGCCGACCGCCAGCCGTCCTCCGTGGCGTCCGGTCGGAGCCGGTAGTGCCATGCGAGGAACGTCCACATCTCGTCCGTGAGCAGGTACGGATTGCCGATGTCGTCGCCGTCCGGAATGACGCAGTGGGCCTCGATCCACTCCCCCACCAGCCAGCCCAGAGTGGGGAATTCACCCGGATGGTCAGGTCCCCGCCACGGCATCCGAGGACACCTTGCTCAGGTCGACGCCACCCTCGAAGAGGAGCACGTGCTCGATACCCAGTTCCCTCATCGTGCGGGCGAAGCGCTCGACGGCCTCATCGTCCGTGAAGGCGTCGCCGACATTGCCGAGGACGAGGACGTCGCCCGGTTCCAGCTTCACCAGTTGGGCCATTACGATCCTCCAGCCGCTTCCGAGTCGACCACCCGCAGCCTCTGCCGGGCCGTCTTCTTGCGGACCTGCGCCGTGCGCTCCTGTCGCTGCTCGGCCACCTCGTCGGCGGCCACCTCCCAGCGGAGCCGCAGCATCGCCAGCGGCGTCAGCCCCAGCCGGTCACCCAGTTGGCGGGCCTCCTTCGAGGCGTCCAAGTCGCCGAGTTCCGCCTTCACCTTCCAGCGGACGTACTGGGCGACCTCGCGAGTCCAGCCGAGCCGCTCCCAGGCAACCGACTGCGGCGTCGCCCACAAGTCCGACCACAGCTCCGCTTCCAGGGCCGCTGTCGCCTCGATCTGCTTGTCCAACACGGTCGCTGCCGACTGCGCGGCGTCCAGCTTCCGCTGCACCGCGGCCCGCTGCCGGCCCTGCAAGTCCGGCTCCATCAGCTGGAGCTCGTACTCGTCGGCTTGGCGGCGGGCCATGTCCCGCTGCGTGGTAGCAACGACGTCGTCAATGAGCGGCCACTTGGGTGGTTCTCCCTGTCGGCCACCCGCCGGCAGTCGGGTCATCGCAACCGTGGCGTTGCGCCGACGTCGCTCCCCGGCTGGCTTGGGAGGCGGTCCCATACCTGCCATGACTGATCAACTCCTCGTGCCGTTGCGGCACGTCGGCGCCCGCCGTTGCGGCCAGCGCAGGGTCACACTGAGTCATCACGGACTTCGATCTTGCACCGCCCAGACCCGTACAGACGGACAGCCACCTCCCCGGCGGTCCCCCGGCAATTCCGGGACGGGGGGTCCCCCCACCCCGACCGTTACAGAAGGTGACGACAGTCCGGCCACCGGGACCAGCGGGGGTGACCCGGGGTGGTCAGGCCCAGACGTAGAGGGTGCCGTCGTGCACCACTCGGTGCGGGTGCAGGGCCGCCCGGGAGCCTCCAGGGCCGTCATGACCAGCCGGCTCAGAGCAGTGCAGGTGCGCCAGGAGGGCGAGTTGGTGAGGGGCTCCGCACCTGGGCTCCTCATCCTGCGGTGCTTCGATGGGCATCGGCTCAGCCGCCTGCTCTTTGACCGTCACCTTGGGCTTCGCGGTCATCGGTTCCAGCCTCCAGGCTGCTCGCGCGCTGTGCTGCTGCTGTGGCAGGGACCGCACAGGCCGCGGCCGTGCCGTGGGTCGTCGGGGTCCAGGCCGCGGGCCACGAGCTCGCGCCGGCTGAGCGGCCAGTGGTCGGCGTGCACGCTCGGCTGCCCGCACGGCTGCCCGTGTCCGTGCTCCTCGTCGGTGCACACGCACCGCGGGTCGCGGGCGAGGACGGCCGGCCGGAACCGGGTCTCATGCTGCCAGCCGTAGCCCCGCTGCCTCGCCGAACCGCGCCGCTTCTCTGCCTCACGCCGGTGCTGCTCGCACCTGCCGCCCTCGGTGTACTCGGGGCACCCGGGGACGGTGCACACCCGGTAACCTCCGCGTTTGGGCATCGCTGACCTCTCCGGGGTCGTACCGTATCCCTCACGCATTGAGGGGGATCATGGCTGACAGACACAGCGGACAGCGCCCATTCAGTAGCGGCGAAAAGATCACGGTTGCGGTTTTCGCCTGCATCATCGGGTTTGCGTGCTTACAGAGTTGCGGCAGCGACGATGACGAGTCGACGAGCAGCAAAGATCGCTCGGCATCGACAGTGACTGGCTCAGACCGTGGAGATACACACACGCTCCCGGTGACATCAGCCCGCTTCACCGAGTGGCCCTTCACGGTTTCGGCTGGCACTCTCCGCTGCCGTCCAGGCGACGAGGTGACATTCACTGCCCCCAACGGCACTGAGTACGCGGTGAACGGTACTGCAAAGGGTGCTGGCTATCCGTCGATCGAACCGATCTGGGCCGACGACGAGAATCTTGGGCATGGCTTAAAGGTCGACATCTCCGAAGTGCTCGCGAAAGGCCGGTCTCTCTGTTGACCAAGCCCCTGAGGATGGGGTCCCGCCGCCCGGGGACGGTGGGCAGACGGCGGGACGATCAGGCGGCGGACTTGCCGCACCATGTGCAGTGGCGGGCCCTGATCGCCGGCACGTATTGGTAGTCGTGCAGACCGAGGAGGTGGCGCAGCCGCCGCGTCCGCGTGTACAGCCAGAACCAGGCCGCATAACTGCGCGGCACCGGATCGTACTCGTCACCGGACCAGGGGCACGGGATCAGCAGCGCTGTCGGTGTGCGAGGCATCGTGACCCCCTTTCAGGCGGCGCGGCGGGCGCGCTGCGGCATCGGCCGGTAGGTGCGGGCCCGGGCCTGTATCTCGGGCAGGGCGTACATGGTCTTGTACTCGTGGCCTTGCCCGGTGAGCCGGCCGTCGCCCTCGAAGCGGCGGATCTTCCCGCGGCGCGCCCACTGCCGGATCACGGGGCCAGGGACGCCGGTCGCCGCGGTCGCCTCGTGCTCGTAGACGAGGTCGTCGGGGTACAGCTCGGTGACGTCCACAGCGGCCTCCCCGGGGCATGCGAAAGGCCCCCGGCAGCAGCTGGGGGCCTTGAGGATTGCGGGCATACGTGTCCTGCCCTGAGGGCACTGTGACATACCGGTGATCGGCAGGTCAAGCAAGACGCTTGCAGGCCTCCGTCACTCGCGCCTCCTACTCCTCGTCGTAGCCGGGGTAGTCGTCGGGGTTGTCGGCAATCCGGCAGTCTTCGCTGCAGTATGGGTAGCCGCCGGGGGCGCCGCAGAGTTGGCACTCGCGGGGCATGGTCAGTCCTGCGGCGCGTAATCGAGGGACCGGCCGAGGATGGCCATGGCCACGCGCTGGCGGTCCGAGCCGGCGCGGTCGCAGAGTTGGTTGGCGAGCGTGTCGTTGCCGGCGGCGAGCGCCTTGGCGGCGACGTCGATCTCTGCACCGGTGGCGATGACGGTCGGGGCGGGCTTGCGGCTGAACAGTCCCATGGTCACACCCCCTTGGCGAGGTGCTTGAACCGCTTCGGCAGCCGCTTGCCGGCGTCGATGACGGCCTGGTTGAGGCGCTGGTATTCGGGCGTCTCGTGGATGACGCCGGCGGCGGCTTCGCGGGCGGTGTGCTCGTACAGGTCGGCCTGTGCTCGCCGGTACGCGGCGATGCGCTCGTTCTCGTCGGCGTACACGTCGAGTTCGTGCTGGCTGGGCTTGGACATGAGGTTCTCCTTAGAGGTTGTGGTTGTGGGCGTGGTCGGCGGCGCGGCTGAGGGCGAGGAGCACGGGCCGCGGGCTGGTCTGTGCGTCGTTCCAGCTTGGAACGGTGTCGCCGCCGAACCCGCGGCGGACGATGTCGAGGAGGAGCGCGGACGCGTCGTCGGCCTGGCCGGGGCTGTCGGCCTCGGCCCGGATGGCGCCGATCGCGCACCGTCGGCCGTCCTCGTCGCGGCAGGCCCCGCGCGCCCACCCGTCGGTCTCGATCCGCACCCGGGCCCGGTGCAGGAGCGCGGCGAGCGGGGTCCGGTACGGGGTGGGGGCCGCGGCCGGCGGCAGCGGGATGGTGATCTGGGGCAGCGGATCGACCGGGATGTGGGCGGTGTTGACGTCGACGGCCAGGGCCGCGGTCGCGAGCCGGTCGTCCATGGCGAGGCTGGCGAGGGCGAGCCGCTCGTCGAGGGTGAGGGCGGGCGGCCGGGTTGCGGGCGCCGCGGTGGTCGTGGTCATGTGGGGCTGCTCTCTGCGCGGTGACGTGTGGATGGGTGGCGGGGCGCCCCTGGGTTGCTGGCAGGCGTCGAGGGGCGCCCCGGCGAAGTCAGTCGGCGATGTTGAACACCAGGCCATTGGGGTCGAGCGTGACGACGGCGCCACAGGCCCCGCACGTGTAGTCGAGGTAGCCCGCGCTGTGGTCCTGGCCGGTCATGTCGCTGTCACAGCAGACCGGGGTGTCGTCGCGGTCGGTGTGGTCTCCGATGGCCAGCGCGTGGCCGTAGCTGGTGGTCGGCATGTCAGTCCTCCAGGTAGGCGGTGAGGCCGCGGCGCTGTTCCCACTCGCGGATGCAGCTCTGCACGATCTGCTTGATGACCGGGTCGGCGCTGTTCTCGTGCTGCTCGATCGCGGTGGCCAGCTCGTCGTCGGTGAAGTCCGCGACCGGCTTGTTCGGCCAGTTCGGCATCGGTGGTCTCCAGTCGGTTCTGGTGGGTGGGACGTGCGGGGCTATCGGCGGTGGCTACGGCAGTGCTGGACGTCCTCGACCTGGAAGTCCTCGACGTACACGTGGCAGCCGCAGCGCTGGCACTCATAGATGCCGCTTTCGACACCCCGCATCGGCTGGCCGCAGCACTTCAGGTCGCCCGCAGGCTGGCCGGGTGCGGCGGTGTAGTAGGCGCTCATCGGTGATCTCCTTCTTGTTGGTGGTGGGTTTCAGCAGGTCCAGCGCCGGTGCTTCGGGTTGGGCAGGTCGGCGAGCTGCTTCTCTAAGCCGCGGAGTTCGGCCTCGTCGAGGAAGCCTTCGTAGTTGTCGCCGAGGGGTGCGCCGACGCTGGCAGCAACGTCGGCGATGTTGCGCATGCGGCGGGGCGGGGTGTCGTGGATGGGGCCGTGCCCGCGGAGGATGGTGGCAGCGTCGGAGCCGTACTCCGTGCAGGGGGTGTTGGTGAACGGCAGTCGGCTCGTGAAGCGGATCTCGGAGTAGAGCTCCGCGTCCTCCCACGGCGCCAGGTTCTGGGCGATCTTGTAGACGATGTAGTACGGCTTGCCGAGCTGGATGTCGCGGACGAAGCGTTTCTCGTCGCCCGGCTGCCAGGTCTTTGCCATGAGTGGTCTCCTTGTGGTCTGAGGTGGTTTGTTCAGTAGGAGCTGGCCATCGGCCACGCGGTGCGGACGGGCTGGCGTCGCTCGAACTTGGCGACCAGTGCGGATCGCAGGGCTTCGAGTCGGTAGCCGTTGCCCCGCGTACCGTCGACTGCCGGGACCTTGGTGACCTTCACGGAGACGCCTTCGGATCGCAGCGCAGCAGCAAGGCGTTTGCCGACGCGCGAGCGGTACTGCTCTTCGCTCTCGTCGCTGCCGCGCGTGAACTCGGGGTCGACCGTGGCGAGGTAGGCGAACGCCTCGGCGTTGGTTACTGCGCCACGTCCGGTTGCGGATGCCGCGTTGATCAGGTGCCCTACCACGTTGGGCGCGTCGGCGGTCAGCGTCGAGTGAACAACTTGCAGACGGCTCTCTGTGGATACGCGCTGGGGATGCGCGGGGCTACCCATGATCACCGCAGCGGTCGCTACGAGGGCAGCAGGGTTCTCATCTCCGAAGTCGAACCACTCCCCGTGGATGCGATACGGGGCGAAGTACTCATGGAGGCCGCTCTCCAGCGCCCTGCCTCCGCGTGTCTTCCAGATCAGGTGAAGCGGGACTGGGGAGCCGACGCGGAGGTCGTCGAGGCGCGCGGCGACGTTCTTCGTGACCCCGATCTTGACAGGCCTGGTGAGTGTTGACCCGATGAGGTACACCCATCGGCTCGCGGTGTCGTCCACTGTGTCCTTCTTCCTGTTCTGCTGGGGCCGCTCGGTCCGCTGCTTGCGCCGGAAGCGCACCTGGCAGGGTGGATATGTTCACTTCTGATACGTCTTGCCGGATGGATAGTCGATCTTCGAGGCTGGCTTCCAGCCGGATTCGATCCACCCGCCATCCGGCCCGCAAGACGCCGCAAATGCACACGTATCCACCCGACAAGACGTGACATAACGGGCGACTACTCGCCGAGCAGCAGGTCCAGCGCGTCCTTGATGTCATCTCGCCGGTAGCCGCGGACTTGGCCCTCACGACCCGGAATCGTGATCTTCACGGTGCCACCCGCGCCCGCCGCGCGCAGCAGCTCCCCGAGCCCGGTCTCGGTCATGCTGCCGCCGATGAGTTCGGCCATCTCCCGCAGCTGCGCCACGTCACGGCCGAGCGACTCCATCGCCTTCAGTGCGCCGCGGCAGGCCTCGATCTGCATGCGCTGCTCCGGCGTGCGGGCGATGACGCTGCGCCCCGGCGCACCGTCCCGCTTCGGGCCGCCGGCCGCCGACGACAACCCGGTGGCGTTGAGGAGGTGCCGCTCGATCGGGTCGTCCCACTGACCGGCCAGCCGCCCCGCCCGCTCGCGGATCTTCGCGGCCTTCTCCAGCAGCATGCTGATCTCACCACGCTCGTCCTCGTCCAGGTCGAAGCTCCGCGCGAGGTCGGTGACGCCGGCGAACGGGTTAACCAGCCAGCCGAACCCGGGGCGCGGCGGGTCGAACTTCGAGGCGTCGCGGCCCGCGCCGGCCTGGCCGGCGCCGAGGATAGCGTTCGACTGGGTGGCGTTCTCCACCCGCATCGCCCACCTGGCGCCGCAGTTCATCGCGAGCGCCTGCGGAATGACGTCGACTTCCGGGTACTGGGTGATGAGCACCATGAGGATGCCCGCGCCCGCGGCCACGGCTGACAGCTCGATCAGCGCCTCAAGGATCTCGTCCCGCAAAGGCTTGCCCGGGCGCGTGTAGGTGGCGACCTCGTCGATGACGAGGAGTTCCATGCCGCCGATCTGCTCGATGACGGCCGGGACCATCTTGCTCTTGCCGAGCTTGCCGAGGTCGCGCTCGCGCCGGTCCTTGTCAGCGAGGAGGGCCTTCAGGAGGGCGAGCAGGCGCTCCGGGCTGGGCTTGAAGTAGGTGCTGGCGGCCCCTGTCTTGGCGTATGGGTCCCACTCGCCGTTGTTCTTGCCGGCCACGATCCGCAGGTTGATGCGGGGGTCGAAGGCGACACCGACGGAGAGGTTGGAGGCGCCGACGCCCTTGCCGGACCGGGTCATCCCGGCGATCACATAGGACTGGTTGTTGATGGCCAGCCGGATGGTGATCCCCCGCTTGTTCCAGGCGACGGGCACCCCATCCTTCCACGCGTCAAGCTGAGTCGGCCGCTTGAGGAGCGGGGAAGGGCGGGTGTCGGCGAAGGCGTCCTTGTCGGCGAGCCACAGCGAGGTGCGGACCTCCGTGCCGGCTTTCTCGATGTCGACCATGGACACGTCGCGGCCGAGCGCGCCGGCCAGCTTGGGCAGCTTCTTCTTCAGCTCGGCGACGGTGGTCCGCGGCGGCAGGTCGAAGACGACCGTGGTGTTGCCGTCCGTATCGCGTTGCGGCACGGCCAGGATCTGGATCTTCTCCTCCCCGCGCACCTCGCCGATGGCGCGCAGCGCGGATTCGAGTTCTCCGACGGTGAGCGCGGGCGGCGGCGGGGCGTCAAACTCCCGCGGCTTCGGGGACGGTTCGGGCTTGGCCAGGTCGACCGTGTTCGTGTCCTGTACGGGGGTGGCCAGCGGCTGCACCGGCATCACTGCCTGCTCCGGCATGGTCGGGGCAGGTGCAGGCTGGCCGGCGACGAAAGGGCGTGACACGAGGTACCAGCCGTAGCCGGCCGCGGTGCCGAGCGCGGCGAGGACGATGGGCTGCCCGTGGGCGGTCATCTCGACCGCGGTCCCGAGCGCGGGCAGGGAGGCGAAGCCGCCGCCGAAGAGCGCCGCCGCCCGGCCGGCCTTCTTGGTCTGCCGCAAGCTGGCGATCTCCCGGTCATTCGGGGGCAGCACCGGCTCGGCCTGGATCGCCTCCAGTCGGGCCTCGGCTTCGGCGACCTGCCCGGCCAAGGCCGGGAGGCCGGCGACCTTGACGCCCTCCTCGCTCTGGGCCTTGGCCATGTGGAGACGCGCGTGCAGCTGGGCGACACGACGCTGCTGCTGGGCGATCCGCTCGGCCTGGCGGCGCTGCTTGCGGTCGGTGGCGGCCTGGATGACGTCGACCTGGTCCAGGTCGACGCCGGCCAGCCAGTCCTTCGTGCGGGCCGCGGCGTTGCGACGCTGCTCGGCGAACGCCGCCTTGATGCGGTCGCCGCGAGTGGGTTCGGCCGCCTCCTCGATGGCCTGCTGCTCTGTCTGCTCGGGCTCGGCTTCGGTTGCCACGGATGCGTTCCTTCCTGCTGTCGGCGCGGGGCCCGGTGTGGGCCCCGCGGGGTGGGATGGCTAGCCGAGACCGCCGAGCATCGTGCCGAGTGAACCGACGAGGCTGTTGGTGAGCTGGGAGCCCATGGCGCCGATGACCGTGCCGGACAGGGCGATCCCGAAGAGGCCCCCGAGGACCGCGTCGGCAACCTTCAACCCGCCGTGCTTGACCTTGTAGAACACGACGATCGCCAGAACGAGGATGGTGACGATGCCGACGCCGATCGCACCGCCCCCCGCGGCCTGCGTGGTGATCTGCTGGTTCACCCCGGCCGGCTGCTGCGGGGTGTTCATCGGGTTCTCCAACCGCGTCACTCCGTTGTCCGGGGTCACGCCGGTGGTGTAGTTCGGGCTGCCGTCCTCCCGGTAGGCGACCGCGGACACCGTGGTGATGTGGCCGGGCGTGGCGTCGTGGCCGTAGCCGCCCATACCGGTGACCCGCAGGGTGCGGCCGTCGGGCAGCCGCACGGGGGCGGTGACGGTGCGCTCGGCGATGTGCTGGGTGACGGCGGACGCGGGCTCCCCGGCGGCCACGGTGATCGCGGCGACGCCTCCGAGGAGGGCCACGGCCGCGCCGCCCGAGACGGCGATCTGACGGAAGCTGATGCTCATGTTCGGACTCCTCTTAGGCGTTGACTTCGGGGGTGTTCTTCACGTGGTTGCGGAGCCGGACGGCGTACTCGTTGGAACCGCCGCCGATCACCTCGCGGACCTTGCGGGCGGAGAGCCGGTCGACGTCTCCGAGGGCTTCGGCGAGCTTCCGGACCTTCTCGATGTGGGCCGGGTCGAGGGGCCGCTCGGGCGTCTTGGCCGAGGTGCGGCCAGAGGGCTGCTTCCCTTTACGCCCAAGGGGTTCCGGCCCCTCCGGAGCCTTCCGGGAGCGGGCCCGTGACCCTCCCCCTGTAGGCCCGTTGGAGCGGCCCTCAGCGGGCGCTCCGGACGATCCGTCGTCGCCTCGGTTCGGGTTGAACGTGTGCGCGAGGAACAGGTCCACGGCGACGCTCTCGGGGCTGCGGCCGGCGTCCGCGAGGAGGGTCTCGACCGCGGTCCGCGCAACCTCCCGGGCGGCCATACTTCCGGCCGTCACCGCGAGGGGAAGGGCATGCATCGTGTCCCACGCCCGCTCCCACGCGGCCTCCCGGCTGATGCCTCCCGTCGGGTACGCGGCCGTGACCCGCTCGAACTCTGCGAACACGTCGGGGAACAGCTTCCGCCGCCGCTCGTCCTCGCTCTTCTCGACCGCCTTGCGCTTCTCCTCGGCCCTCGCCTGCTCGCGGGCGGCACGCCTGTCACGCGCCCGCTGCTTCAGATCCCGGCCGTCCTCCGCGGCCTTCGACTCCAGGTACTGGCGGACCTCCGCCAGTAGCGGGCCGATCACCGAAGTAGCGGCGAGCGCCCACCCGGCGACTGGGCCGTACTCGGTGCGGCCGTGGGCCAGGTTGATGTAGCCGGCGATCGACCCCAGCGCCGCGGTGAGGATCCAGAACGGCCACCGGGGCAGGCCCTTACGGTGCGCCCACCGGGTGCCCATGACGCCGACCCAGGCCAGCAGTTCGAGGAAGAACGGGATCGGGGCGAGTGTCCAGGCCGGACCAGAGGTCGTGTCGCCGTTGCGGTGCAGGCTCAGGAAGTAGCTGATCTGCGCGGGAAGGGCGGCGAGCAGGCCGAGGGCCATCACGGCGTTGACGAGGATCTTGAAGGTGGTGCCGTTCTCGTCGCGCTGCTCGCGCCGACGGTCCCTACGCTCGGCCTGGTCGTCCTTGGCGGACTCGGTCACGGCCTTCAACTGGTTCGCCAGCTTGGCCTGCTTCACCTGCTCCGCGAGCAGTGTGGTCTGCGTCTGCGCGGCCCCGGCGACGGCGGCCTGCTTCACCTGCTCGGCCTCGGCCTTGGTCTTGTCGGCCTTGGCGCTGGTCAGTGCGGCGTCGGCGTCACGCTCCTTCCAGGAACGGTATTCGCTGCTCATAGCTGTCCTTCCAGGACTCGTGGGGGTGGTCACTGCGTGCTGCTGGTCGGATCTCCAGGGCCCGCGCCCAGTGGCGTGGGCCGAGGGCTACCGGCCGGCAGCTATTCGATGGGCGCGCAGTTCGGGCAGCTGGGGTCGTCGCAGAGTTCGATACGGCCGCAGCCGATCGCCTCCGACACCCGGTTCGCGACCCGGCCTCCGCGCTCACCGGCCACGGTGCGGCCGATCTGCTGGAGACGCCGGGCGGTCAGCTCTCGGGTGCTCATGACCTCGGCGGTTCGGTTACGTCGGGACATGACGGTCCTCTCAGGGTTGGCTGTGCAGTCGGTCAGCGTCGGGGGGCGGTTTGCCGGAGGATGGCCTCGGCCTCTCGCCTGTCGGCCGGGCTCAGCCGGGCGAGGTTGTCCTCCGCGGCTTTACGGGCCGCGGCCGAGTCGAGGACACCGGCTGACACCTGGCCGGCGAGCTGCTGGATCTGGTGCGCGACGATCTGTCCGAAGCCCATCAGCTCTCCTGGCCGTAGGTCTCGGACAAGGCGGCCGGCCCGTGGGCGCGGGCGAAGTCGGCGCCGGCCGCCAGCAGGTCCCGGACCTCGCCCCAGGTGCGGCCCCGGCGAACAACCCAGGCAGTGGCGATGGCGGAACTCGTGCCGGTGAGGCCCGCGACGAGCGCGTTCAACACCCGGTCGCCGACAGCGGCGGCACCCCCGGAATCCACCCTGAGCTGGGCGGTGATGAGGGTGAGCGGCCCGCGGTCCGGCCCCAGGGCCTCCCGGACGTACCGCCACGCGCTCACGATCATGGCCTTCAGCGACATGGACTCGTCGATCTCGGGGATCTCCGGGTCGTCCTGCTGGTAGGTGCGGGTCCACCCGTGCTGCTCCAGCAGCCCACGGAGGGCGTCCAGGTAGTCGGCGACCTCGGCGCCGGGGATGGTCTCCCCGGAGTAGCCGACCCAGAAGCGGTCGCGCCTCCGGGCCTCGGCCAGGGCCGCCTCGGTCACGGCGTCGGCGGCGAACGGGCTGGCGAGGGTGGGGGTGTCGATCATGACTGTCCTCTCGGAGTGGGGGGTCAGGCGGCGGCCGGCAGGTGCAGGCCGCGGATCTCGTCCATCAGCGGCGGCTCCCCGGGATTCGCCGCGTCGTACAAGGCGACCTCGTAGGCGATGTGCGCCCGGTCGATCAGGTTGGTGGCGGCCAGGTAGTCGGCGATGAACCCGGCCCGGACATCGGCGTGCGCGGCCTCGGTGAGCTGCTCGAACGGGTCGCCGGCGGAGATCAGGGTGAAGGTGGGCATGACAGTGCTCCTCAGGAAGTGTGGGATGGGACGGGTCAGGCGGTGGGGCGGGGCAGGGCACGGCACTTCTCGGCGTGGGCCTGGGCCCACCTGCGAGCGACGTCGATGTGGCTGGAGCCGTAGCCGTCGGTGTAGGGCGTGCCAGCGCATCCGCCACAGACACCCTTGGTGTCGTAGCCCTCCCCAGTGAGGTCGACGGTGGCGCCGACGACGGTGAGGTAGCGGGCGATGACGCCCTCCGGCCAGACGGTCGCGTGGTCGGTCTGGATGGAAGCGGGCATGACGAATCTCCTCAGCTGGTCAGGCAGGGAATGGGGCGGGGTGGGGGGCCGCGGCCGGCAAGGCGAGGGGATGGGTGCCGGCCGCGGCCGATCAGAGGCCCCTACTGGGGGCGGTTGTTGCTCCACCAGTTCCGGGCGTGGAGCTTCTTCAGCAAGGCGTCGCGCTCGGCGGCGCTCATCACACGGCCTGCGGGTGACCGCCGCGGGGGCGGGTCGGCAAGGCGTCCTTCGTGCGCTCGTGGCCGGCCATCACGCGTCGCCGTCCAGCGGCGGGTAGAGCGTCGCCCGGATCGCACCGAGCACACCGCCCTTCCCCGAGAACTGCGCGTACAGGTGAGTGACGCCGCTCGAGTCGACCCGCTCCGGGCTCACCCGGGCGCCCAGGTGCCGGGCCCACGCCTCGAACACCGCCCGCTGCTCCGACACGGGCGCCGTCATCAGCGAATCCACGGTCCCGACCAGCGCACCCGACACCGACAGCGTCCACGACACCGCCGGCAGATCCGCCGCCAGGAACTCACCCAGCGCCTCGAACGCGGCCCGCTGCCAACGACGCCTGTACTTCTGCGAGTCCACGGTCACCACCCCCGCAGCTGCATCACGCGGCGACGCTCGGCCGGCTCCGTGGGCAGCGGCGGCAGATCCGGTGTCGGCTCCACGGCGCGGACGAAGCTCGCCAGCTCGTGCGCGAGACGGTCGGCCTCGCTGAGGCCCGGCTGCGTCGGCGCCGGACGAGACTCGACGGGGGCAGTCACGCCGCACCCCCACGGGCCCGACGCAGCGCCTCGTCCATGTCCGGGTCGCTGTCGCCGACCGCCCCGTTGTGCGCCCGGGCGGTGGCCGCCAGGTCGCGCAACTGGAGGGCGAAGCGGATGAGGTCGTCGGCGAACCGGTCGGCCATCTCCGGCGTGTGATAATCCGGCAGGCCGTCCGTCTCGATCCCGATGTGCGCCCGGCGCAGCCGCGGGTCCGACGACGTCGGGTCCACCTGCAGCATCGCGTACATCAACAGCGAGCCGTCCTGCTTCAGGAAGGACGAGATGCCGACATTCTCGGACTTCGAGGTGTGGACGATGTCCTCGAACGGCATCGGCTCCTGGTCGTGCCGCTCGACACACCACGACGGGCACTCGATCGCGGTGACGTGCGCGGACTTCCGGGTGCCGATCAGCGCCGGGACCAGGCGGTGACCCGGCGCCGGGGCCGGGAGGGTGGTGGTGCTCTCGTGAGGTACGGTAAGGCTCACGGTTCGGTCTCCTTGCTAGGGAAGGGCGGACCCAGGCCCCGTTTTGGTGTTGGCGCACCTGACGGGGCTGCTTCGTTTTCCGAAGCGGCCTTGTGGCTACAAACATAGCGCCTCGTAGCCACAAAGCAAGCGGTCCGCCGAGATTTTTGTAGCCACGAACGTCTGTCTGGTTCCTTGCTGTTCGTAGCCACGAGCGTCTAACCTCGTGCTATGAGCCCCGATGCCGAGTACGACACCCCCAGACGCTTCCGGGCCTCGGATGACGAATGGAAGTCCTTCGAGGCGGCAGCACGGGCGGTGCACCCCGACGGACGGAGTCCTCGGGGGCAGGTGCTGCGCGAATTCATGCGCTGGTACATGCGACGGCCGGGGTCGAGACTGCCCGAGCGCCCTCCCGCCGGGCCGTGGTCAAGTCCGGCACCGGCGGCTGCGCAACCGCCGGACAAGTGACGGCTCCTAGGAGCCTCCTGTCGCTCTGAGCAGGTCGTCTTCATGTGCTCAAGTCAACGCAGGTTGAGGGCAACTAGCGACGATCCAGCAATGCAGGTGACAGGACAGCCGCAGTGCAAGTGCGCGCGAGAGGCCGGGGGCCGGTATGGACGTGATCGAGACATGGAAAGGCCAGCACGCGGTGGCGCTACAAGCCGCCATGCGGGCCACCAACGAGGAGTTCGCGCGCCAACTCGGTGTGGCTGTCCGAACCGTCGCGGCGTGGCACGCGACGCCAGCCACTGTGCCGCGCCGGGAGATGCAGCGTGCGCTCGACACCCTGCTTGACCGGGCAACTCCCGCTGAGCGCCGCCGGTTCGCCACCCTGCTTCACCCCGACGGCGCGGCTCAGGCGCAGGCTCTGCGCGTGGCCATCGCGGTGGTCGTCCGGGATCGTGAGGTGCTGCTGGTCTGTCGCCGCGGCGAGGACGCCCTGGCGTGGCAGTTTCCGGCTGGCGTGGTGAAGCCGGGCGGCAGCGCCAGTGCAGTTGCAGTGCAGGAGACCCTCGCCGAGACGGCAGTTCACTGCACCGTGCGGGAGCATCTTGGCACCCGGGTCCACCCCGTGACTGGGGTGCTGGCCAGCTACGAATTCTGTGAGTACTTGGCTGGCGAGGCACGGAACGTCGACACCGTCGAGAACCTCGACACAGCGTGGGTGCCGATCACCAGCTTGACCAAGTTCATTCCGACCGAGCGGATCTATCCGCCCGTCCTGAAAGCTCTGGAGGCTCTGGCATGACCGAGACGACGACGAAGCCGGGGATCTCCGCGGCGATCATCACGAGCGGGGACCGCGTGCTCATGGTCCGGCGCCGCGTGAAGGAAGGCGAGCTCAGCTGGCAGTTCCCGGCCGGCGGCATCGAGGAAGGCGAGACGCCCGAGGAGGCCGCAGTCCGCGAGACGCTGGAGGAGACCGGGCTCAAGGTCGAAGCCGTGTCGCTGATCGGCCAGCGCGTGCACCCGAAGACCGGCCGCGAGATGTCGTACACCGCGTGTCGGGTCATCGACGGTGAGGCCCACGTCGCGGACGAGGACGAGCTGGATTCCGTCGCCTGGGTGACGCTCGCCGAGATCCCGGGTCTGGTCCCCTACGGGCTGTACGAGCCCGTCCAGAAGTACCTCGACAGTGAACTCACCCACGCCAAGGAGGCGCATTGACCAAGCATTTGGAAGTCGTGCCCGATTTCCAGGACACCTTTGAGCGTCCAGCCTGGTGGCACAGGCAGCAGTGGCTCTCGTCGCGTCCCGCCGCTTCAGCACCCCGGCTGCCCATGAGCGAGAAGATGCGGCGGCGAGCATACGAGCGAGAAGGCATTCCGTACCCCGGGCCGGAGCGGTCCGGCACCGTGCAGTCGGATCCTCAGCCTGTCCGGTCCGCCACCCCTCCTCATCGATCACCAAAGTGGAAAGCCGCCAACGGCAAACCGCACACGTACTTGGTCACGGCCGAGGGCACGCATCTGGTGAAGATCGGCATCGCGAAGGATCCGAGGCGCAGGCTGAAGGAACTTCAGACGGGCCAGCCCATGGATCTCTTCCTGATGTGGGCCGTCGAGGGCGACTACGAGCAGGCCCTGCACGACCTGTTCGCCGCGTACCGCCACCGCGGCGAGTGGTTCGACCTGCGCGAGCTGGGCGACCCGGTGGCCGTCGTGACCGACGCCATGAACGAGATCAAGGGAAACGAGTAAACCGCCCGCCTCCGCCCCCGGCTTGCCGGGGGCTTTCCCGTGCGCCGCCTGGTGCCACTGTTACTGCCGATTTGTGGCGCGCGCCACAACCGGCGAGTACCGGTTGCTGGCCGACTCCCCGGGGCGCCACGCTGCCGTCAACTGGGCCTAGTACTGCGGAGGTTGCGTTGCTCGTCTGCCCGTCACCGAAGTGTGGTAGCCCGAACGTCGCGGATCTCCCGCACTACTGGGCGTCCTTGCCGGCGGAGTCGCCGTTGAAGGGCCGGTACGCCCCGCCGGCGAAGTTCGAGGCGACGTACTGGGCGGCGCTGGCGGCGGTGGTGTTGGGGATCGCGGTGACGGTGTCGGGCTCGTTGTTCGGGCTGCTCATCGCGGCGGGTGGGCTGGGCTGGGGTGCGGTGGTGCGCTCCCGGCTGGCGGAGGCGGAGGCTCGGTTGGCGGACTGGAATAGCTCGCGGGTGTGTCTGGCCTGCACTGGCACGTTCTGACAGGGCACGCGAGGAGGCCCCGCCCGGGTGCACTGGGCGGGGCCTTTGTCGTCATCGTCGGCCGGCGATGCGGTTGAGGTCGGCGTCGAGGACGGCGAGGTCGGGGTGGTTGCGGAGTTCCTGCTCTTGGGCCCAGGCGGCGAGGTCTTCCCGGTGGGCGGCGAGGACTTCGTCGATGGTGGTGTTGGTGAGGTCGGCGATTTCGGCTGCTTGTAGGTCGTCGAGGCCGTTGTACCGGTTGTCGGGGGCGCAGCTGATGGCGATGTCGTCGGCGTACTTGGCGCCGGCCTCTTTCAGTTTGCGGTAGATCCATAGCCGGAATGGGGTGTCGTTGTGTTTCCAGGCTGGGTCCCAGTTGTCGTATTCGCGGTCGTCGGGGCCTGGTCCGATGATGGGCATGGCGGTCTCGTTTCTGGTGCGGGTGGCATGCGAAAGGCCCCGCCCATCCGGGCGGGGCCTGCTGGTGTTCAGCGTCTGTACTCGATGTCGTAGATGCGTACCGTCTTCGCTTCTCGGTTGACGGTGAGGAGCACGGTGACGAGGGGTTTGACGATCTGCCGGTGGATGCCGTCGTCGATGCCCCAGGGCTCGGCGGCGTCGGGGTCATCGCAGACCTCGGCGAGGGCGAGGGTTAGCTGCTCGCTGGCGTCGTTGGGGAGAGAGTCCCAGACGACCATGAGGGTCGCGTCACAGAGGAGCCGGTACACGGCTCCACTTTGTCAGGTCAGGCGGCGCCTCGTGACCGGATTCGCTCAGCATCTCGGAGAACACGGTCGGTGACGTCGATCCACTGGCCGGGCGGTTCTTCGCCGCGGGCTTCGGCGGCTGCGGCCTCGCGGCCTCGCTGGACGGCGTCGAGGGTGCGTTGTGCGATGCCCTGCCACTTGGCGAAGATGGCGAGCAGTTCGTGTGCCGGCGCGCGGTTGATCTCGCCGAGGAAGCGTTGGGCGAGGGTGGGGTTGCCGAGGGCGTCACGGATGGACTCGATGGTCCATGTCTGTTCGCTCATCGCCGCCTCCGAGGGAGAAAATGTCACCACCGATTGCAGCGTATCGGCTCGGCGGTATCAGGCTGATACCGCCAGCCGAAATTCACCATCTGTGATTGCTCACGCACTCATTGGCATATGCCAGAGGCGACCTTACCGGCGACGGGGCGGCCCGTAGGGGGACTGCCATGCGGGCCTGTCGGTGCGGCGGCCGGGCGGGGTGGACGGACGTTGGACGGCCTGGGTGAGCGTCTCCATCGCGCGGCCCGCTTCTTGGGCGGCGGGGCGCATCGCCTCCATGGCTCGCCCGATCGCTGCCAGCGCCTCCCGGGCACGCCGAACCCGCTCAGCTTCCATGTGGGCGTACCACTGCCGCAGGTTGTCCCAGGTCACTGCGGGTTGGTGCACGATCCCGGCCGGGTCGATAGTGGCCGGGTCGATGGTCACGTCGAGGGCGTCGTTGAGCGCTACCCAGCCGCCAGAGTCGGGATCGTCAACGGTGGACATGATCCAAATCTTGGGTCCGACGTGCTGCTCGCCTTCGGCCGCGGGCCGGCTGCGCATGGCGTCGTCGCTGACGGTGTAGTCGTGGAGGGCGGTGTCGATCTGGTCGAGGATGTCGTCGCTGCGCACGGGCGGGGCTCCTTGGTTGGATCGGCCAACCTCATGGTGGCCCTGGCGGGGGGGTGTGGGTCGTTCAGTGAGTGAGCCACCACAGGAGGTCGGCGAGGAGGACGCCGGCCGCGTAACCGATGGGTGCGGCGACGAGGCAGAGGAAGAGAGTCATGGCGCTCACAGCCACCTCCACTGCTCCGGCTCCAGGCTGTCGTCGTCGTCAGCGTTGTCGAGCCAGGCGTCGAGGCAGTCTTGGCAGAGGAGGGTGGTGTAGCCGTGCCAGTGGGTCCAGCGGGCAACTGCGGGGCGTGTGCGCCGCCTCCCTTTCACGACGATCATCGTGCAGCACTGGCAGGTCATGCGGCGACCCTCCTTGCGGGTGTGAGCTTGAGCATTTCGGCGTGCCCGTATTCGGCTCGGCAGTGGCGGCATTCGATGCCGTCCATGTCGAGGGAGATGCGGAGTATCTGGCCGCAGCGGCAGGCGACGGGGACCTTCACCGGGGGCTTCTCTTCGCCGGCCGCGGTGCGGCAGCGGCGGGTGATGGTCCACAGTTCGTCGGCGAAGTCGGCGAAGGCGGGGTGCTGGCCGGCGGCCCAGGCGAGGTTGAACCGGAGGGTGCCGACGGCGTGGTCGAGGCGCTGTTGGAGGGTGCCGGCTTCGTCGACGGTGGCCCGCCCGTACTGCTCCCAGTCGCGGACCCAGCCTTCGAGGGGGCCGAGGACGGGGCCGCGCTCGGTCATGGCGTTGAGTACCTCCAGGCGGACCGGGAGGGGGGCTGTGCGGCTTCCGGAGACCGCGGGCCCGCCGGTGCGGCTGCCGGGGTGCAGTGAGGCGCTGAGGCGGGCGTACAGCCCTTCGGGTCCGGCGAGCGCGGTGAGGTTGGCGGCGACCCTCTCGGTGCAGGGCCGGCAGGTCTGCTGTTCGGTGTCGTACAGGCCGGTTGAGCAGACGGCGCAGACGGCGGAGTCCATGGCGTGCTCCTTGGTGCGGGCGTGCGGTGGGTCAGGCGGGGAGGTGCTGGCCGAGGTGGTCGAGGTAGGCGGCGAGTGCGCGGCCGATGAGGGTGCCCCAGCCGTCGGGGTCGGCGGGCCGGCCGGCGGTGTCCCATTCCTCGCCGAGGTCTTGGAGGACGTTCCAGTAGGCGCGGCAGGAGTCGCACCTGCTGGTGGACTCCTGCCGCTGCCAGGTCACTTGCCCTCCTTCTCCAGCGGCCAGCGCCGGTCGTTGGCTGCGCATTCGGGGACGGTCGGCCCGGCTGCGGGGTCGTCGGCGAGGGGGCAGTCCGGGTGGTGGCCGCGCTGCCGCATGAAGGAGCGCGGGCAGGTGCAGCTCGTTGCGGCGGGCTGCTCGTTCATGCGGTCCGTCCTTTCGGGAAGTGGTCGTCGAGGGCGTCGAGGGTGGGGCAGGGCCAGGGGGTGACGAGGCCGGTGCAGTGGCGGCCGTTCCAGCCGGAGCATTCGGCGCAGGCGGCGATGGAGCCGCGCTGGACGGGGTAGTGCAGGTCGGCGAGTTTCCGGCGGAGGGCGGCGGCCCGGGCACCCCAGGCGGCTGCGTGGTTGGTGCGACGCTGACTGAGGCGGGTGATGCCTTCGCGGAGGCGGGCGACTTCGACGGGGCGGAGGGGGCCGCGGTCTGCGCGGTCGGCGATGTTGAGGAGTTGGGCGACGGTCGGGCGGGTCACAGGTACCTCCGATCGGGGGTGATGGTCCGGATGCGCTGGAGCTGCACCGCGGTGAGTCCTTGTCCGCGGAGGTCGCGGGGCTGACGTTCGGCCGGCTCATACAACGCGTCGGCGCCGAGGTCGCAGAGTTGGTCGAGGGCGTCGGGGTCGTCGCGCCATGTCGGGCCGGTGGGCTGGTCACGCATCGGGCTGCTCCTGCGGGCCGGCCGGGGTCGCTGTCGCCGGCGCGGGCTGGTTGAGGGCGGCGTGGACCGCGTTGAGTGCGGCGTTCCATCCGGCCTGCATGCCCCGGCTGCGGTCACCGTGGACGGGCTTCTGGTAGGGCGGGACGGCGCGGACGCGTGCGATGGCGGCCTCGTAGTCGGCAAGCCGGTCCAGCTCGGGCTTGAGTGCGGCTAGGACGGCTTGGGCGATGGTTGCGGCTTCCTCGGTGGAGACGGGTTCGATGTAGGCGATGTCGTACTTGATCGGCACGAGGCGGACTGTGTCGGCGATGCGCTGCTGGAGCGGGTGGGTGTCGGTCACTGCTGCTCACCGCCGTGCTCTTCGGCAACGTGCCGGTCGCGGGCGCGCTCCGCGGACTGCTGGCTGCTGTGGTCGAGGGAGAGCCAGCCGTCGCAGGTGTCGGTGCCCCAGCAGCGGAACACCCAGGCGTGGTCGCCTCGGTCGGTGCGGTAGGGCTGGACGACGAGGTCGGTGGTGATGGCAGGGGTCGGGCTGTCGGTCACTGTCACTCCTGATGGAGGCCCGCCCGGGTGTGCCGGGCGGACGGCGGGCGGCGGGCTACGGCTGGGAGTTGAGGGCGCGGGCTACGGCGAGGGCCCACGGGTTGACCACGCCCTCGTCGTCGCCGTCGGCGAGGTCGTCAAGGAGATCGGCGAGGGCGAGACCGACGGTGGGGTCCATGGCGGCGGCGTAGTCGGCGTGCTGGCCGTGCATGTACGACGGCCGCTGGGGTGAGCCTCCACGGTTCAGGAGGGGCCAGGAGATGGTGCGGCCGTCGTCGCGGGTGAGGTGGTCGCCGTAGAGGTACCGGGGGCCGTTGCCGTCGTTGGGCCAGCAGGGCTTGGTGTGCCAGTGCGCGGTGGGGGTTCTGTCGGTGTCGGTGCTGGCGGCTGTGGCGAGGGTGCGGAGCCGCTGGGCGGCGGTGCGGATCTCTTCGGCGGGGGTCACGGGGTCTCCAGGGCGTATCCGGTGCGGCGGGGTTGGCCGTCGCGGGTGAGTGGGCTGGCGTGGAGTTGGGTGGTCTCGATGGCGCGCTGCCGGATGCCGCGTCCGTCGGAGAGGACGGTCTCGACCGTGGTCTTGGACCAGCCCCAAGCGGGGAAGCTGGGGCCGTCTCCGACGACGCGGATGCGGAGGCCGCTGCCGTCGCAGGTGCGGTAGGTCTGGCCGGGCTGGATGCGGTGGGTCATCGGGTCTCACCTCCGCTGATGTACCGGTAGCCGGTGCTGGTGGGGCGGAAGCGGTCGAGGCGGATGCGGGTGCGGCGGCCGGGACTGGCTGATGCGTGGTCGCGGCCGATCACCTGCTCGACGTGAGCGTGCGTCGCGTCGGTGGCGATGATGCGGATCCTGCGGCCGTAGCCGCGGGGGTCGTTGTCCTGCCAGATCTGGCCGGGGGCGGGAGTCGGAGTGTCGGTCACGGGTGTCTCCTCGGGGTGTGAGGCTCTGTGCGCCTGTCTGCGGCGCGTTGACGGTGTCGAGCGAAGCGAGGGGCAGGGCTGGCCTGTTAGTGGCTCACAGGCCCGTCCAGCCCCTCTGTGGGGGCCGCGTAGTCTCACGCGGCCCCAGCAGGCTCAGTCCGTCTCGGGCTGCCCGAACCTCGCCACGGCGGCGGGCTGCTCCAGCACGGTGGTCGCGGCGTCGGGCTCGGGGCACTCGTGATTGCTGCACGTGGGGTAGCCGCCGGTACCGAGGAACAGGCTGGCCCGGCGGCATGCGGGGCAGTTGCCCTTGACGAGTGGCAGCCCGGAGGCGAGCGGCGCGGTCGACGGCGGTACCGCCTCGTCGTCCTGTGTCGGGTCCTGCTGCGCCTCGCGGGCGAGTTCGGCGAGCCGGTCCCGGATGTAGACGGCGGCCTCGGCTGAGGGTGGCGTGGCGAGGACCCGCGCGTACTCGGCGGCCTCCCGCGCCTCGTCGCCCTGCGCCGGGTCGTGCGACGTCCGGTAGTCGTGGTGGGCTTCGTCCTCCGGGCAGAGCGTGCAGGTGCCGGGGGTGACCGGGTCGTCGCCCTCCTCGTGGCCGGCGGCAGGGTGGCCGCACTCCCCACACGGGGGCTGCTGCGCCTCGCGGGCGGGCTGGCCGTCGTCGAAGCATCGGCAGTCGGGTCCGCCCCAGCGGCCGGGGCAGGCGTGGAGGGTGTCGTCGGGCGCCTCGTCCTGCTGCGCCTCGCCAGCCAGACGACGCAGCCCGGTCGCCCGCTCGCCGTCCAACGCCTGAACCGTCGGGCACGGCCACGGGATCCAGCCGCCGCTGATCTGGTTGCAGTGCGCGCAGTAGTCGGTGGTGTCGTCACCGGCGAACCGGTACTGCTGGTGCAGGGCGCGCACCCGCGCGGCGGCGGTCTGCTGGTCGGGCGCGGGCAGCACGGCGGCCAGATGCTCGGCGATGGCCTGCCGGGTACCGGCCGGCAGGTGGTGCGGTCCGCCCTGGAGTCCGGCGAGAGCGTCGTAGATGACGGCCACGCGGGCGGCCCGGTCGGTGGCGGGCGTCGGGCCGGCAGGAGTGGCGGCGAGGACCTCGGCCCGGTCCGGACGGTTGGCCTGCTGCAACTCGGCATCGGCCAGCGCCACGGCGGCCTCCGCAGCTCGTGCGATCAGAGCCTGGAACGCAGGCTCCTGGTCCACGAGGGAGAGGTCGGTCTCCATCGCGTCGTGGATGGCGGTGGCGTACCGGTCGGCCCGGTCTGCGGGCGGTGACACGACGACGGCTTCGGCGGGCTGCTGCCCGGCTGCGCGCACAATCCCGGCCGCCAGCGTAGGCGCGTCACTGGCCCGGACGTGGACCGACTGCGGTTCGTCGCTGCCCTCGATGGTGATGGACAGCGTCTCGGTGACGCCACCGGTGTTGAGGTCGATCAGAAGCCGAGCGGACAGGCAAAAGCCGTCGCCGTCGACGTAGCGGTACAACTCGGGGTCGGGCTGGGTCACGGTCACTCCTGATGGCTGATACGGGCAGTCGGGGTGTGGGAGGCTGGAGCCGGCCCCGCGGTGGTACCGACACCGCGGGGCCGCCTTGCGTGCGGGATGGTCATGCGGCGCCGTCGAAGTCGAGGACACCTTGGGCGAACCGGTCCTTGGCGAGGTCGTGGTAGGCCGGGTTGAGGTCGATGCCGACGTACTTCCGGCCTAGCTGGCGTGCTGCGGCGCCCGTGGTACCCGAGCCGCTGAACGGGTCGAGGACGGTCCCGCCCGGGCGGCATCCGGCGTTGATGCAGCGCAGCGGCAGGTCGATCGGGAACACCGCGAAGTGCGCGGCCGGGTAGGGCCTCGTCGGTATGGCCCAGACGTCGCCGGGATTCCTCCCGAGCGGGTGACCGTCCACTCCGACCTCATTGCGCGTAGCCGTCGACCAGGTCTGCTTGGGCTGCCCCGGCCGGGGGATCTTGTCGACGGGACGCCCGGAGGGCCTGCGCTGGGGTCGCATCGCGTGCGGCTCGCGGATCGGGTCAAGGTCGAACCAGTACCGCTCCGCCTTGGAGAACAGGAACAGGTGCTCGTACCGGTTCGACAGCCGGTCGTTCACGGAGGACGGCATGGCGTTCGTCTTGTGCCACACGATCTTGTTGCGGAGGATCCAGCCGTCGTCCTGGAGCGCCATCGCTACCCGCTCGGGGATCATCAGCAGGTTCTTCGGCGGCAGGCCCGTCACGGCGCGGCGCGCGGCCGCCACCTCGGCGCCGTCACGACGACGGGACGGCCGACCCTTCTCCTGCTTTCGCTGGCCGCTGCTGCCCTCGCCGTGCCACCGCTCATTGAAGTCGGTGTTCAGCGCACCTTGGCCGCTGCTGTAGCTGTCACCGAGGTTCAGCCACAGCGTCCCGTCGTCGGCGAGCACACGCCGCGCCTCGGCGAACAGGGCGCGCATCGTCTCCACGTACTCGGCCGGCGTTGCCTCCAACCCGTACTGACCCTCGGCGCCGTAGTCGCGGAGCCCGTAGTAGGGCGGGCTGGTGACGATGCAGTCCACGGAGCTGTCAGGCAGGGTGCGCAGTTGGTCGAGCGCGTCACCGAGGAGCAGGGTGATCTGCTCGTCGCGGTAATAGGGCTGCCAGTCGTTCACGTGCTGCTCCTGGTGGTTGGTGTGGGTGTGGTCACGGCCGGGCGGCGCGCTGGTGCCCGATCTGGCCGGACGGTTCGAGGTAGGCGAGACCGTCGGTGGCGGTGAAGATCTCGCCGACGGCGCCGCAGTCGTTGCACTGGACGCGGCGGGCGAGTTCGGCACGGAGGCGGCGGATCTCGGCGGCCATGGCGTCGATGTCCTCACGGGCGTGCTTCACGAACTCCCGGTCGGCTTCGGCGTCCTCGCCGTCACCGAAGTTGAGGGTGCCGACACCGCGGAGGTACGGGCCGCCGAGGTAGGCGTAGAAGTGCGGGCCGTACTGCGGGTGCTCCTCCCACGGTCCGGGGGTGGCGGCGTTGGCGCGGGTTTCGATGGCGTCGAGGTCGAGGGGCTGCGGGTCGTGTGGCATCAGGTCTCCAGGGGTGATCGGTGGGCGGTCAGGCATCGTCGCGGGCCGGCTTGGGCCAGCGCTTCCGGCAGGCGGCCTTGTTCGCGCAAACGGTGATGCTGATGCGGTGCTCGGCGTTGGTGAAGGTGGTGAAGCCGCGGACTCCGAGGCGACCGCATTGGGCGCATCGCTGGAGTTCGGGTCCGTTGCCGGTGAAGGTGAGCGGGGGGCCTTCGAGGGCGTTCATATGACCGTTAGTAGTCATGTGGGTCTCCAAGGGTGTGAGGTGGGTGGTCAGGCGGTGGACTACTCGCTCCAGCCGATGAGGCGGAACTGGGTGCCCTCGGCCTCCATCTCCGCCTTCGAGCTGCACTGCTCCGAGGCCCAGACGAGGCGGAGGATGGCGTCGCCGTGGGAGGGCGGGCTGGTCTGGTACTCGCCCCAGAGCTGGCCATAGTTGTCGAGGAGGACGGCGTCGTGGTCGTCGGTGGGGCGTTCGGCGGACGGCGCGATGCCGGCGGCGATGGCGGCACGGAGCCAGGCGGCGGCCTCGCCGAGCATGATGCGCTGCGCTCCCTTGGACAGGCCCGCCCATTGCGGAACGGCACCGTTTGTGTTGCCGTGCGTCACCTGCTGGCGGGCTTCGGCGAGCTGCTGGATGCGCGGGTCGGGCGTGTGGTTCACGGCGTGCTCCTTGGTGGTTGGGGTTGCGGTGTGCGGGGGTTAGGCGGCGGTGCGGAGTGCGGCGAGGAGCCGCTCCCGGTTGGCCTGCTGTTGGGCGGGGCTGATCGGCATCCGCTCGGGCCGGTAGGCCTTGACGCGGCCGGTGGGTAGGGCTTCGGCGTAGAGCCGGCCGAGCTTGTCGGCGGGCGGCAGCCGGAGTGCGTGTCGGGCGCGGGCGACGGTGCTCGGGTCGCAGTGGAGGCGGCGGGCGATGGACGCGTTGGTGTGGCCCTCGCGGATGAGGTGGGCGATGTCGGCGCGGACCTTCATGCGGCGGTGGCCTCGGCTTCCTGGTAGCGGCGGTCGTGGACGGTGTGGCGTGCGCGGCCTTCCTCGTGGCACGGGGTGGTCGGCTCGACCTGGCACTGCGGGCAGCAGGCCACGGTTTGCGCCCAGTTCGACCGGCGCTGCGGGTGCGGGTCGGTGAGGATGCGGCGCTTCGAGGGGGTGGTGCAGGGGCGGTGCGGGAGGGCGCCGCAGTGGGGGCAGTCGACGGCGCGGGCCGGGTCCTTTTTGGCGCGGAGGATGTGGCGGATCGAGTCGGGCATCGGGGCGGCGGGCGGTCGGTTCATCGGGTCTCCTCGGGCGGGCAGTCGCCGCAGTCGCAGGGCTGGTCGGGTCGGTTGATCTCGTTGCTGTGGTGGCGGGTGGCTCGGCGCCAGACGTCGGCGGGGATGTCCCATTCGGGTGGGGGCCCGGGCGGGTGGGTGCCGACCGGCCAGGCGCCGGGCCGGTGGCCGGGGGGCTTGGGCGCGGCCGGCTTGGGCTTGTTGTCGCGCCGCTGTTTGCCGTTGGTGATCTGCTGGCGCATGTAGCGGCGCCAGCCGTCGGGGTCCTGGCTGCGCATCTCGGCGACGTCTTCGGGGTCGAGTTCGGGCCCGTTCACGCGGCACCTTCTTCGTCGACGATCTCGGCGTCGGGGATGTCTTCTGCCTTGGCCTTCAGGCGTGCCAGGTGCTGGGCGGACATCTCCCTGATCCGCCGTTCCTGCGCGGCGCGGTCTTCGGGGGTCTGCTCTGCCTGTCCGTTGGCGGCCCGCAGGCGGGCGCTGTGGGGCTTCTGGCGGGGCTTGCCGAGTGGCTGCTTGTCGGTGCCGCCCGGCGTCTTGCAGGGCTTGCCTATGGCCGCTCCGCAGGCGGGGCAGTCGACGCCGAGCGGCCCGGACCGACGGACGCTGTCGACGACATCGGCCTCGGGCTCGTCGACGGCGCGGTTGCCCTGCCAGCCGCGGGCCTCCAGCTCGGCCATGAACTCGCGGCTCGGGCCGCCCTCAAGCGCCAGCCGGCCGGTGGGGGCAGCGATGCGGCCGGAGGCGATGGCTTGGACTTGGCCGCGGTAGCGGGCGAGGTACTCGGCAGTGGTCTCGTTGGGGAGGGGCTCGTACTGGAAGTTCTCCAGCCGGGCCGACCGGATCTTCGAGCGGAGGGTGCGGACGTGGTGCGGGAGGATCCAGAGTTTCGCGTCGGGGTCCTTCGGCGGGGTCGTGTAGTAGGCGGCGACGGCGGACTTCGTGTCGGCGTCGAGGGGGATGTCGTGGAGTGCGGAGGCCCATGCGACGGCGGCGGCGACGGAGGGTTGGCGGTTGTCGAAGCCGGAGCAGTGGGCGAGGAGTTCGGCGGCTTCTTCGGCGTTCATGCTGAGTCTCCTTCCTGACGGAGTTGGGCGGCGATGGCCATCCAGCCGGCGACCTTGGCGTCGGTGCCGGTGAGAGGCTGACCGGGCAGGGCGATGACGTTGCTGGGGGGCTTGCGAAGTTCGGAGAACGCGAACTGGAGGGTTCCGGCGCTGACGGGCTTCGAGAGGGAGCCGAGGCGCTCAAGGGCGTTCCAGAGCTCGCCGGGTGCGGTGCCGTTGGCGAGAGCGTCAGCGATGACCTTGCGTACCTGTCGCTGGCTGTAGGCGTTGCCGGACCGGTAGCGGTCGAGGAAGGCGGCGGTCATCCGGTCTTCGATGGCCCTCTCGCCCGTCTGCACGACGGTGGGAGAGCTGGTCTCCGACGGGGGTTGGGGGGTTCCCTTCCCTTCCCTGTTCCCTTCCTTTCCCTTCCTTTCCATCAGTGAATGATTCAGTGAAGAAATTTCACTGTGTGTATCTGTCTCAGGCTCGAAGTTCACGTTTGCGTGAGATTCATTCACTGAATCGTTCACTGAACCGCTCCCTGAACGGTTCAGTGCGTCGTTCAGTGAATCCTCAAGTCCGGCGAGGCTGCGGGGCGGAACGAACTCCTCTCCGTCTGGGGTGGCGCGCCGGCTCTGGTTGCACGCCTGGTGCGCAGCCCGGACATTCGACGGGTGGTCGGTGCCACCCGCGGAGACCGGCCGCCTGTGGTCGATGGACAGGTTGTGCGCATCATTGGCCATCGGCAGCCGAGGGATCTCGTTGCCACACAGCTGGCAGATCCATCCGTCCCGGCGGGCGTACATCTCACGGACTTTGTAGTTGCCGAGGGAGGGCGGCGGCAGCTTGCTCTTCTGCGGCCGGTTGATCCGCTGGTGCTTGCGGAAGTTCACGACCACGGCCATCTGCTGCCGCGCCACTCCCCCGATGTAGGGGAAGACAAGGCCCGTGTCGGTGAGGCACTGCATGAGCTTTCCGACGCCAGCGATCGTCAGGTCGTCGTCATACATGAAGGCCTGGGCCTTGATGTAGGCCGGCGTCCACCGCAGCAGCCCCTCGTCGTCCGCCATGTTGAACGTGGCGATGAAGAGCAGCCGGGCGTCGCGCGGCATGACGCCGAGGAGTTCGTCCTCCCAGAACTCCGGTTTCACTGTGCGGATGCGAGGCATACGACGTTCTCATTCCTGGCTGTTGCGGATGGGTGGGGTGTGTGCCGGCTAGGGCCGGTCGCGCGGCCGGCGGCCCGCGGTCACGCGGCGAGCGCCTTCTCGGGCCTGGCATACCGGTCGATTTCCTCGCCGCTGATCGCCTCCACCAGGGCGGCGACGATGACCTCGGCGCAGTTCGGGGTGACGGCGTTGCCGTACTGGCGGACCCGCTCGCGCTTGCTGCCGAGGACGATGTACTGGTCGGCGAAGGACATCGCCCGGCCGATCTCGTGGGGTTCGAGCATCCGGAACCGGACGTCGTCGAGGTCGACCTCGCCCTGGACGAGGGCGTAGCGGTCGCGGGTGGAGAGAGTGCCGACCGGTTCCCGGACGGTGCGGGCGGTGCCGTTGCCGTAGTACGGCACCAGCAGGGACTCCCACGTGACGAGGGACTGATGGCCGGCGGCCGTGAGAGTGCGCGCCGGTTCACCGACCGGCGTGCACATCTGAGCCGGGTTGCCGCGCGCCGTGTTGTTCCGCATCACGAATGCGGGCAGATTCGGGGTGACGAGCCCGTGGTGGTTCCCGGACGCGGTGACCGTGGCGAGTGACTCGGTGGCCGACCGGGCGATACTGCCGCCACCGCGGAGTTCGGCGATGAACGGCAGCCATGCCAGGCCGGTCTCGTTGCGGGCGGTCTGGGTGCGCAGTGGCAGGTTCGCCGAGTTCGGTTCCTTGCCATCGCGGCCCTCGACGGGGATGAGGAGCGGCGGGATGGCGAGGCCGTCGTTCTCCCGTGTCGTCCTGGCCGGCAGCGCCTCGTCGACCGGGACCGCTTCCGTGCGCCAGGTACCGCCCGCGGGGACCATGACGGGCCGGGCGAACTTGTCGAGGCCGGCGCGGATCCGGGCGAGGGTCTTCTCGGCGAGCGGCTTGGTGCGGTCACCGATCCGCTGCCCGGGCAGGCTCCAGTCGATGGCCACGGCCGCGGGCAGGGTCTCCGGCTCGACGACCTGGTTGCGGCACTTCGCGTTCGGGCAGCGGTAGACGTACTGCTGGCGGTAACGGCCCATGTCGCGGCCCGGGTCCTTGAACCGCTGCACGGCCTGCACCCAGGTCTCGCAGCCCGAGCACCAGGCGCGCGGGCGGAGCCACTTGTCCCAGTCCGGCGTCCGGCCCAGGCTCTCGTGCCAGTAGGCGACGTACAGCCGGTCGCGGGACTGCGGGGCCTTGTGCACGGTGCGCGGGTCTGCGTGCATGCTGTTCAGGGCGATGACCCGGGTCTTGTAGCCGAGCTTGCGGATCTCGCCGATCCAGCGGTCCCACTGGTCCCAGGCGCGGACGTCGACGACGTTCTCGATGACGCCCGCCTTGACCAGGCCGCCGCGCTCCTGCACGCCGCGCAGGTACATGGGCACCTCTTCCATCAGCGCCCGTGACCGCTCGACCTCCTCGGACGGGCCGAAGCCGTCGAACAGGTCGCCCTGCATGGAGAGGTCGAAGTCACGCTTCTTCCCGCGGGCGTTCGACCACTGCGGGCACTCGGGGCTGGCCCAGAAGATGTCGGTGACGGGCCACTTTTCGACCGGGGCCTCGCGGATGTCGCCGCGGTAGTGGTCGACCTCGGGGAAGTTCGCGGCGTGGGACTCGATCGCCCGCTCCCAGTGGTTCGCGGCGCGGGCCATGCGGACGCCGGGCAGGGAGTGCATGCCCTGGGAGGATCCGCCGGCCCCGCAGAACCAGTCCATGACGGTCAGCTCGTTGTCGTGGCGGTACATCATGCGGCGATCTCCATCTCTTCGGCGCGGCGGCGGGCGCGGACGATGCTTCGCGGGTGGCAGCCGATCTCGGCGGCGATCTCCTCGGCGCTGCGGCCCTGCGCGGTGCGGGCGGTGACCAGCTCTAGGTCGATGACGGCCTTGTGGCGTCGCTCGCGGTCGACGCTCCCGACGGTCTCCGGCTCGCACGCGGGGTCGTCGATGGCGTCCCAGGCGAGCGGGCCGTGCCAGCCCTTCTTGCGCGCGTCCGTTGCCGCCCTTCGGCTGGGGCCAGGCGCCTGCACCAGCTCCCGGTAAAGCCGGGCGATCTGGCGGGCCTCGCCGGCCCGGACGACATCGACCACGCCGCGGGCGATGCAGCTGATGCGGTCGTCGGTCATGCCGACCCGCCGCCCCTGGTAGGTGAGGCTGTAGCCCATCCAGGCGAGGGCGCGGACCCGGCGGGTCGTTCCGGTGGCGTCGGACACCTTGGCCGGCTCGGCGGGCGCGGGCCCGATGGGGATGGACAGGATGGCGAGGACGTTGCGCTTGCTCGTCGTCTCCTGCCCGTTGACAATGACGGTGACCGTGGACTTGGCGATCCCCGCGGCGGCGGCGATCTGCCGGTGCTTCCAGCCGTGGGCCTTGAGCCGGTGGATGTGGACGCGAGCCTGGGTGGCGTCGGTCCTGCGGCTGTAGCCGTGCGCCTGTTCGTAGGCGAGCTGCTTGGCGTAGCGCCGGCCGGCCGTGAGGCAGCCGGACTCCTTGCAGCCGTGCTTGTAGCAGGAGACGGACGGTTCGTGAGTGGCGGCGGGCACGGCTTCTCCTTCCGGCTGCTGGCGGGTGGGGGTGTGGGGCATCACGCGGCCTGCCCCTGCTGCTTGGCGCGGGCGGCTCGGCGGGCGGCTATGGCCCGCCCCTTGTCGGTGAGGGCCCAGACAGCGATGCGGTGCGCGTGCGTGTTGGCCTGGGTGGACGGCACCATGCGGCCGGTGTGGGCGATGATTCCGCCGGTGCGGAGGGCGTTGATCGCGGCGCCGAGGTATCCGTGCCCCAGCTCGGGCAGCACGTCCCGGAGGTCGTTGCAGGAGAAGTCGTCGTAACGCTGGCCGAAGTGGAGGACGGCCTGCTCGACGAGAAACCGGTCCCACTCGGAGTGTTTGGCGATGTCGGCGAGGAGGGCGTCCTTCTCGATGGACGCAAGGCGCTCGGCGACAGACAGGCGACGGGTCATGGTGGTTTCCTTGGTGGGGTGTGGGGCCACCCGCAGTTGCGGTGCGGGTGGCTGTACACAGGGGTTATGGGGGAATCCGGCCCGGATGTTTGAGTCGCTAGTCGACGAGTTCACCCTCGACGGGCTCGTCGTAGTCGTCGTCGACCGTCCCGGGCGCGGGCGCGGGGACGCTGGCCGGCAGGGGTTCGGGCCGCTGCTCGCTGTCGACGACGGCCTGGGCCCGGAGCTGCTCGCGCATGTACTCGGCGGAGGTCGGGACCCACTTGGCGAGGCGGTGGGCTGCGGTCTTCAGCCACATGGCTTCCTCGTCGGTGTTCCACGGCGACCAGTCCTTGTCGGCGCTGTCCGACTTGGCGCGCGCCTTCGCGATGTGGCCGCGGTTGAGGACGACGACCTTTGAGGTGGCCCCGTCCTTCATGATCGCGTAGGCGTAGACGAGTCGGAGTTCGCCGCGATCGGCGGCGTCCCAGTCGATGTCGTGGACGGGACGCTCGTCGCGGCCGGGCCGGAACTGGAAGACGTCCTTGCTGTAGACGACTTCGACGATTACGGAGGACACGGCGCCAGCGCGGTACATCAGCTCGATCTCTCCCTGGTAGCCGCGGACACCGGTGACCTCGGTGCACTTCTTCTTGTTGTTCCAGCGCGGGACTAGGTAGTACTGCTCGGTGCCGGGCTCCAGGCCGAGGCGGCCGGCGTCCATGAGGACGGCGATGAACTGGCCGATGTCGTTCTGTGCGGCCTTCATCAGCTTCTCGTCGCGGCGCAGCAGGCCCTGCGTATTGCGGATCCAGGCGCCGACGCGCTGTTGAAGGTGGCTGGGCATGACGAGGGCGAGGGATTCGCGGTACTGCTCGACGACGGCGGCCGGCCCCTGGTCGCGCTTCTCGATGGCGTTGCTGATCTGGCTCATGCTGCGTCCTCGCGGATCGGGTACGGGTTGAGGGAGTGGGTGTGGCCGTCGCGGACGGTGCGGTAGGCGATGCGGCGGCCTTCGCAGACCGCGCGGCGGGCGTTGCCGATGAGGTCGAGGACTTCGCCGCGGATCTGGGTGAGGTCGGCGGAGGCGCGGGCGACGTCGGCGTAGGCGGCGTCCCAGCGGGCGACGAGCTCAGCGGGGATCTCGACGTCGCGGTCTTCGAGGCCGTCGGCCTGGACGCGGATGGTCTGGTAGGTGGCGGTGTCACCGTCGATGTCGGGCCGGATGCCGAGGCGGACGTCGTCGAGGAACCGCCAGGCTGCCTCGCGCAGGATCCGGGCCTCGTCCAGGTCGTACTCGACGGTGTACTCGCGGTAGTCGTGGCCCGAGATGAGAACGGCGAAGTGGGTGCGGTGCAGGCCAAGGGTGTCCATCTGCCACATGACCTGGCAGCGGTAGTGGATCGGCACCCCGTCGTCGGCGCCGGACGGACCCCACTCGTCGCCGAACGGGGACGTCTTCACCTCCAGCAGGGCAGTGGCCGTGTCGGGGATCTCGAACTCGTTGGCGGGCTGCGGGTAGATGAGCCGGTCGGGCGTGGCCCGCTGCCAGTGCCGCGTCCGGTGCCGCCACGTGCCGGCTGGGGCGGCGAGCAGGCCGGGGTGGTCGTCCTCCCACTTCTGCGCGACGGCATCTTCGAGCCGGTTGCCCCATTCGACGGCCGGGTTCATTTCGAACGGCGGGGTGGGCAGGCCGGCCTTCTTGTGCCACAGGCTGAACCGGGACTGCCAGGGGCTGAGGCCGACGACTGCGGCGATCTCGGTGGCGGTGATCGTGAGGCCGGTGCGGGCCTCCTCCCAGGCGGCGGTGCCCGGGGTGAGGTGGCCGATCAGGATCCCGTCGGGTGCGGGATACGGGTGGACGGTGTCCATCTGAGGCTCCTGGGGTGTGCTGGGGGTGGCGGCTGGCCCCGTACTGGGGGTGTGGGGCCAGCCGCCTCGGAGGCCGCGGAGCGCGAGGGGAGCGCTCGACACGGCGGGCTGGGGGGGCTGGGGTCAGGCGGTGGTCTCGGCGGGCTGCGGCTTGACGGCCTTCCACTCGTCGGACTCGGCGTCGTAGGTGACGAACGGGTTGTCCTCGACGCGGAAGTCGATCCCGGCGCTCTTTGCGTCGTTCAGGGCGAGCGCCAGCCGGACCGCCCACTTGCGGGGCTCCTCCGCCATCTGCTTTGCGAGACGCTCCTCGTGCTCCTCGTCCCACTTCTTCGGGTTGAACCCGGACTCCTTGGCCATGCCCCACGCCCACTCGCCCAGTTCACCGGAGTCCAGCTCCTCGGCAGTGTCGTTGACGACCTGCTGAGCGACCCGCGGGTCGACCTGGTGCAGGGCGTTGAGGAACCGGTAGGCCATCCAGTCCGAGACACCGGATCGGATGTGCGCGAACCAGGCATCGCGGTCACCGTCGAAGTCGCAGTTGAAGGCGTTCGACGTGGAGTCCAGGACGCCGCGGAGCAGGGTGGCGGCGGTCTCGCGGATGTCCCGGGGGGCTTCGAAGCGGGACGATTCCGGCTGCGGCAGGCTCTCCATGTCGACGTCCGCCGCGCCCGCGGCGAGGGTCCACAGCCACAGGTCGTGTGCCGACTCGAACGTCTGCTCCTTGGCCAGGCCGATGCCGCCACCGTTGGTGGGCATCTGGGCGCCGATGAAGTTTTCGCCGAAGAACAGGACGGCCTTGCGGTCGGCGGTGACGCGGACACGGAGGCTCTGCTGAATGGCAACCCACCGCGGCAGATAGCCGGTGTTGAGGGCCGGGAACGGCTCGCCTTCGACGGTCTGTGCGGCGATGGTGCGAAGCAGGCCCCGCCAGTCGGGGAACTCCAGCGCGGTGTTGGTGACCACGGTGAGGTCGGCGAGCGGTCCGTCGAAGACGAGCCGGTCCTTGGCGGTGCTGACGGTGATGTAGGTGGCGCCCTTCAGCGAGTCGACCCACTGGCGGAGTGAGGGGACGAAGTCGCCGGGGATGGTGCGCGCCCACGGCTCCTGGTTCTGGTCGCCGTCGGCGAGGCGGTAGCGGGCCGCAGCGAGGGTGAACCGGTCGGAGGCGACGGCGTACAGGTACTGGCTGTCGACGTCGAGCCGGATGCCGTGCAGCGCCTCGATGCCCTCGTGGCCCATGTGGTCGGCTGTCTGGTCGAGGAGCAGCTTCAGCTGGTGGGCGTTGATGGTGACGGACAAGGTGATCCCTCCGTGGGATGCTGGTGGTGGGTTCCCGGGCGATGCGAGCGCTCGGGGCTTCTGCTTGGGCGCCGGCCCGGCAGGGGCGGTCACCGCCGGGCCGGCGGGTCAGTGGCCGAACGGTGGTGGTTCGTCGCCGTAGAGGTCGGCGGGGATGTCGATGAGCCCGGCCGCGATGGACTCGATCAGGCTCGGGTCGGTGATCCAGGCGGGGATGCGGGGACGGGTGATGCCGAGGCCGGACAGCAGGCCGGGCAGTATCACCGGGTCGGCGTCGGCCGGCATCGGCGGCAGATCCAGCGGGGCCGTCACCGGGCCGGGTCCTTGGTGCCGAAGACCTCCGGGTGGTCGGCCTTCCATCGCTGCCACCGCGGCTTCGGCTCGTCGCCCCACGAGTGGATGCGGTCCATGACCTGCTCCAACGACAGCGGGCCCTGGCGGTCCGTGAAGCTGGGCGGCTCGGGAACGAACGTCGGTCCGTAGATCCACGAGCAGCGGCGGTAGCCCCAGTCGTTGGCGCCGTACTTGATGAACACGACGGTGTTCCAGCCGGGAGTCGACGTCGAGCGGGCGCTGGTCCATCTTGCGGGCGTAGCCGGTGTTGCCGAACCAGTAGTGCCGGTGCTCCTGCAGGTAGGAGACGAGCATCTGTGCTTCGGCGTCGGTGGGCCGGTCGACGCTGGCGAACGGCCAGGGCGGGTCGAAGGTGTTGCCGGTGTCGGCGCTGGTGCCGAGGTAGGCGGCGACGTAGCACCAGCTCGGGTTGAAGCTGGTCACGACCGGGATGCGCAGCTCGGTCAGCGGGTCGTCCTGGAGCGCCTCGGTGCCGAACGGCCAGCCCTGGGTGTCGGTCACGACGCCTCCCCGCACTGACAGGTCTCGGGGTGGGCGCAGGCCATGGCGTCGAAGACGCGCTCGTACCAGTCGTCGGGCTGCGGGGCCGAGGTGTGGCCGGCAGGCGGGGCGGCGAGCAGCTGCTGCAGCGTGACATCGGCCTCCACCACGGGCAGCGGCACGTCCAGACGGGACAGGTCCGTGGTCATCGGGACTCACCCGCCTTGTTCTCGGCGGGCGTCGGCGTGGCCAGCTTCTGCAGGCCGTACTTGCGGACCCGGTCGTAGCGGGCGATGCCCCACTGGATCGCGTAGCAGGCCCAGATGAACGAGGGCTCGTAGTCGTGGAAGTCCCACTCCCACACGTCCTTGAACTCGTAGCCCTGGTAGGCGAAGTCCTCCAGCACGTTGCGCGCGGTGTGCTCGTCGCTCAGATCTTCGTTCAGGACCCAGGTGCGCAGGTGCTTGCCGGTCCCGGCGGGCACTCCGCCCCACTTGGCGTCGTTTACGAACTGCTCCACGACTCGCTGCCGCAGCAGCTCCTCGGAGTACTCCTTCACGGACTGCCGTCCGCCGCCGAGCTTCTCGGCCCAGTAGTGCGGGTTGATGCCCCACGTGCGGTCGGCGCGGAAGAACTCGAACATGTCGGACATGCGGCTGAAGACGTAGTCGTCGCCGAGGTCACCGCACATGGCGAGCCGTCCGGGCCAGGTGACCAGGTCGAACCAGTACTCGCCATAGCCGCGCGGGTTGCTGGTGAACCGCAGGTGGCGGTACAGGCCGTCGTCGTGCAGGACGGTCATCTGGTGGCGGGCTGTGTTCCGGGCGAAGCGGGCGGCGATCTCGGGGTAGTCGCTCACGACAGCACCTCCGTCGCGGTCACGGGCCGCAGCGCGGTGGCGGCGAGGGTTTTGTCGGCGCGGTGCCACTGGGCGAGGACTGTCTCCCGGTCGCCCCAGTCCTCCACCGACAGCGGGTTCACGGGGCAGCCCAGGTACAGCTCGGCGCGGTCCGCGTTCGCCGCCGCCTCACGCACGTGCGCGGGCAGCTGGCGGGCGGAGAACAGGCGGACGGCGTCAGGGGTCGGGATGCGGGTGCTCATCGGGTCGCCTCCTCGGCGTCGTAGCCGGCGAGGACCCACCGCCGGGCGTCGCGGTCCCAGACCACGGACCAGGCGTTGTGGTCTGTGAGGGTGCCGTCGAGGTCGATGCCGACCGCCATGCCGCGCGCCTGGGCGGCGTTCAACGCGTCGGCGATGCCCTGCCAGATCGAGCGCTCCGTGCGGGGCATCGCCTTCCGCTGCTCGGCGTCCTCGCGGAGGACCTCGTTAGCGAAGGCGTTGATCTTCTGCTCGGCGCCCTCGTCGTCGATGGTCAGGGAGCAGATGATGTTGCGGAGTTCGGCGCGGGCACTGCCCGCCCTGGGGTTGCTGGATGAGACCATGTGGTGGTCCACCTCTCTGTTCAGCGGATGGTGTGGGTGGATCGCAGGGGCCGGTCGCAGGCTTGGGGTTTGCGGGCGGCCTCTTTGCGTGCCGCGTCAGGCGGCGGCGCGGGCCGACCGCTGGCGGCCGGAGCGGCGCGGGATGGTGACGATGCGGGTGGCCTCGTGATAGGCCTGCAGGTCGTCTCGGGAGACGGTGATAGTGCCGCCCTTCTGGGCCTGGCTGCAGGGCAGGAGGCCGGCAGCGATGCGGCGCCGCACGGTGTCGACGCTGACCCCGAGGAGCCACGCGACTTCGGGGATCTTGAAGAACGGGGCGTTGAGGTCCCTGGGCTGGGTGGGAGTCCGCGGGGACTGCTTGGTGGGCACGTCACTTCCTTTCTGGCGGGTTTGAGTTGGAGGCGAGGAGTTCGTCGTCGGTCGCTTGCAGGGCGGCTCTGAGCCGTATGTACGGCTTTGGGCTCATGTGTTTGCGGGCGCCGCGTTCGAGCTTTCGCAGGTAGTTCGGCGTGATGCCGACGAGGTCGGCGAGCTGGTTGACTTCCATCCCCGCTTGCATGCGCTTGGTGCAGATAGCCGTCCCGTCCACCTCGAAGGTGGTTGGGGTTTGTGCCATGCCGAGAACTTACCCATAGATGCCCACGCTGTCTAGGCATCTGTGCGCAACTGTGCGCCCTCAATGGGTAGCTGTTGCCGCTAGATGCCCATCTGCCTGCGTAAACGAGACGTAGAGATTGGGTCTAAATGCCCTCCAGTCCTGGCTGGTCCCCGCCAGTCCTGCCAAGATGAGCCCATGCCACCCACCCACGAACGTGACTACGAGCGCCTCGCGCAGCTCGCCAAACGGCGGCGCGCAGAGCTAGGGCTACCTCTGAACGACAAGAACGCCAGGGCCGGCGGTCTCAGCAACCGGACCTGGCAGCGCGTCGAGAAGGGTCTGGAGATCCGTGACACCAACTACTCGAAGATCGACGGCCTCCTGCAGTGGGCTCCGGGAAGCTGCCTGAGAATCCTCGAAGGAGCCGATCCCATCCCCGTGGCCGAGATGGGCGACACCACAGCAGCAGGCGTTCAGAAGTCGCCGCTCCCGCAGGAGGTCATCGACGAGAAGGTTCGGGACACGGTCCAGCTGGCCCTGATCGCGACCGCCAAAGGGACGACGGCCGAGGAGATCAGGGAGATGAGCGAGTACGTGGTGCGCGCCCTGCGTGACCGCGGCCTGATCTAGGCGAAACTCGGTCCATCGGCGTACAACCATTCGGACTTTGCCATTCCGTTGCCATATCTCCACACACCGGCGGTCCTTTGACGGGTCCGAAGATGCGCAGGTCATGGCAGAGTCGGGACACGTCCTCAGAGGCTTCCCTTCCCGGCGACACTCAGGGGGAGCCATGCAAAACGACGCGCTCATAGTCGACTACGGGCCAAAGTTCGACGGAACCGCAGTTCGTACCGACAACGGGATCGTCTGCGTGGTCCCCGTCCAGGCCCGCACCAGCCCCGAGATTCGGGCCTCGATGCGGGAACTGGTCAGGGACCTCGGTGGTGAATGTGGTCGCTGCGCGACCTGCCCCCTGGGGCAGGCGAGCTGAGATCATGTTGCACGCGGCGCCCGGCGGGACGGGACACCCGCCAGGCCGCCGCGCCACCGTAGTGGAGGGGCAGCATGGCCAGACGCGCGCGCGACGTCTATGTGGAATGGCGGGGCGGCACCTGCCGCGTGAAGTGGTGGTCGGGCGACTATCACGATGACGGCCGCAAGCGGTTCGAGTCCAAGGGTGGGTTCACCGACGAAGACGAGGCATACAACTACGGCCTCGACAAGATGGCGGAGATCCGACAAGGCACGCACGTGCCCAACCGTGACGGCCGCACCCTCATGAGCGACTGGCTCGACGAGTGGCTCTCCGCGTTGGACCACGCGCACCTCACCGAGAAGGGCTACAAGTCCAAGATCGAAGCCCATATTCGCCCGTACTTCAAACGCACAGCGGTCGGCGACATCGACGTCATCGCCTACCGCGCGTTCCGCAAGCACATCTACGGCAAAGTCGGTGAGGGCACAGCCAAGAACACCATGATGGTCCTCGGCATGATCCTCGACGATGCCGTCCCTCGCCTGATCAAGACGTCTCCGGTGGAACGCAAGCGTCGCCGCGGCAAGTACAAAAAGGCCACCCGTGAGCGGAAGCGCGATGTCCTGCCCGAGATCGTCGAGCAGTTGGCCCGGAACGCACAGACCTTGTTCGGCTACTCGGGCTACGTCTACGTGTGGACCATGGCGATGACCGGCATGCGGCCGGCCGAGCTGTACGGGCTGACGCGGGAGTACTGCTACCCGTCGTGGCCCGCGTCGGATCCCCGGACCGACCCGGACGAGGAAGAACGCTACGAAGAGGACGCTGAACGCTACGGCCCCGGCGATGGCAAGATGCCCGCGATCCGGGTGGAGCGGCAGGTGCAGCACAAGGACGGGAAGTTGCAGTTCTTCCCCCCCAAGTACGGCAGTTACCGCACACTCGTGATCCCGCCCTTCCTCGCAGACATGCTGGAGAAGCTGCAGGCATCCCACGACAGCCGTTGGGTTTTCACCGCCATCAAAGGGGGCTGCCTGGGGTCAGTGGCCTTCGACACGGCGTACTGGCGTCTCATTGCGGACGGTGTTGACGAGCGCAGCGGTCCAGGGGCGCGCCGGCCCCGCCCGGCTATCCCGGAGGTGCCGACGTTCAAGGGCAAGCGTCAATACTTGTTGCGGCACGCGCACAAGGCGTGGCTGGACGAGGATGGACATTCTCGGTTCGCTGTCGAGTCCCGGATGGGTCATCAGGTGCCGGGCGTGGAGGGCACGTACTCCAGCGTGACAGCGGCCATGGAGCGGGCCATCATGAAGTCACTGCAGAAGCGGTGGGACGATCTGTGGGAGCCGCGGGAAACGGAGGGGTAGTTCTTTCCCGTTCGTTTCCCAGTGGCTCCCCGCAGGGCGGTCGTCTCCCTGGTCAGCGGTTGGCAGACCTCCAAGTGTCGAAGTTCTTCTGGAACCCCCAGTTCGCGTAGCGGTCCCAGTTCACCGACCAGGTCATCAGGCCGCGCAGGGCGGGCCAGGTCCCGTGGGTGGCGTACGAGCCGCAGTTCGTCTTCTTCGTCAGGCAGTCCAGGGTCTTGGTGACCTCGGCCGGTGAGACATGGCCGTTGCCCGCGTTGGTGGACGCCGGCATGCCGATGGCGACCTGGTCGGGGCGCAGCGGCGGGAAGACGTTGTTCTGGTCGCCGGCGACCGGGAAGCCGGTGAGGAGCATGTCGGTCATGGCGATGTGGAAGTCGGCGCCGCCCATGGAGTGGTACTGGTTGTCCAGGCCCATGATCGGTCCCGAGTTGTAGTCCTGGACGTGCAGCAGGGTCAGGTCGTCGCGCAGGGCGTGGATCACCGGGAGGTAGGCGCCGCAGCGCGGGTCCTGGCCGCCCCACTTGCCGCTGCCGTAGTACTGGTAGCCGTTCTGCACGAAGAAGGTCTCCGGGGCCATGGTGAGGACGAACTTGGCGCCGTACTTCGCCTTCAGGGTCTTCAGCGCCGAGATCAGGTTGACGATCACGGGCGTGGTCGGGTTCTTGAAGTCGGTGTCGCCCGCGTTCAGCGACAGCGAGTGGCCCTCGAAGTCGATGTCGAGGCCGTCCAGGCCGTAGGTGTCGATGATGTGCGAGACCGAGGAGACGAAGGTGTCGCGGGCCGCGGTGGTGGTCAGCTGGACCTGGCCGTTCTGGCCGCCGATGGAGATCAGCACCTTCTTGCCGGCCGCCTGCTTGGCCTTGATCGCCGCCTTGAACTCGGCGTCGCTCTCCACGTTCGGGCACTCGGTGACCGGGCAGCGGTTGAAGCGGATGTCCCCGGAGGTGACCGAGGTGGGCTCGCCGAAGGCCAGGTCGATGACGTCCCAGCTGTCGGGGACGTCGGCGAGCCGGGTGTAGCCGGCGCCGTTGGCGAAGCTGGCGTGCAGATAGCCGACGAGGGCGTGGGCGGGCAGGCCGGACGAGCCGCCGTCCCCGCCACCGCCGCCGGGGCCGGTCGTGGCGGTGACGACGGCGGACTTCGCGGACTCGCCGGCCTCGTTCACGGCGGTGACCTGGAAGCCGTACGCCGTGGCCGCGGTGAGTCCGGAGACGGTCGCCGAGGTGCCGGTCGCCGTCTGGACCCTGACCCCGTCGCGGTAGACGGCGTAGCTCGTCGCGCCGGTCACCGCCGACCAGGACAGGCCGACGGAGGAGGAGGTCACGGTGGTGGTCTTCAGTCCGGCCGGGGCGGCGGGCGGCTGGGTGGTGGTGCCGCCGCCGGGGCCGACGAGGGTGATGTCGTCGGCCTGGTAGGTGCCGGTGCCGTACCAGCCGTGGGTGTAGATGGTGACCTTGGTGGTGGCGGCCCCGGTGCGGAAGGTGGTGCTCAGCTTCTGCCAGTCGGGGGCGGACTGGGTCCAGGTGGAGACGTCGGTGGTGCCGGTGCCGCTCGCGCCGAGGTAGGCGTAGGAGCCGCGGACGTATCCGGACAGGGTGTACTGGGCGCCCGGCTGGACGGTCACCGTCTGCGCGCACTGGGCGTTGTCGCCGCCGGCCGGGGTGGCCTGGAGCGCGGACGTGCCGCTGTGCACGGGTGAGTTCACCGTCGTGCCGGTGGTGCAGGTCCAGCCGGTCAGGCCGGACTCGAAGCCGCCGTTGACGGCGACGTCCGCGTCGGCCGCACGGGCGGCCGACGAGAGCGCGGTGATGCCGGGCACGGCCAGGCTCACGGCCGTGAGCGCGGCGAGGACGGGTCCGGTGCGTCTGGCGCGTTCCACAAGGGCCTCCGGGGTCGGGGGAGTTGGAGGAGCGGGAGCGCACACAATTTGGTCCAGACCAATCCTGCTGTCAAGGTGTCCGGGCGTTACCCGTGCGTGTCACCGCGCCGGGCCCGCTCCGCCGCCGCCTCGTGCATCGCCAGTTCCAGCAGCGCCGGATCGGTCAGCGTGCCGGAGCCGTCCGGCGGCACCAGCCACCGCACGCCCCGGGCCGTCCGGCCCGGATACGGCACGACGATCCAGGTGCCGGCGCCGACGGCGCGGATACCGGTACCGAGCCAGCGGGCGGCGGTGCCCGCGGGCACCAGGAACCCGATCCGGCTGTCGCCGAAGCCGGCAAGCACCGGTCCGGGCCGGTCGAGCATGCGGGTGAGCACGTCCAGGGTCGGGTGACCGAGGCCGCCCGGCAGGATCAGGACGTCCCAGGCCTTGCCCGCGGGCAGCAGGGCGACTCCCAGGGGGTTGCGCTCCCACTCCCGGCGGCAGGCCTCGGGATCCGGTGCGACGGATGCGAGCCATGCGACGGCTGTCTTCGCGCCAGTCATCGAAAAAGCCTCCCTCTCTCTCGTGGACGCGGTTTGCGTCACGAGGCGAGAGGGAGGCCGCCCGCGGAGCATTACGCGGGTTCGCTCAACCCGCGGAAGTGATGTGCGTCACGTCAGCTGTCGAAGCCCAGCCCCAGCCGGTCCATCGTCCGCAGCCACAGGTTCCGCCGGCCGCCGTGCGCGTCCGCGCGGGCCAGCGACCACTTGGTGAGGGCGATCCCGGTCCAGGCGAACGGCTCCGGCGGGAACGGCAGCGGCTTCCTGCGGACCATCTCCAGTCCGGTCCGCTCGGTGCGCTCCCCGTCCAGCAGGTCCAGCATCACGTCCGCGCCGAACCGGGTGGCGCCGACGCCGAGGCCCGTGTAGCCGGCCGCGTAGGCCACCCGGTCATGGTGGGCGGTGCCGAAGAACGCGGAGAACCGGGAGCAGGTGTCGATCGCGCCGCCCCAGGCGTGGGTGAAGCGGACGCCCTCCAGCTGCGGGAAACAGGTGAAGAAGTGGCCGGCCAGCTTGGCGTACGTCTCGGGCCGGTCGTCGTACTCGGCGCGCACCCGGCCGCCGTAGGGGTAGATCGCGTCGTAGCCGCCCCACAGGACGCGGTTGTCGGCGGAGAGCCGGAAGTAGTGGAACTGGTTGGCGCTGTCCCCGAGGCCCTGCCGGTTGTGCCAGCCGACCGAGGCGAGCTGCTCGGCGGTCAGCGGCTCGGTCATCAGGGCGTAGTCGTAGACCGGGACGGTGTACGAGCGCACGCGCCGCACCAGGTTCGGGAAGATGTTGGTGCCGAGCGCGACCTTGCGGGCGCGGACGGCGCCGTACGGAGTGCGTACGGCCATCCCGGCGCCGTAGGTCTTCAGGGTGAGGGCGGGGGTGTGCTCGTACACCCGCACCCCGAGGTCCAGGCAGGCCCGCTTCAGGCCCCAGGCGAGCTTGGCCGGGTGCAGCATGGCCACGCCCCGGCGGTCCCACAGGCCCGCCTGGAAGGTGGGCGAGTCCACCTCGGCGCGCACGGCGTCGGCGTCCAGGAACTCGATGCCGTCGGCGAGGCCCTTGTCCCGGAGTTCCCGGTGCCAGTCCTTCAGTTCCCGGGCCTGGTAGGTCGCGGTGGCCACGTCGATCTCGCCGGTGCGCTCGAAGTCGCAGTCGATGCCGTACCGGGTGATCGCGGCCTCGATCTCGTCGAGGTTGCGCCGGCCCAGCTCCTGGAGCCGGTGGATCTCGTCGGGCCAGCGGGTGAGGCCGTTGGGCAGGCCGTGCGTGAGGGAGGCGGCGCAGAAGCCGCCGTTGCGGCCGGAGGCGGCCCAGCCCACCTCGCGGCCTTCCAGCAGGACGACGTCGCGCCCGGGGTCGCGCTCCTTGGCGTTGAGCGCGGTCCACAGTCCGCTGTAGCCGCCGCCGACCACCAGCAGGTCGCAGGTCTCGGCGGTGGTGAGAGCGGGCTCGGCCGCCGGCTTGCCGGGGTCTTCCAGCCAGTACGGGACCGGCTGGGCTTCGGAGAGAGAGGCGATCCAGTTGTCTTTCCCACGGCTCATGGCGCTTGGGGCCATGATTTCAACTCCCTACAGAGGATTACCGAAGAAGGCCCGTGAAAAGGCCTATGCCTTTTGCTTGTTCCGGCGGTTTCCGACGACCATCGCGACCAGGACGAACAGGACGGCGAGGAGGAACATGGCCGTGCCGATCACGTTGATCTGGACGGGCGTTCCGCGCTGCGCCGAACCCCAGACGAACATCGGGAAGGTGACGGTCGAGCCGGCGTTGAAATTGGTGATGATGAAATCGTCGAAGGAGAGCGCGAACGACAGCAGCGCGCCCGCGGCGATTCCGGGTGCCGCGATGGGCAGGGTGACCCGCACGAAGGTCTGCACGGGGCCGGCGTACAGGTCCCGGGCGGCCTCCTCCAGGCGCGGGTCCATCGACATCACGCGCGCCTTGACCGCGGTGACGACGAAGCTCAGGCAGAACATGATGTGGGCGATCAGGATGGTCCAGAAGCCCAGCTGGGCGCCCATGTTGAGGAACAGGGTGAGCAGCGAGGCGGCCATGACCACCTCGGGCATGGCCATCGGCAGGAAGATCAGCGAGTTCACGGCGCCGCGCGCGCGGAAGCGGTAGCGGACCAGCGCGAAGGAGATCATCGTGCCGAGGACCGTGGCGCCGACCGTCGCCCAGACGGCGATCTGGAGGCTGAGGGACAGCGAGCCGCACATGTCGGCGACCCCGCACGGGTCCTTCCAGGCGTCCGCGGAGAACCGCTGCCATTCGTAATTGAAGCGCCCCTTCGGTTTGTTGAAGGAGAACACCGTGACGACGACGTTCGGCAGCAGCAGATAGGCGAGCGTCAGCAGTCCCGCGATGACGACGAGACGGCGCTTGAGCCAGGTGACGAAGGACATTCAGACCAGATCCTCCGTGCCGGACCGGCGGATGTAGAGGGTGACCATGGCCAGGATGGCGGCCATGAGGATGAAGGAGAGGGCGGCGGCCGTCGGATAGTCCAGAACGCGCAGGAACTGCGTCTGGATGACATTGCCGATCATGCGGGTGTCGGTGGAGCCGAGGAGTTCGGCGTTGACGTAGTCGCCGGCGGCCGGGATGAAGGTCAGCAGCGTTCCGGAGACCACGCCCGGCATGGACAGCGGGAAGGTGACCTTGCGGAAGGTGGTCCAGGGCCGGGCGTACAGGTCGCCGGCCGCCTCGTGCAGCCGCCCGTCGATCCGCTCCAGCGAGGTGTACAGCGGCAGGATCATGAACGGCAGGAAGTTGTACGTCAGCCCGCACACCACGGCCAGCGGGGTGGCCAGCACCCGGTCGCCGGCCGTCCAGCCGAGCCAGTCGGTCAGGTCCAGCACGTGCAGCGTGTTCAGGGCGTGCACGACCGGGCCGCCGTCGGCGAGGATCGTCTTCCAGGCCAGGGTGCGGATCAGGAAGCTGGTGAAGAACGGCGCGATCACCAGGACCATGATCAGGTTGCGCCAGCGGCCGGCGCGGAAGGCGATGAGGTACGCCAGCGGATAGCCGAGCAGCAGGCACAGCACGGTCGCCGCGGCGGCGTAGCAGACCGAGCGCAGGAACTGCGGCCAGTACGCGGACAGCGCGTCCCAGTAGGTCGCGAAGTGCCAGGTGACCTTGTAGCCCTCCTCCAGCGAGCCCTGCTGCACGGAGGTGGAGGCCTGGTAGATCATCGGCAGCGCGAAGAAGACGATCAGCCACAGCATGCCGGGCAGCAGCAGCCAGTACGGGGTGAGGCGGCCGCGGCGGCGCGGGGGCTTCTCCTCGGGCGGGGCGGGGCTGAGCGGCGGGGGCGCCTCGGTGAGCGTGGACATCAGGCGGCGACCTCTTCCCCGGTGCCCGCGTCGATGGCCTGGGCGGCGTCCAGTGCGAAGGTGTGCGCCGGGTTCCAGTGCAGGACGACATCGGCGCCGGGGACCAGCCGGCCGTCGCGCTCGACGTTCTGCACGTACACCGACAGGTCCGGGCAGACCGGGCTGTCGACGACGTACTGCGTGGAGACGCCGATGAAGCTGGCGTCGGCGATCTTTCCGGTGAGGCGGTTGCGGCCGCCCGGGATCTCCCCGGCGTCGTCGGCGTGCGTGAGCGAGATCTTCTCCGGGCGGACGCCGACCAGCACCTTGCCGCCGGCCGTCGCCGGGGCGGTACACCGGGCGCCGGGCAGCACCAGCTTGCCGTCGGCCGCCTTCAGCACGATGTCGTCGCCGCTGCGGGCGTCGACCTCGGCCTCGATCAGGTTGGAGGTGCCGAGGAAGTTCGCGACGAACGTGGTCCGCGGGTTCTCGTACAGGTCGGCCGGCGCGCCGAGCTGCTCGACCCGGCCGCCGTTCATGACGGCGACCGTGTCGGCCATGGTCATGGCCTCCTCCTGGTCGTGCGTGACATGGACGAAGGTGATGCCGACCTCGGTCTGGATGCGCTTGAGCTCCAGCTGCATCTGGCGGCGCAGCTTCAGGTCCAGCGCGCCGAGCGGCTCGTCCAGCAGGAGCACCCGGGGGTGGTTGATCAGGGCGCGGGCCACGGCGACCCGCTGCTGCTGGCCGCCGGAGAGCTGGTGCGGCTTCTTGCGCGCCTGCTCGCCCAGCTGGACCAGCTCCAGCATCTCCTCGACCTGCTTCTTCACGCTCTTGATGCCGCGCCGGCGCAGGCCGAAGGCGACGTTCTCGAAGATGTCGAGGTGCGGGAAGAGGGCGTAGGACTGGAAGACCGTGTTGACCGGCCGCTTGTAGGGCGGCAGATGGGTGACGTCCTGGTCGCCGAGCCGGACCGTGCCCGTGGTGGGCTCCTCCAGGCCGGCGATCATGCGCAGGGTGGTGGTCTTGCCGCAGCCGGAGGCGCCGAGCAGGGCGAAGAAGGAGCCCTCGGGCACGGTCAGGTCCAGCGGGTGTACGGCGGTGAAGGAGCCGTAGGTCTTGGAGATACCGGAGAGGCGGACGTCGCCGCTGTTGTCTGGTGTCGTCTTCATCGTCGTCGTCACGCCCCTGTGAGCTTCGCGAACTTTCCTTCGTAGGCCGTCTCTTCCTTCTGGCTCAGGGAGCGGAAGGCATGGGACTTCGCCTGCATGGCCTGGTCGGGGACGATCAGCGGATTGTCCGCCGCGTCCTGGTCGATCTTCGCAAGGTAGGGCTTCACGCCGTCGACCGGTGTCACGTAGTTGATGTACGCGGCGAGCGCGGCGGCCTGCGGCGGCTCGTAGTAGAAGTCGATCAGCCGCTCGGCGTTCGTCTTGTGGCGCGCCTTGTTGGGAACGCACAGGTTGTCGGTCGACGTCACATAGCCGCTGTCGGGGATGACGAAGTCGATGTGCGGGCTGTCCGCCTTGAGCTGGACGACGTCTCCCGCCCAGGCGATACAGGCGGCGAAGTCGCCCTTGGACAGGTCGGAGGTGTAGTCGTTGCCGGTGAAGCGGCGGATCTGGCCCTTGTCGACGGCCTTCTGGAGGCGGGCGATGGCCGCGTCGTAGTCGTCGTCGGTGAACTTCGCCGGGTCCTTGCCCATGTCCAGCAGGGTCATGCCCACGCTGTCGCGCATCTCCGACAGGAAGCCGACGCGTCCCTTGAGCCTCGGGTTGTCGAGCAGGTCGGAGACGGAGCGCACCTCGATGCCGTCCAGCGCCTTCTTGTTGTAGGCGATGACGGTGGAGATGCCCTGCCAGGGATACGAGTACGCCCGCCCGGGGTCCCAGTCCGGGTCGCGGAACTGGGCCGAGAGGTTGGTGTAGGCGTGCGGCAGGTTGGAGGGGTCCAGTTTCTGGACCCAGCCGAGGCGGATCAGCCGGGCGGCCAGCCAGTCGGTGAGGACGATGATGTCGCGGCCGGTGTCCTGGCCCGCGGCGAGCTGCGGCTTGATCTTGCCGAAGAACTCGTTGTTGTCGTTGATGTCCTCGGTGTAGTCGACCGTGATCCCGGTCCGCTCGCGGAAGGTCTCCAGGGTCGGGTGGTGCTTGCCGCTGTCGTCGACGTCGAGGTACTCGGTCCAGTTGGAGAAGTTGACCACCTTCTCCGTGGCCGAGTGGTCCTGGGCGGAGGTGCCGCCCCGGCTCTTGCCCGCCGCCGGGATGCCGCAGGCGGCGAGCGTTCCGAGGCCGCCGGCCGCGAGCGCGCCGCCCGGGGCGGCCCGCAGCAGCGACCGGCGGGTCAGGGCCGCCCTGCCGCTCCCGAGGCTGCGGCGCAGGGCGGCCGCTTGGGGCGGGGTCAGGCGGTCGGGCTCGTACTGCTCCATGCGCGTGGTGCCCTTTCGACAGGGATCGGCCTGGTCAGTGGCCTGGTCGGTCTCTAGCGGTCCCCGAAGACGGTGCGGTGCCAGTCCTTGGCGGCCACCGCGGTGTTGTCGAACATGACGTGCTTGATCTGCGTGTACTCCTCGAAGGAGTAGGCGGACATGTCCTTGCCGAAGCCCGATGCCTTGTAACCGCCGTGCGGCATCTCGCTGATGATCGGGATGTGGTCGTTGACCCAGACGCAGCCCGCCTTGATCTCGCGGGTGGCCCGGTTCGCGCGGTACACGTCGCTCGTCCACGCGGAGGCGGCGAGGCCGTACGGGGTGTCGTCGGCCAGCCGCAGGCCCTCGTCGTCGCTGTCGAAGGGCAGGACGACCAGGACGGGGCCGAAGATCTCCGCCTGCACGATCTCGCTGTCCTGGGCCGCGCCGGTGATCAGGGTGGGCCGGTAGTAGGCGCCGTCCCTCAGCTCGCCCTGCGGTGCCTCGCCGCCGGTGACCACGCGCGCGTAGGCGCGCGCCCGGTCCACGAAGGCGGCCACCCGGTCGCGATGGGCGTGGGAGATCAGCGGCCCGAGGTCGGTGCCGGGTGCGAACGGGTCGCCGAGCCGGACGGTCTCCATCAGCGCCGCCGTCCGCTCCACGAACGCCTCGTACAGCGGACGCTGCACGTACGCGCGGGTGGCGGCCGTGCAGTCCTGCCCGCTGTTGATGAGCGAGCCCGCGACCGCGCCGTGCACGGCGGCCTCCAGGTCGGCGTCGTCGAAGACCACGAAGGGCGCCTTGCCGCCCAGTTCGAGGTGGAGCCGCTTGACGGTGGCGGTGGCGATCTCGGCGACCCGCCTGCCGACGGCGGTGGACCCGGTGAAGGAGGTCATGGCCACGTCCGGATGCCCGACCAGGTGCTCGCCGGCCTCCTTCCCGGCCCCGGTGACGATGTTGACCACTCCGTCCGGGATGCCCGCGTCCGTGGCCGCCCGCGCGAACATCAGCGAGGTCAGCGGGGTGATCTCGGCGGGCTTGAGCACGACGGTGTTGCCCGCGGCGATCGCCGGGAGGATCTTCCAGGCGGCCATCTGGAGCGGGTAGTTCCAGGGCGCGACGGACCCGACCACGCCGATGGGCTCGCGCCGGACGTACGACGTGTGGTCCGCGGAGTACTCACCGGCGGACTGCCCCTGGAGGTGCCGGGCGGCGCCCGCGAAGAAGGCGGTGTTGTCGACGGTGCCCGGCACGTCGAACTCGCGGGTGAGCTTGAGCGGCTTGCCGCACTGGAGCGACTCGGCGCGGGCGAGGTCCTCGGCGCGCTCGGCGAGGACACCGGCGAACCGGTGCAGGGCGTCCGAGCGCTCGCCCGGGGTGGCGGCGGACCAGCCCGGGAACGCCTCGCGCGCGGCGGCGACGGCCGCGTCGACGTCGTCGGGGCCGGCCAGTTCGTAGCGGTACACCTCCTGGCCGGTGGCGGGGTCGACCACGGCGTGGTGGCGGCCCGAGGTGCCGTGGGCCGGACGGCCGGCGATGAACTGCGCGCCGTCCGTGAACCGGTCCTGTGCGGGGAATCGTTCCGGGGTGGCGGTGCCCGGGTTGTGCATGTCGCTCTCCTCCGCCGTACGCCCCGTCCCGGGGGGTGGGTGGCGTAGCTCCAGCTCGATTTGAGTGCCGATCCTGACAGAGCCATAGGGCACCAACAAGTGATTCCGTTGTTGCCTTTTGGTTACGCGACGGAATCTGTCGACCAGGTGTCGAGTCGGGAGGTGAAAGGACGGACGGAGTGTCAGTGGTGCGTGCCAGACTCGCGTGCATGGGAAGGATCGACGGGGTGGAATCGCTGATCAGGGAGGTCCGCGCGGGCCGCCGGCTGAAGTACCTCTGCTTCTGGGGGCACCGGCCGAGGCCGGACGGGCGGATCGGCGCGAGCTGTCTGAGCCAGTGGTGGCCGTCACCGTTCGTGGTGGACGGGGTGGAGTACGCGACGGCGGAGCACTGGATGATGGCCGGCAAGGCCCGGCTGTTCGGGGACGCGGAGGCGGAGCGCCGGGTGCTGGCCGCGGCACATCCCGCCGCGGCGAAGAAGGCGGGGCGGCTGGTCCGGGGCTTCGACGAGGAGACCTGGGAGCGGGAGCGGTTCCGGATCGTGGTCGAGGGCAGCGTGCACAAGTTCGCGGCCGACGACGGCCTGCGGGACTTCCTGCTGAACACCGGGGACCGCGTGCTGGTGGAGGCGAGCCCCGTGGACCGCGTGTGGGGCACGGGCCTGGCGGCGGACGACGAGGCGGCCACGGACCCGGAGCGGTGGCAGGGGCTGAATCTGCTGGGCTTCGCCCTGATGGAGACGCGGGAGCGGCTGGCGGGAGCGGGCGCCTGAGCGGCTCGGGCTGAGCGGCTCGGCCTGAATGGCGTGGCCTGAGCGGCTCGACCGGCTCGGAGGTTGCCGGTCCGCGCCGTCGGCACCGGCCTCTGGGCCGGGAGGTCACCGCACGTCGCGGCGGCGCACAGGAGCCGGCGGGCCGGCGGTCAGCCGTACGCCGCGATGATCACGGCGAACAGGCCCAGCACCAGCACGATGCCCGTCGCACCGCAGATGAGACCGGCCAGGGCCACCCCGGGGTTCGTTGCCTCTCCCCGCTTCGCCTTCCCCCGGCCGAGCGCGCCGAAGATGATGGCGAGGACGCCCAGCACCAGGGCGAGCGGCCACGCGAGGAAGCCGACCGCCGAGATGATGCCCAGCACCAGCGAGGCCGTCCCCATGCCGTTGCTCGGCGCGGGCTGCGTGCCCCAGCCGTAGCCGCTGCCGACGGGGTAGGGGGCGTCGGCGTACGGGGCGTGCGGCGGGCCCGGGTGGCCGTAGGCCGGCAGGGTGCCCGGGTAGCCGTACGGCACCTGGCCGGGACCGTCCGGGGCGATGGGCGGCGGGGGCACCGGGGCCGGTCCCGCGGGCGGGAGGAAGGCGTGGGCCGGGGGCGCGGGTGCGGGGGGTGCGTACGGGTTCGGGGTCGCGTGGGAGGCGGGGGGCGCGAACGGGTTGGGGGCGGGGCTCGGGTTCGGGGGCGCGAAGGGGTTCGAGGGAGGCGGTGCGGGCGTGGGCGGCGCGAAGGGGTTCGGCTGCGGGGCGGGGGCCTGGGAGGTGAGCTGGGCCGGGTGCGGCGCGGGGGCCGGGGTCGCGGTGCCGCCGGCGGGGGCGGCCCAGGGGGCGGGCGCGGTGCCGGCGGGGTCCGCCGGGGCCGACGGCGGTGAGGTGAGGGTCCGCTGGCCGTGGACGGAGGCGGGGGCCCAGGCGTCCTGGACCGGCGTCCGGTCAGCGCGCGGTGTCACGGGCGCCGGTGCCTGGCCGGCCCGGGGATCCACGGGCGCCGGTGTCCGGCCGGCCCGGGGTTGCGCGGGCTTCGGTATTCGGTCCGCCGTGGAAGGCGCCGTCTCCTTGTCCAGGGACACCCGGGATGTCACGGAGTCCACCGGGCCCACAGGTGTCGCCGGCCCCGGAGCGGCGGCCCGCTCCCCCGGCGTGGTCTGCGGCGCCTCGTCGGACATGGCGAAGGGACCCCTCTCCTGGTCGTCCCGTCATGCTACGGGCCGCGCGGGACACCGCGGCCCGGGGCCTACGATGAACCCGCGCCACCGATCAGCCGATCACCGCGCCCGGGCCGTGCACCGCGGCTCACGGGCGCCGTTCCCGGGGAGGAACCCTTGACCGCCACCTCCGTACCCGCCACCGGCACCGCCGACCGCGATCTGCGCACCTTCATCGCGGGGCTGCCGAAGGCCGAACTGCACGTCCACCACGTCGGCTCCGCCTCCCCCCGCATCGTCTCGGAACTGTCCGCCCGCCACGCCGACTCCAGGGTCCCCGCCGACCCCGAGGCGCTGGCCGAGTACTTCACCTTCACCGACTTCGCGCACTTCATCGAGGTGTACTTGTCGGTCGTGGACCTCATCCGCACCCCGGAGGACGTCCGGCTGCTCACCTACGAGGTGGCCCGCGACCTGGCCCGGCAGCAGGTGCGGTACGCGGAGCTGACCATCACCCCCTTCTCCTCCACCCGGCGCGGCATCGACGAGCGGGCCTTCATGGACGCGATCGAGGACGCCCGCAAGGCCGCCGAGGCGGAGTTCGGGACCGTGCTGCGCTGGTGCTTCGACATCCCCGGCGAGGCCGGTCTGGAGGCCGCCGAGGAGACCACGCGGCTGGCCACCGAGGACCGGGTCCGCCCGGAGGGCCTGGTGTCGTTCGGGCTCGGCGGGCCGGAGATCGGCGTGCCCCGGCCGCAGTTCAAGCCGTACTTCGACCGGGCCATCGCCGCCGGACTGCACTCCGTCCCGCACGCCGGGGAGACGACCGGCCCGGAGACGGTGTGGGACGCGCTGCGCCACCTGCGCGCCGAGCGCATCGGGCACGGCACCAGCTCCGCGCGGGACCCGGAGCTGCTGGCGTACCTCGCCGAGCACCGCATCCCGCTGGAGGTCTGCCCGACCTCCAACATCGCCACCCGCGCGGTGCGCACCCTGGAGGAACACCCGATCAGGGAGTTCACCCGGGCCGGGGTACTGGTGACGATCAACTCCGACGACCCGCCGATGTTCGGCACGGACCTGAACAACGAGTACGCGGTGGCCGCCCGGCTGCTGGAGCTGGACGAGCGGGGCCTGGCCGCGCTCGCGAAGAACGCGGTGGACGTCTCCTTCCTGGACGCGGCGGGCAAGGCCCGGATCGCCCAGGAGATCGACGACTACACCGCCACCTGGCTCGCCGCCCGGCCCACCAAGCCGTAACCCCTGCGGGCCCCGCGCACCACCCGCAGGGCCGAAGCCGCTCACGGCCCGGCCACAATGGGCCCATGCAGACCGTGACCGCCGTGGCTCATCGCGGCGACCCCTACCGCTTCCGTGAGAACACCATCGACTCGCTGCGGTCCGCGCTCGGCCGGGGCGCGGACGCCGTCGAGGTCGACGTACGGCTCACCCGGGACGGCGTTCCCGTGCTGCTGCACGACGAGACGCTGCGGCGGCTGTGGGAGGTCGACCGGCCGCTGGGCGCGCTGTCCGCCGAGGAGCTGCGCGGGCTGACGGCCGGCGGGGTGCCGACGCTGGCGGAGGCGCTGGCCGCGACCGGCGACAGCCGGGTGATGGTGGACCTGTGCGGGCCGGTCGGCCGCCGGACGGTCGCCAGGACGCTGGACGTGGTCCGGCAGAGCGGGGCCCGGGACCGGGTCTACTACAGCGCGGGCGCCGAGGCGATGCTCGCCGTCCGCGCCGCCGACCCGGCCGCCGAGATCGCCCTGACCCGGACGACCCTGGCCCCGCCCCGCCCGGCACTGCTCGCCGCCGTGCGCCCGCGCTGGCTCAACTACCGCTTCTCGCTGGTCGACCGGGACCTGGCCGCCCGCGTGCACCGCGACGGCTGTCTGCTGTCCGTGTGGACCCCGGACACCCGCCGCTCCATGAGCAGGCTGCTGGACCTGGGCGTGGACTCGGTCACGACGAACCGGATCGACGTCCTGCACGCCCTGCGCTCCCGCTGACCCCGCCGGACTCCAGCGGTGCGCGATCGCCCACGCGTCCGCGCCCGCCCACAGCCCGATCAGCGGCGCCGCCGGACGCGTCCGTGGCCCGGACCGAACGCCTTGACCACGCGCGCCGCGGGCGCGGCGACGACGTCCGTGACCGCCGCGTACGGCAGGACGAGCGGCACCGCGTCCGCATCGTGCTTTCCGCCGCCGCGTGTACGGCGGCGCACATCGGCGCACAGGTGACGGCGGCCCGGGAGCGCCGTACCGGCGGGCGGCCGGAGCCGCGCCCGTAGGGGCCGACCCTGACGGCTCCCGGAGCGCGGGCGGTGACGGGTTCGGGGGTGGGCAAGGGTGGTCGCCCTCCTCGATGACGATCCGTTGTGGCGGCCCACCGGCCGAGGATGATCACGCAACCCCACCCGATCTCCTCCAGGAGTCCCCATGCGCCGTACCGGCCGTGTCAGCAGCCCTGCCCGCCGTACCGCCCTCGTGGCCGCCGGTCTCGTCGCCGCGCTGGCCGCCGGCCCGCTGGCCGCCCCGGCGTTCGCCGCACCCGGCTCCTCCGCACCCGCCTCCTCCACGGCCGGCTCGCCCGCGTCCGCCCGGGACACCTCCGGTCCGGACGCCGAGGCGCTGTCCGCCGCGCTCGCCGGGCTGCCCGACCACGACGCCACGGCCGCGCTGGTCCGCGTCGGCGGGAACGGCGGCTGGCGGGGCACGGCCGGTGTGCGGGACGTCCGCACGGGAGCGCCGGCCCTGGAGAACGCGCGGTTCCGGGCCGGTTCGGTGACGAAGGTGGTCACCGCCGCGATCGTGCTGCAACTGGCCGCGGAGGGCCGGATCGACCTCGACGGCACCGTGCAGCGGTATCTGCCGGGCCTGCTCACCGAGGACTTCAAGGAGCCCGTCACCGTACGGCAGTTGCTGGACTACACCAGCGGACTCCAGCCCGGGGCCTCCCTCGGTGACACGGTCGAGGCGGGCTACCCGCACCGCTTCGAGACACTGACGCCCCGTCAGGTCGTCGCCGCGTCCGTCGCCCGGGGCCCCGCGTACACCCCGGGTACGCGGCAGACCTACGGCAACATCCACTACACCGTGCTCGGCCTGCTCGTCGAGAAGGTGACCGGCGACTCGTACGCCCACCAGGCGCAGGTGCGGATCTTCCGGCCGCTGGGCATGCGGCACAGCTCCTTTCCCGCCGCCGGGGACACCAGGATCCACGGGCCGCACAACCGGGGCTACGACTGGATCGACGGCAAGCTGGTCGATGTGACGGAGTGGAACATGACCGACCGTTTCGCGGCCGGCGACCTCGTCTCGACCACCGCCGACCTGGAGCGGCTGCTGGTCGGGCTGTTCCGCGGCCGTGTGGTGCCCGAGCCGCAGCTGCGCGAGATGTTCACCCTGCCCGACGTGCCCGACGCGCACTACGGCGCGGCGCTGGAGCGGATCGAAATCAACGGCAAGGTGGTCTGGGGCAAGGGCGGCTCGCGGCCGGGTTACACCGCGGCGATCGCCGCGACCCGGGACCTGTCCCGGACCCTCGTCTACTCGGTGAACTCCACGGACGCCAAGGGCCCCGGCCAGCAGGCCGCCGCCGAGCGCTTCGCGTTCCCCGCGTTCAACCGCTGACGGACGCCGCGGCCGGGGGCGCGGGCGGCGCGCCGAGCGCCTCCAGCCGCTTGATCTTCTTCCGTACGGCATAGAGCGGGACGACGCCGAAGACGCCGAAGGACATGTCGATCAGGCTCCACCAGAAGGGGATTCCGCGGACGGGTCCGCAGAGGAGGGCGAGCGGGATGATGCCGGCACAGGCGATCATCCCGAACTCGACGACCCAGATGTTGCGGACGGGGTCGCGGTACGGGCCGTAGAACGCGACCGCGATGACGAGGTGGGCGAAGGCCAGCCAGTCGGTGCCGTACAGGACGAAGGGGTATTCGGCGTCGACGGTGTCCAGCCCCTCCCGTACCCGGGAGATCCACGCCGTCAGCCCGGGCATCCGGTCCGGCACGGACAGGGCGCGCAACACGCTCTCCGTCCAGCGCAGTTCGTGGACCAGCGGAAAGGCGGTGGCCCCGCTGAGGACGAGGCACACGACGAAGAGGACCAACCAGGCGCGGATGCCCTTGAGAAGGGCGGCTCTGTCGCTCATGGCAGCAGCGTACGCCCGGAATTGAACATGTTCAAAACTGGTCCCAGTGCAGTACCTGGTCCCGCGGGATGCGGGGAGCCGGCCGGAAGTCGGTGCCGAGGGTATGGGCTACGGGGATGAGCGCCGCCTGCATGACGTCGTCGTACGGGATCCCGAGCACCCGGGCCGACGCCCGCTCGTCGACGAGGTTGCCGGTGGTCCAGCAGGTGCCCAGGCCCCGCGCGCGGGCGGCGAGCATGAAGCTCCACACGGCCGGCAGGATGGAGCCCCAGGTGCCGGCCTGGCGCAGGACCGGCGCGTGGTCGGTACGGCCTTCCACGCACGGCACGACGAGCGCCGGGACCTCGTGCAGGTGGGCGTACAGGTGCGCGGTGCCGGAGTAGACGCGGTCCATCCGGGCCACGGAGGCCCGTCGCACGTCCCGTTCCGGCAGCGGTTCGCCGGCGCCGGGCGCGGCCACTCCGGCACGCCACACGTCGGCCAGGGCGGCCCGTCGCGCGGGGTCGGTGACGATGACGAAGTGCCAGCGCTGCCGGTTGCGTCCGGACGGCGCCTGGACGGCGAGGTCCACGCACTCCTCCAGCAGCCGGCGCGACACCGGGCGGGTGAGGTCGAGGCGGTGGCGGACGGCGCGGGTGGTGGACAGCAGCTCGTCGGAAGAGAGGGCGAGAGTCATGCGTTGACCCTGGCGGGCGGGGCCGGACGGCGGCAACGCCCGGCTTTCACTGAGCGAAAACGCCTGCCGCGTACCCGGAGGAACGGATGGCCGAGAGCGTCGCGGGGCGGGTCCTCTCCGTGCTGGACGCGTTCGTGGACGCGCCGGTCACGCTGCGGCTGACGGAGATCGCCCGCCGTACGGGGCTGCCCGTGCCGACCGCGCTGCGCATGGTGCGGGAACTGGTGGCCTGGGGCGGGCTGGAACGCGCGGCGGACGGTTCCTACCGCCTCGGCACCCGGATCAGGACCCTCGGTGCCGCCGCCCCGTGCCCGCGCGGCCTGCTGGACACCGCGCTGCCGGCGCTGCGCGTCCTGACCGCGCGCACCGGCGGGCACGCCGACGTGGTGATCCCCGCCGGCGGCACGGCCCTGTGCCTGGTCACCGGCGAACGGCTCCCGCCGCACGCCACGGCCGCGGGCAAGGTCCTGCTGGCCCACGGCCTGCTCCCCGTCCCGGCCCGCGCCGCGCGGCACACTCCGCACACCGTCGTCGCCCCGGGCACGCTCACCGCCCAGCTGGCCCGCGTCCGCGCGACCGGCCTGGCCGAGGCCCACGAGGAACACCGCCCGGGCCGGCTCTCCTTCGCCGCGCCGGTGTTCCGGGCCGGCACCCCCGTTGCGGCGGTGGCCCTGACCACTCCGACGGCCACCCGCTCCTCCCGCCTCGCCCCGGCCGTCCGCCTGGCGGCGGCGACGGTGGGCCGCGCGCTGGACGAGCGCCGGTGACTTCGGCGGAGGCGGCCGCGGTGGCTCAGTCCCAGGCGTTGAAGAGCACCCCGCCCAGCGTGGTGAGGTGATAAAGGCGGACCCGGCGCCACTCGTCCCGGGTCAGTGAGGAGGCGTCCACGGCGGACAGCGGTGTGGTGAGCCGCTCGCGGTCGAGCACCGTGAGTCCCGCGTCGGCGAAGGCGTGGGCCCAGGGAGGCGGTACGAGGAACTCCTCGTCGTACCAGTTCCGGCGTTCCGCGGCGAACGCGATCCACGGGTGGTGGGCGTGGCACAGGACGACGGTCTCGCCGGAGCGGTCGAGGACCGACGCGAGATGGAAGGTGCGGGGATAGGCCTGCTTCTCCACCTCGCCCACCGTTCCCCCGGCGATCCGGGCGGCCGCGTACAGGGCGGTGCGGAACGTCCGCGGATCGGTCCGGGGAAGCGGACCGGCGTCCCCGGGGCGGAGGAAACCCGTCGCCCCGCGCGGCAGCCGGAATCCCCCGTCCCCGTCTTTGTTCATGTCCGTGCCCATGTCCATGAGGGTCATCCTGCCCGGCGGTGTCACGGCCCGGCGGCCGGCCGCCGGCTCACAGGCCCACGATGCCGTTCCAGCGCCGGGTGAACTCCGGGCGTTCCCGGGAGGTGATGTCGCGGGCGACGGCCAGGCGCTCGCGCATGACGGAGTCCGGGAAGATCAGGGGGTTGTCGGCGAGGGCCGCGGTGTCCTTGTCCGCGTCGGCGGCCAGCACCTCCCGGGCGGCCGGGACCGGGCAGACGTAGTTGACCCAGGCGGCGAGCTTCGCGGCGACCTCGGGCTGGTAGTAGTAGTCGATCAGCCGCTCGGCGTTGGCCTTGTGCCGGGCCCGGTCGGGGATCATCAGCGAGTCCGACCACAGCTCGGCGCCCTCCTCGGGGACGACGAAGCGGATGTGCGGGTTGTCCGCCTGGAGCTGGATGACATCGCCGGAGTACGCCTGGCAGGCCAGCACATCGCCGCTGACCAGGTCCTTGGTGTAGTCGTTGCCGGTGAAGCGGCGGATCTGGCCCCGGTGCACCTCCCGTTCGACCCGGTCGCACATCCGGTGGAAGTCGTCCGTGGTCCAGCGGGTGATGTCCACGCCGTCGCCCTGCATCAGCAGCGCGAACGCCTCGTCCAGGCCGGACAGCAGGGTCACCCGGCCCTTGAGGTCGGGCGCCCAGAGGTCCTTGACGTGCCGGATGTCCCGGCCGAGTCTGCGGCGGTCGTAGGCGATGCCGGTGATCCCGGACTGCCACGGCACGGTGAACCGGCGGCCCTTGTCGAAGGCGGGCGAGCGCAGCAGCGGGTCCAGGTTGCGCGCCACGTTCGGCTGGTGGGCGCGGTCCATCTCCTGGACCCAGCCCAGCCGGACGTACCGTGCGCACATCCAGTCGCTGATGACGATCAGATCGCGGCCGGTGGACCGGTGGTTCATCAGCGAGGGGCTGATCTTGCCGAAGAACTCGTCGTTGTCGTTGATCTCCTCGACATAGTCGACGGAGATCCCGGTGCGCTTCCCGAACCCCTCCAGGGTGGGCCGCCGGCCCGGGTCGTCGTCGTCGGTGTCGATGTACAGCGGCCAGTTGGCCCAGGTCAGCCTCTTGTCGGACGCGGACTCGTCGGCCGCGGGACGGTCGCCGGGCTTGACGTAGGCGGCGGGCACCCCGCACCCGGCCAGCGCACCGAGCGCGGCGGTGGTGCCGAGGGCGGCGAGCAGGGAGCGGCGGGACGGTACGGACGTACGGGAGGAAGTCTGGGACACCCCGGAAGGATGCCGTTTCGTCGCCCGGAGCGGCAATCGACGCTGCGTCGAGCGCTCCGGTGCCTGTCCGACACCTTGTCGATCAGCGCGCCCGGTGCCGGTCCGGCAGCCGCGAACCGCGCGTGCGGGAGCCGGTGTTCGCCGCCAGTGAACGACACGGCACGGCCCCGGACGGGAAGGTGAGGCCCGTCCGGGGCCGTGCCGCTGTGCGCGGTGCTTACGCGTCCAGGGACGTCATCACGTGCTTGATGCGCGTGTAGTCCTCGAAGCCGTACGCCGACAGGTCCTTGCCGTAACCGGACTTCTTGAAGCCGCCGTGCGGCATCTCGGCGACCAGCGGGATGTGGGTGTTGATCCACACGCAGCCGAAGTCGAGCTTCTTGGACAGGCGCATCGCGCGGGCGTGGTCCTTGGTCCACACCGAGGACGCGAGGGCGTACTCGACGCCGTTGGCGTACTCGACGGCCTGGTCCTCGTCGGTGAAGGACTGCACGGTGATGACCGGGCCGAAGACCTCGTTCTGGACGATCTCGTCGTCCTGCTTGAGGCCGGAGACGACGGTCGGGGCGAAGAAGTAGCCCTTGTCGCCGACCCGGTGGCCGCCCGCCTCGACCTTGGCGTGCGCCGGGAGGCGGTCGATGAAGCCGGCGACCTGCTTCAGCTGGTTGGGGTTGTTCAGCGGGCCGAAGAGGACGTCCTCGTCGTCCGGCTGTCCGGTCCTGGTCTCGGCCGCGGCCTTGGCCAGCGCGGCCACGAACTCGTCGTGGATCGCCTCGTGGACGAGGACGCGGGTGGCGGCCGTACAGTCCTGGCCGGCGTTGAAGAAGCCCGCCATGGAGATGTCCTCGGCGGCCTTGGCGATGTCGGTGTCCTCGAAGACCACGACCGGGGCCTTGCCGCCCAGCTCCAGGTGGACGCGCTTGACGTCCTTGGAGGCGGACTCGGCGACGGACATGCCGGCGCGCACGGAGCCGGTGATCGACGCCATCGCGGGCACGGGGTGCTCGACCATCATCCGGCCGGTGTCGCGGTCGCCGCAGATGACGTTGAAGACGCCCTTGGGCAGGATCGAGCCGATGATGTCGGCGATCAGCACCGTGGAGGCGGGGGTGGTGTCCGACGGCTTCAGCACGACCGTGTTGCCCGCCGCGATGGCCGGGGCGAACTTCCACACGGCCATCATCATCGGGTAGTTCCACGGCGCGACCTGCGCGCAGACGCCGACCGGCTCACGGCGGATGATCGAGGTCATCCCCTCCATGTACTCGCCGGCCGAGCGGCCCTCCAGCATCCGGGCCGCGCCCGCGAAGAAGCGGATCTGGTCGACCATCGGCGGGATCTCCTCGGAGCGGGTCAGCCCGACGGGCTTGCCCGTGTTCTCCACCTCGGCCGCGATCAGGTCCTCGGCGCGCTCCTCGAACGCGTCGGCGATCTTCAGGAGGGCCTTCTGCCGCTCGGCGGGGGTGGTGTCGCGCCAGGCGGGGAAGGCGCGGGCGGCGGCCTCCATGGCGGCGTCGACGTCGGCCTGCCCGGACAGCGGCGCGGTCGCGTACGCCTCGCCCGTCGCGGGGTTGACCACCTCGGTGGTCCGTCCGTCGGCGGCGTCCCGGAACTCACCGTCGATGTAGTTGCGCAGACGACGCAGCTCGGTGCTCACTGCCGGCCTCCTGATCTGGTTCTGACTGTCCACTCGCTGAGACACCCACCCTAATCGCCGTACCCACGTTTTCAACACCCCCACCCACACTCGATCTGCGAAATCCGCAAGGTCGAGTCTCTGAAACAACGGATTTCATCGCTCGGGCCTTGCGAAACTGTCGAGACCTGGTGCACAGTGAGGTTGTGGCCAGTCGAAGCGCAGACCAGAGGGACTCGTCCCGCGAGTCCAGGAACGGCAACAGTCCCCAGCTGGACGCCGTCTCCCTCGCCATCATTCAGCAGCTCCAGGAGGACGGCCGCCGGCCGTACGCCGCGATCGGCAAGGCCGTCGGCCTGTCCGAGGCGGCCGTGCGCCAGCGCGTGCAGAAGCTGCTGGACCAGGGCGTGATGCAGATCGTCGCCGTGACGGACCCGCTGACCGTGGGTTTCCGCCGGCAGGCGATGGTCGGGATCAACGTCGAGGGCGATGTCGAGTCGATCGCGGACGCGCTGACCGGCATGTCGGAAGTCGAGTACGTGGTGATGACCGCGGGCTCGTTCGACATCCTCGCCGAGATCGTCTGCGAGGACGACGACCACCTGCTGGACGTCATCAACAAACGCATCCGGGCCCTGCCCGGCGTGCGCTCCACCGAGAGCTTCGTCTATCTGAAGCTCAAGAAGCAGACCTACATGTGGGGAACCCGATAACCGTGAGGACCCGATAACCGTGAGCACCAAGGACCTCAGCCGCACCGCGTACGACCACCTGTGGATGCACTTCACCCGCATGTCCTCGTACGAGAACTCCCCCGTCCCGACCATCGTCCGGGGTGAGGGCACCTACATCTACGACGACAAGGGCAAGCGCTACCTCGACGGTCTCGCGGGTCTGTTCGTGGTCCAGGCCGGTCACGGCCGTACGGAACTCGCCGAGACCGCCGCCAAGCAGGCGCAGGAGCTGGCCTTCTTCCCGGTGTGGTCCTACGCCCACCCGAAGGCCGTCGAGCTGGCCGAGCGCCTCGCCAACGAAGCCCCCGGCGACCTGAACAAGGTCTTCTTCACCACCGGCGGCGGCGAGGCCGTCGAGACCGCCTGGAAGCTCGCCAAGCAGTACTTCAAGCTGACCGGCAAGCCCACCAAGTACAAGGTCATCTCCCGCGCGGTCGCCTACCACGGCACCCCGCAGGGCGCCCTGTCCATCACCGGCCTGCCGGGCCTGAAGGCCCCCTTCGAGCCGCTGGTGCCGGGCGCGCACAAGGTGCCGAACACCAACATCTACCGCGCGTCGCTCTTCGGTGACGACCCGGTCGCCTTCGGCCGCTGGGCCGCCGACCAGATCGAGCAGCAGATCCTCTTCGAGGGCCCCGACACCGTCGCCGCGGTCTTCCTGGAGCCGGTGCAGAACGCCGGCGGCTGCTTCCCGCCGCCGCCCGGCTACTTCCAGCGCGTGCGCGAGATCTGCGACAAGTACGACGTCCTGCTGGTGTCGGACGAGGTCATCTGCGCCTTCGGCCGCCTCGGCACGACGTTCGCCTGCGACAAGTTCGGCTACGTCCCGGACATGATCACCTGCGCCAAGGGCATGACCTCGGGCTACTCCCCGATCGGCGCCTGCATCATCTCCGACAGGCTCGCCGAGCCGTTCTACAAGGGCGACAACACCTTCCTGCACGGCTACACCTTCGGCGGCCACCCGGTCTCCGCCGCGGTGGGCCTGGCCAACCTCGACCTGTTCGAGCGGGAGGGCCTCAACCAGCACGTGCTGGACAACGAGGGCGCCTTCCTGCAGACCCTGCAGAAGCTGCACGACCTGCCGATCGTCGGCGACGTCCGCGGCAACGGCTTCTTCTACGGCATCGAGCTGGTGAAGGACAAGCACACCAAGGAGTCCTTCAACGAGGAGGAGACCGAGCGCGTCCTCTACGGCTTCCTCTCCAAGGCACTCTTCGACAACGGCCTGTACTGCCGTGCCGACGACCGCGGCGACCCGGTCGTCCAGCTCGCCCCGCCGCTGATCTCCACCCAGGAGACCTTCGACGAGATCGAGCAGATCCTGCGGGCCACCCTCACGGAGGCGTGGACCAAGCTCTGATCATCCGACCGGATGACAGCACACGGCCCCGGCGCCGTCCGTTCGAGTGAGAACGGCGGCCCGGGGCCGTGTGCTGTCCGGGCTCCCGTCCGGGACCTGCCTAGCGTGCCAGTGACCGATCGGCCCAGCCTTCGTTCCGCCGTACGGGGGAACGGGCACGGGGAAACGGATCAGAACCGAGGTGTACGCCATGGAGGCCCGACCGGACAACGACGTGCTCTGGGCACGCTCCCTGCACTTCACGCACCGCGACGGCTCGCCCGGGCTGGCCGGGGTCTCGCTCGGCGTGCGGCAGGGCGAGATCCTCGCCGTCGGCGGACCGCGCGGCAGCGGCAAGACGACCCTGCTGCGCTGTCTGTCCGGCCTGGTGCCGGTGTGCACCGGCGAGGTCTGGTTCAACAGCTCCCCCGTGCACACCCTCGGCCCGATCGCCCGCGAGCGGCTGCGCCGGGAACGCTTCGGCTGGATCGACCCCGAGCCGGTCCTCGTCCCGGAGCTGAACGTCTGGGAGAACGCCGCGCTCCCGCTGATGCTGCGCGGCACCGCCCGCCGCCGGGCCAAGGTGTGCGCGCTGGAGTGGCTGGAGCGCCTCGACGTCGGCGACCGGGCCCGCTGCCGCCCGCGCGCGCTGCGGCACGCCGAGCGCCAGCGCGTCGCCATCGCCCGCGCGCTCGCCGCCGGGCCGCAGGTGCTGTTCGCCGACGAGCCGACGGCACCGCTGCACCGCGCCGACCGCGCCCATGTGCTGCGCACCCTGACCACGGCGGCCCGCTCGCACGAGATCACGGTCGTCCTCGCCACGCACGACCCCGACACCGCCGCCCTCGCCGACCGCACGGTGGCCCTGCTGGACGGGCGCCGGGTGCACACCGTGCACCTGCCGGACACGCCCGACGCGGAAGGCCGGGCCGCGTGCTCGCTCTCCGTCTGACCCGCGCCGCCCGGCCCGCCGTCCAGCTGCGCCGCCTGCTGGTGACCGCGGCATCGGCGGGCACCGGTCTGCTGCTGCTCTCCAGCCTCGGCCACGCCCTGGAGCATCCGGAGGCCGCGGACGCCGCCGCGCTGCGCCTGGCCTGGTGCGCGGTGCCGTTCGCCGCCACGGTGTACCTGGCGCTCGCGGTCGCCCGCACCGATCCCGGTACCCGGCCGCGCCCCGGCCTGTCCGCCCTGGGCCTCGGCCCGGCCCGGCTCATGGCCGTCTCCGCGCTGACGACGGCCCTGTCCTGCGCCCTGGGCTCGCTGCTGGCCCTGCTGTTCTTCCTGCATCTGCGCGGTGGCCTGTCGGGCCTGCCGTTCGACGGCGCGGCGGCCGGTGTCCTGGCCGCCGGCCGGCCCCTTCCGGTCCCGGCGGCCATGACCCTGCTGTCCGTGCTCCCGGTCACCGCGACGGCGGCGGTGGCCGTGGCGCTCCGTCCCCGGGACCCCCGTCCGGCGGCGCGAAAGGCGCGACGGTTCGGCCGGTTCGGGGCCTCTGGCGGCTCGCCGGGGACGGAGACCTTCGGGGCGTACGGACGCTTCAGGGCGCGGGCCGCCGGCGGAGCACGGGCGGCGGCCGGGGCGGGCCCGGGCGAGCCGAGGGAACAAGTGGGCGCGGACGGCGGCGGGCCGGCGGCGGACGCCTCGGCCGGCGCCGAGTTCCCGGCGCTTCTTCCGGACACCGACGACCGGTCCCCCGCCGGTCTCCCCTGGGGCATCGCGCTCGTCACCGCCGGGCTGGCCGCGCAGTCCTACGCCGGCCGCTTCGCCCCCGCTCCCTCCCTCGCCCTCGCCGTCCTCCTCGGCTGGCTCGTCACCGGGGCCGGTCTGGTGCTGGCCGGGCCCGGGCTCGCCCATGTGTGCGGGCGGCTCCTCCAGGCCGGGCGGCCCGGTGCGCTGCGGCTGCTGGCCGGCCGGGGCCTCATGGCGGAGGCCGTCCGGATCGGCCGTCCCCTCGGCGTGGTCTGCGCGGTGGCGTCCGCCGGGTGCGCCCTGCTCGCGCTGTCCGGCGGCCCGGCCCCGTCCTTCGGCCCGCTGTCCGCCCTCGGCGCGCTCGTCGTCGGCGGCTCCGCGCTCGCCACCCTGTTCACCGCGGCCGTCGAGGCCCGCCAGTACCGCGCCGGCACCACCGCCGCGCTGCTCCGCCTGGGCGCCCGGCCCGCCCTGCTGCGAGGAGCCGCCGCGCTGCGCGCCGCCGTCCTGCCGGCCCTGTGCGGGCCCCTCGTCCTGGCGATCGCCGCGCTCTCGGCCCTGCCGCTGAGCCGCTGAACCGGCCTCCACGAATCCCCGTCAAACATCGGGGCGGTTAATAAGCGGGCAAAGCCAACGGCCGTGTGCGGGCTGCGCGTTGACACTTCTCGCGGGACGCTTATAGACCTGTGAGCCACCCGGGACACCGGGGCCGGACACCGCGTTCCGTCGTCCCGACTCCCCCTCCACCCCCCGCACTTGCTCTCTGTAAAGGACAAACGTTGTCCATGACTCGCCGTAGCGTCCGCCGTTCCGCGAGCGTTCTGGGCGTCGCCACCGGATCGGCGGCCCTGATACTCGGCCTGGCCGGCTCCGCTCTCGCGTGCACCATCGCGGACTTCTCCGCCGCGGCCGCCTGCGACGGCGGCAAGGGTGTCATCGTCGTCACCGACACCGACCCCTCCGCCACCGACGCCACCGTCGGCGTCTTCCTCAAGAGCGCCGGCGGCGTCGAGACGAAGGTCGGCGAGCAGCCGGTCAAGGGATCGAAGCAGGGCGTCCGGATCGTCTTCCCGGCAAACTGGAAGCCGGGCACGACATACCGCGTCCATGTCGCGGCCGGCCGGCAGGTCGACCAGGACGTCCAGCCCGACCTCGTGACACCGTCCACCCCCTGCGCCACCGGGAGCGCGACCCCGACGCCGACGGCCAGTACGACGCCGCCCTCCCCGGCCCCGACCCCGACGCCGTCCACCACCGCGTCCGCCCCGGCCGAGCCGGCGCCCCCGGCCCCGTCGGCCTCCCCGTCGAGCCCCGCCCCCGCGGACGCCGCGGGCAACGGGCCCTCCCCTGCGGCCGGCGACTCCGGCCTCGCCGAGACCGGCGCGAACTCCCACACCGCGCTGATCGCCGGCCTCGCGGCGGCCCTGGTGGTGGTCGGCGGGAGCGCGGTCTGGTTCGGCATGCGCCACCGCGGCGCCGGCCGCGACGACTGAGCCGCCGGAGCCCCCGGGCCCCGGCCCGCTCGGCACAGGCACGACCGCGCCCGGGGACGAACGATCAGTCCAGTACGGCGGTCTCGGCCGCGTCGAACTCCACGCCGACGGAGGCACCGGGCTCGGGCGCGTCCCGCAGCGCGCAGGCCGCCTCCAGTCGCGGGCCGTCCGCCGGCTGGAGGTGGACGGCCACGTGCGCGCCCTTGAAGGTGCGGGCGGTCACCGTGCAGGACAGGCCCTGGCCGGCGGGCACCAGCCGGACGCCGGCCGGGCGGACCAGGACCGTACGGCTGCCCTGCGCCGAGCCGTCGGGGACGGGCAGCTTGCCCCACGGGCTGACGGCGACCGTCCCGGCGACGGTCGCCGGGACCACGTTCTCGAAGCCGAGGAAGCGGGCCACGAACGCGTCGGCGGGCCGCTGCCACACCTCCACCGGCGTCCCGGACTGCGCGATCCGCCCGTCCCGCATCACCACCACCCGGTCGGCCAGCGCGAACGCCTCGCCCTGGTCGTGGGTCACGGCGAGCACGGTCGTGCCCAGACGGCCGAACAGCTCCCGCAGCTCCACCACGAGGCGTTCGCGCAGCGAGCGGTCGAGCTGGCCGAGCGGCTCGTCCAGCATGAGCAGCCGGGGCCGGGGCGCGAGCGCCCGGGCGAGGGCCACGCGCTGCTGCTCGCCGCCGGACAGGGCGGCCACGGCCCGCCGCGCGGCCCCCGGCAGGCCGACCAGGTCGAGCAGCCGGCCCACCTCGGCGTCGCGTTCGCGCCGGTCGACGCCGTGCATGCGCAGTCCGAACGCCACATTGGCGCCGACGTCCCGCTGCGGGAACAGCTGGTGGTCCTGGAACATCAGGCCGACATCGCGCTTGTGCGCGGGCACCCCGCTCTGGTCCCGGCCGTCGAGCAGCACCCGCCCGCCGTCCAGGCGTTGCAGCCCGGCGACGGCCCTGAGCAGGGTCGACTTCCCGCTGCCGCTCGGCCCGAGCACGCACACCACCTCGTGCTCGGCGACATCGAGGCCGACCCGGTCGAGGACGGCCCGCCCGCCGAAGCGCACGGTCGCGGCATCCAGGCTGAGCAGCATCTAGAACTCCCCCGTCCGGTCGGTGCGCAGCCGCTCCAGGACGAGCAGCGCGGCGGCGCACACCACCATCAGAATGGTCGAAAGGGCCATCGCCTGGCCGTAGTTGAGATCGCCGGGGCGGCTGAGCAGCCGGGCCACGGCGACCGGGAGCGTCGGGTTGTCGGGCCGGGCGATGAACACGGTCGCCCCGAACTCGCCGAGCGACACGGCGAACGCGAAGCCGGCCGCGATCAGCAGCGCCCGCCGTACCAGCGGCAGATCCACCTCCCGCCACACCCGCCAGGGGGAGGCCCCGAGCACGGCGGCGGCCTCCCTGAGGCGCACGTCCACCGCGCGCAGCACGGGCAGCATGGTCCGTACGACGAAGGGGGCGCCCACCAGCGCCTGCGCGAGCGGCACCAGGATCCAGGACTGGCGCAGGTCCAGCGGCGGCTTGTCGAGCGCGATCAGGAAGCCGAAGCCGACGGTCACGGCGGACACGCCGAGCGGCAGCATCAGCAGCGCGTCGAAGCCCCGTACCAGCCGTCCGGCGTCCCGGCGGGCCAGCGCGGCGGCGGCGAGAGCGCCGATCACGACGGCGATGGCGGTGGCCGCGGCGGCGTACTGGAGCGAGGTCCACACCGCGTGCACGGGCGCCACCAGGAACGTGCCGCCGTCGGGTTCGGTCAGCGCCCGGTAGTAGCCGAGACCGGGCGCGTCGAGGGAGCGGCGGACGAGGACGCCGAGCGGCAGTACCAGGAGCAGGGCGACGGTGGCGAGGACGGCGGCGAGCAGCGCCCACTGTCCGGTCCCGCGCGGCCGGCGCGCGGTCGCGGCGGCGGCGACCAGGCGCAGCGCGGTCTCGCGCCGCCGTACCGTCCAGGCGTGCACGGCGAGGATCGCACCGACGGCGGCGAACTGGACGAGGGTGAGGACGGCGGCCGTGGTCAGGTCGAAGACCTCGGAGGTCTGCCGGTAGATCTCCACCTCGAGGGTGGAGAAGGCGGGGCCGCCGAGGATCTGCACCACGCCGAAGGAGGTGAAGGTGAACAAGAACACCATCAGGGCGGCGGCGGCCACGGCGGGCCCGAGCGCCGGCAGGGTGACCCGGCGCCAGGCCGTCAGCGGCGAGGCGCCCAGCATCCGCGCGGCCTCCTCCTGCCGGGGGTCGAGCTGGGCCCACAGCCCGCCGACGGTGCGGACGACGACCGCGTAGTTGAAGAAGACATGGGCGAGCAGGATCGCCCACACCGTGGTGTCCAGCCGCACCCCCCACAGCTCGTCCAGCAGGCCGCCCCGCCCGACCAGCGCCAGGAAGGCACTGCCGACGACGACGGTCGGCAGCACGAACGGCACCGTGACGACGGCCCGCAGCACCTGTCTGCCGGGGAAGTCGAGGCGGGCGAAGACATACGCGGCGGGCAGGGCGAGCAGCAGGGTGAGCGCGGTGGAGGCGAGCGCCTGCCAGGTGGTGAACCACAGCACGTGCCGGATGTCGGGACGGGCGACGACGTCCGCGATCCGCCCGAGCTGCCAGGTGCCGTCCGTCCTCAGCCCGCGGGTGACGATCGCGGCTACGGGCCAGGCGAAGAACAGCGCGAAGAACGCGACGGGCAGGGCCATCAGCCCGAGCCGCGCCGCGCTCCCGCGCCGGTCGCGCACCTTGGCGGTCACTTCAGTACGAGCGACGTCCACGAGGAGACCCACTGGTCGCGGTTGGCGGCGATTCTGTCGGGGGCCAGGGTCTCGGGGTCCTTGGCGGCCGGACCGTACTTGGTGAAGTCGGCCGGCACGGGGACGCCCTCGACGACCGGGTAGACGAACATGTTCAGCGGCATGTCCTGCTGGAACTCCCGGGTGAGCAGGAAGTCGAGGAACGCCTTGCCGCCCGCGGGGTTCTTCGCGTTGCTCAGCAGCCCGGCGTACTCGGTCTGCCGGAAGCAGGTGCCGTACGCCACCCCGGTCGGGGCGGTCGCGGGCCGCTTCTTGGCGTAGATCACCTCGGCGGGCGGGGAGGAGGCGTACGACACCACCAGCGGCCGGTCACCGCCGGCCTTCCTGCCCTCGGAGGACCCGGAGAACTCCTGGTAGTACGCCTGCTCCCAGCCGTTGACGACCTTCACGCCGTTGGCCCGGAGCTTCTTCCAGTACTCCGGCCAGCCCTTGTCGCCGAACCGCGCGGCGCTGCCGAGCAGGAAGCCGAGGCCCGGCGAGGAGGTGCCCGCGTTCTCGGTGACGAGGAGGTTCTTGTACTCCGGCTCGGCGAGGTCGTCGAAGGACCGCGGCGGGGTCAGCTTGTGCGCGCTGAACCAGGCCTTGTCGTAGTTGACGCAGATGTCGCCGGTGTCGACGGGGGTGACGCGGTGCTTGTCCTGGTCGACGCGGTTCTCCGGCCGGACGGAGCCGGCGCCCTTCGGCTCGTAGGACTGGAACAGCCCGTTGTCCAGGGCCCGGGAGAGCAGGGTGTTGTCGACGCCGAAGAAGACGTCGCCCTGCGGGTTGTCCTTGGTCAGGATCGCCTTGTTGACGGCCTGCCCGGCGTCGCCGTCCTTGAGGACCCTGAGCTTGTACCCGGACCGCTTCTCGAAGTCCTTGACGACGCTCTTGGAGACGCTCCACGAGTCGTGGCTGACGAGGGTGACGGTCTTCGGGTCCGAGGACGGCCCGGAGCCCGACGAACCGCACGCGGACAGCGTGATCAGGCCGAGCCCCGCCGCCACGGCCACGAGGGTCTTGTTGTGCACTGGATGTCCTCCTGGGGGTTGGCCAGGAAGAGACGCGGCCCTGACCGGGCCGCCGCGAGGACGGCCCGGTCAGGGCGCAACAGCTTGAGTGATGACCGAACTTCCTACCCAGAATGACCTGGGCGAGGTTCAGAGGGTCTGCGGCCCGGTTGCCGCACTCTCAGCGCTGTGGCGCTCCCCTGTCGGAATATGAAGATATGTGGACGTGGTCAGATTACCGCTCGGTGGCCGCGAGCTGACCGCAGGCTCCGTCGATCTCCTGCCCGCGGGTGTCCCGGATGGTCACGGCCACCCCGTGCGCGGCGATGGCCTCCACGAACGCCTTCTCGTCCTCCGGCCGCGACGCGGTCCACTTCGACCCCGGCGTGGGGTTGAGCGGGATGAGGTTGACGTGCACGGGCTTGCCCCGGAGCAGCCGGCCGAGCCGGTCGCCGCGCCAGGCCTGGTCGTTGATGTCCCGGATCAGCGCGTACTCGATGGACAGCCGGCGGCCCGACTTCTCGGTGTACTCGAAGCCGGCGTCCAGCACCTCGCGCACCTTCCACCGCGTGTTCACGGGGACGAGGGTGTCGCGCAGCTCGTCGTCGGGGGCGTGCAGGGAGATCGCCAGCCGGCACTTGAAGCCCTCGTCGGCGAACCGGTGGATGGCCGGCACCAGCCCGACGGTGGAGACGGTGATCCCGCGCTGCGAGAGCCCGAGGCCGTCCGGAGCGGGGTCGGTGAGCGCCCGGATGGCCCCGACGACCCGGTTGTAGTTGGCGAGCGGCTCGCCCATCCCCATGAAGACGATGTTCGACAGCCGCGCCGGGCCGCCCGGCACCTCGCCGTCGCGCAGCGCCCGCATACCGTCCACGATCTGGTGGACGATCTCCGCGGTGGACAGGTTGCGGTCCAGTCCCGCCTGCCCGGTCGCGCAGAACGGGCAGTTCATCCCGCATCCGGCCTGTGAGCTGATGCACATGGTCACCCGGTCCGGGTAGCGCATCAGCACGGACTCGACCAGCGTCCCGTCGAACAGCCGCCACAGCGTCTTGCGCGTGGTCCCCTCGTCGGTGGACAGATGCCGGACGACGGTCATCAGCTCCGGGAACAGGGCTTCCTGGAGCCTGGCGCGCGAACCGGCGGGGATGTCGGTCCACTGCTCCGGGTCGTGCGCGTACCGCGCGAAGTAGTGCTGCGAGAGCTGCTTGGCACGGAACGGCTTCTCGCCGATCTCGGCCACCGCGTCCTTGCGCTGGGCGGGCGTGAGGTCGGCGAGATGCCGCGGCGGCTTCTTGGCTCCGCGCGGCGCGACAAAAGTGAGTTCTCCGGGCTTAGGCATGGCTCAACCAGTGTCGCAGATCCAACCGGGTGACCCGGAAAGCGTGCTCTCACCAGGTGACCGGCAGGGTTTTCGGGCCGCGGATCAGGCCCCGGCGCTGGAATGCGACCTCCTCGGCAGGTACGGCCAGCCGGATGGCGGGGAAGCGGGCCAGGACGGAGCCGATCACGACCTCGGCCTCCATGCGGGCCATGGCGGCGGCCAGGCAGTGGTGCGGGCCGTGACCGAAGGCCAGGTGGGCGAGGTGGTTCCGGTCGAAGTCCAGGGTGTCGGGGTCGGGGAACGCGCCGGGATCGCGGTTGGCCGCGAGGTAGGCGTTGTAGACCACGTCACCGGCGCGGATCAGCCGGCCGCCGACCTCGACGTCCTCGGTGGCGATCCGCGGGATGCCGACGCCGTTGCGGTGCGGGACGTAGCGGAACAGTTCCTCCACGGCCCGGGGCAGCAGTTCCGGCTCGCGGCGCAGCCGGTCGAGGTGGCCGGGGTGGGTGAGCAGCGCGTACATCATCGAGCCGCTGTTGCCGCGGACCGCGTGGCCGCCGCTGACCTGGACGGCGATCGCGAGGGAGACCGCCTCGTCCTCGGTGATCTCGCCCTCGGCGGCGGCCCGCGCCAGCACTCCGGCGAGATCGTCGCGGGGTTCCTCGCGGCGGCGCCCGAGCAGTCCCGCGATCCGCTCCCGGGTCGCCCTCGCGGCCTCCCGGGCGCGCTCTGCGGACCCGGCGCCCGCCGACAACAGGGCCTCACCGGCCGCGGTCCAGTCCGGCCGGTCCTCCTCGGCGACGCCGAGGAAGTCGCGGAGCACGGCGAGCGGGAAGGGGCCGTGCAGATGCTCCACGAGGTCGGCCGGGGCGCCGGCGCGCGCCATCGCGTCCAGCAGTTCGGCGGCCCTGCGCTCGGCGAGCGGGCGCAGCCGCCGCATGCTCCGCCCGGTGAACGCCCGGGCGACGACCCGGCGCAGCCGCGTGTGCCGGGGCGGATCGATGTACTGCAGGCCCGCCGTCTGCGAGGCGACCGGCGCCGGGCGCATGGCGGGCACGTCCCGGCCGGCGACCCGTTCCCGGGAGAAGCGCGGGTCGGAGGTGACGAAGCGGACATCGTCGTACCGGGTGACCAGCCAGGCCCAGCCGGCACCGTACGGCAGCCGGATCCGGCTGACCGGCTCCTCGCGCAGCACCTCGTCCAGGAACGGATCGGGGTCGAGCGCGGGCAGATCGTCCACGGGCCAGAACCGCACCGGAGGCGCGGGGACGGGACGCGCGGGCGCTGGGGAGGAAGCGGGACGTGCGGAGGTGGAGGCCGGGCACGCGGAGACACGCGCGGAAGACTCCGAGCCGGAGGACGGACACGCGGAGGCGGTGGCCGGGCAGGTGGAGGCGGTGGCCGGGCAGGTGGACGCGGAGGCGGGGGCGGGGTCGAGGGGCATCGGGCACACTCCCTGCTGCGGCACCGGGCGGCGGCGCGACCGCCGTCTCGTGAGGAGTCTGCCGCGCCCGGCACCGGGCCGCCGATTCCTGCTGCGGCATCCGGGTACGGGCCCGCTCGTGGCTACGACGACGGCCCCCGCCCTGCCGCGACGCAGGAGGAGGGCCGGGAAGCCGTACCGCTCACGCGGAGCCGACGAAGACCACCATCAGCAGCCACACCACCGGAGCCGTGGGCAGCAGCGAGTCCAGGCGGTCCATGATGCCGCCGTGGCCGGGAAGCAAGGTGCCCATGTCCTTGATGCCCAGGTCGCGCTTGATCATGGATTCGCCGAGGTCGCCCAGCGTGGCGCTGGCCGCGACCGCCAGGCCCAGCAGCAGGCCCTGCCACCAGGCTCCGCCGTCGATCAGGAACCGCATGCACAGCGCGCCCGCCACCATCGCGAACAGCACCGCGCCCAGCAGGCCCTCGCGGGTCTTGCCGGGGCTGATGCGCGGGGCGAGCTTGTGCTTGCCGAAGCGCCAGCCGACGGCGTACGCGCCGGTGTCGCTGACGACCGTCAGCAGCAGGAAGGTCAGCACCCGCCAGGGACCGTCGTCGGCGGCGAGCATCAGCGCGACGAAGGTGGCGAGGAAGGGGACGTAGAACGCGGCGAAGACACCGGCCGTGACGTCCTTGAGATAGCCCTCCGGCCGCTCCGTCATGCGCCAGACCAGGGTGGCCAGGGCGGTGAGGGCCATGGCCACCCACGCGCCCTCGGCGCCGCGCGCATAGCCGGCGACGACCATGGCCGCACCGCCCACCGCGAGCGGCACGAGCGGCGCCCGGATCTCCTTGCGCTCCTGGAGCCTGCTGGTCAGCTCCCACAGTCCGACGACGACGGCGACCGCTATCACGCCGACGAACACGGCCTTGACGACGAACAGGGACGCGACGATCACCACGCCGAGCCCGACGCCGACCCCTATGGCGGCGCCCAGGTCGCGGCCCGCGCTCTTCTTCTGCGGCGCCGGCGGCGGCTGCGGGACGTCGGGCATGGGCTCCGGGTTCTGGGTCTCGGCCGGGAGCTCCCGGGCCTGGAACGTCTCGTCTCGGAACAGGGGCCCGCTCAGCCGAGCGGCCCCCCGGTCGTCGTCCTGGTCTCCGCCATACGCGGGGCCGTCGGGCACGATGGGCATGGGGCGAGTGTGCTGCGCCTCAGGCGCATCGTACGCGGGACCCGCCGGGGCAGCCCTCTGGACAGGTCCACCCGCGGTGGACCCCCAGTAACCGGCCTGCCCCGCCGGTGGCGGCGCCCCCCAGGAAGAGTCGCTCATCAGACTTCGAGCAGTTCCGTTTCCTTGTGCTTCAGAAGCTCGTCCACCTGGGCGACGTACTTCGCCGTCAGGTCGTCGAGGTCCTTCTCCGCACGGCGGCCCTCGTCCTCACCGATGTCGCCGTCCTTGATGGCCTTGTCGATGGTGTCCTTGGCCTTGCGGCGCACGGAACGGATCGAGACCTTCGAGTCCTCGGCCTTGCTCTTGGCGACCTTGATGTACTCGCGGCGGCGCTCCTCGGTCAGCTCGGGGAACACCACCCGGATGATGTTTCCGTCGTTGCTGGGGTTGACGCCCAGGTCGGAGTCGCGGATCGCCTGCTCGATGTTGCGCAGCGCGCTCTTGTCGAACGGGGTCACGACCGCCATGCGCGGCTCCGGCACGGAGAACGAGGCCATCTGGTTGATCGGCGTCAGCGCACCGTAGTAGTCGGCCACGATCTTGTTGAACATCGCCGGGTGCGCACGGCCGGTGCGGATCGCGGCGAAGTCCTCCTTGGCGACCACGACGGCCTTCTCCATCTTCTCCTCGGCCTCGAGGAGGGTCTCTTCGATCACCACTTGCTCCTGCGTGTCTTGAGTAAGGCCCGGCTCCGGTTCCTGCGTCGGTCGGCGGCCGGCTGCGTCGCGTCTTCTTCCTGCACGGTTCCCGACCGGCAGGACATTGTCCATCCCCCGGCCGGTGACGGCCCCTTCACGGGGCCGCACGTCACCGGCCGGGTTGATCCGGGTCAGTCCCGGCTGTCCTGGTCACCCACCAGCGTGCCGATCTTCTCACCCTTGACGGCACGGGCGATATTGCCCTCCGCGAGAAGCTCGAAGACGAGGATCGGGAGCCTGTTGTCACGGCACAGCGTGATGGCGGTGGCGTCGGCGACCTTGAGGTCCCGGGTGATGACCTCGCCGTAGCCGAGCGCGTCGAACTTGACGGCGTCGGGGTTGGTCTTGGGGTCGGAGTCGTAGACCCCGTCCACGCCGTTCTTGCCCATGAGCAGCGCCTCGGCGTCGATCTCCAGGGCGCGCTGGGCGGCGGTGGTGTCGGTGGAGAAGTAGGGCATGCCCATGCCGGCGCCGAAGATGACCACGCGGCCCTTCTCCAGGTGGCGCACGGCGCGCAGCGGGATGTACGGCTCGGCGACCTGGCCCATGGTGATGGCGGTCTGCACGCGGGACTGGATGCCCTCCTTCTCCAGGAAGTCCTGGAGGGCGAGGCAGTTCATCACGGTGCCGAGCATGCCCATGTAGTCGGAGCGGGCGCGGTCCATACCGCGCTGCTGGAGTTCGGCGCCGCGGAAGAAGTTGCCGCCGCCGATGACGACCGCGACCTGGGCCCCGTCGCGCACGACGGCCGCGATCTCACGGGCGATCTTGTGCACCACGTCCGGGTCGACGCCCAGGCCCCCGCCGCCGGAGAAGGCCTCTCCGGACAGCTTCAGCAGAAACCGGCCGCGTACTTTGCCGTCGTCGCTCTTCTGGGCCTTGGTGGTCATGGGGGATCCCGCCTCTTTCACGTGTTGCACATACGAAGAAGGCCATTGCCGATGGGGTCGCTTTTCGCTCCCATGCGCGGCAATGGCCTCCTCGTCAGATCTGCTGCCGTCCGCCGCACGCCGGGCTGTGGCGATGGGGACGGACGACTGCGGTCGACCCTATCGGCATTTCCTCGCGGATCCGTCCGGGGGTCGCGCGTCGATCGCGGTACGGACTCAGATGCCGACCTTGATGCGCGAGAAGCGCTTCAGGGTGACACCGGCCTCGTCCAGGACCTTCTGGACCGACTTCTTGTTGTCCAGCGCGTACGGCTGACCGAGCAGCGTGGCGTCCTTGAAGAAGCCGTTCAGGCGACCCTCGACGATCTTGGCGATCGCGGCCTCGGGCTTGCCCTCGGCGCGGGTGGTCTCCTCGGCGATACGGCGCTCGGACTCGACGACGTCCGCCGGCACGTCCTCCTTGGCCAGGTACTTCGGCGCGAAGGCGGCGATGTGCTGGGCGACGCCCTTGGCGACCTCGGCGTTGGGCTTGTCGAGCTCGACCAGGACACCGATCTGCGGGGGCAGGTCGGGCATGGTGCGGTGCATGTAGGCGGTGACGTAGCCGTCGGAGAACTGCGCGAAGCGGTCCAGGACGATCTTCTCGCCGAGGTTGGCGTTGGCCTCGTCCACGTACGCCTGGACGGTCTTGCCGGACTCGATCTCGGAGGCCAGCAGGGCCTCGATGTCGGCCGGGTTCGTCTTGGCGGCGTGCTCGGCGATGGCCTTGGCCACGGCCTGGAACTTCTCGCCCTTGGCGACGAAGTCCGTCTCGCACTTCAGCTCGACCAGGACACCGGAGGAGTTGTCGTCGGCGATGATGGAGACCACGGCGCCGTTCTCGGCGGAGCGGCCCTCGCGCTTGGCGACGCCCTTCTGGCCCTTGATGCGCAGCGCTTCGACAGCCTTCTCGACGTTGCCCTCGGCCTCGTCCAGCGCCTTCTTGCAGTCCATCATGCCGGCGCCGGTCAGCTCACGGAGCTTCTTGACGTCGGCGGCGGTGTAGTTCGCCATGAGTCTGTGAGTCTTTCTCGAAGTCTGGTTTAGATCCGCACGGTCGCGACCCACATGTAGTCGCGGACCGCGTACGCCGTGCCGACCTACGGGTGAACAGCGGGGGCGGATTTCAACGCGCCGGAAGCGCTACCGCCCCCGCTGTCGAACGCTGACGGACCGGCGTCAGGCCTGCTCGCCCTCGGCGGCCGGGGCCTCGGCGGCAGCGGCCTCGGCAGCCGGCGCCTCGGCGGCGGGAGCCTCGGCGGCGGGGGCCTCGGCAGCGGGGGCCTCGACGGCAGCGGCGTCGGCGGCCGGGGCCTCCTCGGCCTTCTTCTCACCCTCCAGCAGGTCGCGCTCCCACTCGGCGAGCGGCTCGCCCGCGGCCTTCTCGCCCTTGTCACCGGTGGCGACGCCGGAGCGGGCGATGAGGCCCTCGGCGACGGCGTCGGCGATCACACGGGTGAGCAGGGTGACGGAGCGGATCGCGTCGTCGTTGCCCGGGATCTTGTAGTCGACCTCGTCGGGGTCGCAGTTGGTGTCGAGGATCGCGACGACCGGAATGTTCAGCTTCCGGGCCTCACCAACGGCGATGTGCTCCTTCTTGGTGTCCACGATCCAGACGGCGCTGGGCACCTTCTGCATCTCGCGGATACCACCGAGGGTCTTCTCCAGCTTGGCCTTCTCGCGGGAGAGGACCAGCAGCTCCTTCTTGGTCAGACCGGAGGCGGCGACGTCCTCGAAGTCGATCTGCTCGAGCTCCTTCAGGCGCTGCAGACGCTTGTAGACGGTCGAGAAGTTGGTGAGCATGCCGCCCAGCCAGCGCTGGTTGACGTAAGGCATGCCGACGCGGGTGGCCTGCTCGGCGATGGCCTCCTGCGCCTGCTTCTTCGTGCCGACGAACATGACCGTGCCGCCGTGGGCCACGGTCTCCTTGACGAACTCGTAGGCGCGGTCGATGTACGACAGCGACTGGAGCAGGTCGATGATGTAGATGCCGTTGCGCTCGGTGAAGATGAAGCGCTTCATCTTCGGGTTCCAGCGACGGGTCTGGTGACCGAAGTGGACGCCGCTCTCCAGCAGCTCCCGCATCGTGACGACGGCCATGGCCGTATCTCCTTGGTGTTCTCGGTTGTGCCGCGTCCGCCGGTCGGCGGTCGCGCCTGACGCCCGCGTTGCGCCGTGCCACGAAGGACCGAGGGGCGCTTGGTAGGAACCGTTGCCGGCCGCCGTACCGGGGCGTGCGAAGTCGACCCGGTGACCCGGATCGCCAGAAGAAGTGTACGGGACCGACGGAGCGGCGGGTGACGGCGCTGTCCACAACCGGCGGGTAGTCCACAGGCCGGGGCCGTGGGGGGCGGGGTGCGGGACGGTGTGCGGCATGCGCTCTGTGACGTTCTGGACGGCTCTGCCGCTGCTGCTGGCGGCGGCCCTGCTCACCCCTCCGGCCCGGGCGGACGCCCCGCCTCCGGCCCCGCCGTCGGCCCCTGGCCCCGAGGTTCCGGCGCTCGCTCGCGCCTGGCCGGTCGGCACCCGCCCGCCGGTCCTGCGGGGCTGGCGGCCACCGCCGACGGTCTACGGCCCCGGGCACCGGGGAGTGGACCTGGCGGCGCCGCCCGGCTCACCCGTACGTGCGGTGGCACCCGGCCGGGTGCTCTTCGCGGGCCGGGTGGCGGGCAGGGGCGTGGTCTCGCTGGAACTGCGGGGAACGGACCTGCGCACGACGTACGAGCCGGTACGGGCCTCGGTGGGGAAGGGCGACGAGGTGGCGGCGGGCGAGGCGGTGGGGGCGCTGGAGGCGGGCCCGCACTGCGGCCCGGCCTCCTGCCTCCACTGGGGCCTGCTGAGGGACGGAACCTACCTGGACCCGCTGTCCCTGCTCCCGCCGTGGCTGCTGCACACCGGCCCGTCGAGACTGCTACCGGTCCGGCCGGCTTAGACGGCCCTGATGGGCTGCCGCCGGTCCGGCCGGCTTGGGCGGCCCTGCTCGGCTGCTGTCGGTCCAGTCGGCTTTAGGCGGCCCTGCTCGGTTGCTGCCGGTCCGGCCGGCTCAGGCGCGCGGCTCTGCTCGACTGCTGTCGGCCCGGCCGGCCTAGGCTCGCGGCTCTGCTCGACTGCTGTCGGCCCGGCCGGCCTAGGCTCGCGGCTCTGCTCGACTGCTGTCGGCCCGGCCGAATCGGCCCGCGCGCCGGCAACCGGCCATCGCGGGACGGCCCGCACAGCCGCCGACCACCCGACTCGGATCGGCTCAGCAGGAATCGGCCGCACAGCCGCCGACCGCACGGCCCGGATCGGCCCGCGCGGCCGCCGCCGCACGGCCTGGATCGACCCGGTCTGGATCGGCCCGCCTGCCGACTACCGGCCCATCCTGGGACGGTCCGCACGGCCGCCGACCGTACGGCCTGGGCCGACGCGCGCCGGCTACCGGCCCACCCCGGGACAGCCCACGCGGCCACTGACCGCACGGCCAGGGTCGGCCCAGCCGCCTGCATTGACCCTCGTAGCCGCTACCGGCCCGACCTGGGACGGCCCGCGCGGCCACCGACCGCACGGCCTGGATCGACCCGGTCTGGATCGGCCCGCCTGACGACTACCGGCCCATCGTGGGATGGCCCGCACGGCCGCCGACCACCCGACCTGGGCCGACCCGCGCGCCGGCTACCGCCCCACCCCGGGACAGCCCACACGGCCACTGACCGCACGGTCAGGGTCGGCCCAGCCGCCTGCATTGACCCTCGTAGCCGCTACCGGCCCGACCTGGGACGGCCCGCGCGGCCACCGACCGCACGGCCTGGATCGACCCGGTCTGGATCGGCCCGCCTGACGACTACCGGCCCATCGTGGGATGGCCCGCACGGCCGCCGACCACCCGACCTGGGCCGACCCGCGCGCCGGCTACCGCCCCGCCCCGGGACAAGCCCACGCGGCCACTGATCGCACGGCCCGGATCGACCCGCGTAGCGGCTACCGGTCCACCCTGGGACGGCTCACACGGCCGCCGCCCGTCCGGCCCCTCTGGCGGGTCCGCGCGGTCGGGGTCAGCCCGTCACGCCTCGCAGGGCCATGGTCACGGCCGCGTCCGTGATCACCGTGGGGTCCTCGGCGGCGCCCAGTTCGATCCGCCGCACCGCCGCGTCCACCACGCCCTGCACCAGCATCGCCGCCAGCCGGGGCTGCTCGTGTCCCAGCTCCCCCAACGCCTCGACGATCATCGCGACGAGTCCCCCGTGCGCCGCCCGGATCTTCTCCCGAGCCCCGGCGTCCAGTTCGCTCGCGGAGATGGCCACCACCGCCCGGTGCCGCCCGTCGCCGACCAGCGCGAGCTGCCGGCGCACGTACGCCTCGACCTTGTCCTCGGCCGAGCCGGCCCGCTCCATCGCCGCCGCGACCTCGGCCGCCCACACCGGGAAGTCGACCTCGCACAGCTCCTCGACCACCGCGGCCCGCGACCGGAAGTACTCGTACACGGACGACCGCGCCAGTCCCGTGCGCTCCGCCAGCGCGGGGAAGGTCAGCGCCTCCGTCCCGCCCTCGGACAGCAGGGACCGAGCCGCGTCCAGCAGGGCGGCTCGCTGCATCGACCGGTGTTCGGCCACGGAGGCCGCTCGAATCCTTGGCACGCCGGACACTTTACGGACACGCCCTGCCGGAAGGGAGGACTCAGCGGCCGAAGCCCGCCAGCTTGGCCCGGAGCTGGAGCACGGACTTGGTGTGGATCTGGCTGACCCGGCTCTCGGTGACGCCGAGCACATTGCCGATCTCGGCGAGGGTCAGGCCCTCGTAGTAGTACAGCGTGACGACGGTCTTCTCCCGCTCGGGCAGGGTGTTGATCGCCCGGGCCAGGAACCGCCGCAGCTCCCGGTCCTCGGCCACCTCCACCGGATTGTCGGCGGCGGTGTCCTCCAGGGTGTCCATCAGGCTGAGCCGGTCCCCGCCCTCGCCGCCGACGTGCAGCAACTCCTCCAGGGCGACCACGTTGGCCAGCGACAGCTGGCTGAACACCGCGTGCAGCTCGTCGACCTCCATGCCCAGCTCGGCGGCGACCTCGCCTTCCGTCGGCGTCCGTCGCAGCCGCGCCTCCAAAGTGGCGTAGGCGCGCTCGACGTTGCGCGCCTTCTGCCGGACCGAGCGGGGGATCCAGTCCAGCGCCCGCAGCTCGTCGATCATGGCGCCGCGGATCCGGGTGATCGCGTACGTCTCGAACTTGATCTCCCGGTCGATGTCGAACTTCTCGATCGCGTCGATCAGCCCGAACACTCCCGAGGACACGAAGTCGGCCTGCTCCACGTTGGGCGGCAGCCCGACACTGACCCGGCCCGCCACGTACTTGACCAGCGGCGAGTAGTGCAGGATCAGCTGCTCCCGCAACCGGTCGTCCCCCGTCGCCTTGTACGACCGCCACAGCTCGTCGAGCGTCGAGGGTGCGGGCGGTCGGGCGCTGCCACCGTCGCGGGCGGCTGGGGGGATCGCCGCCCGGTCGGACCCGGAGGTGTGCTGGGGCATTCGTCGCCTTGTGCCGTTCTGCCGTGAAGTGCCGTGAAGTGCTGGAAGTGGATGGAAGTAGAAGGAGGTGGGGTCGGTACGGAGAAGGGGCCTTACTGGGTGAGGTGTCGGTCTGATGTCGGGTTGACGCGGTCTGCGTCGCACCTTTGTGAGCGTAGCGTGACTGCGGAGTCGCGGTGCGCGAACAAGACGGCTCCACTCCTGCGCGGGGGCGCGCGCCGGGAGGGTGACCGCGCACTACGGCTCGCTCTCCGTGACCGGCCGGGAGCGCCAACTCCGGGAAACCCCAAGGGTGTCGGGGGTTCCCCCGGACGGCCGAACACGGTCGGTCAGCACAGTCGGTCACCGTCGCGGACCGAGGTGACCGCCTGGCGTGTCAACTTCCAGCCATCGCCGTGTCGTTCGACATAGCCAAGTGCTCGGAGTTCGTACAGTCTCGCGATCGCGTCCTCCGGGGTGGTGCGCGCGCCGAGCGCGATCTCCTCGGCGGGGGCCGCGCGGTTGCCGGGCAGCGCGGCGAGCACCCCTCGGGTGTGCGGTTCCAGCAGGTCGCGCGGGAGCACCGGGCCGCGCCGGACGGGGGCGAGATCGCCCATGGCGCCGACGAGTTCGATGATCTCCGTGGCGTCGGTGACCAGGGTGGCCTCGTCGCGCAGCAGGTCGTGCACGCCCGCGGAGAGGGCGCTGGTGACCGGGCCGGGCACGCCCATGGTGAACCGGCCGAGGCGCCGCGCGGCCCGCGCGGTGGCCAGCGAGCCGCTGCGGCGGGCGGCCTCCACGACGACGGTGCCTGTGGTCAGGGCGGCGATGACGCGGTTGCGGAGGATGAACCGGCCGGGGGTCGGATGGTCGCCGGGCGGCAGCTCGCCGACCACCAGTCCCTGGTGGGCGATGCGGGTGAGCAGGGCGGCGTGGCCGCGAGGGTAGGACTGGTCGACGCCGCAGGCGAGGACGGCGACGGTCGCGCCGCGGGCGGCGAGCGCGCCCCGGTGGGCGGCGCCGTCGATGCCGTAGGCGCCGCCCGACACCACCACCCAGCCGCGCTCGGCGAGGCCGGCGGCGAGGGTGGCCGCCGCGTGGGTGCCGTACTCGGTGCAGGCGCGGGCGCCGACCACGGCCACGGACCGCAGGGCCCACATGCGCAGGCTGGGCCGGCCGCGCACCCACAGGCCGAGGGGCCGCGCGTCCCCGAGGTCGTCGAGCTGGCGGGGCCACTCGCCGTCCCCCGGGCACACGAACCGCGCCCCGGCGGCCCGGCCGAGAGCGAGATCCCGCTCCGGCTCGGCCCGCGCGGCCCGCGCGACGAGCCCCGCCCACCGGGTGGCGGTCACTCCCGGCAGGGCTTCGTCCCCGCACCGCAGCCGCCGCACCACCTCCGCCACCCCGAACTCCCGCACCCACCGCCCGCCGGTCTCGTCCCCCGGCTCGATCACCCGCCCGAGGAACACCCGCCCGAGCAGTTCGTCACCGGTTTCCTCCGCGCCGGTCACGTGAGCGCCCCGAGGGCCATCGGCACCCCGCGCGGGACGCCGGTGCGCAGGTGCAGGGCCAGGGCGACGTCGGTGGCGTCCGGGCGGTCGTGTCCGACGAGGTCGGCGACGGTCCAGGCGACGCGCAGCACCCGGTCGATGCCGCGGGCGGTGAGCACGCCGCGCTCCAGGCTGCGTTCGGCCTCGTCCATCGCCCCGGCGGCGGCGTGGTACCGGCTGCGCAGTTCACGGCCGGGCACTTCGCTGTTGGTGCGCCACGGAGTGCCGGCGAGGCGGGCCGCGGTCCGCTCCCGGGCCTGCCGTACCCGTGCGGCCACGGTCTGCGTGGACTCGCCGCGGGCACCGGGCGCGGTGAGCTGGGCCCGGGTGACCGGATCGACCTCCACCCGCAGATCCACCCGGTCCAGCAGTGGTCCGGACAGCCGGGACTGGTAGCGGCGGATCACCGACGGCGGGCACTCGCACAGCGAGTCACGGAGCGAGAACCGGCCGCAGGGACAGGGGTTGGCCGCGAGGACCATCAGGAACCTCGCCGGGAAGCGCACCACGCCGGCGCTGCGCGCGATCACCACGTGTCCCGCCTCCAGCGGCTGGCGCAGGGAGTCCAGGGTCTGGCTGTGGAACTCGGGGGCCTCGTCCAGGAAGAGCACACCGCGATGGGCCAGGGACACCGCTCCGGGTCTGGCGATGCCGGGGCCGCCGCCCACGAGTGACTGCATCGTGGCCGAGTGGTGGGGCGCGCAGTAGGGAGCGACGTCGATCAGCGGCTTGCCGGGAGGCAGCAGCCCGGCGACCGAGTGCACCGCCGTGACCTCCAGCGACTCCTGCCGGGTGAGCCGGGGCAAGACGGCGGGCAGGCGTTCGGCGAGCATGGTCTTGCCCGCGCCGGGCGGTCCCTCCAGGAACAGGTGGTGCCCGCCCGCGGCGGCCACCTCCACGGCCGTACGGGCCGCGGTCTGCCCGACCACGTCCGCCAGGTCGTGGTCCTGGTCGTGCTGCGCGGCGCCGACGCTGTGCATGCCGGTCGCCGCGCCGGTGCCCGGCATCCGCAGCCCGGCCAGCAGAGGATCGGGCCGGCCCGTTTCGTCCGGGGCCTCCTCGGGGACCGGCTCCTCGGCCAGCACGGCGATGAGCTGCCGCAGGCTGCGGACCCCGAGCACGGACACGCCGGGGACCAGTGCGGCCTCGGCGGCGGCGCACTCGGGCACGACCACCTGTTCGTACCCGGCGTCGGCCGCCGCGAGGACGGCCGGCAGGATGCCCCGCACCGGCCGCACGCGGCCGTCCAGTCCCAGTTCTCCGATCATGACGATGTCGGCGAGGACACGCGGATCGATCCGCTCGGCGGCGCCGAGCACCGCGCAGGCGACGGCCAGGTCGAAGCCCGAGCCGGCCTTGGGGACCGAGGCCGGGCTGAGTCCGACGGTGAGCTTCTTCTGCGGCCACTCGCCACCGGAGTTCACCACCGCCGCCCGTACCCGGTCGCGGCTTTCCGTGAGGCTTTTGTCCGGGAGGCCGACCAGGGTGAAGGCCGCCACTCCCGGTTCCAGGTCGGCCTGGACCTCGACGACCACGCCCTCGACGCCGACCAGGGCGACGGAGCATGTGCGGGCGAACGCCACTCAGGCCACCCCCCGCGCGTGCTCGACCGAGGGCGCTCCCCGGCGCGGCAGGAGGACGCCGACGAGGTCGATGCGGACCCCGCCCGGCGGGGCTCCTCCGTGGGCCTGGATCCAGTGCGCGGCGAGAGCCCGCAGCCGGGCCGCCTTCTCCGGGGTCACCGCGGCCATCGGATGCTCGTACGCCCCGCCCCGGCGGGTCTTCACCTCGCAGACGACGAGCGCGTCCCCGTCCCGGGCCACGATGTCGATCTCGCCGGACCGTCCGCTGCGCCAGTTGCGCTCCAGGATCGTCATGCCGGCCTCGGCGAGTCGCCGGGCCGCCAGGTCCTCGCCGTATTTGCCGATCGCTTCTCGTGCGTTCATGTCGGCACCTCCTTCGGCGCCCACCGTCACGCATCCCGGCCCCCGCTGTTGATCTTGGGGGACTACCGACCGGTTGTGGAAAACCTCGCCACCCGAACGGGTGACGTCATGCGAAGCCGCAGGTCATCAGCCGCCCGGCAGCTCCAAATCGCTCTTGTTCAGCTCCTCGATGTTCACGTCCTTGAACGTGAGGACACGGACCTGCTTGACGAAGCGAGCCGGCCGGTACATGTCCCACACCCACGCGTCGGCCATGGTCACCTCGAAGAACACCTCACCTTGGACCGAGTGCACCTGCATCTCGTAGTCGTTGGTGAGATAGAAACGCCGCTCGGTCTCGATCACGTATTTGAACAGACCGACGACATCTCGGTACTCCCGGTAGAGCTTCAGCTCCATCTCGGTCTCGTACTTTTCGAGGTCCTCGGCGCTCATGGCATGTTCCCCTTCAGCCGTGCGATCCCCCCATTGTGCGCCAGCCCGGGGAGCCCTCAGACGATTTCCGTGTCGAGGGTCACGGGCCGGGCCGGGGGACCTTCGACGAGCAGCGTGCGCAGCAGCTCGGCGAGTCTGGTCGGATACACCGTCTCATGTGCCCGGGTCAGTTCCCGGCACGTCCACCAGCGCGCTCCGGCGACGCTGCGCCGCTCCAGTTCCGTCAGCCCCGTCGCCGCGGTGGCCGTCTGGCTCGTCCGGGCCAGGTAGTACCACTCGTCCTGGTCCCAGCGGCGGCCCGCGAACGGGAACGAACATCGCCGCCGCCAGAGCACGGGACCCAGTTCGACGTCGGTGATGCCGGTCTCCTCCGCGAGTTCCCGCAGCGCGGCCTCCTCGCGTGTCTCGGCACCCTCCAGGCCGCCGCCGGGCGTGAACCACCAGTCGTCGGCCGGGTCGTCGGGCTCGTGGCCGTGCAGCAGGAGGATGCGGTCCTCGGGGTCGAGGAGCACCACCCGGGCCACCTTGCGCAACCCGCCCGCACCTTCGTACGGCCCCTCGTCCTCGTACGGCTCCCCCGCCGGCCGTGCCGTCTCAGCGGGCACCGGCGGCCGTCCCCGGGTGGGCCGCGGCCGTGCGGGAGCGGCCGAGGCGGTTCGCGATCGGGCCGTAGGCGCCGCCGCCGAGGACCAGGACCGCGCCGGCCACGATCAGCACCTCCAGCGTGCGCAGCGGGCCCGGCGCGGAGAGGTCGCCCAGCGTCTCGAAGCCGGTGGGCCGCTTGAGCATGCCCTTCCAGGGCCAGACGACGGCGTCCACGCGGGCCGAGACGGCATCGCGGTCGACGGTGCCCCGCGCCGCGTCGGTGAGGTGGGCGGTGGAGTCCAGGGAGCTACGGCGTTCGTCGCCGAGGAGGAAGAGCCGGCCCTCGGGGACGGTGACCGTGCCGAAGCCCTTCAGCTCGGCCAGGCTGCCCGCGGGCAGGTACGACTCCTCGATGGGCTTGCCGTTGACGGTCAGCTTGCCGTCGGTGCAGCAGGAGACCCTGTCACCGCCCACGGCGACCACGCGCTTGACCACCTTGGAGTTGTCGACCCAGCTCTTGTCCTCGAAGACGACCACGTCGCCGCGCCGCACCTCGTCGCCGTCGACCCGCTGGGCCAGCACCCGGTCGCCGGCGGCGATGGTCGGGGACATGGAGCCGGTGGGCACGGTGTACGGCCGGTAGACCACCGCCCCCCACGCGAACCCGCCGAGGAACAGCACCAGCCCCAGCGCCACCGCCAGTCCGGACAGCCGCTGCCCGAGCCGCCCACCGCCGGTCCGTGCCGTACCGGTGCCGCCCGCCGGGGCCGTACGCGTCATGCTCTCGCCACCCATGGACCCGCACCCTACCGGGCGGTACCGAACGGGGGCAGCCCTTCGCTCACGGCCGGGACCGCAGGAGCCGGCCGAGGGCCACCGGGGCGGGCCGGGACCGGCCGGAGGTCACAGGCCGGCGGGAGTGCCGTGTCCGGTCGTCGCCGGGCGCTCCGCGTCGGCCGCACCGCGACCGTTGCGCCGGCGGCGCCACAGCGCCACGGGGAGCACCGCGGCGACGGCCACGCCCTGCGGGGCGACCGTCAGGGACGCGGCGGCGGAGGACTTCTGGTCCAGGCCGGGCTGGTCGAAGGTGTCCGGGACCGGCAGGGTGCCCCAGCGGTTGATGGGCCAGGCCTTGACGATGGCGCGGCCGACGACCTTGTCGACGGGGACCATGCCGTGGTTCTTGTCGGACTGGTTGTAGCGGGAGTCACGGGAGTTCTGGCGGTGGTCGCCCATCACCCAGATGTAGCCCTTGGGCACCTTCACCGTGAACTGGCCGCCCTGGTCGTCCACGCTGCACGGCGTGTTGCCCGGGTAGACGTACGGCTCGTCCAGCGCCTTGCCGTTGACCTTCAGCGGGCCGCTGTTCTTGCACTCGACCGTGTCGCCGCCGACCCCGACCACCCGCTTGATGAGGTCCTTCTCCTCCGCCGAGGGCATCAGGCCGATCCAGCTGAGGACCTTCTGCACCGGGTTCGGGGTCGGCGTCGGCTCACCCGCCAGCCAGTTGTCCGGGTCGTGGAAGACGACGACCTCGCCGCGCTCGGGCTCGGAGCCGAACCACGGCGTGAGCTTGTCGACCAGGACGCGGTCACCCTGCTGGAGCGTGTTCTGCATCGAGTCGGACGGGATCGAGAACGCCTGCACCAGGAACGTCTTGATCAGCAGCGCCAGGACCAGTGCGATGCCGATCAGGATCGGCAGTTCCTTCCAGAAGGAGCGCGGCTTCTTCGGCTGCCGCGCTCCCACGGCCGCGGCCGTGGTCCCGGCACGCGGCTCCCGCTCACCCTCCGGCGTGCCCGCGTCGCCGTCCGCCCGGCCGTTGCCGGAGTTCACGGCGCCGTCCGGTACGGGAACGTCCGGTTCCCCGGGGTGCCCGCGGTTCTCCTCGCCGTCGTGCCCCGAACGTGCGCCAACCGCCACATCCCCCACGCCAACTCCTCACTCTGTGCCGCTGCCTGCCCCACACACTGCGCAGGCCCACCACTCCCATAACGAGCGGGAGTTCCGCAGGGGTCGGGAGCTGTCTCATTCCGTTCCGGTTCTCGTGGGCAACCCTATGCGACGGCCGGGAAACAGCGGCCGTCCCCGGCGCCGAGTCGCTGACGCTTGCGAAGGTTTTAGGTTCCGTCAGGCGCGTCCAGTGGCCGACCGGCCAGCCGATGACCATCGCCCGGCCGACGACCGAGTCCACGGAGACCGTGCCGCCGTAGGGAGTGTCCTGGTGGAAGCGGGAGTCCGCGGAGTTGCCCCGGTGGTCGCCCATGACCCACAGCCGGCCCTTGGGAACGGTGATGTCGAAGGGCGTGGCGGACGGCTGGTCCCCCGGATAGAGGTAGTCGCCCTCGGTGAGGGGGACGCCGTTGACCGTGACGCGGCCTTGCGCGTCACAGCACTCGACGTGGTCGCCGCCGACTCCGATGACCCGTTTGATCAGATCCTTCTCGTTGTCGGACGGCAGCAGGCCGATGAAGCCGAGCCCTTCCTTGAGCTGCTTGAGGACCACCGGGTCGCCTCTCTTGGCGGTCTGCTCGTCCTGGAGCCAGCCGCCCGGGTCGTGGAAGACGACGACGTCCCCGCGCTCCGGTTCGGCGCCGAACCAGGGGGTGAGCTTGTCGACCAGCACCCGGTCGCCGATCCGGATCGTCTGCTCCATGGACCCGGACGGGATCACGAACGCCTGGACGAGGAAGGTCTTCAGGACGAGCGCGATGAGGACGGCGACGCCGACCAGGAGAGGGATCTCCCGCACGGCCGAGCGGCGGCGCTTGCGCTTGACCTTGCGCTGGAGCCTGCGGCGCTCCGCGCGGGTGCGGCCGCCGCCGGGCGCGGAGGCGCGGCGGGCCCCGGTGGGCAGCAGGTTGTCGGCGGGGCCGGCGGGCACCCCGCGTGGTTTGCCGCGGTTACCCATGGCCGCCCTCCGCCGGGGCGGCGGGCACGCCGGCGTAGGCCGGCGGCCGGGTCAGATGCGTCCAGTGGCGGTACGGCCACAGGATCCAGTCGGCCCGGCCGATGACGTCCCCGACCGGGATCATGCCGCCGCCGGGCGAGCCGAGGTGGTCGCGGGAGTCGCTGGAGTCGCTGCGGTGGTCGCCGAGGACGAACAGCCGTCCCGGGGGGACGACGACGTCGAACGGCACGCTGGAGGCGCTGTCGCCCGGATAGAGGAACGCGGTCTCGTCGACCGGCCGGCCGTTCACCTCGAGCCTCCCCTGCTTGTCGCAGCAGACCACATGGTCTCCCCCCACCCCGACGACCCGCTTGACGTAGTCGGCGTCCCCGAAGTACCCGGTGCCGTCGAACACGATGACGTCACCGCGGCTCGGCCCGGCACCGAAACGGTACGCCAGCTTGTTCACGAGGACGCGGTCCCCGATCCTCAGCCCCTGCTCCATGGAACCGCTCGGGATCTGGAACGGCTGCACCACGAAGGCGTTGAGGAGCAGCAGGAACGCCAGGCCGGTCAGGGCGGTGAGGGTGATGCGGCCGCCCGGGAGCCAGTCGGCGAGGCGGGCCGCCAACGCGAAACGCGACCGGCCCTCCGCCCCCGGAGGACCGGGGTGGGAGGAGCGGTCGCGTTGCGTCGGCTGTGCTTCGGTGTCCATCGGAGCCAGATGCTATCCGGCCCCGCCGTGACCCCGTGAGAGCACTCAGCTGTCGCGCTTCTCCTTGATCTTCGCGGCCTTGCCGCGCAGCTCACGGAGGTAGTACAGCTTGGCGCGGCGCACGTCACCACGGGTGACCAGCTCGATCTTCTCGACGATCGGGGTGTGCACCGGGAAGGTGCGCTCGACGCCGACGGAGAACGAGACCTTGCGGACCGTGAAGGTCTCGCGGACACCGGAGCCCTGGCGGCGGATCACAACGCCCTTGAACTGCTGCACACGGGAGCGGTTGCCCTCGATGACGCGGACGTGGACGTTGACGGTGTCACCCGGGCGGAAGGCCGGGATGTCGCTGCGCAGCGACGCGGAGTCGACGGTGTCGAGCAGGTGAGACATTTTGTCTGCTTTCCTCGCTGATGCCACAGGTCATCAACGGAAACTAGGGGTTCCAGGAGGACTGCCGTGCGGATCGGGGCGGGCGTCGTGTCCCCCTGTGGCAGGGGCGCTCGCCTGCGGACGCACAGCAGCGGCCTATTCTTCCATGCCGTCGGCGCGGCGCCAAAATCGGCCGTACCGCTCCCCGTCCGGGTCCGGTGCCCAGCCCAGGATGGAGAGCATCTCGCGGTCCTTCTTGTCGAAGGCCTTCGGGTCGCAGCGCTCGATCAGATCGGGCCGGTTGACGGTCGTACGCCTCAGAGCCTCGTCGCGGCGCCAGCGGGCGATCTTCCCGTGGTGGCCGCTGAGCAGCACCTCGGGGATGTCCCGGCCGCGCCAGACGGGCGGCTTGGTGTAGACGGGGCCTTCGAGGAGATTGGCCATCGCGCCGGGGGCGAAGGAGTCGTCGCGGTGGGACTCGGCGTTGCCGAGGACGCCGGGCAGCAGCCGGGCGACGGCCTCCGTGACCACCAGCACGGCCGCCTCACCGCCGGCCAGGACGTAGTCGCCGATGGACACCTCGTAGACCGGGACGCGGGTGGCGTACTCGTCCACGACGCGCCGGTCGATGCCTTCGTAGCGCGCCGGTGTGAAGATCAGCCAGGGGCGCTCGGACAGTTCGACGGCCAGTTCCTGGGTGAAGGGACGGCCGCTGGGCGTGGGCACGATCAGCGCGGGGGCCTGGGCGCCGGTCTCGTAGCCGTCGGCGAGGACGGTGTCGAGGGCCTCTCCCCAGGGGCCGGTCTTCATGACCATGCCGGGACCGCCGCCGTACGGCGTGTCGTCCACGGTGTTGTGCCGGTCGTACGTCCACTCCCGCAGGTCGTGCACGTGGACGTCCAGCTGCCCTCGCGCGCGCGCCTTGCCGACGAGGGAGACGTTCAGCGGTTCGAGGTACTCGGGGAAGATCGTGACGACATCGAGCCTCATGCGTCCTCGTCCCTGGAGGAGGCGATCTCGGCGCGGTCGTCGATCAGGCCCGGCGGCGGCGTGACGACCGCCCGCTGCTCCGCCAGGTCGATCTCGGTGACGATCTCCTCCACGAAGGGGATCAGCACCTCGCTGCCGTCCGGGCGCTCCACGATGAACAGGTCCTGCGAGGGCAGGTGGGAGATCTCGGTGATCCGGCCGATCTCCGTGCCGTCCTCGGTGACCACGTCCAGGTCGATCAGCTGGTGGTCGTAGAACTCGTCCTCGTCCTCGGGCAGCTCCTCCGGGTCCACCTCGGCGATCAGCAGGGTGTTGCGCAGGGCCTCGGCCGCGTTGCGGTCGGTGACGCCCTCGAAGCGCAGCAGGAGGCGGCCGCTGTGCACCCGCCCCGTGGCGATGGTCAGCGGTCCCGCGGAAGCGGGGTCCGTGGCGAGTACGGCGCCGGGAGCGAGCCTCAGCTCCGGCTCGTCGGTACGTACCTCGACGGTGACCTCGCCCTTGATGCCATGGGCACGGCCGATCCGTGCGACTACCAGCTGCACCTGTCCAAATCTCCTGTCATACGACTGCGGGCCGGGGACGGCCCAGTGGCCCTCCCCGGCCCGAGCCGGTTGCGATGAAGCGTCAGCGGACGTCGTCCACGTCGACCAGGTCGACGCGGACACCGCGACCGCCGATGGCGCCCACGACGGTGCGCAGGGCGCGCGCGGTGCGGCCGTTGCGGCCGATCACCTTGCCGAGGTCGTCCGGGTGGACCCGGACCTCGAGGACGCGCCCGCGACGCAGGTTGCGCGAGGCGACCTGCACATCGTCAGGGTTGTCGACGATGCCCTTCACGAGGTGCTCAAGCGCCTCTTCGAGCATGCTGCTCAGGCCTCGGTCGACTCGGACTCAGCCGCGGCCTCGTCCTTCTTCTCAGCCTTCTTCTTCTGGGTGATCGCCTCACCCTTGCCCTCGTCGTCACCGCCGAGAGCCTCGAACGACGGACGGGCCGGCTTCGGCTCGGCGACGAGCAGCGGCGCGGGAGCCGGCTCGCCCTTGAACTTCTGCCAGTCGCCGGTCTTCTTCAGGATGGCGAGCACGGGCTCGGTCGGCTGCGCGCCGACACCGAGCCAGTACGCCACACGCTCGGCGTCCACCTCGATGACCGACGGGTTGTAGGTCGGGTGGTACTTGCCGATCTCCTCGATGGCCCGGCCGTCACGGCGGGTACGGGAGTCGGCGACGACGATGCGGTAGTGAGGCGAACGGATCTTGCCCAGACGCTTCAGCTTGATCTTGACTGCCACGGGAGTGGGTTCTCCTGGAATTGACGTGGTTGGGCACGGCGAGACGCCGCGTGGGGTTGCGGTACCCGAGTGCCCGATGGACGCGTCAGCCGGAGGAGAGAGGGGTCCTATGCGACTGTCGAGTACAGCTAGCCATTCTGCCACACCCCGAGGACCGCTTCCGGCCGAGGGTGGGTGAGCTGCGGTACGGGCAGGGTTCAGCGGCACCCGGCGTGGAGGTGAGACACGTCGGGTGCGCTGCCCGGTGCGGTGAGGTCGCCGCCCGCGGGCCGGCAGCCACGAGATGCCGGTACGCGCGCGCCGCGCCTACGCCGCTCCCATGACCTCCGGGATCCGGAACGGCTTGCCGCAGCCGCCGCAGACGATGGGGGCCTGGGCCAGGACCGACGGGACGACCCGCACGTTGCGCCCGCAGTCGCACACCGCCTTGACCCGGACGCCGCCGCCGGAGGAGCCGTGCCGGGCGGCCGGACCGCGGAAGCTGCGGGCGGTGTCGGCCGAGGTGGCGGCCATGTGGGCCTTCAGCGCGCGCTGGAGCCGCTCCATGGTCGGGCGGTAGCGCCGCTTCGCCTCGGCGTTGAGCGTGACCAGGGAGAAACCGCTGCTCGGGTGCGGCTCCTCGGGATGGTCCAGGCCCAGCTCCTCGGCGATCGCGAGGAAACGGCGGTTGTGATAGCGGCCGGCCCGGGAGGTGTCGCGGATGCCCCGGGCGGCGGCGATGCCGTGGACTGCCTCATGGAGCAGTCGTTCGAAGGAGAGTTCGTGTCCGCACGCGGACGACGACTCTCCGATCAGGGACTCTGGTGCGGCTAGGTCCGGCAGCTCGGGGTGGTGCCGCTGAATGTCGGCCCACGCCTGCGCCAGCTCTGCGGCGAGAACAGGTGGTGTCTGTGTCGTGCTCACGTAATGACAACGAGCGGGGGTGCCCCCGTGTTCCGATTCCGGGGCATCCCAAATAATTTGCACGTACCCGTCAGTTGCCGCTGATGCGTCCTGACGAGGGCGGGTGCGCTGATCTGCGGAGAAGCGTCACAGCTCCGCACAAGCTGGTGCGTAGGCGGCGCTACGCACCGGCGACGGGCCCCGGGACGACACGGGCCGTCGGCCCGGCGAGGGGCGGATCCGGCCGCTCGCGGCCCGCCGTGCCCTCCCGGCCGGCGTCCGCGCCCGCGTGACGTTACCGGGTGACGCCGCACCGCCCGCCACCGGCCCGCCCCCGCCGGCCGCGCACCGCTCCCCCGCGCGCGGCCACCGTACGGCCCTCCAGGTTGCCGGGATGTGAATTCTCGCCACACCCGCGTCCACGGCCCAAGCCGGACCCCAAGACCCCTGGACGGCACGGCGGGCCGGGAGTTACCTGGCATACGTGGGATGTGCGCGGCACTCCACGGGGGCCACACGACCGGGTACAGCGGCGAACTGTCGGCGGATTGGGGCGCTTCCATGACACCTACGCTCGTGCGGCAGCACGTGGCCCACGCGGACTCGGCATCCCGCGTGGACCTGAGCGCACGCGCGCGTGACTGGTCCGAGATCCAGGAGCGGATGCTCGTACCGCTCTACGCGGCCGTGTACGACCGACTCGGCGTGGGTCCCGCCGGCCGGCTGCTGGGCCTGCGCTGCGGGTCCGGGCTCGCCCTGCTGCTGGCGTCCGCCCGGGGCGCCGCGGTTACCGGCGTCGAGTCCGCCTTCCCGGAACGGCTCGCCCTCGCGCGCGCCCGCCTCCTGCCGGACACCCCGTCCGGCGGCACGCGCCGGACGGCGGCGCCGGAACTCCTCGACGGCCTGCCCGCCGGTCCGGCCGGCGGGCAGCCGTACACCGTGGTGACCGTCTTCGAGCCGGGCGACACCGACGGGCTCGGCGAACTGCTCGCCGCCGCGCTGCCGCTGGCCGCGCGCGGGGCGGCCGTGGTGCTGACCGGCTGGGGACCGCCCGAGCGCTGCGCCACCACCTCGGTGCTGCGCACGGCCGCCGCGCTGGCCGACCCGCTGCCCGGCGCCCGCGGCTGGCGGCCCGCCCGCCGCGACGACCTGGAGGAGGCCGCCGCCCGGGCCGGGCTGCGCCCGGACGGCTCCGGCCGGGTCGCCTGCCCGTTCGGGTACGCCGGCCTCGACAGCGCCGTACGAGGGCTGCTGTCGACCGGGCTGTTCGACGCGGCGATCGCGGCGACCGACGCCCGGCAGGTCGACAAGGAGCTGACGGAGGCCCTGCACCCGTACCGCCGTCCGGACGGCACGGTGTGGATGCCGAACGTCTTCCGCTACCTCGTCGCCCGCGTCCCCTAGGGCCTAGGCTTCGCCGTCCTTGCCCGGGCGGCTGATGCCGGCGATGCGGTAGGCGTCCGCCTCCTCCAGCGTCTCGTTCTCCAGCAGGGCGTGCGCGAGCGCGTCGAGCCGTCCCCGGTGGTCGCGCAGCTTGTGGCACGCCTCCGCGTGGCACTCGTCCACGATCCGCCGCATCTCGGCGTCGATCACATCGAGGGTCGCCGGGGCGGCGGCGAGGCCGTAGGCCTGCTGGGCGTCGTTCGGCAGCGCGGACAGCCGGCCGACCCGCTCGCTCATGCCCCAGCGCGAGACCATGCCCCGGGCGATGGCGGTGACCTGCTCCAGATCGCTCTCGGACCCCGTGGTGATCACGCCGTAGACCACCTGCTCGGCCGCCATCCCGCCCAGCGCGCCGATGATCCGGCCGCGCAGGTACTCCTCGGTGAACGCGTACTTGTCCGATTCCGGCGTCGACAGCGTGACGCCCAGCGCCCGGCCGCGCGGCACGATCGTGATCTTGCGGACCGGGTCGGCGCCCGGCTGGAGCATGCCCAGCAGCGCGTGCCCGCTCTCGTGGTACGCGGTGCGCCGGCGCTCCTCCTCCGGCATCACCAGCGAGCGCTCCGCCCCGAGCTGCACCTTCTCCAGCGCCTCGGACAGGTCGGACCGGGTCACCTGCCGCTGCTTGCGCTTGACCGCGAGCAGCGCGGCCTCGTTGGCCAGGTTGGCCAGCTCCGCGCCGGTCATGCCCGGTGTCGTACGGGCCACCTGCCCGAGGTCGACGTCGTCGGCGAGCGGGATCCCGCGGGTGTGGATCTGGAGGATGGCCTCGCGTCCGCCGCGGTCCGGCGGCGAGACCTGTACCACCCGGTCGAAGCGGCCGGGGCGGGTCAGGGCCGGGTCGAGGATGTCGGCGCGGTTGGTGGCCGCGATCACGATCACGCCCTCCGAGCCGGAGAAGCCGTCCATCTCGGTGAGGATCTGGTTCAGCGTCTGCTCGCGCTCGTCGTGCCCGCCCATCGACGCGCCGCCGCCGCGCGCCCGGCCGATGGTGTCGATCTCGTCGATGAAGATGATCGACGGCGCCACCTTGCGGGCCTCCGCGAACAGCTCCCGCACCCGGGAGGCGCCCACGCCCACGATCATCTCGATGAACTCGGAGGCCGAGGCGGAGAAGAACGGCACGCCCGCCTCACCGGCCACGGCCCGCGCCAGCAGCGTCTTGCCGGTGCCGGGCGGCCCCGCGAGCAGCACGCCCCGGGGCATCTTGGCGCCCATCCGGCGGTAGACGTCGGGGTTCTTCAGGAAGTCGACCACGTCGTTCAGCTCGGCCTCGACCTCGTCGATGCCGGCCACGTCGGCGAACGTGGTGCGCTTCTCCCCCGGCACCAGCTCCACCGGCTTCGGCGGCGCCTTGCGGCCGAGCATCCCGCCCGGACCGCCGAGTCCCGCGCTCATCCGCCGGGCGACGAACACCCAGACGGCGATCAGCAGCAGCATCGGCGCCAGCGAGATCAGCAGGTTGGCGAGAAAGCTGCGGTGCTGGACGACCGGCTCGGCCGTGACGGTGACCTTGTGCCGGGTCAGGCCGGCCCACAGGTCGTCGTGCGCGAACGAGGGCCGCTCGGTGTTGAACTTGGTGTACGCGCCGCCGCCCTCCGGGTTCTTCCGCTCCTTCTTGAGCTGGCCCTGGATGGAGTCGCCCTTGGCGTAGATCCTGGCGACGTTGCCCTCGTCCACCTGCCTGGCGAACTCGGTGTACGAGATCGTCGGCTCGTTCGCCCGGTCGACGTAGGACAGCACCAGGTTCGCGATCAGGTACACGACCAGCGCGGTGAGGATCAGCCGCCACCAGCCGCCCCGCATCCCGCGCCCGCCGGAGGGCTGCTGCGGCTCCTCCGGGGCGCCCTCGGTGCGCCAGGGCTGGTCCGGCGACTTGCGCGGCGGAGCGGAATCGGCCATACCGGGACGGTACGACACCCTTTCCGCACCGGCACGCGCTGAGGGCGCCCTTCCGGTGGAAGGACGCCCTCGGCGGCGTACGGGCCGGGCCGGGCCCGGAAGCCGGGTCAGCCCATGAACTTCTTGAACTCGTCCGGCAGCTCGAAGTCCTGGTCCTGCTGGCCCGGCAGGCCGAACGCGCCGCCGGCCTGCGCCGCGGCCTCGCGGCGCTGGGCCGCCTCCAGCTCCTGCTGCTTGCGCTTCATCGGGTTGCCGGAGCGCTGCTTGCCCTTGGCCTTCTTCTGCTGCTTCTTCTGCCGGCCGGGGCCGCCGCCCATGCCCGGGATCCCCGGCATGCCCGGCATGCCGCCGCCCTGGGCCATGCGGGACATCATCTTGCGGGCCTCGAAGAACCGCTCGACCAGACCCTTGACCGCGCTGACGTCGACACCGGAGCCCTTGGCGATACGGGCGCGGCGGGAGCCGTTGATGATCGTCGGGTCCTGGCGCTCGGCCGGGGTCATCGACTTGATGATCGCGGCGGTGCGGTCGACGTCCCGCTCGTCCAGGTTGGCGATCTGGTCCTTGATCTGGCCCATGCCCGGGAGCATGCCGAGCAGCTTGCTGATGCTGCCCATCTTCCTGACCTGCTCCATCTGGGACAGGAAGTCGTCCAGGGTGAAGTCCTGGCCCTTCTTGGACGCCAGCTTCGAGGCCATCTTGGCGGCCTCTTCCTGGCTGAAGGTCTTCTCCGCCTGCTCGATCAGGGTGAGCAGGTCGCCCATGTCGAGGATGCGGGAGGCCATCCGGTCCGGGTGGAACGCGTCGAAGTCGTCCAGCTTCTCGCCGTTCGACGCGAACATGATCGGCTTGCCGGTGATCTGCCGGATGGACAGGGCGGCACCGCCGCGGGCGTCGCCGTCGAGCTTGGAGAGCACCACGCCGTCGAAGCCGACGCCGTCGCGGAAGGCCTCGGCGGTGTTGACGGCGTCCTGACCGATCATCGCGTCGACGACGAACAGGATCTCGTCCGGGGAGACGGCGTCGCGGATGTCGGCGGCCTGCTGCATCATCTCGGCGTCGATACCGAGGCGGCCGGCGGTGTCCACGATCACGATGTCGTGGACCTTGGACTTCGCGAACTCGATGGAGTCCTTGGCGACCTTCACCGGGTCGCCGACGCCGTTGCCCGGCTCCGGCGCGTACACCGCGACGCCGGCGCGCTCGGCGACGACGCTCAGCTGGTTGACGGCGTTGGGGCGCTGGAGGTCGCAGGCGACCAGCAGCGGGGAGTGGCCCTGCTCCACCAGCCACTTGCCGAGCTTGCCGGCGAGGGTGGTCTTACCGGCACCCTGGAGACCGGCCAGCATGATCACGGTGGGCGGCTGCTTGGCGAAGCGGAGCCGCCGGGTCTCGCCGCCGAGGATCTCCACCAGCTCGTCGTTGACGATCTTGATGAACTGCTGCGCCGGGTTGAGCGCCTTGGAGATCTCGACCCCGAGCGCCCTCTCCTTGACGTTCTTGACGAACGCGCGGACGACGGGGAGGGCCACGTCGGCTTCGAGAAGCGCGATGCGGATTTCCCGGGCCGTGGCGTCGATGTCCGCCTCGCTGAGCCTGCCCTTGCCCCGCAGGGACTTGAAGGTGGCTGTGAGGCGGTCGGAGAGAGTATCGAACACGGCGGCGTAGGTCCTCGCGTCGGCGGCTGTCTGAGTCGTCCTCCAGGGTATCCGGCCGCGCAAGCGATTCGCCCCCGCCCGCTCGGGTGGACGAGCGGAAAGGCCGACCCGCGCCGGCGGGGACGACCGCGCCGACGCTCCGGAAGGCCATTATTCCCGCAGCGTCTCCTCCAGCATCCCGGCCAGCGACGACGCGTCCGCGTCCGGCAGCGGCGCGCCGGCGCCCGTCGTGACGTAGAACGCGTCCACCGCGTTCGCCCCCAGCGTCGACACGTGCATGCTCCGCACCCGTACGCCCGCCTTCTCCAGGGCCGTGCCGATGCGGTGCAGCAGGCCCGGGGCGTCCTGGGCGCGGACCTCGATCACCGTGGCGTGGCGGGAGGCGGCCGGGTCCACCGTGACCCGGGGCGGCGGAGCGGTCCAGCCGCGCCGGCGGGGGTAGGCGGCGTCGCGTTCGGCGAGGCGGCCGGCGATGTCCAGGGAGCCGTCCAGGGCGCGGACGAGGTCGGTGCGCAGCCGGGCCGCCTGGGGCAGGGAGCCGTACTCGGCGGCGACCCGCCAGTCGAGGAGGAGGATCGTGCCGTCCTCGTCCACGCCCTCCGGCAGGCGCAGGGCGCGCAGTTCCGCCGTGCGGACGGTGAGGCGGTGCACGGCGAGGACCCCGGCGACCGCGGGCAGGACGCCGGGCCGGTCGGGGACGGCGATGAGGAGTTCGACGCCCAGGGGTTCCGGTTCGCCGGGCGGCTCGCCGCCGGGCACGGGTTCGGCCTGGGCGCGCAGGGCGAGGACCGGGCCGCCGGTGCGGAAGGCCTCGACGGCGAGCCGCTCCTGCTCGGCGGTGGGCGCGGCCGGCTCGGGTTCGTCGGGCGCGGCGCCGGCGAGGACGCCCCGGACGCGCCGGACCAGGTCGGCGACGAGGGAGCCGCGCCAGGAGGACCAGGCGGCCGGGCCGGTGGCGAGGGCGTCCGCCTCGGTGAGGGCGTGCAGCAGTTCCAGGGTGCTCTGGGAGCCGACCGCGTCGGCCACGGAGCGGACGGTGGCGGGGTCGTCCAGGTCGCGGCGGGTGGCGGTCTCGACGAGCAGCAGGTGGTGGCGGACCAGCGTGGACAGCACGGTGACGTCGGCGCGGTCGAAGCCGATGCGGGCGGCGACGTCCTTGGCGATGATCTCGCCGGCCACCGAGTGGTCGCCGGGCCAGCCCTTGCCGATGTCGTGCAGCAGGGCTGCGACCAGGAGCAGGTCGGGGCGGCCGACCCGGCGGGTGAGTTCCGAGGCGCGTACGGCGGTCTCGATGAGGTGCCGGTCGACCGTCCAGATGTGGACGGCGTTGCGCTGCGGCCGGCAGCGGACCCGTTCCCAGTCCGGGAGCAGGCGGCTGATCAGGCCCTCGGCCTCCAGTGCCTCCCAGACCTCGACGGTCGGGCGGCCGGAGCCGAGGAGGGTGACGAGCTGTTCGCGGGCCTCGGCGGGCCAGGGGGTGGGCAGGGGGCGCGCGGTGGCGGCCATGCGCCGGACGGCGTGCAGGGAGAGCGGGAGGCCGGCCTGCGCGGCGGCGGCTGCGGCGCGCAGCGGGAGGACGGGGTCGCGGTCGGGGCGGGCGGCGCGGGCGAGCACCACTTCGCCGTCCTGTTCCACCACGCCCTCGGCCAGCGGCGAGCGTTCGGTGGCCGGCCGGCCGGCGCCGAGCAGGGCGCGCAGCCGGGGCCGTACGGCGCGGGAGCGCAGGACGCGTCCCACCTCGCGCCAGGTGACATCGCCGGCGTACGCGATGACGCCGGCGGCTTCGTAGACCTGGCGCAGCAGGGTGTCGGCGTCGAGCAGGCCCAGTTCCGCGGCCACCTGGTCCTGTTCCTGGAGGGCGAGCCGGTCGGTGGCGCGGCCGGTGGCCAGGTGGAGGGCGTCGCGGACGTCGAGCAGGCGGCGGCGGGCGTCGGCCAGGCCCTCGCGGGGGGCGTCGGCGAGCCAGGAGGCGGCGACGGCGCGCAGCGCGGTGGCATCGCGCAGGCCGCCGCGGGCCTCCTTGAGGTCGGGTTCGAGCAGGTAGCGCAGTTCGCCTTGGCGGGCGGCGCGCTCGGCGCACAGGTCCCGGAGTTCGGGCAGGCGCTTCGGCGCCTGGTTGCGCCAGTCGGTGAGGACGGCGGTGCGCAGGCCGGCGGTGAGGGTGCTGTCGCCGGCGAGGTGGCGGGCGTCCAGCAGGCCGAGGTGGACCTTCAGGTCCTCGGCGGCGGTGGTGCGGGCCTCGGCGGGAGTGCGGACGGAGTGGTCGAGGGAGAGGCCGAGGTCCCAGACGGGGTACCAGATCCGGTCGGCGAGGGCGGCGACGGCGGCGGGGTCGGAGCCGTCGTGCAGCAGCACGAGGTCGAGGTCGCTGCGCGGGGACAGCTCGGCGCGGCCGTAGCCGCCGACGGCGACGAGGGAGACGCCCCTGGCCGGGCCGGCCGCCGCGGCGAACAGTCCGGCGAGCCAGTCGTCGGTCAGTCCGGCGAGTGCGGAACGGCGCGGCGGCCCGGACCGCGCGTCCTCGGTGAGGAGGCGCAGCCGGGCCGCCGCGTAGCCGCCGGGACCTGGGTCTTCCGTTTCCGTGTACGTGTCCGTGCCCGTCACCCGGCGACTCCTCTTCCTGTCGGTCCTGCTCAGAGCGCGTCCGGTCCGCGCTCACCGGTGCGGACGCGGACGGCGGTCTCCACCGGCAGGGACCACACCTTGCCGTCCCCGATCTTGCCGGTGCGGGCGGCCTTGACGACGACCTCGATCAGCTGCTCGGCGTCGTCGTCCTCGGCCAGCACCTCGATCCGGACCTTGGGGACGAGGTCGACGGTGTACTCGGCGCCGCGGTAGACCTCCGTGTGGCCGCGCTGCCGGCCGTAGCCGCTGGCCTCGGTGACGGTGAGTCCGTGGACGCCGAAGGCCTGGAGGGCTTCCTTGATCTCGTCGAGCCGATGGGGCTTGACGACTGCGGTGATGAGCTTCATGCGTCCACCTTCCGGGTCTGTACGGCGGCCAGGGCGGTGGCGGTTCCGGTGACCCCGCCGCCGGCGCCGCTGAAGTCGTATGCGGTCTCGGCGTGTTCGGCCTGGTCGATGCCGGAGATCTCCTCGTCCTCGGTGACCCGCATGCCGAGGGTCTTGTCGAGGAGGAAGGCAAGGACTGCGGAGGCGATCAGGGAGTAGGCGAGGACCGCGAAGACGCCCGCGCACTGCTTCCACAGCTGGTCGAAGGAGTGGTCGCCGTAGAAGACGCCGGTGGCGGCGGACTGGCCCTTGCCGGTGGCGAAGAAGCCGACGAGCAGCGAGCCGAGGATGCCGCCGACCATGTGGACGCCGACGACGTCGAGGGAGTCGTCGTAGCCGAACCTGAACTTCAGGCCGACGGCCGCGGCGCAGGCGACGCCGGCGATCGCGCCGACGGCGATCGCGCCGAGCGGGGAGACCGCGCCGCCGGAGGGGGTGATGGCGACCAGGCCGGCGACCGCGCCGGAGGCGGCGCCGAGGGTGGTGCAGGCACCGTGCCGGATCTTCTCGTAGGCCAGCCACGCCAGCATCGCGGCGGCGGTGGCGACCTGGGTGTTGACGAACATCAGCGCGCCGACGCCGTCGTCGTTGCCGAGCCAGGAACCGGCGTTGAAGCCGAACCAGCCGAACCAGAGCAGTCCGGCGCCGAGCATGACCAGCGGGAGGCTGTGCGGGCGCATCGGGTCCCGCTTGAAGCCGACGCGCTTGCCGATGACGAGGATGACACCGAGCGCCGCCGCACCGGCGTTGATGTGGACCGCCGTACCGCCCGCGAAGTCGATCACGCCGAGCTTGAAGGCCCAGCCGTCGGAGGCCCAGACCCAGTGGGCGACGGGGACGTAGACGAGGGTGACCCACAGGGCGACGAAGAGGGCCCAGGCGGAGAACTTCACCCGGTCGGCGAGGGCGCCGCTGATCAGGGCGGGGGTGAGGATCGCGAACATCAGCTGGAAGGCCATGAAGACGAAGACCGGGATGGTGTAGCCGTCCCAGAGTTCGGTGAGGCCTATGTCGCTGAGGCCGATCCAGTCGGCGTTCCAGCCGAGGAGGCTGTTGCCGTTGCCGAAGGCGAGGGAGAAGCCGTAGAGCACCCACAGGATGGTGACGATCCCGAGGCTGATGAAGCTCATCATGAGCATGTTCAAAGTGCTCTTGACGCGGACCATGCCTCCGTAGAAGAAGGCCAGGGCCGGGGTCATGAGCATCACCAGGGCGGAGCAGATGAGCATGAAGCCTGTGTTGGCGGACGACAGTCTGGGTGCGTCCGCCGCAAGCATGATGGCTGGTGCCATCGGCGTCTCCTCGTCGATTGGTACGGCCCCGTGCGGGCGGTGCCTGAGCGGTCCGGTCGGGTGAGGGGTGGGCCGGTTGTGCGCCACGAGACTCGCGCAGCGCGGTTTCGGTTCGAGCCCCTCGTTGTTTCGCCGGGGTGACGAAGGCGCCCTGTGTGTTACGCGTCGATGAAGTGGGAGTTGCCGGGCCGCGCCGATCGTTATCGTGGCGCAACCTTCCGCGGGGCGTCCCCGTGGAGGAACGAACCGGCCGCGGCGGTCCTCTCGACGACCTGGCATGGGGGAGCCGAGTCGGGCAGTTCGGGAGGACCGGCCGCGGCCGGGGCAGGGGTGCCGGGATCAGCCGGCCTCGGCGGCCTCCGGCAGGTCGGCGGCGAGCTTCTCGGAGAGGTCGACGACGGCGGCCAGGTCGCCGTAATCGCGTACGGCCGTGCCGACCGTCTTGCGGATCCGGGTGTTCACCCGTTCGGAGCGGACCTTCTTGGCGACGTCCAGGGCCCGCGCCGCGTACTGCGTGCTGCGCTCGGGCTCGCGCTGGAGCAGGTGCACGGAGGCCAGGCCGATGAGGTTCAGTGCGTACGACCGCTGGTGCACGGAGTCGTCGGCGAACAGTTCCACGGCGCGCCGCATGAGCGGTTCGGCGAGGGAGGCGTAGCTGGGGCTGCGGCCGGCGTTGTAGGCGAGGTCGCGGAAGGAGTGGGAGTTCTCGGCGTACAACTCGGCCTCGGAGAAGAAGCCGATCCAGTCGGGGTCCGGCTCGTCCCACTCGCCGGCCTCGGCGAAGGTGTCCTCGGCCATGCGGACGGCGCGTTTGGTCTTCCCGGGCTGGCCCATGTTGGCGTAGGCGCGGGCCTCCATCGCATACAGCATGGCCTGGGTGCGCGGGCTCGCGCAGTCGCGGCTGCCGTACTGGGCGAGGTGGATCAGTTCCAGGGCGTCGTCGGGCCGGCCGAGGTGGATCATCTGGCGGCTCATGCTGGAGAGGACGTAGGAACCGAGCGGCTTGTCGCCGGCCTCCTTGGCGGCGTGCAGGGCGAGCACGAAGTACTTCTGCGCGGTGGGCTGGAGACCGACGTCGTACGACATCCAGCCGGCCAGTTCGGCCAGCTCGGCGGCGATCTGGAAGAGCTTGCGGGTGGTGGCCTCGGGCTGTGGCTCCTGGAGCAGGTCGGTGACCTCGTGCAGCTGGCCGACGACCGCCTTGCGGCGCAGTCCGCCGCCGCACTGGGCGTCCCACTTGCGGAACATGCGGGTGGTGGACTCCAGCAGGTCCAGCTCGGGCCGGGAGAGCCGGCCGGGCCGGTGCGGGTCGAGCGCGGGGGCGGGGCGGGACGGAGCGGGGGAGCCGGGGGCGGGCACGAGCCAGCGCTGCATGGGCTCGATGAGGGAGGGGCCGGCGGACAGGGCGAGGGAGGTGCCGAGGAAGCCGCGCCGGGCGAGCATCAGGTCGCTGCGGGAGAACTCGCCGAGCAGGGCGACCGTCTGCGGGCCGGTCCAGGGCAGGTCGACTCCGGAGGCGGCGGGCGACTGCCGGGCGGCGCGCAGGCCGAGGTCCTCGACGGAGACCACGCAGCCGAAGCGTTCGGAGAACAGCTCGGACAGGATGCGCGGGATCGGTTCGCGCGGATTCTCGCCGTCGAGCCAGCGGCGCACCCGCGAGGTGTCGGTCGAGATGTGGTTGGCGCCTAACTGGCGTGCCCTGCGGTTCACCTGCCGGGCCAGCTCGCCCTTGGACCAGCCGCTGCGCACGAACCACGAGCCGAGCAGTTCGTTGGGGCGCTTTTCAGCGCTCGTACCGCTACCGCCGTTGCCGCCCACTGGGATGCCCCCATTCCTGAGACCACTTGTCACCTAGTGCGCCAAGCCTTATCAGAATGCCGGTAAATAACGCCTCCTGTCCGGGAGTTCTCACCCTTCGAACGAGCTGCCGACTTGCCTCCGGCATACCCACCGGATGCATGCGCCCCCGTGAACTCGCACACTTAGAGTAATCTCGCGATCACCCATCAGTCACCGGCGCCCCGGAAACGCCACCATTCGCCACCCCTTCGAATGGATACACGATTGACTCCGCGCGATTGACTGGCGGGGGCGGGCGGAAACCCGGCGGAGCGGTGCACTCAAGGGCGCACAAATCCTGTTGTGCCACCCGGTTCGCTCCAAGGCGCCGCATTGACCGCGTGAGCGCGCGGGAAGGCGGAGCCGTAGCGTTACGTTCCGCTTCCGCTTCGTTCCGTGTCGTAACCACCGGCGCGCAGGACCCGTTGGAGGGGGCATGGGCTTCACGATCGGCGGCATCCGCGAGATCCGCTCCGGCACGCGTCGGCGCGGGCGCCTGGCGGAGTGCACCGCCGTCGCCGAGTTCACCGGACTGTGGGGCTGGGACGTGGTGCCGGGCGCGCGGGCCGCCGGGGGCGCCTGCTCGTGCGGGCGGTCCGACTGCCCGGCGCCCGGCGCGCACCCGCTGGAGTTCGCGCCGCCGATCCCCGCCGGGGCCACGCTGGACGAGGTCGGCAAGGCCTGGTCCGAGTTCCCGGGGGCCGCCGTGATGCTGCCGGTCGGCCAGGCGTTCGACGTCATCGAGGTGTCGGAGCCGGTCGGCCGCCGTGCACTGGTCCGGCTGGAGCGGATGGGCCTGCCCCTGGGGCCGGTCACCGCCGCCCCCGACGGCCGCGCCCACTTCTTCGTCTCCCCCGGCGCCGCCGCCGACCTGCCCCGGCTGCTGTACCGCATGGGCTGGGACGACCCGGCCGCGCTGGACCTGCGCGGCCTCGGCCCCGGCACCCACATCACCGCCCCGCCCTCCGACCGCGGCGGCCTCGGCCCGGCACGCTGGCTGCGCCCGCCCGCGCTGGACTCGGCGACGCGGCCTCCGGCGGCCCGGCTGCTGCTGGGGACGCTGGCGTACGTGGCGCACCGGTCACCGGGGTGACCGGTGCGCCGGACACGACGAAGCTCCCGTCCCCGACCGCGTGTCGGGAGCGGGAGCTTCTCGCTGTCACACCGGGACGTTCCCAGGTGCTCAGTCGCCGATCAGCGCGTCCACGAACGCCTCCGGCTCGAACGGCGCGAGGTCGTCCGCGCCCTCGCCGAGCCCGATCAGCTTGACCGGCACGCCCAGATCGCGCTGGACCGCGACCACGATGCCGCCCTTCGCCGTGCCGTCCAGCTTGGTCAGCACGATGCCGGTGATGTCCACGACCTCGGCGAACACCCGGGCCTGCACCAGGCCGTTCTGCCCGGTGGTCGCGTCCAGGACGAGCAGCACCTCGTCCAGCGGCGCGTGCTTCTCCACCACGCGCTTGACCTTGCCCAGCTCGTCCATGAGGCCGGTCTTGGTGTGCAGACGTCCCGCGGTGTCGATCAGCACCACGTCGACGCCCATCTCCTTGCCCTCCTTCACCGCGTCGAAGGCGACGGAGGCCGGGTCGCCGGCCTCGGGACCGCGCACGGTGTGGGCGCCGACGCGCTCGCCCCAGGTCTGGAGCTGGTCGGCGGCGGCGGCGCGGAAGGTGTCGGCGGCGCCGAGCACGACGGTGCGGCCGTCGGCGACCAGCACCCGGGCGAGCTTGCCGGTGGTGGTGGTCTTGCCGGTGCCGTTGACGCCGACGACCATGACGATGCCGGGCTTGCGGCCCTCGGGCTCGGTCTTCACGGTGCGGTCGACATCGGTGCCGACCAGCGTGAGGAGTTCCTCGCGGAGCAGGCCGCGCAGTTCCTCGGGGGTGCGGGTGCCGAGCACCCTGACGCGCTCGCGCAGCCGCTCGACCAGTTCCTGGGTGGGCTGCACGCCGACGTCGGCGGTGAGCAGCGTGTCCTCGATCTCCTCCCAGGTGTCCTCGTCCAGGTGCTCGCGGGAGAGCAGGGTGAGCAGGCCCTTGCCCAGGGCGTTCTGCGAGCGGGACAGGCGGGTGCGCAGCCGGACGAGCCGGCCCGCGGTGGGCTCCGGGATCTCGAGTTCGGGAACCTCGACGGCGGGGCCGGCGGGAGGCTCCTCGACGACGACCGGCGCGGGGCCGCCCGGGAGATCCACCTCCTCGATCGTCCGGCGCGGTTCGTCGCGCGGCGTCTCGGCCTCTTCGCCGACATGCGGCTCGGCCGGGGGCGCGGTGATGTCGGGCGCCTTCGGGGGCGGCGGGGGCAGCGGCTTCCGGCGCCGGCTGCCCACGATCAGCCCGCCGAGCGCGCCGAGCACGACCACGGCGATGACTACAGCAAGGATGACGGTTTCCATAACCCGACCAGTATCGGCCATGGGGTCCCCGAGAACCCCGTTTGTGACTTCCTCCGAGAGACAAAGGCCACTTAACACGAGGACTCGGAGCAAAGTACGATGGTGACACCTCTATCCACGCGCGTAGAGTCCCCCACGTCCCCCTTCCCCCCATGTCAGGCACCCCTTTCATGAGCAAATCCGTCGAGACCGAAGGCGCTCTCGAAACCCGCGGCATCGAGCAGGTTCCCGACCGCGAGCGCACCGCGCGGACCCGGGAACTGTTCCCGACATGGGTCGGCGCGAACATCAGCGTGCTGCTGCTGACCATGGGCGCGAGCCTGGTCGTGGCCTACCACCTGAACATCTGGCAGGCCCTGATCGTGGCCGTGGCCGCGCCGGTCGTGTCGTACGGCCTGGTCGGTCTGATCGGCATCGCCGGCAAGCGGGGCGGCGCGCCCGGCATGGCGCTGTCGCGCGCGGTCTTCGGGCAGCGCGGCAATCTGCTGCCCGGTTCGCTGATCTGGGTCGCGCGCTGGGGCTGGGAGACGATCAACGCGGTGACCGGCGCGTACGCGGTGCTCACCATCCTGGACATCCTGTTCGGCATCAAGGCGAACAGCGTCCTGGACATGGTGACGCTGCTGGTGTTCGTCGTGGCGACCTTCGCCATCTCCGGGCTCGGCATCAACGCCGTGCAGAAGTGCAACAAGTACGCGACGTACCTCTTCGGCGCCTTCTCGGTGCTGGTCCTCGGCTATCTGGTGGCGGACACCGACTGGTCGGAGGTGGCGCACCAGGGCGCCGGCTCCACGGCCTCGGTGATCACCGGCGTCGGCATGATCGCGGCGGGCGGTGTCAGCTGGATCCCGTCCGCGCCGGACTTCACCCGCTATCTGCCGCGTACGGCGTCCTCGAAGGCGATCGTGGGCACGGCGGTGGGCGGTGCCGGTGTCGTCGTGCTGCCGATGGTGCTGATGGGCGCGGTAATGGCGGTCTCCACCCCGGACCTGGCCTCGGCGAGCGACCCGGTGTCCTTCCTGGGCGAGATCCTGCCGACGTGGATCGCGGTGCCGTACCTGTTCATCGCGCTGATCGGCATGCTGCTGATCAACTCGATGTCGATGTACTCGGCCGGCTTCACCGCGCAGACCCTCGGCTTCAAGGTGCCGCGGCACTGGGCGGTGTCGGTGAACGCGGTGATCTCGCTGGTGTTCGGCGGGGTGCTGATGCTGGTGGCGACCAGCTTCATGGGTTCCTTCATCGCCTTCCTGTCGCTGCTGGCGGTCGCCTTCTCCGCGTGGGTCGGCGTGTTCGGCGCGGACATGTTCCGCCGCACCGAGTACGACGGCCGGGCCATGGCCGACACCACCCCCGCCAGCGCCTACTGGTACAAGGGCGGCTTCTCCCCCGCGGCCGTGGCCGCCTGGGCGATCGGCCTGGTGTCGGGGCTGATGTTCACCACCTCCGACTGGTTCACCGGTCCGCTGGCGACGAACAACGTGATCGGCGAGTACGGCCTCGGCTGGGTCGCCACGATCGTGATCTCCGGTGTGCTGTACCTGGCGCTGCCGAAGCCGGTCACGGTCGCGCCGGCCGCGGCCGAAGAGATCGCCGGCCGGCCCGCGACCAGCGGCGCCTGATCCCGGTCGGCCTCCTGATCATCTGACGCACCGTCGCTGACGTCCCCCTCCGCCGAGCCGTACCGGAGGGGGACTTCGCATGCCCGCACGGCCCTACGTTTCGATCTCGTCGGCCCCCGGCGTCCCGCCCGCCGTCCTGTCCGCCCGACCGGGCCGCTGCGGAGACGGCCGTCCACGCCGGCGAGTACGGGATCGCCACCTTGCGGACCGAGGAGCACCACGGTGCGGAGGACACCTGGCCGCCGTCGCCGTTCGTCTTCGCGGGCGCGGTGCCCGGGGCCGTCCGCCGGATCGCGGTGACGGTGCCGGCGGAGGTCGGCCACCGCCGACCTCACCGCCGAGCGGATTCCGCCCAACCCTCGGTGCCGTATTCGGTGAGGGAAGAACGGCGGGCCGAACCGGGCAGTCCGGCGGGCGGCGGCCTTCGAGGAAGCGCCGACCAGCGGCAGGGGGCGCGGGCGGGTGTACGGGCAGGGGTGAGCCGTACTCTGCGGGCCCGGTGCCCGGGTCCGCATCAGCTCGTCCCGGCGCCGGACATCGCGTACTCCTCGGGCCGACAGCCGACCCCGGCCACGATCACCAACCGGCCGTCGGTAGGCCCGGCGCGGCGATGTCCTCCGCCGGCCGCAGCGGGTCGTGCGGCGGGCCGAGCCGGGCGCTCCTGCCGTACGACACCGCCGCCCCGGTCCGGGCGGTGGGCCGGGACGGGGGCGGCGGACGGTTCGAGGAGAGGGGCAGCGGGGACTTGGCCCTTCTCCCCGAGTCTCGGGGGCCTCGCAACGAGGCTCAGCCCATCTCCTCCAGGGACTTGCCCTTCGTCTCCTTGACGAACTTCAGGACGAACGGGATGGAGAGCGCGGCGCAGACGGTGTAGATCACGTAGGTGCCGGAGAGGTTCCAGTCGGCCAGCGACGGGAAGCTCGCGGTGATGGCCCAGTTGGCGATCCACTGCGCGGAGGCGGCGACACCGAGGGCGGCGGCGCGGATCTTGTTCGGGAACATCTCGCCGAGGAAGACCCAGACCACCACGCCCCAGGACAGCGCGAAGAAGAGGACGAACAGGTGCGCGGCGATCAGGGCGACCCAGCCCTGGGTGCTCGGCAGCTTGCCGTCGACCAGGTGGTAGCTGAACGCCCACGCCTCCAGCGCCAGGCCGACGACCATGCCGACCGAGCCGATGAGGGCGAGCGGCCTGCGGCCGATGCGGTCCACGAAGATCATCGCGATCACGGTGCCGACGATGTTGATGATCGAGGTGGTGAAGGAGTAGAAGAACGAGTCCGACGGGTCGACGCCGACCGACTGCCACAGCGTCGAGGAGTAGTAGAACGCGACGTTGATGCCGACGAACTGCTGGAAGACCGACAGGCCGATACCGACCCAGACGATCGGCTTGAAGAAGAAGGAGCCGCCGAGCAGGTCCTTGAAGGACGACTTGTGCTCGCTCTTCATCGCGTGCTCGATCTCGGCGACGCGGGCGTCCAGATCGATGTCCTTGCCCTCGACCTCGGCGAGGATCTCACGGGCGCGCTCGCGCTTGCCGGCGGAGATCAGGAAGCGGGGGGACTCGGGGATCGCGAAGGACAGCATGCCGTAGAGGACGGCCGGGACGACCATGACGCCGAGCATGACCTGCCAGGCTTCCAAGCCCATCAGCTTGCCGCGCTGGTCGCCGCCGGCGGCGTTGAGCAGGCCCCAGTTGACCAGCTGGGAGACGGCGATGCCGACGACGATCGCGGCCTGCTGGAAGGAGCCGAGCCGGCCGCGGTAGGCGGGCGGGGCCACCTCGGCGATGTAGGCGGGGCCGATCACGGAGGCCATGCCGATGGCGAAGCCGCCGATGATCCGCCAGAAGGCCAGGTCCCACAGCGCGAACGGCAGCGCGGAGCCGACGGCGCTGATGGTGAAGAGGGCGGCGGCGATCTGCATGCAGCGGATGCGGCCGATGCGGTCGGCTATGCGGCCGGCGGTCGCGGCGCCGATGGCGCAGCCGATCAGCGCGATCGCGATGACCTGGGCGAGGGCGGCGGAGCCGATGTCGTAACGGTCCCGGATGGCCTCGACGGCGCCGTTGATCACGGAGCTGTCGTAGCCGAAGAGGAAGCCGCCCATGGCGGCAGCCGCCGCGATGAAGATGACGTGCCCGAGATGTTCGGGGTGAGCCGTTCTGGCTCCTGACTGAGGTGCCTGCGCTGTGCTGGTCACGGTGTAACTCCTCGGGCCACGGCAACGCTGCCGGGTGGGGGCGAGCCCTTCCAGGTCTCCAGTGGCGCACACGCGGGGGCCACTTACACCTGAAGGTAAAAGCAACGTTGCAGAGACTATGCCTTCAAGTTTCGAAGTCAATACTTCAACGACTGTGAGTTTTCAGATATGCCTGACGATCTTGCGTTCAAGAACTGAACACCAGGCCGGTCGATCTTCCGGCGATCCCGCTAGTGGATCTTGAAAAGGGCTAGCGCAGCCGCTGGGAGATCACCTTGGAGACGCCGTCTCCTTGCATGGACACGCCGTAGAGCGCGTCGGCGACCTCCATCGTGCGCTTCTGGTGCGTGATCACGATCAGCTGCGAACTCTCCTGGAGCTCCCGCATGATCCCGATCAGCCGCTGGAGGTTGGTGTCGTCCAGCGCCGCCTCGACCTCGTCCATGACGTAGAACGGGCTCGGCCGGGCCTTGAAGATCGACACCAGCAGCGCCACCGCGGTCAGCGAGCGCTCGCCGCCCGAGAGCAGGGAGAGCCGCTTGACCTTCTTGCCCGGCGGACGCGCCTCCACGTCCACGCCCGTGGTGAGCATGTTGCCGGGGTCGGTCAGCACCAGACGGCCCTCGCCGCCGGGGAACAGCCGGCCGAAGACGCCCTCGAACTCCCGGGCGGTGTCCCGGTAGGCCTCGGTGAAGACCTGCTCGACGCGCTCGTCGACCTCCTTCACCACCTGGAGCAGGTCGGCGCGGGTCTTCTTCAGGTCCTCCAACTGCTCGCTGAGGAACTGGTGCCGCTCCTCCAGCGCGGCGAACTCCTCCAGCGCCAGCGGGTTGACCTTGCCCAGCTGCTGGTACGCCCGCTCGGCCGCCTTGAGCCGCTTCTCCTGCTCGGCACGGTCGAAGGGACGGGGCCGGTTGCGCGGGTGGCCGGGGTCCTCGGGGAGTCGTTCGCCGTCGGCGGGGGGCGAGGGCGGCACCGGCTGGTGCGGCCCGTACTCGGCCACCAGCCCCTCCGGTTCGACACCCAGTTCCTCCAGCGCCCTGGTCTCCAGCTGCTCGATGCGCAGCCGCTTCTCCGCTCCTAGTACCTCGCCCCGGTGTACTGAATCCGTCAACTTGTCAAGTTCCGCCTTGAGTTCGCGGCCGGCCGTGCGGGCGGCGGCCAGCTCGCCCTCGCCCCGGGTCTTGGCGGCCTCGGCGGCGGCGCGCTCCTGCTCGGCGCGGGCGAGGGACACCTCCACGTGCGCGAGCAGTTGCCGGGCGCCGGAGGCGACGGCGCCGGCCACGGCCGCCTCGTGGCGCAGCCGGTCCCGGCGCCGCTCGGCACGCGCGCGTGCCTCGCGTTCGGCGCGGGCCGCCCGCTCGAGCGCGTCGGCGCGTCCGGCGAGTCCCTTGACCCGCTCCTCGTGCGTACGGACCTGGAGGCGGGCCTCCATCTCGGTCTGCCGGGCGTTGGCGCCGTCGGCGGCGAGCCGGTCCCGGACGGAGGTGTCCGGTTCCTCCTCCACCGGTGCCTCCGCGGCCACGGCGAGCCGCTCGGCCAGTTCCTCGGCCTCCTGTACGGCCTTGTCCAGCGCCTCCTGCGCGCGGGCCGCCGCCGCGGCCGACCGCTCGGCCTCGCCGGCGGCGCCGCGGGCCTGGCCGGCCAGGCGGCCGAGCCGCTGGGCGACGGCCGACTTCTCCCGGTCGGCGGCGCGGCGCCGCTCGCCGAGTTCCTCCACGACGGCCGCGGCCCGCGCACGGTGCTCGGCCGCCGTGCGCTGCGCCTCGGCCAGCTGCCGGCAGCGGACCTCCAGCTCGGCAAGTTCGGCCGCGGCCTCGTCCACGGAGGCCTGGACCTCCAGCAGGCTCGGAGCACCGGCGGAGCCGCCGTGCGCGATGTGCGCGCCGAGGAGGTCGCCTTCGGCGGTGACGGCGGTCAGACCGGGGCGGGCGTGGATCAGGGTTTCGGCGTCGGCCAGGGTGTCCACGACCACGATGTCCCGCAGGAGGCGGCGGACGGCGGGCATGAGGTCGGCGGGGCCGTGGACGAGGGTGGCGGCGAAGAGGGGGGTGGCGGGGGGCCGGCTGTCCGCGGGTGCGGGGTGGCCGGGTGCGCCGGTGCGGGGTGCTTGGCCGGCGTCGTCGGCTGGTGCGTCGTCGTGGTGGCCCGCGCTCCTGTGGGGCGCTTCCTCCGGAGCGCCCGTCAGGAGGAGGGTGGCTCGGCCGGCGTCCTGTTTGCGGAGGAGGGTGAGGGCCTCGGCCGCTGCCGCGGGGGTGGTGACGGCGAGGGCGTCGGCCGCCGTGCCGAAGGCCGCCGCCAGAGGGATCTCGTAGCCCGGGGTGATCCTAAGGAGTTCCGCGGCCGGGCCGAGGATGCCGGTGAGGCGGTCCCGGGCGCCGAGCAGTGTCCCGGTGCCGTCCTTGCGGCGCAGGCCCAGCGCCAGCGCCTCGTGGCGGGCCCGGGTCGCCGCACGGGTGCGCTCGGCGGCGGTGAGGGCGTCGCGGGCCGCGCTCAGGGCGGCCTCCGCTTCGGCCAGCTCACGCTTGGCCGCCTCGTGCCGCCCGGCCAGGTCGGCGTCGCCCGCGTCCAGGCCGTCGACCTCCGCGCGCAGGGCCTCGTACTCCTCCTGCGCGCCCACCGCCCGCTCCTGCGCCTCGTCGCGGGCCGTGGTCAGCCGGTCGATCTCGGCCTGGGCGGAGGCGACGCGCGAGCGGGCCGCGCCCACCTGCCCGGACAGCCGGGCCAGCCCCTCGCGGCGGTCGGCGATGGCACGGGCGGCGTCCTTCAGCCGGCGCTCCTCCACGGCCAGCTCGTGCTCCAGCTCGGCGCGGTGGGCGACCGTGTCGTCCAGTGCCCGCCGGGCCGCCTCCAGGGCCGCCTCCAGCTCGGCCTCCTGCTCACGGACGCGGGCGGCTTCGCGCTCCAGGTCCTCGGGGTCGCGGCCGCGCCGCTCCTCGGGGGGCGCGGAGGTGGCGCTCTTGACCCGGGCGTCGGCCAGGGAGATCGTGCCGCGGACGCGTTCGGCGAGCTGCGACAGGTCGTACCAGGTCTGCTGGGCGCGCTGGAGGCGCGGAGTGAGCCGGCGCACCTCCTCTTCCAGCAGGGTCTCGCGGTGCAGGGCCTGCCTCAGCTCCCGCTCGGCGCTCTCCTTGCGTTCCTTCAGCGCCGCCTCGTCGGCGATCTCGGCCCGGAGCGCCGCACGCAGCTGTACGAGGTCGTCGGCGAGCAGCCGCAGCCGGGCGTCGCGCAGGTCGGCCTGGATGACGGCGGCCCGGCGCGCCACCGCCGCCTGCCGGCCCAGGGGCTTGAGCTGGCGGCGCAGTTCGTCGGTGAGGTCCTGCACGCGCGCCAGGTTGGCCCGCATCGCGTCCAGCTTGCGGAGCGCCTTCTCCTTGCGCTTGCGGTGCTTGAGGACCCCGGCCGCCTCCTCGATGAAGGCGCGGCGGCCCATGGGATCGGCGTGCAGGACGGAGTCCAGCTGGCCCTGGCCGACGATGACGTGCATCTCGCGGCCGATGCCGGAGTCGGAGAGGAGTTCCTGGATGTCCAGCAGGCGGCAGGTGTCGCCGTTGATCTGGTACTCGCTGCCGCCGTTGCGGAACATGGTCCGCGTGAGGGTGACCTCGGCGTACTCGATGGGCAGGGCCCCGTCGGAGTTGTCGATGGTCAGGGAGACCTCGGCACGGCCGAGCGGCGGACGGCCGGTGGTGCCGGCGAAGATGACGTCCTCCATCTTGCCGCCGCGCAGCGACTTGGCGCCCTGCTCGCCCATGACCCAGCTGAGCGCGTCCACCACATTGGACTTGCCCGAGCCGTTCGGACCGACGACACACGTGATCCCCGGTTCGAAGCGGAGTGTGGTCGCGGAGGCGAACGACTTGAAGCCGCGCAGGGTCAGGGCCTTGAGGTGCACGCCCCTGGACTCTACCCGCCGCGGCCGCCGGCCCGGCCCGCGAACCCTCGCCGCCGCGCGGTTTCGTCATCGGCCACGCAGGGCACACCAGACGTTAAGAAGGTGAAAGGATGCGGGGGAAAGAAGGAAGGGACGCCGAAGCGTCCCTTGCAATTCTGACGACTGGATCGCAGTCGCCGAATCAACTGAGCGGTTGATACGGGCAACCCGATCGTTGCGTCCGCTGTTGTGGAGCTGAGGCAGCGATCAGGTGAGCGCAGGCTCCGCCTGGTGTGCGTCGATGCTCTCCATGATCCTCTCCTGAGAGGCGGCAGCCGCCAGCGCGTCGTTCTCCGCCTGGATCCGTACGATCTCGGACTCCAGGTCCTGCACACGCTGCTGCAGCCGTCGCATCTCGGCGAGGAGTCGAGGGTCGGAGCCGCCGACGTAACCGAGAAGCGCCTTTGCCATGATGGATGGTCCTCCACAATGAGTGACCGACCGATGCGGTTGGGTCGTGAGGGATTCGCACCCGTGGTGCTTGGCACATCCGGGTGTTGCTCTGCTGTTGTTCCATGCCAAACAGCTAAGGTGCGCGGGGCTTTCAGCGTCTCACCAAAAAGTTTGACGGTCAACACGATCACGCCCTGTATTGGAAGGCGAACCGGGTGCACGGCCGCGAACACAGCGGTGCTGCGACTCCTCCGGGGCCTTCAGGGCGTGGCGACCAGCAGTACCTGCGGAGCCTGCCATGCCACGCCCGTCTTGGCAACCACCAGGGCGTTTCCGCTTCCGGCGGGTGCCCGGGGCGGCCCGCCGGAGGCCGGCGCGGGAGGCGTGGCGGACCCCGATCAGCGGATGGCGAAGCCGTCGTAGCCGCCGCGCGGTGTGTCCCAGATCTCTGTCACACCGTCCACGCGTCCGGGCGTGTCGCTGCCCTGGAGCCAGTCCAGCAGCCCTTCGCAGCCCTCGCGCGGCCCCTCCGCGACCACCTGGACCCGGCCGTCGGCCAAATTGAGAGCAAAACCACTCAGCCCGCCGATCTCCAGTGCCCTGGCCCGCGTGAACCAGCGGAATCCCACGCCCTGCACGTGTCCGCGCACCCAGGCGACCAGTCGTACGTCCTCGCTCATGGGTGCAACCTAACCGGCCGGTGTCACCCGGGACACGCCCGCCCCGGCGACATCGGGTACCGTCCGGACCCGGTGAATCGTGGCCGAAACCCACTCGAAGGAGTGGAATGGGTCGGCCGTGCGTACGAGGAACGCGGACGAGGAAGAGGGCAAGGATCATGGGACGCCACCGACGCTCCGCCGCCGGAGGCGACGCCCCCCGGCACGCGCCCGCGCACTTCCCTTCCGGACAACGCCCGATACCCGGGGACATCGGGCCGTATCCGGACCCGGACGCCTACGCCGAGGCCACCGCGAAGGCACAGGCCTATCTGTTCGCGACGGACGAGAACCCGGCGCCGGCCGCCGGGAACGGTTCCGGCCACGAGGGCGGTTCCGGGGGCCGCGAGGGCGGCCCGGGAGCGGTCCGCGGCCGGTCGCGGTGGGTCAAGGCCGTACGGCCGGTGCGCGCCGCCCTGCTCGGAGTGTCCGTCGCCGTCGTCCTCGGCACCATCGCGGTGACCACGGGCGCGGTGCCGGGGCTGGAGCACTACCGGCTCGGCGGCGGTACGCACACCACCGGCGGGGAACGGACGGGGCCCGTGGCCTCACCCGGCAACACGGCGAGCGAGCAGGGCGGCGCCTCGGGCAGCGCCGACGCCGCTCCCCCGGCGGGTTCCGGCGAGGACGGCGGCAGGCGGACCGGCCGGGCACCGAGCGCGCCGGCCGGCACGTCCCCCTCCGGCTCCGCCTCCTCGTCCGCGTCCGTCTCGAAGCCACCGTCCGCCACGCCGTCCCCCTCGCGGACGGCCCCCGGGAAGCGGACGCCGAAGAGCGGTCCGGCCAGGACCCCGGCGACCAGGCCGGCCGAGCCCGCCAAGCCGACCAAGCCGTCCAAGCCCGCCAAGCCCGCCAAGCCGTCCGCGTCCGCCACTCCGGCCAAGCCCGCGCCCGAGCCGAAGCCCACCGCGCCGGAGCCCACCGCGTCCCGTACGTCGGCCCCCGCCACCAAGGCCCCGGCCCCCTCCTCCACCGCCACGGTGGTGCGGGAGGCCGCCGTCGAGGCGGAGGTGCTGAAGCTGGTCAACGACGAGCGGGCGAAGGCCGGTCTCGGCGCGCTGGCGGCGAACTCCACGCTGACCGGGCTGGCCGAGGCGTTCAGTGACGACATGGCCGCGCGGGGCTTCTTCGCCCACACCGACCCCGACGGCCGGACGCCGTGGGACCGGGCCGCGCGGGCCGGGGTCGGCGGTCTCGGCGGTGAGAACATCGGCCGCGGCCAGGCGGACGCGGCGGCCGTGCTGGCGGCCTGGATGGACAGCCCCGAGCACCGCGCCAACATCCTGGACCCCGGCTTCACGACCTTCGGCGCGGGCGTCCACCTCGGCCCGGGCGGCCCCTGGTGGACGCTGGAGTTCGGGTACTAGACGCCGCATCCGGCGACAGAGGGACGGCGGCGGCGCGGCCGGCCTTACGCCGCCGCGCGCCCCACGGCGAAGACCTTCGCCGTCTCCGCCACCCGGCGGCCCAGGTGCTCGGCGGTGGCGATGTCGGCCTTGTGGACGCCCTCGGGGCCCTGGTCGTTGTCGGACTGGGCCGCGGCTCCGGCGAAGAAGCCGAGGCGGTTGAGGTCGTTCTCGGAGGCGGTGCTGCTGTTCCAGCCGGGAAGCAGGCCGAGGCTGACCCAGTGCATGCCGTGCTGGGCGGCGAGCGTCTGGAAGAACTGAAGGGTGTGCAGCTTGTCGCCGCTCTTGGACGCGGAGTTGGTGAAGCCGGCCGCCAGCTTGTCCTGCCAGACCCGGCCGAACCAGCGCTGGGAGGTGGTCTCGGCGAAGACGTGGAACGCGCCGGAGGCGGTGCCCATGTAGGTGGGCGAACCGAAGACGATCGCGTCGGAGCGGTCCAGCGTCTCCCACTGGGCGTCGGTGATCTCGTCCACCTTGATCAGGTGCGCCTCGGCGCCCGCGTCGGCGGCACCGGCGCGGACGGCCTCGGCGAGGACGGCGGTGTGGCCGAAGCCGGAGTGGTAGGCGATGGACACCACGGGCGTGGTCATGAGGACTCCCTGGAAAAGGTGGCGGAAAACGGGCGGCTCGACGTGAGAGCGGCTCGTGAACGGTAACCAAAGGAAAGTACTAACCACGAGTTAGTGCAACCTGGTGGTAAGCGCTGCACGGGCGTACTCTTGGGGTATGACGGCCACCACCCAGGACCACGACGACCTCGCGTACAACGTCTTCGCCAAGGCCTGCCCGTCGCGCGGCACGCTGGAGCACGTCACGGGCCGCTGGGGCGGGCTGACGCTCGGCGCGCTGTACGAGGGATCGCTGCGCTTCAACGAGCTGCGCCGGCGTGTCGACGGGGTGAGCGAGAAGATGCTCTCGCAGACCCTGCACGCGCTGGAGCGCGACGGCCTGGTGCACCGCGAGGCACAGCCGACGAACCCGCCGCGCGTGGACTACGAGCTGACACCGCTGGGCCGCCGGGTCGCCGAGCGGCTGCTGGCGCTCATCCACTGTGTGGAGGGCGCGATGGACGACGTCCTCGCGGCCCGCGCGCACTACGACGGGACGCGCGGCGCCCTCTGACACCTCGGGCAGAAGTAGCTGGACCGGTTCATCCAGGGGCGGCGGCGCATGGGAGTACCGCAGCGCTTGCACGGCAGCCCTTCACGGCCGTACGCGTCCAGGGACCGGTCGAAGTAGCCGGACTCGCCGTTGACGTTGACGTACAGGCTGTCGAAGCTGGTGCCGCCGACGGCGAGGGCCGCGTTCATCACGTCGCGGATGTGGCCGAGGAGTTCCGCCGTGACGGGACGGGTGAAGTGCGCCGTCGGGCGTTCGTAGTGGACGCGGGCGCGCCACAGGGCCTCGTCCGCGTAGATGTTGCCGACGCCGCTGATCAGCGACTGGTCCAGCAGGGCGCGCTTGATGGTGGTCCGCTTGCGGCGCAGCGCCAGGTGGAAGGCCTCGTCGTCGAAGAGCGGGTCCAGCGGGTCGCGGGCGATGTGCGCGATGACGTCGGGCAGACCGGCGGCGGTGTTGTCGTGCAGGGACAGGCCGCCGAAGGTGCGCTGGTCGACGAAGCGGAGTTCGGTGCCGAGCGAGTCGGCGAACCGGACGCGGATGCGCAGGTGCTTCTCGTCCGGCGTGTCATGGGGCTGGACCAGCAGCTGGCCGCTCATGCCGAGGTGGGCCAGGACGGACTGGTCGGTCTCCTCCAGCGGCAGCCACAGGTACTTGCCGCGTCGGCGCGGCGCCCCGATGTGGTGGCCCTTGAGCCGGTGCGCGAAGTCGTCGGGCCCGGCGAGATGCCGGCGCACGGCACGAGGGTGCAGCACCTCGGTCTCGGCGACGGTCCGGTGCGCGATCCAGCGCTCCAGGCCCCGCCGGACGACCTCGACCTCGGGCAACTCGGGCATCGGACTCCCCGTGAGAACCGTACGGACCGGTGGATGGGACGAGCGCCCGTGCCGGCGTGGACGGCCGGACGGGCGCTCGGGGTGCTGCTCGACCGGCACGGGCCGGCGATCCGGCGCGTGCCGCTCGGTCAGGCGGTGGCGGAGGAGGCGTCGCCGCGGTTCAGGGCCTCGTCCGCGGTCTCGCGGACGGGCTCCTTGGCCGCGTTGGCACGCTCGTCCGCCGCGGCCCGGATGGACCGCCAGGCGGACTCGGCGGCCTGCTGCTCCGCCTCCTTCTTGCTGCGGCCGGTGCCGGTGCCGTACGAGACGCCTCCGACGCGGGCGGCAGCAGTGAAGGTCTTCTCGTGGTCGGGGCCGGTCTCCGTGACCAGGTACTCGGGCACGCCGAGCCCCTCGATCGCGGTCAGCTCCTGGAGGGAGGTCTTCCAGTCCAGGCCGGCTCCGAGGTTGGAGGACTTCTCGATCAGCGGGTCGAACAGGCGGTGCACCAGTTCGGAGGCCGCGTCGAGGCCCTGGTCGAGATAGACCGCGCCGATCACCGCTTCAAGGGTGTCGGCGAGGATGGACGCCTTGTCCCGGCCGCCCGTGCCCTCTTCACCCCGGCCGAGCCGGATGAAGGCGCCGAGGTCGAGGCCGCGGCCGACCTCCGCCAGCGCACGCGAGTTGACCACCGCGGCCCGCAACTTGGCCAGCTGGCCTTCGGGCAGGTCGGGGTGGGTGCGGTACAGCGTGTCCGTGACGACGAGACCGAGCACGGAGTCCCCGAGGAACTCCAGCCGCTCGTTCGTCGGCAGGCCGCCGTTCTCGTACGCGTAGGAACGGTGGGTCAGCGCTCGCACCAGAAGGGCGGACTCGACCTGGTAGCCGAGCCGCCCTTCCAGAAGCGTGTGGGACGAGGCCTGCGGACTACCCCCGCGCTGGCGGGGACTAGCTGCTTTCGCGTCTGTCATCGGGCCTCTCACCAGCCACTCAGACTTCGAGGACCTGGCGCTTGTTGTAGGTGCCGCAAGACGGGCACGCGATGTGCTGCAGCTTGGGCTCGTGGCAGCGCTCGCACGCAACCAGGGTGGGGACCGCAGCCTTCCACTGCGACCGGCGGTGGCGCGTGTTGCTGCGCGACATCTTCCGCTTCGGAACAGCCACGGCTACTTCTCCTGCTTCTCGTCGACGCCCGCTTCGGCGCCGCTCATCTCGTCCTTCTCGCCGTCCGTCGTGGTGCCGGCGAGTCCCTGCAAAGCCGCCCAACGGATGTCGACGGCGTCATGATGGTGGTCCGGGTCGTCCGCGAGCCGCACTCCGCATTCGGAGCACAGACCCGGACAGTCGTCCTGGCACACCGGCTGCATCGGCAGTGCGAGCACCACCGCATCGCGCAGCAGAGGTTCGAGGTCGATCAGACCGTCCTCGATGAAGAACCTGTCCTCGTCGTCCTCGGCGTCGTCGCCCGGTTCCGCGATCACGCGGCCCCGGTCGTCGGCGTCAGGGTACGAGAACATCTCCTGGAAATCCGCTTCGAGCTCCAGCCCGACCGGCTCCAGACACCTTACGCACTCCCCCTCGGCCGTTGCACGGGCGGTGCCTGTGACAAGCACCCCTTCCATGACCGACTCGAGGCGGAGTTCGAGCTCCAACGGGCTGCCTTCCGGCACTCCGATGACTCCCGGGATGCCGAGATCCCGCGGAGCGTCGATCTCGCGGGTCAGGCGCTTCAGCGCGCCAGGACGCCGGCCCAGCTCGTGCGTGTCGATCACGAGGGGGTTGCGGTGGTCGAGGCGGGCGTTGGAAGCCATTCCTGCTTTCGATCTGCGAACTCGGAGGGACGCCGCCCGGTGGTGCCCCCGGGCAGCGGTGATCGCGGGCATGCGCGACCGAACAGCCAGGATACTGGACCTTTCGCTCAGCGCCCAATCCGGTGCCGGCTACAGCCCCCGGCCCTGTTCGTACGCCCGCAACTGCTCCGCGCTGATCATGCCGGTGTCGAAGAGGCTGGTCTCGTCCAGGGCGTAGCCCTGCTGGGGCTGGGACCGGTCCTGCGGCTGGTGCGAGGGCTGCTGGGACGGCTGGGACTGGTGGGTCTGCCGGGGTTCGTAGGCGGGCTGGGTGTCGTAGCCCTGGTGGCCGTAGGGGTCCGCCTGTCCGTAGCCGTACGGGTCCTGGGCCGGCGCGTACGCCGGCTGTTGCGGGAAGCCCGGGTAGGGGTCCGGCTGCCGGAGCGGGGCCTCGTCCGCCGGCGGGTAGGCGGCGGCGGGGGCGGGGGTGTAGGCGGGCTGCGGCTCGTACGCGGGCCGGGCCGGCTCGGGCCGCCGCCGTTCCGCGCGGTCGCTGTCCGCGAGGGCCGCGAGGTCGGCGAGGTAGTCGGCGTCGCTGGAGTGCTGGAAGGTCGTGGTGTCGTCGGCGAGCGCGCCGAGGTCGTCGGTGGCGATCCGGCCGTGCAGCTTCTGCCGGCCCCGGCCGACGGCCTCCAGGGTCTTGGCGAGGACCGCCTCGAAGGCGCCGAGCTTGGCGTCCACGTAGGCGTCGGCGTCCCGGCGCAGGGTCTCCGGGTCGTGGCTGCGCTCGGGGGCGTCCTCGTCCGCGTAGCCCTGCTCGTCCAGGCCGGGGCCGGTGCCGAGGAGTTTCTCGCGGCCCCGGCCGACCGAGCCGAGGGTCTTGGTGAGGACGACTTCGAAGTTGGCGAGCTTGGAGTCGACGTAGTCGTCGGCCTCGGCGCGGATCTCCTCGGCCTCCTTGCGGGCCTCGGCCAGGATCCGGTCGGCCTCCGCCTGGGAGCGGCGGGCGATCTCGGTGCCGGAGATCAGCGAGCCGCGCTCGGCGTGCGCGCTCTCGATGATCCGCTCGGCCTCCTGCCGGGCCTGCTCGACCATCTGCTCACGGCCGCCGATCAGTTCCTGCGCCTGGGCGAGGGAGCCGGGCAGCGCCTGGCGCACCTCTTCGAGCATCGCGAGCAGCTCGGCGCGGTTGACCACGCACGACGCCGACATGGGCATGGACCGGGCGCCGGAGACCATGGAGACGATCTCGTCGAGCTTTTTCTGCACGTCCACCTGTGCTCGCCACTCTCTACAGCCGGGTTGGAGACGGACGGGACGACTGTAGCCCCATCAGTCCCTGGCGAGGCGTGTGTTCAGCGCCTGGAGCACCCGCGGCGGCACCAGGTGCGAGACGTCCCCGCCCCAGGCCGCGACCTCCTTGACGAGGGAGGAGGACAGGAAGCTGTAGGTGGGGTTGGTGGGCACGAACAGCGTCTCCACGCCGGTGAGGCCGTTGTTCATCTGGGCCATCTGGAGTTCGTAGTCGAAGTCGCTGACGGCGCGCAGGCCCTTGACGATGGCGGGGATGTCGCGCTGCTTGCAGAAGTCCACGAGGAGGCCGTGGAAGGCCTCGACGCGGACGTTGGCGTACTCGGAGGTGACCTCGCGGATCAGCTCGATCCGCTCGTCGATCTCGAACAGGCCCTTCTTGGACTTGTTGATCATCACCGCGACGTAGACCTCGTCGTACAGACGGGAGGCTCGGGCGATGATGTCGAGATGTCCGTTGGTGATCGGGTCGAACGACCCGGGACAGACGGCGCGGCGCACTTGTGATCCCTCGCTCTCCGGTCCGGTCATCGTGCGTCTTCGCACGTAGAGGCGGCGCGACCGTACCAAAACGTTCCCTCGCCGTAGCGACGGGACCGGATCGCCTCGAAGCCGTCCGGCCAGTGGAATTCGCCGCCTCTGGTGCTGCGCTCCACGGTGACGAGCGCTTGCTCGGCGAGCCAGCCCTCCGAGTGGAGTGTGAGCAGAATCTCGCGAAGATCGCGATCCGTGACGGCGTACGGAGGGTCGAGGAAGACGAGGTCGTAGGGCTCGGCCGGAGGCTCGGCGCGGATGATCTGCTCCGCTTTGCCCGCTCGTACCTCGGCGCCGGGCAGGCCCAGGTTCCGCACGTTCTCGCGGACGGTCCGGGCCGCGCGGGCGTCGGCCTCGACCAGGAGGGCGTGGCCGGCGCCCCGGGACAGGGCCTCCAGGCCCACGGCGCCCGAGCCGGCGTAGAGGTCGAGGACGCGCTCGCCGTCCAGAGGGCCGCCGAGGAGGGACTGCCAGGTGGAGAAGAGACCTTCGCGGGCGCGGTCGGAAGTGGGGCGGGTGCCGGTGCCTGGGGGGACGGCCAGGCGACGTCCGCCGGCTGCGCCGGCGATCACGCGGGTCATCTTCGGTCCTTGGTCGTGGGTCGGTTCGGGTCCAGTGTGGCTCACCCCTTCTCCAGGTACTGCTCCCGCTCCTCGTCCAGCAGGGCGTCCAGGGCCGTGCGCAGGCCCGGGAGGCGCTCCAGCTCCGGGTCGGCCGCCACGGCCGCCGCCGCCTCGGCCCTCGCCTCCGCGATGACCTCCTCGTCCTCGATGACCGCGAGGACCCGCAGGCTGGAGCGGGCGCCGGACTGGGCCTGGCCCAGGACATCGCCCTCGCGGCGCTGTTCGAGGTCGATGCGGGACAGTTCGAAGCCGTCCAGGGTGGCGGCGACCGCGTTCAGCCGCTGGCGGGCCGGGCTCGCCTCGGGCATCTCGGTGACCAGGAGGCACAGGCCGGGGGCGGAGCCGCGGCCGACCCGGCCGCGCAGCTGGTGCAGCTGGGAGACGCCGAAGCGGTCCGCGTCCATGATGACCATGGCCGTGGCGTTCGGGACGTTGACGCCGACCTCGATGACGGTGGTGGCGACGAGGACGTCGGTCTCGCCGGCCGCGAAGCGGCGCATCACGGCGTCCTTGTCGTCGGGGTGCATACGGCCGTGCAGGGCCTCCACCTTCAGGCCCTTGAGGGGGCCGCGGCCCAGCTGGTCGGCCACGTCGAGCACGGCCAGCGGGGGCCGCTTGTCCGCCTCGCCCTCGGCGGGCTTCTTGCCGGCCTTCTTCGGGTCGTCCTCCTCGTCGCCGATGCGCGGGCAGACCACGTACGCCTGGTGGCCGGCCGCGACCTCCTCGCGGACCCGTTCCCAGGCGCGGGCCAGGAAGTGGGGCTTGTCGGCGGCCGGGACGACATGACTGGCGATCGGGGAGCGGCCCGCCGGGAGCTGGTCCAGCACCGAGGTCTCCAGGTCGCCGAAGACCGTCATGGCGACCGTGCGCGGGATGGGCGTGGCCGTCATGACGAGCAGGTGCGGTGGCTGTCTGCCCTTGCTCCGCAGGGCGTCGCGCTGCTCCACGCCGAAGCGGTGCTGTTCGTCGACCACCACCAGGCCGAGGTCGTGGAAGCGGACCTTGTCCTCGATCAGGGCGTGGGTGCCGATGACGATGCCGGCCTCGCCGGTGGCGAGGTCGAGCAGGGCCTGACGGCGGGCCGCCGTGCCCATCGAGCCGGTGAGCAGCACCACCTTGGTGGCGTGCTCGGCGCCGCCCGGAACGGCCTCCCGCCGCCCGTCGCCGTCCTTCCGCGCAGGCGCTTCGCTCCACAGCCCCCAACCGGCCAGCTCCCCCATCATCTCCGTGATGGACCGGTGGTGCTGCTGGGCGAGCACCTCGGTGGGCGCGAGCATGGCCGCCTGACCCCCCGCGTCGACCACGGCGAGCATGGCGCGCAGGGCCACCATGGTGTTGTGGGTGACCGTGAAATGGTCGGTGACGTACGCGTGGCCCGGGTGGGCGACGCTGATGCACTGGACCGGCTTGCGGCCCACGTACTCCACCGCCCGGATTCCCCGCCGGAAGGTGTCGTTCGTCGGGCGGGGCCGTACGCGGTCGGCCTTGCGGGTGAGCCTGAAGGGTGCGAATTCGCCGGGCAACGCGACGGAGACGTCGAAGGCGGACCGCTTCGGCAGCACCCGCGCCCGACCGCCCAGGGACCGTACAAGCCATGCGACATCGTCCGCGAGCCCGCGCGAGGCCGAGCACAGGGAGATGCTCGTTCCGTCCCGCCGAACCGTGCCGTCCGTGTCCAGGAGCCCCTGAAGGAGGGCAAGACGGTTCTTGATCGACGTGTTCTTGAACTCGGCGGGGATGAACGTGTCGTGTGACGTCAGCCCCCGGAGACCGAGGTCACGCAGGATCTGGATCACTGGATTCCGGATGTCGCCCGAGCGCCTTGCCGACTGGATCGTGAAGTCGCACGGAGAGCCCGGGACGGGCACGAGACGGCAGTCGGGAGCGACCGACGCGGCCACGGCTTCGTGGATCTCCGGGTCGGCAGTGGACAGGCGCAGGTCGTGCCGGAACGAGCCGGCCCCGAGGAGCACTCCGAACAGGTAGGGGTCGAGCGGGAGTCCCGAGTCGTCGCCGAGGTCCACCGGGGTCGCCGCCGGGATGTACCACTTCGACGACCCGTCGGCCTCGAACAGATCGTGCCGGATCTCCCGCGTGGTCAGCACCTCGGGCGACCGGCCGCGATGCTCTCCGCTGCTGGTGCCGACGATCCACAGGTGCTCGTCATCGCATTCCACAGAGCTTCCGTCGGAGAGCACCATCCGCCACACGTCGCGCTCGCCCTGTGGAAAGACTCCGTCGACCACGGCGATGCCGCCATCGGGCACGACGACCTCGTGGCCCACCCGCATATCGCCCATGCGCCGGAACCCCGCGGGGGTCAGCACCAGCGCGTCCAGCGGCTGGGCCTTCCCCGAGCCGACCTCGCCCTGGAGCAGGCGGTGCATCGGGTGGGGCGTGGCGAGGTCGTCGAAGATCTCGCGGGAGACCTTCCGCTGGCCCTCGGTGAGGGTGAAGGGAAGGCGGTCGTCGAAGGCCGCGAGGAGGCCGTTGGGGCCGGGGACGCGGGGCACGGCGGGCAGGTGGGTCTCGGCGTGCCGGCGGCGGGCCAGGGCGACCTGGAGGACGAAGGCCTCGTCCCACTTCAGGCGGGCGCGGGCGTCGGCGATGTCGGCCTTGGTGTGCGGCCGGTGGATCTTGAGCAGGGCCTCCGGGAGCGGGAGCAGGCCGCGGCCGGCGCGCAACGACTCCGGGAGCGGGTCCAAAGCCTCCCGGGCGCTGGGCAGCACCGTCTGGACCGCCTTGCCGATCTTCCAGGACTCCAGTTTGGCGGTCGCGGGATAGAGCGGGATCAGGGCTCCGGCCCAGGACTCCACGGCCTCCTCGCCCTCGCCGTCGCCCCGCAGCAACTCGTAGGCCGGGTGGGCGAGCTGGAGGCGGCGGTTGAAGACGGACACCTTTCCGGCGAACATCGCGCGGGTGCCCGGCAGCAGGTCCTTGTGGGGTTTGTGCACGCCGGCGCCGAAGAAGACGAGCTGGAGCCGGCCGCTGCCGTCCGTGATCGTGACCTCCAGGCGCTGGCCCTTGCCGCGGGGGGCCCTGGCCGAGGCGAAGGTGTGCAGCCGGGCGTCGGCGACCTGGGCGACCACCGTGACGTGCTCGTCCATGGGGAGGTCGGCGAGGTGGGTGAGCTGGCCGCGCTCCTCGTATCTGCGCGGGTAGTGGTGCAGCAGGTCGCCGACGGTGTGCAGGCCGAGATGCTCGGCCATCACCTTCGCGGTGGCGGGGCCGAGCACCTTCTTGAGCGGTTCTTGCAGTGCGGGCACGCATCAATTGCACACCACGGCACTGACAATGCCGTCGACCACGCCCCGCGCCGCCCGGCCCGGATGCCGTAAACATCAGGGAAACTCCTGGTCAGGCGCGCCGATCGGACCCTAGGATGGCGCGCTCCGGCCATCCTTCGCGGTCACCGCCCCACCGGGACCGCCCGACCCCGCGCCGCACGCACGCCTCCCGCGGCGCAGTGACGATGGACTCCCACACCTCACAGGCACCGCCCCAGGCCCCCCACCGACCCCACGCGCCCCGCGGCCGACGGCTGCCGGCGCGGGACGCGCGCACCGTGACCGCGCCCACCGACCACCGGTCCGCCCGGCACCGGCGGGCCCGCGCGGCGGCCGGGGCACGCTCCGACGGCCCGCGGGCGGGCATCCTGGGTTCACCGCGCGGCGGCGGCACGCGCGCGCGTCCGGTGCCGGACCGGCCCGGTCCGCCGGTGCGGCGCCTCGTCCCGCCCGGCGGCCCGGAGCGGCCGGCGCCGGGACCGAAGCGCCGTACGGGCCCGCGCGGCGCCCGCCGCGGCCGGCCGGCCCGGCGCTGCCCGGCCGGGCGTTCATCGGGCCGCTCGCACGGGCGGGCCTCGGGGAGGGGGACGGACGATGAGTGGGATCACGGACATCGACGCGCTGCGTCAGGCGCTGGCGGAGAACTCCGAGGAGCCGGAGGGACCGGCCCGCAACGCGCGCGCGGAGGAGCTGCTCGCCGAGGCGGAGCGGCTGGACGTCCCGCTCGCCGTGATCGAGGCGCTCGGACACCAGCTGAGGGTCTACCACCACAGCTCCGAGAAGGACAAGATGTTCGTCCCGTTCGCGCGGCTGCTGCGCATGTGGGACGAACGGCCCGAGGACTTCGACGAGTACGAGACGCACTCGCTGCACTGGGTCTTCAAGTGGATGTCGGCGGGCATGCTGGACCAGCCGCACATCCCGCTGGACTCGATCGAGAAGTGGCTCGGCGAGATGGAGCGCCGCTACCGGCTCGCCGGGCACTCCGAACGGGCCGTGCGCGGCGCCGAGTTCAGCGTGGCCGCACACATCGGAGACCTCCCGCGCGCGCGGCGGGCGTACGCCGCGTGGCTGGCCGCCGACCGGGACGCGATGGCCGACTGCCCCGCCTGCGAGCTGCGCCGGCAGGGTGGCTGGCAGGTGCGGTGCGGCCGGGACGCGGAGGCGCTGCGGCTGTGGCGGCCGGTGCTGGAGGGCGAGTTCGCCTGCGCGCACGAACCGCACTCCGTGCTGGCGTCCTCGCTGGCCCCGCTGCTGCGCCTCGGCCGGCTGGAGGAGGCCCGCGCGCACCATCTGCGGGGCTTCCGGCTGGTGCGGCCGATGGAGAGCATGCGGGCCGCGTACGCCGACCACGTGGAGTTCTGCGCGCTGACCGGGAACGAGGCGCGCGGCCTGGAACTGCTGGCCGAGCGGCCGGCGTACTTCACCGACACCGGGCATCCGCGCAGCGGGCTCGACTTCCTGGCCGTGGTGGCGCTGCTGATGGACCGGCTGGCCGAGCGCGGGCTCGGCGGGCAGCGGGTGCCGGGCCCGGCCGGGCGGACCTGGACGGCGCGGGAGCTGGCCGCGCACGCGCGCGGGGCGGCGACGGAACTCGCCGCGCGGTTCGACCACCGCAACGGCACGTCCGCCGTCGGCGACCGGGTCCGGGCGCGGATGGACCAGCGGCCGCTGGTGGAGCGGCTGCCGCTGGGCATACGGGCGGTACGGCCCGCCGCGGTGCCGCCGGCCGCGCCGCCGGCGCCGGCGGCCTCCGGGGAGCCCGGGCTGACCGCGCTGCTCACCGAGGCGCGGCGGCAGTCGGAGACCCTGCGGCCGCACGCGCTCCAGGCGTGGGCGGCGGTGGCGCGGGCCGCCGGGGACACCGAACTGGAGCCGCGTGACCGCGCGGAGATCGCCGACCACGAGGCGATGGCCCGGGGCCCCGAGGGCATCCCCTTGTTCGAGCGCGCGGCCCGGCTGTACGCGGAGGCGGGCGACCCCGGGGAGGCCCTGGCGGCACGCGCGCGGGGAGCGTACGTACGCGCTCTGTCGGGCGAGGTCGAGCCGGCCCTGACCACGGTCGCCGTGCTGTACGACGAGGTGCTCGCGCTGTACGCCGACGAGGGCACGGGAGTGCGCCAGACGGCATCGGTGGCGATGAGCCGGGCCCGCGTCCTGATGCGCCGGGTCCACGCGGCGGTGGAGGCGGACGCGGGGACGGGCGGCGCGGGCGTGGACGCCGCGGGCATCGCCGCCGACGGGCCGCGCGCGGACGCCGGCCGGGAGGCCGTGGCCTCCCGGCCGGCCGACGCGGGCGCGGGGACCGGAGGGACCGGTGCCGGTGCCCGGCGACCCGGTGCGGATCTCCCCCGTGCCGTCGCCGAGGCCGAGGCGGCCGTGCGGGAGGTGCTGGCGCTCGTCGAGGGGCGCGGCGGGGGCGAGGTGCGGCTGGCGGCGCGGGCCGCCGAGGCACGGGGGATGCTCGCCGAGCTGGCCGGGCTCACCGGGAACGCGCGGCGGGCGGCGGAGCTGTTCCGGCGGGCCGCCGACGGGTACGCGGCCGCCGGGGTGCCGTGGTTCGCGGTGGAGTACGAGGTCCAGGTCGCCGCCCTCGCCCACCAGGCCGGTGACCTCACCGGGGCCGAGCGCGCGCTGCGGGCGGCGCTGGAGCACGGCGGGCCGTACGTGGAGCCGGTCGGACGGGCACAACTGCACCTCCAGCTCGCCGAGGTGCTCGGTGCGCTGGACGCGCCCGGCGAGGCCTCCGAGCACGCGCTGGAGGCCGCGCACTGGGCCGACGAGGCGGGCGAGGGCGGCACCGTGGGCGCCTGGGCGCGGCAGCGGCTGGGCGGGTTCCTGCTGCGCCGGGGCCGGTACGAGGAGGCCGCCGAGGTGCTCCGGTCCGCGCTGGCCGACCTGAGCCCGGGCACGCACGGCGACGAGGCGGTGGTCCAGGCCCGCTGGTGGCTCGGGGACTGTCTGGGCGAGCTGGGCGAGCACCGGGCGGCCGCCGAGGAGCGGCTCGGGGCGGCCGAGCTGGCCCGGCACTGGCCCGAGCAGCAGGACCACGCCACGCTCGCCCACCTCGCCGCGGAGTCGCTGGGCAGCGCCGGTCTGACGGCCGAGGCGGACCGGGCCTACGCGCGCGCGGGCGAGCTGTGGCGCGCGCTCGGCAACGCCCCGTTCCTGGTCCGTTCGCTGCGCGCCCGGGCCTGGCTGGCGCTGGGCGGCGAGTCCGGGTCGGCGTCCGCCCGGGCGCTGATGACGCAGGCGGTACGGGCGTGCGAGACGGCGCTGGCCGCCGCCCGGGGCCCGGACCGGGCCGAGCTGGCCGAGGAACTCGGCGACACGCACCGGCAGTTCGCCGAGCTGCTGGCCCGCTCGGCGTCCGAGGAGGCCGAGGACGCGGCGATCCGGGCCGCGTTCGAGGCGGCGCTCGGGCAGATGAGCCGGGCCGCGGCGGTGTTCACCACGCTCGGCGAGGCCGGGCTGCACGGCCGTACCGGCGCGGAACTGGGCGCGGGCTGGCTGGAGGCCGACCTCGGCCGTCCGCGGCGGGCACAGGCACGCGCGCGTGCGGTGCTCGCGGTCTACGCGGGCGCCGACGAGGCGGACGAGACGGTGCGGGCCCGGCGGGAGGAGGCGGCCCAGATGCTCCAGGCGACCCAGGAGGGAACACCTCCGGAACGGCCCTGAGCCGCCTGCCGGCTCACTCCACCCCGATCAGCAGCAGTGCTCCTTGCCGGCCGCCGTGGTAGACCACCGTGTCCACGGCGAGGTAGGACTCCCGAACGCGTGTCTCCAGACGGGCGGCGACGGTGTCGGGTGCCTCGTCGCCGACGACGAGGGTGACCAGTTCGCCGCCGGACTGGAGCATGCGGTCCAGGACGGTGCGGGCGGTCGCGGTGACATCGGTGCCGATCACCGCGACATCGCCGTCGATCAGACCGAGCACGTCCCCGGCCTGGCAGATGCCGGCCGTCGTCCAGGACTGGCGCTCGGCGACGACGACCTCGGCGTACCGGGTGGCGCCCGCCGCCGAGGTCATCTGGACGACGTCCTCGTCGAACCGGCGCCGGGGCTCGTGCACGGCGAGCGCGGCGATGCCCTGGACCGCCGAGCGGGTCGGGATCAGGGCCACCCGGATGCCCTCGGTGCGGGCCTGCTCGGCCGCGGCGGCGGCCGTGTGGCGCAGCTCGGCGTCGTTCGGCAGCAGGACCACCTCGCGCGCGTGGGCCCGCCGTACGGCCTGCACCAGTTCCCCGCTGGCGGGCGGCTCCCCGGGGCGCGCGAGGACGGTGGTCGCGCCGGCCTCGCCGTACAGCCCGGCCAGTCCCTCGCCGGGTACGACGGCGACGACCGCGCGCTGGGCGGGCGCGCGGGAGGGGCGCTCACGGCCGGGAGGCGCCTCGCCGTGTCCCAGGGGCGTGATCCGGATGCGGTAGGGGCGGCCGGCCTCCACTCCGGCCTCCACGGCGGCGCCGGCGTCGTCGACGTGCACGTGGACGTGGACGTTCCACAGTCCGTCGCCGCCGACCACGACCAGGCAGTCCCCGAGGGCGTCGAGCCGGTCGCGCAGCCGGGCCACGGCCGCGTCGTCGGCCTCCAGCAGGTAGATCACCTCGAAGGCGGGCCCGCCGGCGTCGGCCCGGCCGGCACCGGCGTCCGCGCCGGCGGTCTCGGCCGCGTCGAGAGCCGGGTCGGCGTCGGAGGCCGGGTCCGTACCGGGACCGGCCTCACGCGCACCGGCGGCTCCGGCGGCCGGAGCGCACCCCGGCCTCTCCCGCACCGCCTCCCCCGTGACCGCCTCGACCAGTGCCCCCAGCACCGCCACCAGACCCCGGCCGCCCGCGTCGACCACCCCGGCCCGCCGCAGCACGCCCAGCTGGTCCGGGGTCGCCGCCAGGGCGGTCCGCGCGCCCTCGTAGGCGGCCCGGGCGACCGTCCGGCAGTCGCCGCCGGCCTCCTCGGCGGCGTGCGCGGCGGCCGAGGCGACCGTCAGCACCGTGCCCTCGACGGGATGGGCCACGGCCTGCCGGGCGGAGTCGGCGGCCCGGCGCAGGGCCAGCCGCAGCACCGGGCCGTCGGCGCGGGAGTCGGAAGCGGCGGAGGACGCCTCCCCGGTCCCGGCGAGCACCTGGGCCATGCCCCGCAGCAGCTGCGCGAGGATCGTCCCTGAGTTGCCCCGGGCCCCGATCAGCGCCCCGTGCGCCATCGCCCGGACCGCGTCGGCGAGGGAGGGCTCCGCGCAGCCGGTCTCGTACCCGGCGAACACCGCCTCCACGGCCGTGGCCGCCGACTCCAGGGTCAGGTACAGGTTGGTCCCGGTGTCGCCGTCGGCCACCGGGTAGACATTGATCGCGTCGATCTCCTCGCGGGCACCGCCCAGTGCCCGCAGCGCCAGAGAGCACCAGGTGCGCACCGCGAGAGCATCGAAGAATGTCTGCGGCACCTGCGCCACCTGCGCCTCCCTGACCCGGTCGTACGTGGGACGCAGCGTAGACCCCGGGCCGCTGCCTTCCGGAAGCGGGCCGGGAGCGGGTGTCTGATCAGCCATGGTAGTTTCGTTGTACTGGCGCAGCCGTTGTATGCTGCTCCGGTTGCCCGATCCCGATCGGGCCATTCCCCCTGGCAGCGCCACTCAGATCACAGGTCTTAGGATCTCGGTCCCGGCATGCCGGGATCAACCGTAAGTGCATCTGAAGTCTTTGGAGTGACCCGTGGCTGCCAACTGCGACGTCTGCGGCAAGGGGCCGGGCTTCGGCAACAACATCTCGCACTCGCACCGCCGTACGTCCCGTCGCTGGAACCCGAACATCCAGCGTGTGCGTACCGTGGTCGGCGGGACGCCGAAGCGCGTGAACGCTTGCACCTCGTGCATCAAGGCCGGCAAGGTCTCGCGCTGACGCTCAGCTGAGCGCGCGGCCACTGTCTGGTTCGCTGCACAGAGCCGGTCCACCCTTGGGTGGACCGGCTTTTTGCCGTACCTCCGTAACCCCGTAGCCCCGTCCCGCCCGTAACCCCCGTCACGCCCGAGGCGCGTCCCTCCTGAGCGCCCAGCCGTGGTCCACCGGCCCGATCCCGGCGCCGAGGGCGAACCCGGCGGCGATCGCGCCGGTGACGTACTCCTTGGCCGCCGTGACCGCCTCCGGCACGGACTTGCCCAGGGCCAGCCCGCAGGCGATCGCGGACGCGAGGGTGCAGCCGGTGCCGTGGGTGTGCCGGTTGTCGTGGCGGGGCGCGCGCAGCAGGTGCTCCTGCGAGCCGTCGGTGAGCAGGTCCACGGCGTCCCCGGACAGATGCCCGCCCTTGATCAGCACCCAGCGCGGTCCGTACGCCAGCACGGCCGCCGCGGCCCGGCGCAGATCCGCCTCGGACTCCACCCGTATCCCGGTGAGTTGCGCCACTTCGTCCAGGTTGGGAGTGGCCACGGTCGCGGCGGGCAGCAGCTCGGTGCGGACGGCGTCCAGCGCGGAGGCGGCCAGCAGCGGATCGCCGTGCTTGGAGACGCCCACCGGGTCCACCACGGCCGGCGCGTCCGTGCCGGAGATCAGTTCGGCGACCGTCGCGACCAGTTCCGCGGAGGCCAGCATGCCGGTCTTCACGGCCTGGACGCCGATGTCGTCCACGACGCTGCGGTACTGGGCCCGCACCGCCGCCGCCGGCAGCTCCCAGGCGCCCTGGACGCCGAGGGAGTTCTGCGCGGTCACCGCGGTGAGCACGCTCATGCCGTGCACGCCGTGCGCCAGCATCGTCTTCAGGTCGGCCTGGATCCCGGCCCCGCCGCCGGAGTCGGAGCCCGCCACCGTGAGCACCCTGGTGATCACGACTCGATGTCCCCGAAGTGGTCCCAGCCGCCCTTGCTGGTCCACGGCGCCCCGTCGACCGTCACCTGGGGCAGCGCGGAGGGGTTGAGGACCTCGCCGATGACCTTCCAGCGGGCCGGCAGCTTGGTGTCGGACGGGAAGGTGGCCACGATCGCGTGGTCCTCTCCCCCGGTCAGCACCCACTGCAACGCGTCCACGCCGACGGCCTGGCCGATGTCGTGCATCTGCGTCGGGATGTCGATGGCGCCGGAGCGGATGTCGATGCGGACCTTGCTGGCCTCGGCGATGTGCCCGAGGTCGGCGATCAGGCCGTCGCTCACGTCGCACATCGCGGTGGCGCCGAGCGCGGCGGCGGCCGGACCGGCGTGGTACGGCGGCTCGGGACGCCGGTGGGCCTCCACGAACGCGCGCGGCGAGCGGAAGCCGCGGGCGAGCACCGCGTACCCGGCCGCGGACCAGCCCAGCCAGCCGGTGACGGCCACCAGGTCGCCGGGCTGGGCGCCGGCCCGGGTGACGGGCTCGTGGTTGCGCAGATCGCCGAGCGCGGTGATCGACACCATGATCGTGTCGCCGCGTACGACGTCCCCGCCGACCACGGAGGCGCCGGCGACCTGGCACTCGTCGCGCAGGCCGTCCATCAGCTCGGTGGGCCAGGTGACCGGCAGCTCGGCCGGGACGACCAGGCCGAGCAGCAGCGCGGTCGGCACCGCGCCCATCGCGGCGATGTCGGCGAGGTTCTGCGCGGCGGCCTTGCGGCCCACGTCGTAGGCGGTGGACCAGTCGCGGCGGAAGTGCCGGCCCTCCAGCAGGATGTCGGTGCTCGCCACGACCCGGCGGTCGGGCGCGGCGACCACCGCGGCGTCGTCGCCGGGGCCGACCCGGACCGCCGCGGTGGTGGTGAGACGGGAGGTGAGCTCCCTGATGAGCCCGAACTCCCCGAGCTCACCAACAGTGCCCTTCATGTCCCTTGGCTCCCCTTCTCTCCCATGCCGTGCCCGGTCGCGCGTCTTCAGTGTCCCCGATACGGTCGAGGTGTCCGTCGTCGCGGTCGCCCCCGGCCGACGACGCGGCCGTGGTGACCGTTCGTACGGTCCGGGTGACCGTCACCGTCCGTCGTGCCCGCGCCCTGCCGCGCAAGCCCGCATCCCGGAGGTCTCCCCGCGAAGCGCGGCGACGCGATACCGTGGCGTTCCTTTTCCCCACATGATCCTCGTGGCCGCCCTGGAGGTTCCGTGGTACAGGCGTACATCCTGATCCAGACGGAGGTCGGCAAGGCGTCGACCGTCGCCGAGACGATCAGCAAGCTCCCTGGAGTGATCCAGGCCGAGGACGTGACGGGTCCGTACGACGTGATCGTGCGCGCCCAGTCCGAGACGGTCGACGAACTCGGCCGCATGGTGGTCGCGAAGGTCCAGCAGGTGGACGGCATCACGCGCACCCTGACCTGTCCGGTCGTGCATCTGTAGCCCCCGTCTACGCTTGGCCGGTGAACATCTTCCGTCACCGGCCTCTCGGCCTGCTCCTACCGGCCCTGCTCGTCGCGGTCGCGGGCTGCTCCGCGGCGGACGGCAGCGACACCGTGACGGCACCCACCCCCGACGCACGGACCGCCCCGCTCTGCCGGGACCTGGACAAGGCGCTGCCACGGAAGGTGGACGGACAGCCCCGCCGGGACCCGGAACCCCCGTCCGCCTACACGGCGGCCTGGGGAAGCCCGGCGATCATACTGCGCTGCGGCATCGTTCGGCCGCCCAAGATGGTCGACGAGAAGGTGGCCCTCGGCGAGGATCCGAACGCGGTCGGCGGCGGCGTGAACGGCGTCGACTGGCTGATGGAGAAGCAGGACGACGGCACCTGGCGGTTCACCACGTCCGAGCGCCGCGCGTATGTGCAGGTGACCTTGCCGGAGAAGCTGTCCGGGCCGGACGACAGCGCGCAGGTGCTGACGGACCTGGCGGCGGCCGTGAAGAAGGCGATCCCGGAGGGGATCGCCTCCATGCGGCACTGACCCGGACGCGGGCTCAGCGCAGGCCGGTCGGGCGGCGCAGCGCCGCCTGCACCAGACGGTCGACCAGCTCCGGATAGCTCACGCCCGTCGCCTGCCACATCTGCGGGTACATGGAGATCGGCGTGAAGCCGGGCATGGTGTTGATCTCGTTGATGACGAACTCGCCGTCCTCGGTGAGGAAGAAGTCCGCGCGGACCAGGCCCTCGCAGGAGGCCGCCTCGAACGCCTCGACCGCGAGCCGCCGCACCTCGGCGGTCTGCTCCTCGGTGAGCGGGGCCGGGACGACGCCGGGCGTGGAGTCGATGTACTTGGCCTCGAAGTCGTAGTACGCGTGGGCGTCCGGCGGCGGGATCTCGGCCGGGACGGAGGCGCGCGGGCCGTCCTCGAACTCCAGGACGCCGCACTCGATCTCGCGGCCCCGCAGGGCGGCCTCGACAAGGATCTTCGGGTCGTGCCGCCGCGCCTCGGCGATGGCCTCGTCCAGCCCGGCGAGGTCGTCGACCTTGGTGATGCCGATGGACGAGCCCGCGCGCGCGGGCTTCACGAACAGCGGCCAGCCGTGCTCGCCGGCGAGGTCGATGATCTTCTTGCGGGCGGCGGAGGCGTCCCGCTCCCACTCGCGCGGCCGGATCACCACGTACGGGCCGACCTTGAGCCCGAAGGAGGTGAACACCCGCTTCATGTACTCCTTGTCCTGGCCGACGGCCGAGGAGAGCACGCCCGAGCCGACGTAGGGCACCCCGGACAGCTCCAGCAGACCCTGGAGGGTGCCGTCCTCGCCGTAGGGGCCGTGCAGCACCGGGAAGACCACGTCGACCTCGCCGAGCGCCTTGGGCACGGAGCCGGGCTCGCTGTAGACGACCTCGCGGCTGGTGGGGTCGACGGGGAGCACCACGCCGCCCTCGTGCGCCTCCGCGAGGTCGTCGACCTCGGGGGTGCGGCGGTCGGTGATGGCCATCCGCTCCGGCTCGTCGGCGGTGAGCACCCAACGGCCCTCCCGCGTGATGCCGATCGGCAGGACGTCGTACTTCGTCCGGTCGATGGCCGTGAGGACCGCGCCGGCGGTGACCATGGAGATCCCGTGTTCGGAGCTGCGCCCGCCGAACACGACGGCCACGCGCGGCTTGCGCGCCGGCTGCTCGGGGTTCTGGGGAAGGTTCTTGGTGCTCATATCGCGTTGAGCGTACCTGTAGGTAGTCGGCAAGTCAGCGCGCGCTCCCGGGCCGTCGCTCAGCGTCGCACGGATGGTCGCGGAGCGTCGCGGACGGCCTGGTACGGGCCCGTGCGGGGCCGGTTTCAGCGGCGTTCGGGCTTGGCGCTGCGCGCCATCAGCTCCTTGAGCGCGGCGACCGGCGACTTGCCCTCGTGCACGATCTCGACGACCGTCTCGGTGATGGGCATGTCGACGCCGTGCCGGCGGGCCAGATCCAGCACGGACTCGCAGGACTTGACGCCCTCGGCGGTCTGCCTGGTGACGGCGATGGTCTCCTGGAGGGTCATGCCCTTGCCGAGGTTGGTGCCGAAGGTGTGGTTGCGGGACAGCGGCGAGGAGCAGGTGGCCACCAGGTCGCCCAGGCCCGCGAGTCCGGAGAAGGTCAGCGGGTCGGCGCCCATCGCGAGGCCGAGCCGGGTGGTCTCGGCGAGGCCGCGGGTGATGAGCGAGCCCTTGGCGTTGTCGCCGAGTCCCATGCCGTCGGCGATGCCGACCGCGAGCCCGATGACGTTCTTGACCGCGCCGGCCAGTTCGCAGCCGACGACGTCGGTGTTGGTGTACGGCCGGAAGTACGGCGCGTGGCAGGCGGCCTGGAGCCGCTGGGCGACGCGCTCGTCGGTGCAGGCCACGACGGCCAGGGCGGGCATGCGGGCGGCGATCTCACGGGCCAGGTTGGGCCCGGTGACGACCGCGATCCGGTCGGCGCCGACCTTGGCGACGTCCTCGACGACCTCGCTCATCCGCATGGTGGAGCCGAGTTCGACGCCCTTCATCAGCGAGACGAGGACGGTGTCCGGCGCCAGCAGCGGGGACCACGCGGCGAGGTTCTCGCGCAGGGTCTGGGAGGGGATCGCGAGCACGGTGAAGTCCGCGCCGGCGAGCGCCTCGGCCGCGTCGGCGGTGGCGCGCAGGTTCTCCGGCAGCTCCACGCCGGGCAGGTAGTCGGGGTTGGTCCGGGTGGAGTTGACCGCCTCGGCCAGCTGCGGCCGACGGGCCCACAGGGTCACGTCGCAGCCGGCGTCGGCGAGCACCATGCCGAAGGCGGTGCCCCACGAACCGGTGCCCATGACGGCCGCCCGCACAGGCTTGCTCACTTGCTCTGCCCTTCCGTCTGCCTGCCCCGCGCCTGCGTCTGCGCCTGGGTGCGGCGCCGCTGCTCGATCCGCTCACGGCGCGGGTCGTACGGCGTCTCGGGCGCCTTCTCGCCGCGGATCTCCTCCAGCAGGCGGGTGATGGCCGCCATGATGACCTCGGTGGCCTCCTTCAGCACGTCCGGGGTCATCTCCCTGCCGTAGAAACGGGAGAGGTCCACGGGCGGGCCGGCCAGCACGCGGTGCGTCTTGCGCGGGAAGAGGTCCGGCTTCCTGGCGTACGGCGGCAGCAGTTCGTTGGCGCCCCACTGCGCGACCGGGATGACCGGGCAGCGGGTCTCCAGGGCGACCCGGGCGGCGCCGGTCTTGCCGGTCATGGGCCAGCCGTTCGGATCGCGGGTGAGGGTGCCCTCGGGATAGAAGGCGACGCACTCGCCGCGCTCGACGGCGTCGATGGCGGCCCGGAAGGCGCTGAGCGCGTCCGTGGACTCGCGGTAGACGGGGATCTGTCCGGTACCGCGCATCGCGGCGCCGACGAATCCCTTCTTGAAAAGGCCGCTCTTCGCCAGGAATCGCGGGACCCGTCCGGTGTTGTACTGATAGTGCGCGTATGCGAAGGGGTCCACGTGGGAATTGTGGTTCACCACGGTGATAAATCCGCCCTCGGCCGGAATGTGCTCCATTCCACGCCAGTCCCGCTTGATCAGAACCACCAGCGGCGGTTTGCAGATCACCGCGGCGAAGCGGTACCAGAAGCCGATTCTGCGGCGGGGCACAAGGACACCTTCCTCTAGGACTGCCACCCCGGCGGGGGCCGCACAAGTGTGGCCCTGGGCCGCCGGTCTGTCGAGAACACCGTACGCCCCGCTTCCCGGCGCACCTCAGAGCCCGGGGGACAATGAACGGGACGAGAGAGGGACGGTACGCCGGTGCAGTGGACCTTGGTCATCCCGCTGAAGCCCCTGGCCCGGGCCAAGAGCAGGCTCGCGGACGCCGTCGGCGACGGGGAGCGCCCGGGGCTGGTGCTGGCGTTCGCGCAGGACACGGTGGGCGCGGCACTGGCCTGCGCCGAGGTCTCGGATGTGGCGGTCGTCACGGACGACGAGCTGGCCGGACGGGAGCTGGCGGCGCTGGGCGCGCGGATCGTCCCGGACGTCCCCGGCGGCGGCCTGAACGCCGCGCTGGCCCATGGTGCGGCCGTCGTACGGGAAAACCGTCCCGGCGCCGCGGTCGCGGCCCTGAACGCGGATCTGCCGGCCCTGCGCCCCGCGGAACTGTCCCGGGTGCTGGCCGCCGCCACGGAATTCCCCCGGGCTTTTCTGCCGGATACGGCGGGAGTGGGCACGACTTTGCTGGCGGCGGTCGGCGGCCGCGCATTGCGCCCGGCGTTCGGCGTGGATTCCCGCGCGCGCCACCGGGCCTCCGGCGCCACGGAACTCGCGCTGACGGGCGTCGATTCGGTACGGCAGGACGTGGACACCGGCGCCGACCTGCGCACGGCACTGGTCCTGGGGGTGGGACGGCATACGGCGGCGGTGTCGGCGGGGCTGCCGATGCCGGGGTCCCTGGACCCCCACTAGGCTGGCGGCCATGCAGGCCACCGCGTACACCTACGACGAGGAAACCCGCTGCGGCCAGGTGCTCCTCGACGACGGCACCCCCGTGCCCTTCGACGCCGCCGCGTTCGACGCCGGCGGCCTGCTGCTGCTGCGGCCCGGGCAGCGGGTGCGGATCGAGACGGAGGGCGAGGGGGATGCCGTCCGGATCACCCTCGTCACCCTGCAGACGCTGTAACCGCCCTCGTACACGCCGCGGGCCGGGCTCCCTGTGGGAGTCCGGCCCGGCGCGTGAGTGTCCTGGCGGCCTTACGACGTCGCCTTGCGGGCGGTGGTCTTCTTGGCGGTGGTCTTGCGGGCCGTCGACTTCTTGGCCGGGGCCTTCTTCGCGGTGACCTTCTTCGCCGGGGCCTTCTTCGCGGCCGGCGCCTTCTTGGCGGTGGTCTTCTTCGCGGTGGCGGTCTTGGCGGTCGCCGCGGTCTTCGTGGCGGGAGCCTTCTTCGCCGTGGTCTTCTTCGCGGCGGCCGTCGTCGTCTTCTTCGCCGGCGTCGCCTTCTTCGCCGTGGTCTTCTTGGCGGCGGCGGTCGTCGTCTTCTTGGCGGCGGCCTTCTTGCCGGCGGCCTTGGCGATGGTGGGCGGCGGGCCGGACAGGCTGCCCTTCGGCGCCTTCTTCACGGCGACCTCGCCGCCCCGCGGAAGCTTCTTGGAGCCGCTCACCAGGTCCTTGAAGCCCTGACCGGCGCGGAAGCGCGGCACGGAGGTCTTCTTGACGCGAACCCGCTCGCCGGTCTGGGGATTGCGGGCGTAACGGGCGGGGCGGTCCACCTTCTCGAAGGACCCGAAACCGGTGACCGAGACCCGCTCGCCCGCGACGACCGCGCGGACGATGGCGTCCAGGACATGATCGACAGCATCGGCGGCCTGCTGGCGGCCGCCCAACTTGTCGGCAATCGCTTCTACGAGCTGCGCCTTGTTCACGTCTTCCCCTTCGGAGACATCGCCAGAACGAAAGTGTTCAAGCTTTTTCGCACGTTAGGCAGATATATACCGCAAATCAAACACGAAACGGGCTTATCACCCTTGTGCCGCAACGGACTCGGCCGCCCCGGACGGTGTCAGTGGTCCTCTTCGGGCATCCGACCCGCGTCGAGGTCCGCCGTGAACCGATCGAGCCGCCTTGCCGCGTCGGCGAGGTCGTGCTTGGCCGCGGCCGTAATGACCAGCAGCTTCCGGGTCAGCGCCACCCGTACGCCCTCCGGGACTTGCAGTGCGCGCACTCTTGCGTGCGCTTCCTTAAGCTGGTTCGCGACGGCCGTATAGAGCTGGAGTTGGCCGTCGTGTCCCATGCACAGATTGTGCCATCTGGGGCGAGTTGTCGCCTGCGCAGGGGGCAACTACCGCGTCAAATGGCTTTCCAGGCACTTGCGGTGGGGGCGGACACAGCACTCACGTACCCAGGCAACGGCCTTCGTAACACGCGAAGTTGAGCGTATTCGCAGGGTGGCGCGGGTGCGTCCGGGGGCGGACATGGCTGTACCCCCGATCGTGGCGACCGGGGGTACAGGCGGGAGGTCTGGGTGGCCGAAACCCGACCCTCGCGGGGTCGGGTCCGCGCCGGATCAGACCGGGAGGGTCCGCGGCTTGTAGGCGGGGCGGCCGGCCTCGTAGGTGGCGATGTCCGACTCGTTCCGGAGCGTGATGGAGATGTCGTCCAGGCCGTTCAGCAGCCGCCAGCGGGAGTTCTCGTCCAGCTCGAAGGAGGCGGTGATGCCCTCGGCGCGCACCTCGCGCGCCTGGAGGTCCACCGTGACCTCGGCGGTGGGGTCCGCTTCCGTCAGCTCCCACAGCGCGTCCACGATCTCCTGGTCGAGGACCACCGTGAGCAGGCCGTTCTTCAGCGAGTTGCCGCGGAAGATGTCGGCGAAGCGGGAGGAGATCACGGTTTTGAAGCCGTAGTTCTGCAGCGCCCAGACGGCGTGCTCGCGCGAGGAGCCGGTGCCGAAGTCGGGTCCGGCGACCAGGACCGTGGCGCCCTGCCGCTCGGGCCGGTTGAGCACGAACTCGGGGTCCTTGCGCCAGGCCTCGAACAACCCGTCCTCGAAGCCGTCGCGGGTGACCTTCTTGAGCCAGTGAGCAGGGATGATCTGGTCGGTGTCCACGTTGCCGCGGCGCAGCGGGACGGCCCGGCCGGTGTGGGTGGTGAAGGCTTCCATGGTTATCGGACTCCAGCGGGGACGTCGGTCAGGTCGGCCGGGGAGGCCAGGTGGCCCAGGACGGCGGTGGCCGCCGCGACCTGCGGCGACACCAGGTGCGTACGGCCGCCCTTGCCCTGCCGTCCCTCGAAGTTGCGGTTGGAGGTGGAGGCGGAGCGCTCGCCCGGGGCCAGCTGGTCGGGGTTCATGCCGAGGCACATCGAGCAGCCCGCGTGCCGCCATTCGGCGCCGGCCTCCTTGAAGACCACGTCCAGACCCTCGGAGACGGCCTGGAGACCCACGCGCGCGGAGCCGGGGACGACCAGCATCCGTACGCCGTCGGCGACTTTGCGGCCGCGCAGGATGCCGGCGGCGGCGCGCAGGTCCTCGATGCGGCCGTTGGTGCACGAGCCTACGAAGACGGTGTCCACGCCGATGGAGCGCAGCGGCTGTCCGGCCGCCAACCCCATGTACTCCAGGGCCTTTTCGGCGGCCAGGCGCTCCGAAGCGTCTTCGTACGAAGCCGGGTCGGGGACGGACGCCGAAAGCGGCGCGCCCTGGCCGGGGTTGGTGCCCCAGGTGACGAACGGCGACAGCTCGGTGGCGTCGATGACGACCTCGGCGTCGAAGACCGCGTCGTCGTCGGTGCGCAGCGTCTTCCAGTACGCGACGGCCGCGTCCCAGTCGGCGCCCTCGGGGGCGTGCGGGCGGCCCTTCAGATAGTCGAAGGTGATCTCGTCGGGCGCGATCATGCCCGCGCGGGCACCGGCCTCGATCGACATGTTGCAGATGGTCATCCGGGCCTCCATCGAGAGCTTCTCGATGGCGGAGCCGCGGTACTCCAGGACGTAGCCCTGGCCGCCGCCGGTGCCGATCCGCGCGATGATCGCCAGGATCAGGTCCTTGGCGGTGACGCCGTCGGGCAGCTCGCCCTCGACGGTGATGGCCATGGTCTTCGGGCGGGCCATGGGCAGCGTCTGGGTGGCCAGCACGTGCTCCACCTGCGAGGTGCCGATGCCGAACGCCAGCGCGCCGAAGGCACCGTGCGTGGAGGTGTGCGAGTCGCCGCAGACGACCGTGGTACCGGGCTGGGTCAGGCCCAGCTGCGGGCCGACGACGTGCACGACGCCCTGCTCGACGTCGCCGAGCGGGTGCAGCCGTACGCCGAAGTCGGCGCAGTTCTTGCGCAGGGTCTCCAGCTGGGCCCGGGAGACCGGGTCGGCGATCGGCTTGTCGATGTCGAGGGTCGGGGTGTTGTGGTCCTCGGTCGCGATGGTGAGGTCGAGGCGGCGGACCTTCCGGCCGCTCTTGCGCAGGCCGTCGAAGGCCTGGGGGCTGGTCACCTCGTGCAGCAGGTGCAGATCGATGTAGAGGAGGTCGGGCTCGCCCTCGGCGCGCCGGACGACATGGTCGTCCCAGACCTTCTCCGCGAGTGTCCTACCCATCGCTTTCCCTCCGGCCGGCAAGCGTCCACCGACCCAACTAGAGATCTTGAGGAGCGGTGGCTGCCCTTCGGGGGCCCCTGGACGTCGTGATTCCGGGCGTCCACCGCCAGGCCCGTTGGTCATCGGGCCGCCGTGTGGTTCCAGGGTGGCGCGTTCCACGGAAAATTGAACTTGCGTTTCACAGAGTGAGACGTGAGTATCGTTGCATGGACAACAGTAGCGGCGTCGGCGTTCTGGACAAGGCGGCCCTCGTCCTGAGCGCTCTGGAGTCCGGTCCGGCCACCCTCGCGGGTCTGGTCGGCGCCACCGGACTGGCACGACCCACGGCCCACCGCCTGGCCGTGGCCCTGGAACACCACCGCATGGTGGCACGCGACATGCAGGGCCGGTTCATCCTCGGCCCGCGCCTCGCCGAGCTGGCGGCGGCCGCGGGCGAGGACCGCCTGCTGGCGACGGCGGGCCCCGTGCTCACCCACCTCCGCGATGTCACCGGCGAGAGCGCGCAGCTGTACCGGCGCCAGGGTGACATGCGGATCTGCGTGGCAGCGGCGGAACGTCTCTCCGGCCTGCGCGACACCGTCCCGGTCGGCTCCACGCTCACCATGAAGGCGGGCTCCTCGGCGCAGATCCTGATGGCCTGGGAGGAGCCCGAGCGGCTGCACCGGGGCCTGCAGGGCGCCCGCTTCACGGCGACGGCCCTGTCGGGCGTACGGCGGCGCGGCTGGGCCCAGTCCATCGGCGAGCGCGAGCCCGGCGTCGCGTCCGTCTCCGCGCCCGTGCGCGGCCCCTCCAACCGCGTGGTGGCCGCGGTCTCCGTCTCCGGCCCCATCGAGCGCCTGACCCGCCACCCGGGCCGCATGCACGCCCAGGCGGTCATCGACGCGGCGGCCCGCCTCTCGGAGGCCCTGCGCCGCTCGGGCTGACATCGGGAACCAGAGCGCCCCGTCCCCGGGAAAGGCCCGCCTCAACGCCGCGGCAGGCCTTCTCCGAGGGCGGGGCGGCTCTTCGTTCCCTCTCTTTCGCGGGAGCGCGGTCTCCGCCCCCCGGACGGCAGGAGCGGTTCCTCCCCTCAAGGCGGCGTGACCGCCTTTCCGGAGCGCCGGGACTCTTCGCCTCGACCGAGCGCGGCCCCCTCCCCAAAGCGGCGCCACTCCTCCCTTCAAGGGGACGCGGCCTCCTCCTGGGAGCGGCGGCGCTCCCCCCCTCAAGGCAGCGCGACCTCCTCTCCCCGGTCGGCTCTCCGCCTTCCAGGAAGCCGGCTTCCTTCTCCGGGCGGGCGGATCCCCCCCCCCGTGAGAGCCGGCCGTCTCCCGGGCGGCGGGCAGCCGGGCCGAGGGGCGCGGGGCGTGGCGGTCCGCGGCTTCGCCGCGTGCGCGCGGGCGATGCCGCACGACCCGCCCCCGCCCCGCGCACGAGCCCCCGCGGCGCCTAGGCGTCCTCCGCTCCGGCCGACCGATGAGCGAACCGGTCCTTGGCATAGCGGCCCCGCTTCTCCAGCGGAACCTGACCGTGCGCCGCCGCCAGTCCGAACGCCGGCATGTCCCCGTAGACCGCCTCGTACGACCCCTCCGGCACGACGTACGTCTCGTGCCAGATCCCCACCTCCCCGCGCAGCCTCCCCGCCCGCTCCAAGCGGTTCAGCCGCGTCCACGCCTTGTGGTGGAACGCGTCCGGCGCCGTGGCGTAGGCGTACAGCTTCTCCTTCGACTCCCAGTACTGCACGACGTAGTACGTCCGCGGCGACGCCGTCAGCAGGACCTTGGCCAGCAGGCCCCGCCCGGGGTCCCGCTCCAGTTCGCGGAGCATGCGGAGCATGCCGAGCATCACCGGCAGCCACAGCCGCACGGCCCGGAAACGGTTGACGCGCATGCCGATCAGCAGGACGACGACCTCGCCCCGCGCGTCGGCGGTGGTACGGGACACCATGACTTCCCCCTTGTCGGTGAGCGGCGCTATCCAACGGCCGATGATTGGATAGTGCCCCTATCCAAGAAGGAGCGCAAGGGATGCGGCTTGCCGAGCTGAGCAGACGCAGCGGTGTGTCCACCGCGACGATCAAGTACTACCTGCGCGAGGGCCTGTTGCCGCCGGGCCGCCAGGTCAACACGACGACCGCGGAGTACGACGAGGAGCACCTGCGCCGGCTGCGGCTGGTGCGCGCGATGATCCAGGTGGGCCGGCTGCCGGTGGCGACGGTCCGCGAGGTGCTGGGGCACGTGGACGACGACTCCCTGGGCCGCTCCATCCGCCTGGGCGCGGCCCTGTGGGCGCTGCCGCAGGTGCCGGAGCCGGACGAGGAGGACGAGTACGTCCAGGCCGCGCACCGGGAGGTCGCCGCGCTGCTGGACCGGCTCGGCTGGCTCAACGCCAAGCTGCTCGCGACCATCTCCCCCGCGTACCGCTCGCTGGTGGTGGGGGTGGCCGCGTTCCGCCGGCTCGGCTACGACTGGGGCGCGGAACGGCTCGCGCCGTACGCCGAGTTGATGCACCGGACGGCCGTGCTGGACCTGGACAACCTGGAGACGCAGCCGACGGAGGCGGAGCGGATCGAGTTCGCGGTCCTGGGGGCGATCGTCAACGAGCCGCTGCTGCGGGCTCTGCACCGGCTGGCCCAGGAGGAGGAGTCGGCGCGGCGGTACGGCTTCGGCTGAGCCGGCGGGCCGCCGGATACGGCAAAGGCCCTCCACCGAGGTGGAGGGCCTTTCCCGGATGTACCCCCGACCGGATTCGAACCGGCGCTACCGCCTTGAGAGGGCGGCGTGCTAGGCCGCTACACAACGGGGGCGTGGATCTTACGTTTCCGCAGATCCGAGCTGGTCTACCTGGACTCGAACCAAGACTAACTGAACCAGAATCAGTCGTGCTGCCAATTACACCATAGACCAATGATGGTTTAGACCAGTCAGTACCCCCGACCGGATTCGAACCGGCGCTACCGCCTTGAGAGGGCGGCGTGCTAGGCCGCTACACAACGGGGGCCCTAGCGATCCCGACAAGATCGAGATCAGTACCCCCGACCGGATTCGAACCGGCGCTACTGCCTTGAGAGGGCAGCGTGCTAGGCCGCTACACAACGGGGGCTTTGCAGATGAGCTCTGCGAGCTGGCCTACCTGGACTCGAACCAAGACTAACTGAACCAGAATCAGTCGTGCTGCCAATTACACCATAGGCCACTGGAACTCAAGCCCCTGCCGGGGTTCTCGTTCTAGCTTGCTCCTCGGGGCTTCGGCCTTTCGGCCCGCGCCCCTCGGCGCAGAAAGAACATTACCCGAAGGTGGACGGGGCTCCAAAACGGGTATCGGCGCGGACGAGCGCGGGGAGTTCGGCGAGGGTCGTGATCCGGTGCGCGAGGGGCTGTCCGGCGGGTCGCGCCAGGACGGTCCCGCGGTCGATCCACACGGACAGCAGCCCGGCCTCGGCGGCGCCCCGGCCGTCGATCTCCGGGTGGTCCCCGACGTAGGCCACCTCGTGCGGTGGCAGGCCCAGTGCCTCGCAGGCCGCCAGGAAGGCGCCCGCCTCCGGTTTGGAGACGCCCAGCTCGGCCGCGCACAGGACGGATTCGAAGCGGTCGAGGAGGCCGAGGGTGCGCAGCTTGTGCTCCTGGACCGTGATGCTGGAGTTGGAGAGCACCGCGTGCCGGTGGCCGGCCGCGAGGGCGTCCAGGGCGGGCAGGACGTCCGGGAACAGGCTCCAGGCGGCCTCGTAGTGGACCAGATAGCGGCCGAACCAGGCGTCGGCCTCGTCGTCGGTGAGGTCCCGGCCCACGAAGACGCGGGTGCGGTCGCGACGCTGTGTGACGAAATCCACCTCTCCGGCGGAGAACCGGGCCCACTGGACGTCGGTGATCTCCCGCCAGCGCACCAGCGCCCGCTCCACGTCGCCGTACGCGGCGAGCAGCCCCTCGGCCAGCAGATGGGCCCGCATGCCCGCCCGGTCCGCGGTCGTGTAGTCGAAGAGGGTGTCGTCCACGTCCCAGACGACGGCTCTGATGGTCATGTCCCGACCGTACCGCCGGACCGCGAGCCGTTCCGGAGGACGAGGCGTTCGCGCGCGGGTCACCGCCCGCGCAAGGGAGCCGACGCGCGGTGACACGCGCGAGGGGCGGCACCCGGGGTTTCCGGGTGCCGCCCCTCGTGTGCGGCGTCGGTTACGCGGTGAGCCTGGCCAGGGCCGCGTCGATCCTGGCCAGCGTCGCGTCCTTGCCCAGGACCTCCAGGGACTCGAACAGGGGCAGGCCGACGGTGCGGCCGGTGACGGCCACGCGGACCGGCGCCTGGGCCTTGCCGAGCTTGAGTCCGTGCGCCTCGCCGGCGGCCAGGACGGCCTCCTTCAGCGACTCGGCCGAGGTCCAGTCCGCCGCTTCCAGCTTCTCGCGGGCCGTGCGCAGCAGGGCGTCGGAGCCCTCCTTCATCGCCTTCGTCCAGCTCGCCTCGTCGAAGACCGGCTCCGGCAGGAAGAGGAAGTCGACGTTGGCGGTGATCTCCGACAGGACCTTCAGGCGGGTCTGGGCATGCGGGGCGATCGCCTGCCACTTGGCCTCGTCGAAGTCCTCCGGCGCCCAGGGCGCGAACGGGGCTCCCAGCCACGGCCGGCAGCGCTCGGTGAACTCCGCCGCCGTCAGCATGCGGATGTGGTCGCCGTTGATCGCCTCGCACTTCTTCAGGTCGAAGCGCGCCGGGTTGGGGTTGACGTCGGAGATGTCGAAGGCCTGGACCATCTCCTCGATCGTGAAGATGTCCTTGTCGGCGGAGAGCGACCAGCCCAGCAGCGACAGGTAGTTGAGCAGTCCCTCGGGCAGGAAGCCCTGCTCGCGGTAGAGGTTCAGCGAGGACTGCGGGTCGCGCTTGGACAGCTTCTTGTTGCCCTCGCCCATGACGTAGGGCAGGTGGCCGAACTCCGGGACGCGCTGGGCGACGCCCAGCTCGATCAGCGCCTTGTACAGCGCGATCTGGCGCGGGGTGGAGGAGAGCAGGTCCTCGCCGCGCAGGACGTGGGTGATCTCCATCAGGGCGTCGTCGACCGGGTTGACCAGCGTGTACAGCGGGGCGCCGTTCGCGCGGACGATGCCGTAGTCGGGCACGTTCTCCGGGGTGAAGGTCAGCTCGCCGCGGACCAGGTCGGTGAACGTGATCGTCTCGTCCGGCATCCGGAACCGGACGATGGGCTCACGGCCCTGCGCCTTGTACTGCTCGACCTGCTCGGCGGTCAGCTCGCGGCAGTGGCCGTCGTAGCCGGAGGGCCGGCCGGCGGCGCGGGCGGCCTCGCGGCGGGTGTCCAGCTCCTCCTGGGAGCAGTAGCAGTGGTAGGCGTAGCCACCGTCGAGGAGCTTGCCGGCGACGTCCTTGTAGAGGTCCATCCGCTGCGACTGGCGGTACGGCGCGTGCGGGCCGCCGACCTCGGGGCCCTCGTCCCAGTCGAAGCCGAGCCAGCGCATCGCGTCGAGGAGCTGGTTGTAGGACTCCTCGGAGTCGCGGGCCGCGTCGGTGTCCTCGATGCGGAAGACCAGGGTGCCCTGGTGGTGCCGGGCGAACGCCCAGTTGAACAGGGCGGTGCGCACCAGGCCCACGTGCGGGTTACCGGTGGGCGAGGGACAGAAACGGACGCGGGGGGGTGCCCCCTGCTCGAGCGGAGCCGAGAGCTTGGGGGAGGGTGCGCTAGCCACGCTTGACAACCTTGTTGGTGAGAGTGCCGATGCCTTCGATGGTGACGGCGACCTCGTCGCCGACGTTCAGGGGGCCGACCCCCGCGGGGGTTCCGGTGAGGATGACGTCGCCGGGGAGCAGCGTCATGGCCTCCGAGATGTTGACGACCAGGTCCTCGATGGAGTGGATCATCTCGCTCGTGCGGCCCAGCTGGCGCTGTTCGCCGTTGACGGTGAGCTGGATGGTCAGGTCGCCCGCGCGGGCGAGGTCGAGGCCGGTCTCCACCCAGGGGCCGAGCGGGCAGGAGCTGTCGAAGCCCTTGGCCCGGGCCCACTGCTTCTCGCGCTTCTGCACGTCGCGGGCGGTGACGTCGTTGGCGCAGGTGTAGCCGAGGATGACGTCCTTGACGCGCTCGCGCGGGACCTCGCGGCACATGCGGCCGATCACGACGGCCAGCTCGGCCTCGTGGTGCAGCTCCCGGGAGAACGACGGGTACCGGATCTCGTCGCCGGGGCCGATCACCGAGGTGGACGGCTTGAAGAAGGCGAACGGCGCCTCGGGAACCTCGTTGCCCAGCTCGCGCGCGTGCTCGGCGTAGTTGCGGCCGAAGGCCACGACCTTGTTGGGGAGCACCGGCGGGAGCAGGCGGACCTTGCTCAGCGGCACCTTCGTCCCGGACAGTTCGTAGTCCGCGAACGGGATGCCCTTGATGATGTCGAGGACGAGTTCGTCCTGCTTGTCGCCCTCGACCGCGCCGAAGGCTACGTTCCCGTCGATGGAGAACCTGGCGATGCGCACGGGATGCTCGCGCCCCTCGTTTGAGAACCGGCGTATTGACGCCCCAGGTTATCGGAGCTATGGGCCGCTCACCGCTGCCGGGTGTGTCGTCGCAGGTCAGAGGCGGGTCACCGGGGTTCGGCGCGGAGCCGGCGCACCTCGTGCCCGGCGTCTTCCCGCCGGGCGGACACGGACGCGGCCGGAGTGATCGTCGCCCGATCCCTCCGGCCGCGTCCGGTGAAGCCGTGGGTCACTCGCCCGCCGGGGCCCCCGAGCCCACCGGGATCTCCATGAGGACGGTGCGCCGGGGGTTGGCCGTCTGGGCGGGGAGGTCGATGGAGTGCTCCGGCAGCTCGGGCGTGTGCAGCTCGCCGGCGTCCTTCAGGTGCGCCAGGGTGGTGCGTCGCGGGTTGGCTATCTTGCGGAACATCATCGTCGTCTTCACCGTTGTCGTCCTGTGGCCTCTGGTCGAGTGGGTTGGCAGAGTCGTCCGTCTCGTAAAGCGTCAGGCTAAACATCCGATTCCCCGGTGAAGTCGCCTTCTGTCCCTGAGAAGTGTGTGAGTTTGCTCACGAACTCACGGGCAATTCGGTCAATTCCGACCGCCAATCGGCCCCAACGAAACGGACATTGGACACCTGAAGCCACCATTCCGCTCCTGATCATGGCGACTGGGACACCAGGCCACACCCGTCGACTCGCCGAATTATGACCGTTATCGACCGAATCCGGGTCCACGACCGGTAGTTCGTCACTCACACGTTGTCACGGAGGTCACAGCTCGGCCCACTGCCCTTGTTGGAGATCCTGCACTGTGCTGGAATTCCACGGACCGCCGCGGGATCGAGCCGGCGCGCAGGGGCGCAACACAGCGCCGAGCGGCGGCGGGACAGGGGGAGCCAGCGCCGGTCACTCAAGACCACCCGGGGGGCGTTTTCAGGGCGCTCCCCACAACGCCGACACCGTGTCCCTCCGTTCATGCGGAGGGGCGCCTGGTCCAGAGGTTGCGACGCTAGTGCAGGGACGTTTCAAGAGGGATGGCAGCGCTTCGGCGGAGCCGGAGCCGCACGGCGGGGCCGACCGCGGTTCGACGCCCCAGCACGCCCAGAACCCGGGTCCGGCCCCGGCCAAGGACGGCGGTGAGCGCGCCGGACGCCCCGGCGCCCCCACCCTGTCGGCCCCCGCGAAGACGGCTCCCTCCGGCGCCCCCACGCCGACGGTGAAGCCCGCCCCGGGCGGCTCCGTCGGCTCCGGTTCCCGGATGCACCTGCGCAACTGGCGCATCTCCACCCGCCTGGTCTCGCTGCTCGCGCTCCCCGTGGTCGCGGCCACCACGCTGGGCGCCCTGCGCATCAACGAGAACCTGAACGACATCCAGCAGCTCGACAACATGAAGCTGCTGACGGAGATGACCAAGCAGGCCACCGAGCTGGCCGCGGCGCTCCAGGAGGAGCGCGACCAGTCCGCCGGCCCGCTGGCGCACGGCGGCCTGAAGGCGAACGACTACCAGATCAAGGCCTACCAGCAGAAGACCGACCGGGCCCGCGACGAGTTCCTCGACGACTCCGAGAAGATCGACGCGGCGAGCAAGGACGGCAAGCTCCAGGGCGTGCGCGACGCGCTCGTCGGTCTCGCCAACCAGCTGGACGACCTGGCCAAGATCCGCCAGAAGTCGTACGCGTCGGAGCGCAACGCCTCGCAGACGGTCGAGTCCTACCACCGGCTCATCACCCAGCTGATCGGCCTCTCCCAGGACATGGCCGAGGCGTCCAGCAACCCGGAGATGATCTCCCGTACCCGCGCCCTGGCGGCCTTCTCCACCGCCAAGGAGTACGCCTCCGTACAGCGGGCCATGATCGCCGCCGCGCTCCCGGCGACCCCCGCCACCAAGGGCGACCTCTCCGAGAACGACCGCCTCTACGGCCAGTCGGCGTACGAGAGCGAGAACTCCGAGCTGGCGATCTTCCGGAAGATCTACGCGGACCACGACGCCGAGGAGCTGCTGAAGCCGATCGACGAGGGCAACCCGACGATCGAGGCCGCCGACACCTACGCCAAGCGCTCCTTCGAGTCCCCCGACGGCCTGCAGCAGTTGCCGGCGCGGTCCTACAAGGACTGGGTGGACGACAGCTCGACCAAGATCGAGCAGATGAAGAAGATCGAGCACACGCTCCTGGAGGAGATGGAGCAGAAGGCCCGCGAGCTGAAGAGCGCCACCGAGCGGGAGGCCATCTTCTCCGGTGTGCTGATCCTGCTCGTGCTCGGTGTCTCGCTGGTCGGCGCGTTCGTCGTGGCCCGCTCCATGATCCGCTCGCTGCGCCGGCTCCAGGAGACCGCCACCAAGGTCGCCCAGGACCGCCTGCCCGAGCTGGTCAAGCAGCTCTCCGAGTCCGACCCGCAGGACGTCGACACCTCCGTGGAATCGGTCGGTGTGCACTCCCGGGACGAGATCGGCCAGGTGGCCGCGGCCTTCGACGACGTGCACCGCGAGGCGGTCCGCCTCGCCGCCGAGCAGGCCCTGCTGCGGGGCAACGTCAACGCGATGTTCACCAACCTCTCGCGCCGCTCCCAGGGTCTGATCCAGCGCCAGCTGTCGCTGATCTCCGAGCTGGAGTCCCGCGAGGCCGACCCGGACCAGCTGTCCTCGCTGTTCAAGCTGGACCACCTCGCCACCCGTATGCGCCGTAACGGCGAGAACCTCCTCGTGCTCGCGGGTGAGGAACCGGGCCGCCGCTGGACCCGTCCCGTCCCGCTGGTCGACGTGCTGCGTGCCGCCGCGTCCGAGGTGGAGCAGTACGAGCGCATCGAGCTGGCCGCGGTGCCCACCACCCAGGTCGCCGGCCGGGTCGTCAACGACCTCGTGCACCTGCTCGCCGAGCTGCTGGAGAACGCGACCTCGTTCTCCTCGCCGCAGACCAAGGTCAAGGTCACCGGTCACGCGCTGCCCGACGGCCGCGTCCTGATCGAGATCCACGACACCGGTATCGGCCTGTCCCCGGAGGACCTCGCCGCGATCAACGAGCGGCTCGCCTCGCCGCCCACCGTGGACGTGTCGGTGTCCCGCCGCATGGGTCTGTTCGTGGTCGGCCGGCTCTCCCAGCGTCACGGCATCCGCATCCAGCTGCGCCCGTCCGACTCCGGTGGTACGACCGCGCTGGTCATGCTGCCGGTGGACGTCGCCCAGGGCGACAAGAAGCCGACGCCGGGCAAGCCCGGGGCGCCCATGTCCACCGGTGGTCCCGCGGCCGCGCAGGCCGCCGCCGGTGCGGCAGCGGCCAGGCGGCAGACCGGCAACAACGGCGGTGGTCCGGCCGGCGGGGCTGCTCGGCGGCGGTCCGGGCCCGCGCGGCCAGGTCGGCTCCGGCCAGGGCCCGCGGGCCTCGCTGCCCGGCACCGGCCAGGGCGGCCGTCCCGGTGCGCCGGGCGGGGCACGCGGTCCGCAGGGCGGTCCCGGTGCCGCGCCGCAGCAGGGCGGCCGGATGCCGGCCGGTTCCGGCGCGGGCGGCTTCGGCGGCCAGGCGCCCGGTGCGCCGCAGGGCCTCCAGGCCGCGCACCCGAACGGCCCTCAGCAGGACCTGTTCGGCAGCGGCAGCGGTAGCGGCGGCCGCGGCCGCAAGCGCTCCGGCGGTCCGGCGGACCAGGGACGCCGGCCCCAGCTGCCGCCGCGCGGCGGTCCGCGGGCCGAACTGCCCGGCGGCGAGCCGCAGTCCCGCACCCCGGGCTGGGCCGACGCCCAGGCCCCGCTGTCCCGTGCCTCGCTGGACACCCCGCGCGGCCACGACGAGCAGGACCCGGCACAGACCTCGCACCTGCCGCGCGTGGACGACCGGCAGGGTCCGGGCTCCACCGCGGAGATGCCCCGCATCGACGCCCAGGGCCCGGCCCCGACGGACGGGTTCCCGCGCGCCGAGCTGCCCGGCCCGGCCCAGCGGACCGGCCAGTACGCGCAGCCCGACACGACCCGGCAGACCGGCCAGTTCGCCCGCCCGGACGACCTCCGGACCACGGGCCAGTACCCGCAGCCGGACGACGGCCGGAACACGGGCCAGTACCCGCAACTCGACAACGCGCAGACCACGGGCCAGTACCCGCAGCCCGACAACGCGCAGACCACGGGCCAGTACCCGCAGCCCGACGACGGCCGGAACACGGGACAGTTCGCCCGCCCGGACGACCTCCGGACCACGGGCCAGTACCCGCAGCCGGACGCCGAGTGGCAGGCGGGACCCTTCGACGGTCCCGGCGGCCGGCAGGACACCGGTTCGTTCGCCCGCTCCGACGTGTTCGGCGCTCCCGGCGCCGGCCGGCCGGACCACGGCACGCAGCACACGGGCCAGTTCCCGGCGCCGCAGGCCCCGCAGGCGTACGACGGCGGGTACGACGGCGGCTCCACCGGGCAGCACGCGCTGCCGAGCGCCGACCGGACCGGGCAGTTCGAGCGCCCGCAGCCGGCCGGCCGTGACGACTTCGGCGCCCCGCGCCCGCCGGCCCCGCAGCAGCAGCGGCCGGCCCGCCAGGAGCCGGAGGCTCTGCCGCCGGCCAGCGGCCCGGGTGACGGCCGTACGCCGCTGTTCGACACGCTGGAGACCAACTGGTTCCAGCAGCAGCAGGACCAGGAGAACGCGGCCGCGGCCGCGCAGCAGCAGGCGCCCGCGCCCGCTCCGCAGCGGTCCGGGTCGAACACCGGCTCCTGGCGGACCTCGCCGAACGACGAACTCGTCCGGCAGGCCGAGCGCGTGCGGCAGCCCGCCGCGGGCGGGGTCACCACCTCCGGCCTGCCGCGCCGTGTACCCCGGGCCAACCTCGTGCCCGGCACCGCCCAGCAGCAACAGCACCAAAGCGGTCCGCAGGTCTCGCGTGCGCCCGATGACGTACGCGGACGGCTGACCAATCTTCGTCGGGGTATCGCTCAGGGCCGTCAGGCCGGCAGCGGCCAGACCGGCAGCTTCCCGAGCCCCACTCACCAGCAGGAGCGTTAGTTGAGTCCGATGAGCCAGGCGGCACAGAACCTGAACTGGTTGATCACCAACTTCGTGGACAACACCCCTGGGGTGTCCCACACAGTGGTGGTCTCCGCCGACGGCCTTCTGCTGGCGATGTCCGAAGGCTTCCCGAGAGACCGCGCCGACCAGCTGGCGGCCGTCGCCTCCGGGCTGACCTCGCTGACGGCCGGGGCGTCCCGGATCTTCGAGGGCGGCACCGTGGCACAGACGGTCGTCGAGATGGAGCGCGGGTTCCTCTTCCTGATGTCCATCTCGGACGGGTCGTCCCTCGCGGTCCTGGCCCACCCGGACGCGGACATCGGCCTCGTCGGCTACGAGATGGCACTGCTCGTCGACCGCGCGGGTGCGGTACTCACCCCGGACCTGCGCGCCGAACTCCAGGGCAGTCTGCTCCACTGACCGGCCCCGGCACCACCCACCTCACAAAAACACCGTCCGGCCGCCACAATCCCCCCACCGGCCCCGTCAGACGGCTTGACTGACCAACTTGCTGTCCCGCCCGGAGGATTCATGACCCCGCCCACCGCCCATCATGATCCGTACGCGGAGCCGTACGGGGACGAGGGCGATCAGCCGCTGGTGAGGCCCTACGCCATGACCGGCGGCCGGACCAGGCCCCGCTACCAGCTCGCCATCGAGGCGCTGATCAGCACCACGGCCGACCCGGCAGCGCTCATGGGGCTGCTCCCGGAGCACCAGCGCATCTGCCATCTGTGCCGTGAGGTCAAGTCGGTCGCGGAGGTCTCGGCGCTGCTGAACATGCCGCTCGGCGTGGCCAGGATCCTGGTGGCCGACCTCGCCGAGGCCGGCCTGGTCGCCATCCACCAGCCGGTGGCGACGAGAACAACGGCGGCGCTCCTGACGTGACGCTGCTCGAAAGGGTGCTCAGTGGACTTCGCAAGCTCTGACACGGGTCGGGCCACCACCTCCGCGAAGATCGTGGTGGCGGGCGGCTTCGGCGTGGGCAAGACCACGTTCGTCGGCGCCGTCTCGGAGATCAACCCGCTGCGCACAGAGGCCGTCATGACGTCCGCGTCGGCCGGCATCGACGACCTCACCCACACCGGAGACAAGACCACCACCACGGTGGCCATGGACTTCGGCCGCATCACCCTGGACCAGGACCTCATCCTCTACCTGTTCGGCACCCCCGGACAGGACCGCTTCTGGTTCATGTGGGACGACCTGGTCCGCGGCGCCATCGGCGCCATCGTCCTCGTCGACACCCGCCGCCTCGCCGACTGCTTCCCCGCCGTCGACTACTTCGAGAACTCCGGCCTGCCCTTCGTCATCGCCCTCAACGGCTTCGACGGACAACAGCCCTACAGCCCCGACGAAGTCCGCGAAGCACTCCAGATCGGCCCCGACACCCCCATCATCACCACCGACGCCCGCCACCGCGCCGACGCCAAGAGCGCCCTCATCACCCTCGTCGAACACGCCCTCATGGCACGCTTGAAGTAGCACCCAAGTGCGACGGGCAATACGGCAGTTGTCGTAAAGGTTTGGGAGCCGGCTGTGGCCTTTGACACGGTCGGCTCCGATGTTCATAACAGTTCGGCAGAGGTATGGCCGGGTATCACCACGCCACGCGGTCGAACGGTGCCGCTGCGCGCACAAACGTCCCGCCTTTTGGCAAGGCTCGCTCTTTATGACCGTTTTATCTGGCGTTTACAACGGCTCCATCACAGGGTCCCGCTGTTTGGAATCGCGCTGGTCCACGTGCTGGAATGCCTGAACTGCCCAATGGTCGAAGACGTACTCCGTAGTGGTCTGTGGCGAACCGGGCTCTGAGAGACTGCGGCACACGTAGGTGCCGACCGCCGAGAGGTTGTTGGTCGAGTGAGGCGAAGCAAGAACGGTCCCGAGCCGTCGGCGCGGGGCAACTTCACCCCGCCGCCGCGCGCTGCGGCGCCCACCCCCGTTCCCGGTGCGGAGCCGGCAGCGGCTCCGGCGTCCGGCGGCCGTCTCTCGCCTCGCAACTGGCGGGTGCCGACCCGGCTGAACGCGATCCTGCTCATACCCGCGCTGGTCGGCCTCGTCATGGGCGGCTTCCAGGTGAAGGGCTCGATCGACACCTGGCAGGAGGCCCGCGACGCCGAGAACACGGCCCGTCTGGTGCGCGCCGCCCTCGCCTACGCCGACGCGCTGGAGAACGAGCGCGACATCACCGCCGAGCCGCTGCTCCTGAAGAAGAAGGACGCGGAGAGCAAGCAGACCGTCGACAACGCCCGCAAGGCCACCGACCAGGCCGCCGCGGTGTTCGAGGAAGCCGCGAAGAGCGCGCCGGACAAGTCCGGTCTCAAGCGCCGGCTGTCGCTGTTCCACGAGGCCGAGCCCGAGCTGGCCAGGCTGCGGCAGGCCGCGTACACCTCCCGGGTGACCGGCGTGAAGACCGAGGAGGGCTACGTCGAGGTCGCCCACCCGCTGATGGAGTTCGCCAACGAACTCGGTCTGGGCACCGGAAACATCACCTCCTACGGCCGTACCGTCTACGCCATCTCGCTGACCAAGGCGGCGCTGTCGCTGGAGCGGTCGATCGGTACGCACCTGCTGGTCAAGCCCGGTCCGGACGCCCCGAACCTCACGACCCAGCAGATCTCCCTGTCCTCGTACACCTACCTGGAGCGCATCGCGCTGGAGGAGTACCGGGGCGGTGGCACCGAGGCCGACGCGCAGAAGCTGAAGGACGCCACGACGAAGGTCGAGGCGGACGCCGCCGCGCTGGCCCGCAAGGCCAAGAGCGAGAACCCGGACTACGTCGCCCCGCCGTCCGACCCGGCCGACATGGTCACGGCGCTGGCCACCATGAAGGACACCGGCTCGCTGACCCGTGCCGGGCTGGCCGCCAAGGGCATCACCGCCGACAACTGGTTCGCGGTCAACACGCTGAAGTACAAGGCGTACCGCCAGATCGAGGCGGACATGGCCGACAAGGCGGTGAGCGAGGCGTCCGGCATCGCCGACGACGCCAAGACCTCCGCCCTGATCACCGGTGCCGTGGTGGTCATCGGTCTGCTGGCCGCGTTCATCCTGGCCGGTCTGGTGGCCCGGCAGATGAGCCGCGCGATGCGCCGGCTGCGCAACGCCGCCTTCGGCATCGCCGAGCAGCGGCTGCCGATGCTGGTCGACCAGCTCTCCCGCACCGACCCCGGCCGGGTCGACACCCGGGTCGAGCCGATCCCGATCACCAGCAAGGACGAGATCGGCGAGGTCGCGCGCGCCTTCGACCAGGTGCACCGCGAGGCGGTCCGGCTCGCCTCCGAGCAGGCGCTGCTGCGGGGCAACATCAACGCGATCTTCACGAACCTCTCGCGCCGCAACCAGTCGCTGATCGAGGGCCAGCTGACCCTGATCACCGACCTGGAGAACAACGAGGCGGACCCGGACCAGCTGGAGAACCTGTTCAAGCTGGACCACCTGGCCACCCGTATGCGCCGCAACGGCGAGAACCTCCTCGTGCTCGCCGGCGAGGAGCCCGGCCGCCGCTGGGACCAGCCGGTGCCGCTGGTCGACGTGTTGCGCGCCGCCTCCTCCGAGGTGGAGCAGTACGAGCGCATCGAGCTGTCCGGTGTGCCGGAGGCCGAGATCCACGGCCGCGCGGTCACCGACCTGGTGCACCTGCTGGCCGAGCTGCTGGAGAACGCCACCACGTTCTCCTCCCCGCAGACCAAGGTGCGCGTCACCGCGACCCGGCTGCCCGACGGCCGCGTCATGATCGAGATCCATGACAAGGGCATCGGTCTGACCGCCGAGGACTTCGCGGACATCAACCACAAGCTGGCCAACCCGCCGACCGTGGACGCCGCGATCTCCCAGCGCATGGGCCTGTTCGTGGTCGGCCGGCTGTCCGACCGGCACGGCATCCGGGTCCAGCTGCGTCCCTCGGGCGAGCAGGCCGGCACCACGTCGCTGGTCATGCTGCCGGACGCGATCACGCACGGCGGTGGCGGCGAAGTCCCGCTGGAGCGCGAGGAGTTCACCGTCTCGCAGATCATCCCGGAACAGCAGTTCCAGGGTGGGGCCCCCGGCGGTCAGCAGCAGCCCGCGCGCACCGCCGCCGAGCTGGGCTTCGACGACAGCCGGTACACCGAGGGCCCGGACGGCGTCCGCGAGCTGGACCCCGTCGGCCGCACCCGGCTGCGCGAGGAGCGCCGCGCCGCCCTGGAGGCCCAGGCGCACGGACAGCAGCACGCCGAGCCGCAGCACGAGACGGCCGAGGCCGCCTACCAGGACCCGTTCACCGGCCGGCAGCAGGCGTACCAGGAACAGCCGCAGCAGGCGTACCAGGAACAGCAGGCGTACCAGGAGCAGCAGGCGTACGAGGCGCCTGCGTACGAAGAGCAGCACACCGGGACGTACGAGGAACAGCACACCGGGTCGTACGAGCGGCCGTACGAGCAGCCGTACGACGAGCAGTACTACGCGCCGACGGGCGAGGTGCCGCAGCACGAGGGCTTCCTGGCCGGCGGCGGTTACGCCGAGCCCGAGGCGCCGTATGCGGAGCCCGCTCAGCAGCCGTCCTACCAGGACGACTGGCCGCAGCAGGACGGTTACCGGAACGGCTATCCGGCCCAGTACGCTCCGGAAGCGGAATCCGCGCAGGCCGCTGACGCGAGCGAGCACAACGGCGTAGGCTTCGACCGTCCGGGTACGGCCTCTCCCGCCGCGCACGCGCTGACCGATGCCGGGCTGCCCCGCCGTGGCTCCGCCGCGAGCGGTTCCCACGGCGCCGGCTCCGCGAACGCGAATGCGAACGGCACGGCGCGCGTGCGGCAGGATGCGGCGTCCCCGGCACCGGGGAGCGCGCAGGGCACGGGCGGCGACGGCGACTGGCGGTCGGCGAACGACGAGCGGTGGCAGCAGGCCGCGCAGCTCAAGAAGCCCAAGGCAGGCGGGGTCACCGCGTCCGGTCTGCCGCGGCGGGTGCCCAAGGCCAACCTGGTCGAGGGTTCCGCCGAATCCACCCCCCAGGGAGGCCCCCAGGTCTCCCGCGCCCCGGAGGACGTCCGGGGCAGGCTGAGCAACCTGCGTCGGGGCGTCCAGCGCGGGCGCAGCGCAGGCAGTGATACGAACGGCCAGGGCTTCGGTCCTGACAGCACCTACAACCAGGAGCGTTAGTGTGAGCCCGATGAGCCAGGCGGCACAGAACCTGAACTGGTTGATCACCAACTTCGTGGACAACACCCCGGGGGTGTCCCACACGGTGGTGGTCTCCGCCGACGGACTCCTTCTGGCGATGTCCGAAGGCTTTCCCCGCGACCGCGCCGACCAGCTCGCGGCCGTCGCCTCCGGTCTGACCTCGCTGACCGCCGGTGCCTCGCGCATCTTCGAGGGCGGCAGCGTGAACCAGACGGTTGTGGAGATGGAGCGAGGATTCCTCTTCATCATGTCCATCTCCGACGGCTCGTCCCTCGCGGTGCTGGCCCACCCGGAGGCGGACATCGGACTCATCGGGTACGAGATGGCCCTTCTGGTGGACCGCGCGGGCACGGTTCTCACCCCGGATCTCCGCGCGGAGCTCCAGGGAAGCCTTCTCAACTAGTAATCGGACGATGCGTATACGTGTCCCGGGGTCGTAAGGTTTCGGGACGCGGCTTCCACAGGGATGGGTGCCCGGCGCGGTTCGGAGGAGGAGAAAGTGGCAACACCCCCAGGCGGTTCGTCTTCGGGCAATTGGTCGTACGGACCAGCCCAGGGCCAGAACGACGGCTCGGCGAACCCGTACGACTTCCCCTCCGCTCCCAGCCACCGCCGGCCCTACGCCCCGCAGGGTCCGGGCCCGTACAACCAGCCGCCGTACGACCAGCCGCAGGCGCCGCGCATCCAGCCGGTCCAGCCGCAGCGCCGCCCGGAGCCGGCCCCGGCCTCGGCGTCGAACAACCCCCTGGTGCGTCCGTACGCCATGACCGGCGGCCGGACCCGCCCGCGCTACCAGCTCGCCATCGAGGCACTGGTGCACACCACCGCCGCTCCGCACCAGATGCAGGGACAGTTGCCCGAGCATCAGCGGATCTGCAACCTGTGCCGGGAGATCAAGTCGGTGGCCGAGGTCTCGGCCCTGCTGACGATCCCCCTCGGCGTGGCCAGGATCCTCGTCGCCGACTTGGCGGAGGCGGGCCTGGTCGCCATCCATCAGCCCGGCGGCGACGAGAACGCCGGTGGCCAGCCAGACGTGACACTGCTCGAAAGGGTGCTCAGTGGACTTCGCAAGCTCTAGCGGCGGTCCTTCCCGCTCCACCACCTCCGCGAAGATCGTGGTGGCGGGCGGCTTCGGCGTGGGCAAGACCACGTTCGTCGGCGCCGTCTCGGAGATCAACCCGCTGCGCACAGAGGCCGTCATGACGTCCGCGTCGGCCGGCATCGACGACCTCACCCACACCGGAGACAAGACCACCACCACGGTGGCCATGGACTTCGGCCGCATCACCCTGGACCAGGACCTCATCCTCTACCTGTTCGGCACCCCCGGACAGGACCGCTTCTGGTTCATGTGGGACGACCTGGTCCGCGGCGCCATCGGCGCCATCGTCCTCGTCGACACCCGCCGCCTCGCCGACTGCTTCCCCGCCGTCGACTACTTCGAGAACTCCGGCCTGCCCTTCGTCATCGCCCTCAACGGCTTCGACGGACAACAGCCCTACAGCCCCGACGAAGTCCGCGAAGCACTCCAGATCGGCCCCGACACCCCCATCATCACCACCGACGCCCGCCACCGCGCCGACGCCAAGAGCGCCCTCATCACCCTCGTCGAACACGCCCTCATGGCACGACTGCGGTAACCGGGCCGCACCGGGCAACCGATGAAGGCTCCTGTCGCTCTTCCTGGGCGACAGGAGCCTTCGTCGTGAGCGCGTGCGGGCGGGTACGGGGATGAATGTGATCGAGGTCGACGGCTGGAGCGCGCTGCTGTGGGCGGCGTTGCTGCTGGTGCCGAGCGCGCTGGTGTCCTCGGCCCTGCTGTTCCCGCTGCGGGCCCGGCTGCGCAGCCCGCTGGTCCTCGGCTGGCTGACCACGTTCCTCACCGCCGTCCTGCTGCCGCTGTGGACGCCGGGCCTGCGCCTGACCTCCCTGTGGCCGGCGGTCTGCGTGGCCACCCTGTCGCTGCCCCTGGACCCGTGGCTGCGAAAGCGGGACGAGGGCCGGCAGGACGGGTGAGCGCCCGGACACACCTCGGCCCCGCCCTCCCGGAGGAGCGGCGGGGCCGAAGTGGAAGCGATGCGGGGCTCAGTGCCAGCTGTGCGGGGCGCGGAAGCCGGGCTCGCGCTCCAGGCGGCGCCAGGCCGCTCGGGCGCGCAGGCGGTGGGTCGGGGCCGGGGCGGGCTGGGCGGCGGCTCGGGCCAGGAGGAGGGCCGTGAGGGCGGCGACTTCCTCGGGCTCGGCGTGGCCCTTTTCGACGCGGATGTCGGGAGTGCTCATGAGTGTCGGTCTCCGTGAGGTCACTGGGGCGGGTTGCCGTGCTTGCGGGAGGGCAGGTCGGCGTGCTTGGTGTGCAGCATCGCCAGCGACTTGGCCAGCACCTCGCGGGTCTCGGTGGGGTCGATGACGTCGTCGACCAGGCCCCGTTCGGCCGCGTAGTACGGGTGCATCAGCTCGGCCTTGTACTCCTTGACCATCTTCTGCCGCATGGCCTCGGGGTCCTGGGCGGAGGCGATCTGCCGGCGGAAGATGACGTTGGCCGCGCCTTCCGCGCCCATCACGGCGATCTCGTTCGTCGGCCACGCGTAGGTGAGGTCGGCGCCGATCGACTGGGAGTCCATGACGATGTAGGCACCTCCGTACGCCTTGCGCAGGATGAGCGAGATCCTCGGCACGGTGGCGTTGCAGTAGGCGTACAGCAGCTTCGCGCCGTGGCGGATGATTCCGCCGTGCTCCTGGTCGACGCCGGGAAGGAACCCGGGGACGTCGAGGAGGGTGACGATCGGGATATTGAAAGCGTCACACATCTGGACGAAACGCGCAGCTTTTTCACTCGCCTCGATGTCCAGGACGCCGGCGAGGACCTGGGGCTGGTTGGCGATGATGCCGACGACCTGGCCGTCGAGGCGGGCGAGAGCGCAGATGATGTTGCGCGCCCAGCGCTCGTGGACCTCCAGGTACTCGCCGTCGTCGACGATCTCCTCGATGACCTTGGCCATGTCGTAGGGCCGGTTGCCGTCGGCCGGGACCAGGTCGAGCAGGACGTCGCTGCGGCGGTCGACGGGGTCGGTGCACTCCACGCGCGGCGGGTTCTCGCGGTTGTTCTGCGGGAGCAGCGAGAGGAGGTAGCGCACCTCGGCGATGCACGTCTCCTCGTCGTCGTACGCGAAGTGGCAGACGCCGGAGGTCTCGGCGTGGACGTCGGCGCCGCCCAGGCCGTTCTGGGAGATCTCCTCGCCGGTCACCGCCTTGACCACGTCCGGGCCGGTGATGAACATCTGCGAGGTCTCGCGGACCATGAAGACGAAGTCCGTGAGGGCCGGTGAGTACGCGGCGCCGCCCGCGCACGGGCCGAGCATCACCGAGATCTGCGGGATGACACCGCTGGCCTTGGTGTTGCGCTGGAAGATGCCGCCGTAACCGGCGAGCGCGGAGACACCCTCCTGGATACGGGCGCCGGCGCCGTCGTTCAGGGAGACCAGCGGGGCGCCGGCCGCGATGGCCATGTCCATGATCTTGTGGATCTTGGTGGCGTGGGCCTCGCCCAGCGCGCCGCCGAAGATCCGGAAGTCGTGGGCGTAGACGAAGACCGTGCGGCCCTCCACCGTGCCCCAGCCGGTGATGACACCGTCGGTGTACGGCTTCTTCGCCTCCAGGCCGAAACCGGTCGCCCGGTGCCGGCGCAACTGCTCGACCTCCTGGAAGGAGCCGGGGTCGAGGAGCAGCTCGATCCGCTCCCGCGCCGTCAGCTTGCCCTTGGCGTGCTGCGCCTCGGTCGCCTTCTCGCTCGGACCCGCCACGGCCCGCGCACGGATGTCGTGCAGCTCGGCGACCCGTCCGCGCGCGTCCGTCGGCTCGCCGGTCGGCTCACCCGTCGTCTCTTCCAAAACGGTCATGTAGCGACCTTACGAAGGACACCAAGAAAAGCGAGCCGTCGACTCTGTACAGTCTCCGGCCCGTTTTCCTGGTACGAGTGAACAGAACCAGCGCGGAATGCAGCCGTTCCGACTGCTCAGGAGGGCATCTCGTTGTAGGGAGACCACAAACCGATCAGCTGAGAGTCACCTCACATTCACGGGTGGCACATGCCATCCCCGGAGTGACACGCAGCCTCAGACGGCGGTCCGCCGACAGCACCTCGACGCCGTCGCCGGCCCGGACGACCGCGCGCACCGGGTGCTCCCAGACCAGCTCCAGCGGGGCTCCGGTGCGGAGCGGCTCGCTGATCCGGAGCGCGGCCGTACGGCCGCGGCGGACGACGAGCACGCTCGCGCCGGCCGAGACGCTCAGCTCCCCCACCGTACCGGCCGTCCAGAAGGTGCACGCCGTCAGCCCCGGCCCGGGGACGGCGACGGCCTGGGCGGTGGTGTCGTTGGCGAGGACGGTCAGCCAGTGCCGGTCGGCCGCCCGGGCGGCGGTCTCGGCGCGGGTGGCGCCTGGCAGCAGGACGTAGGCGTAGCGGGCGTCGGCCGGGTCGGTGCCGTGGTCGAGCCAGAGGGTCTGCCAGCGCCGGGTGCGCCGCTCGGGGCTGCTGGTGGTGTTGATGTCGGACCAGGCGCCGGTGCGGTCCTCGCGCAGGGTGCGCAGTGCGCCGCCGTGCGGCAGGAGCCAGCCGCCGTGGCCCTCCAGGTGCGCCCAGTCCCGGCCGCGTACGAGGCGCCGGGCGCCGTTCTCCCCCAGGTTGCGGTTGTCCACGACCGTCTCGACCGGGACGCCGTCGGCGCAGGAGATCCCGGCGCCGAGGCAGACCACCGCGTCGTCGAGGAAGAACCAGGACTTGTGGGCGCGGAGGGTGGAGCCGAGGCCCCGGAGGTGCTGGCCGACGGCCGCGTAGGTGCCGTCGGTGGTGCCGCCGACCCAGCGGACGTCCGGTCTGGCGGCGCCCCATTCGCCGCCGGCCCGGTCGGCGAGCCGCCGGGTGGAGACGGTGGTGCCGGGCAGCCGGTACCAGTCGACGGTGGGCCAGTACCAGTCGGTGTACTGGTCGCCGCTCCCTCGCGGCCACCACGAGAGCATGCCGGAGCCGGTGTGCCAGCCGCGCGGGTTCTCGCCGTTGCCGCATTCGTAGTGGGCGATGCGGTCGCTGGACATGGCGAGGGCGGCGGTGAAGCGGGAGGTGCGGTGGACGGCGCGGTCCATGGCGGGAAAGAGCCGGTGGCCGAGGGGTTCGGGGGCGGCGGGCACGGGCGAGGCGGCGACGGCGTGCAGCCGCGCGAGATCGGCGACGCCGAACTGACGGGACGTCAGCATCGGCGTCACGGCGTCCCGTTCGATCCATCCCTTGATGCGGCCGTACCACCGCTCGCGCTCCGGCTCGCTCGCGCCGCCGGCGAGGAGGGCGATGGCGGCGATCAGGGCCTGCCCGTGGTAGTGGTCGCCGCGCATCACGCCCTGGTCGTCGGAGCGCGGCAGACCCCGGCTGATGGCACGGCCGTTGACGCAGTCCATGACCAGTCCGTCGTGGATCAGCGGCGCGTAGGCGTGCTCGACGCTGTCGAGGACGTTCTGCCGGGCCGGGTCGGTGATCTCCCACTGCGAGCCGGCGAGCAGCGCGAACAGCCGCCCGAGGCCGTCGAGCAGGACCTGGCCGTACGTGCCGGAGTAGGCGACCCAGGTGTGCTGGACGAAGGAGCCGTCGGCGTAGAGGCCGTCGCCCTGGGTGACGTACGGGAAGACGGGCGAGAGGGCGTCGCGGGCGAGGGCGATCTTCTGCGGGTTGCGGCCGAGGATGCCGCGCAGGGCGACCGAGCGGCACAGGTCGACGCGGTTGGCGCCGGTGGAGGTGCCGGAGTAGTCGGTGAGCATCGTGTCCGGCAGGAAGTGGTCGACGGCCGCGCAGGCCGCCGCGACCCGGTCCGGGCCCGCCTGCGCGTACAGCGCGGCGGTGATGTCCATCAGCAGGCGGGGGCTGCCGATCTGCCACTCCCACCAGTTGCCGTAGCGGGTGGTGGCCGGGTGGTAGACGGTGGCGGACAGGTGGTCGAGGCCGCGCAGCACGTCGGTGAGCAGGACCGGGTCGCCGGTGGTGCCGGTGCCGGTCTGGACGTACGCCTGGGTCATGGTCCACAGGCGGCCGTAGCTGAAGGTGATGCCGGAGGGCGGGTCGAAGGGGTGGCCGGGCCAGAGGGAGGCGGGGCCGGGGAGCATGGCGGCCTGGAACTCCCCTGCCTTCCGGCCGAGTTCGGCGAGGCGGGAGGCGTACGGTTCGGCAGCCGGGTCGTATCCGGTGCCGAGTGTGATGCCGAGCCAGCGTTGGCGCAGCGTCTCGTACGGGTCGGTGCCGGCCGCCCGTGCGCCCCACCCGGGGGTGGCGGCGAGGGCGGCGGCCAGCAGCAGTGCGCGTCGGGTCATGCCGAGGGGCCCGGTCACCGCCCTCGCCCGCCGCTCAGCAGCCGCCGCAGTTGTAGTAGAGGACGTCCCAGTGGCTGCCCTCGTCGGCGTAGATGTTCCCGGAGCCGGACTTGTACTGCGGAGCGCCGTCGCCGCGCAGGCCGATGTACGTGAAGGTGTTCTTGACGTACGACGTCACGCACGTGTTCTTGCCGTAGTCGAGCTTGTAGCCGTTCCAGTGGGAGTAGGTGCCGGAGGCGTGGCCGGTCTCGGTGCCGCCGGTGATGTTGAGCGCGCAGCCACTGGCTCCCTTGAGGGTCTGGGCGCCCTGGGCGGTGGCGAGGTTGAGCTGCTCGAAGGACGTACAGGTGGGGTTGTTCCGGTCCGAGCAGTTGCCGGAGGACGACCAGGTGATGCCGACCTGGCGGAACATCGAGGTGGCGGTGGCGTGGCTGATCTTCGTGACGGCGAAGGCGTCGGTGGCGGTGCCGACGACGGCGACGCCCGGGGCGACGACGAGGGCGAGGGCGGTGAGCAGCGAGCGGGTTTTCATGGGGTGCCTTCCTGCGGTGGGCCGGGTTGTCCTGGGGCGCGCTGTGCAGGGGGTGCAGGCAGATGGTGCCCGAGGGAGTGGGGGGTGCACCAGAGGGGTGAAGGGGTGACTGTGCGCGAGTGTGGCGACACGGCGAGGTTGTAGTTGAACGTTGAACAGATTGGGGTTATGGTCGGAGCCGGAACTTAGTTCAACGTTCAACCAGGAGCACGTCATGGGCATCTTCGGCCGCAGGAACACCACCCAGACCGTCACCGCCGCGCCGGCCTCCACCGGTCCCGACCTGACCGCGCTGACCGGCGACTACGCCATCGACCCGGCGCACAGCACGATCGGGTTCGTCGCCCGGCACGCCATGGTCACGAACGTCAAGGGCGGGTTCGGCGACTTCACCGGCACGCTGCATCTGGACGGGGCCGATCCCGCGAAGTCCACCGCCGTGCTGGATGTCCGGGTGGAGAGCATCGACACGGGCAACGCGGACCGGGACACGCACCTGAAGTCGGCGGACTTCTTCAAGACGGACGAGTTTCCGATGATGACGTTCCGCTCCACCGGGGCTCAGGCGCTGGGCGGCGAGGACTACCGCGTCACCGGTGAGCTGTCCCTGCTCGGTGTCACCAAGCCGCTGACCATCGACCTGGAGTTCAACGGCTCCGCCAAGGACCCGTTCGGCAACGAGCGTGTGGGCTTCACCGGCAAGGCGGAGATCCTGCGGTCGGAGTGGGGACTGACATGGAACGCGGCGCTGGAGACGGGCGGGGTGCTGGTCTCCGACAAGGTGAAGCTGACGTTCGACATCTCGGCGATCAAGCAGGCGTGAGGTGGGTTCGGGGCCCGCCGTGGGTGTGGGCTCCGGTGTTCGGCAGTGGCTGTTGGGCCGCTCGCATCCCATGGGCCTTGGTGTGGCCGATTCGGGGGACGGGGGCTCTGCCGTGGAGGTGCTGGGGGGCGAGGGGGTTAGTTATGGACGGGTGTTCCAAAACTAACCACCGGGTGGATAGGCCGACAGGCCGGTGAGGCCCGGCCGCCGCCCGGGGAACCCGAAAGAGCCCGTGTGGTGCCACCGGCTGGTCCGATGACGGCCGCCGGACGCCCACCGACCCGGCGTGCTGGCGAGGCGCGACCGCGCATCCCTCGCCGACGATGCGGACGCAGCCGACCCCAGGGACCGACGAGGTCGAGCCGGCCACTTTCCCCGGGCCGCCCGCTCGCTTCTTCCCCGTGCACGACACTGGCCGAGAAGCAGGCGGCCCCACGGTCACTTTCTCAGGAACTCACACCACACGATCTTTCCTGGGTTCCGCTCCCCCACGCCCCACTTGTCCGCCAACGCCGCGACCAGGAGCAGTCCCCTGCCGTGCTCCGCGTTCGCGTCCGGCGCCGGGTCCGGACAACGGATCTCGCCCGGGCCGCTGTCGTGCACCTCCACCCGTAGGGCGCCGTCCGCGTGCAGGACCAGGCGGAGGAGGAAGCCACGGCCCGGAGGGACGCCGTGGACAAGGGCATTGGTCGCCAGCTCGCTCACGCAGAGCATGACGTCGTCGCCGCGCTCGGCCGCCGCCCAGTCGATCAGGGCCTGCCGTGCGAATTGCCGTGCGAGCCGTACCGACCTGCGGTCCCGCCGGTAGAACGCCTGGCGTGTGTGGGGGTGTTGGGTTTGTGCATTCACGAGGCCAATGTCACTGTGCGTCACTACGCTGGGGCAGTGAGTGAAGTCGTAGTCCTCATTACTACGAGTCCACTACGACAGATCGGCGTGCATACGGGGGAAAGGAACGGCCATGCACGTGGCACCCAGGCCCAAGAAGGTCGGTTCGTGGTACGCGGTCGGCGCACTCGTCGCCCACTACCGCAAGAAAGCACACTTCACACAGGAACAACTGGCCGAGATGGCCAACATCTCCGTCGACACAGTGAGGTCCATCGAGCAAGGGAGGCTGGCCCTACAGCCGGATCGTGCCGAACAGTTCGATGAACTTCTGGAAACGGGCGGCGCCTTAACGGTGGTCGTCGCCAGGCTGCCAGTACGGGATCGGATCGTTCAGTTCGCTCAGGGACTGGTCGATCACGAGCAGGAGGCGGTGAGCATCCTCTCGTATCAGAGTCTGGTGGTTCCAGGGCTACTTCAGACACCAGAGTATTGCCGTGCGGTGTTCGACTACCGATACCCAGCGCTCGGTAGCGAAACAGCCGAGCAGTGGGTTCAGGCTCGCATGGACCGACAAGTGATTTGGCAACGGGATCGCCCTCCCGTCGGCCACTTCGTTCTGGAAGAGAGCATCCTGCGGCGGGAGGTGGGCGGCCCGGAAGTCATGCGCGCACAGATTCGGCAGATCCTGGAGTACACCGAGCCGTCCCACATGAGCTTTCAGATCATGCCCGAGAGTCGGACGCCACATGCATGTCTCGACGGCCCCATGGTGCTACTTGAGACTCCCGAGTACGAGCGCCTGGTCTACCTGGAGGTTCAGCGCGCCAGTTTTCTCGTTGATGATCCCAACGAGGTCAGCGATTACCACCTCCAGTATGGAATGCTGCGGTCCCAGGCCCTCCCACCCGACAAGAGCGTGGGCCTGCTGAAAGGACTGCTAGGAGAGTCATGAACACCGCAGCGGCACTCGCATGGTTCAAGTCCAGCTACAGCGGCAGTCAGGGCGGCGACTGCGTCGAACTTGCCTACACCTGGCGCAAGTCCAGCTACAGCAGCAACGAAGGCGGCAACTGCGTAGAGGTGGCCTCCCACCCCGCCGCCATCCACATCCGCGACTCCAAGGCCCCCACCGGCCCCACGCTCACCCTCTCCCCCGCCACCTGGAGCGACTTCCTCAAGGGCGTCTAGCCCTCAGAAGTTGCCTCCGCCGCCGAAGTCCCCGCCGCCTCCACCGAAGTCCCCACCGCCTCCGTCGAAGCCGCCCCCGTCGCCGAAGCCACCGCCGAAGTCGCCGGGATCGAAGTCCGTGCCGGAGACGTCCCCGCCCTCGTAGCCGCCCGCGCCGAAGTCGCCGTACCCGGCTCCGTAGTCCGCGGCGTAGGAGGGTGTCGCCATCATGCCGCCCAGCATGGTGCCGACGAGGAGGCCGGGCAGCAGGCCGCCGCCGAAGTAGCCGCCCGCCCAGGGACCGTAGGCGGGGCCCGCGTCCCAGTACGGGCGGCGGCCGTAGTCGGTGTCGACCTCGCGGATCACCGGGTCGCGGCCGTCGGCCAGACGGGTGGCGTCGGCCGCGCAGACCGGGACCTGGCGCGGGGCGCCGCCGGGCGGGGTCCAGGTGGCGTCGGTGGTGGACGGGCCGTGGCGGGGGTCGAAGAAGCACGGCGGGCGGCGCTCCGGGAGCGGGCGGCCCTCGCGGCGGGCGGCGAGGGTGGCCAGGGAGAAGCGGCCGTTCTCCAGCGCCTCGGTGACCCCGCGCACGTCCTCCGGGCGCTCCGCCATGGCCATGCGCTGTTTCGCGGTGTCGTAGGCGTCGAGCGCGTGCTCGTAGTCCGCGCGCATGGCGTCGTCGGCGCCGGGTGCCGCGGGCTGGAAGTCCAGGCGGTCCAGTTCCTCGCCGAACGCGGTGATGTCCTCGTCCACGACCACCCGCAGCCGGTCCAGCGCGGCCCGCTGCTCGTCCTCGCGGCGCCGCCGGTTGCGCCGGACCAGTGTGTACGCGCCCGCGCCGGCGGCCACCAGGACGGCGGCCGTCGCGATCAGGGCCGTACCGGACACGGCGCCGTCGGCCGTGCCGCCCCAGCTCCTGGGAGCGTGGCCGCCCATGTTGATCAGGGCGCGGTCGGTGAAGTCGGCCAGCTGGGTCCTCGCGTCCTCGCCCTGGACGCTGCGGACGAGGTTCTGCCGGGCCGTGGGCGACATGACGGAGGAGTCGGCGCGGGCGTCGAAGCGGTCGCCGAGGCGGACGCCGTACAGGCCGGTGATCCCGGTCGCCGCGCGCAGGTCGGCGAAGAGGCCCGCGGTGGGGTAGCCGGCCGGGAGGACCGCGATGAACAGGGGCCGGTCCGCGCGTTTGATCCGGGCGGCGAGTGCCTCGGCGGTCTGGGCGGAGAGCTGGTCCCGGGCGGCCGGGTCGACGTAGACCGGACTCGCGCGCAGGGCCCGGGCGATCTCGGAGACGCCGGTGTCCGCTCTGGCCCCGGGTGCGAACGTGGTCGTCAGCACCAGGACCAGCACGGCCAGCAGCAGTGCGGGGAGGCTTCGGTTCCGCGGCACGGCTTTCATACCTCGAAACTACCCGAAGCCTCCCCAATCAGGGCATCCGGTGGTCAGGCCGCCCGGTAGGCCTGCGCGAGCTTCTCCACCGCCTTTCCGTACCGGCCGGTCAGCAGCAGGTGGTCCGCGTCGGCGAAGGGCTTGGAGACCGCCTGGGTGAGGCGGCCGGCCGCCTTCTGCTGGACCAGGAGGCGGGCCCGGGTCACCAGCGCGCGTCCGGCCTTGTCGTCTCCGTGCCGCTCGGCCGCCGCGGCCCTGGTGGCGAGGGCGCGCAAGGTGGACGTGCCGCCCTGCGGGGCCTCGGCGAGCGTGGTCAGGCCCCAGCCGTACGGGAACTGCGGGTCGTAGGCCGAGTCGCCCACGTTGATCGGGAGCTGGGCCTCGGACTTCGGCCAGCTGACCGGGAGCTGTCCGGTGAAGGGGCGCTTGCCGTAGAGCACGTCGGCGACGCCGTCGCCCTCGGTGCCGGGCAGCCAGGAGGCCACCAGGGCGTCGATCTCGCCGAGCTGGTCGTCGATGAGCTGAGGCCGGCCGGAGACGATCAGCACCGCGCACTTCATGGCCGCGCAGACCTTGTCCACGGCGGCCCGGTCGGCGGCCGACAGCCTGAGGTCGTGGCCGTTGTTGCCGACGTCGCCGACGCCCTCGGCGTACGGGGTCTCGCCGACGACGACCACGCCGACGTCGTGGCCGGCCAGCGGCGCGGACGCGTCCTTGGAGTAGGTGACCCGGCCGCCCGCCTTCCGCAGGCCCTCCAGGACGGTCGTGCCGGGCACGATGTCGCCGGAGGCGCCCTGCCAGGTGACGGTCCAGCCGCCGGTCTGGTTGCCGATGTCGTCGGCGTTGGACCCGGCGACGTACACCTTCTCGCTCTTCTTCAGCGGCAGCAGCCCGCCCGTGTTCTTCAGCAGCACCTGCGACTCGGCGGCGGCCCGGCGGGCGACCTTCCGGTGTTCCGCGGAGCCGATGGCGGCGGCCCCGGAGGTGTCGGCGTAGGGATGCTCGAACAGGCCGAGCTTGAACTTCTCGGTGAGGATGCGGGAGACGGCGTCGTCGATCCGCTTGCCGGTGACCCGGCCCGCCCTGGCCTCGTCGACGAGCGTGGTGCTGAACTCCTTGTAGGAGTACGGCACCATCATCATGTCGACGCCCGCGTTCACCGCCGTGCGCACCCGGGTGGGCTGGTCGCCGGGGAGCTGGTCGACGGCGTTGTAGTCGCTGATCACGAAGCCGTCGAAGCCCATCCGGTCCTTGAGCACGCCGTTGATCATGTCGCCGCGGGCGTGCATCTTCACCGCGCCCTTGCCGTCGCCGGTGATGTCCAGCGAGGAGTACGACGGCATGACCGTGCCGACGCCCCGGTCGACGGCCTCCTGGTACGGCGCCAGGTGGATGTCCTCGAGCTGCTCGCGGGTGACCGTGGTGACGCCCTGGTCGATGGTGTACGAGCCGGTGGCCGAGGAGCCGTAGGCGGTGCCGCCGTCGGCGGCGAAGTGCTTGGCCGAGGCGAGCACCTTGTCGGCGCGCCTCAGGTCCCGGCCGTCGGCGCGGCCCTGGAGGCCCTGGATCACCGTCTCCATGGACTCGACCAGGGCCGGGTCCTCGCCGTAGGACTCGTAGGCGCGGCCCCAGCGTTCGTCGCGGCTCACGCACAGGCAGGGCGCGAAGTCCCAGGGGACGCCGGTCGCGCGGACCTCGGCGGCGGTCACCGCGCCGGTCTGCCGGGCGAGCCGCGGATCGCGGGAGGCGCCGATGCCGATGTTGTGCGGCAGGATCGTGGCGCCGACGAGGTTGTTGTGGCCGTGGACCGCGTCGACGCCGTAGACCAGCGGGATCTGGAGGCGGGTGGCCCGGGTCCGCAGCTGGAAGGCGTCGATCATCTTCGCCCATGCCTCGGGCGTGTTGGGCGTGGGCGTGGAGCCGCCGCCGGACAGCAGCGAGCCGAGGGCGTAGGCGGTGATGTCGGCGCCCTGGCCCACGCCGCCGCGCTCGGCCTGGGTCATCTGGCCGGCCTTCTCCGCCAGCGACATCCGGCCGAGCAGGTCGGCGACCCGCTCGCGGATCGGCAGCCTGGCGTTCAGGTACGGCAGCCCGTGCGCGTCGACCACGACCTGAGGATTCTCGGCGGGCGCCTTGGCGCCGGTGACCGTGAGCTTGAGCGGGATGGTCTCAGCGGGTTCGGCCGCGCGGTCGCGACGGGTGGGCACCTCGATGGTCCGGGTGGCGCCGGAGGCGGTGCCGGCGGGGAAGGTGAGGGTGCCGGAGACGGGCGTGTAGTCGGCGCCGGAGGTCGCGGTGCCGCCGGCCGTGGTGTAGGCGACGGTGACGGGGTCGGCGAGAGGTGCCTCGCCGGTGGTGGCGACGGTGACCTTCACCTTCGCCGTGCCGCCCTCCTTGACGGGGTGGACCGGCGCGTCGGTGGTGACGGTGGCGCGCAGGGCCGGGTCCGCGGTGCCGTACAGCTCCACGCCGTCCATGGCGAAGTCGCCCTTGGCGCCCGGCGGAAGAGTGACGGAGTAGCCCCACATGTCCTTCAGGCCGAGGACGTGGTCGATGCCGCCGACGGGCTGGTAGTCGGTGCGGTAGACGAAGTCGGTGAAGGGGAGTTCGACCTGCTTCCAGCCGGTGAAGTCGTCGGTGAAGGAGGCCGTCCAGAGTTCGGAGGCCTCGCCGTGGGCGCCGCCGTCCTTGATCTCCAGGGTGATCTTCCGGCCGTTGTTCCGGCCGTCCCACCAGAAGCGGATGCCCCGGTGCGCGGACCAGTCGTGGGCGGGAGCGGTGGCGGCGTAGTCGTGGGTGAAGCCGCCGTAGCCGCTGATGTCGTAGGTGCCGGTCAGGACCTTGGCGCCTTCCGGGGCGTCGGCGCGGTCGGCCAGGCGCAGGGCGGGCGGGTCGTCGCCGTCGCCGCCCCAGGTGAAGAGGCCCTCGGCGGGTTGGGCGGCGAAGGGCACCTCGCCCTCGAAGCGGTCGACGGTGGTGGGGGCCGGCCCGTCGGCGGCCCGGGCGGTGGCCGCCCAGGGCAGCAGACCGGCCAGGAGCGTGGCGGAGGCGAGCAGGGCGGTTCTACGCATGGACCTTCCCTTGACTCTCACGGTGCACTCGTGGACTCTCTTGGTTCACTCAGGGCTTAGCTCACGCCGTGAGTTAACTAGGGCCTCACATCCCCGTCAAGACGACCCGTCATCCGTCGAACCCTGAAGGAAGGGCGACGCACCATGAGGAGAACCCCCCGCGCGGTCCGGCTGCTGCTGGCCGGACTGCTCTCCGCCGCCGGATACGGCGTGGCCGCGGTCCCCGCGCACGCGGCCGGCGAGCAGGTCACCGCCTGGCTCACCACCACCGACGACGCCGCCGGCCGGCACGTCGTACGCGGCCTGGCGCCGCAGACCCCGTTCGCCTTCCAGTCCGGCACGGGCGGGAGCGGTGAGAACATCACCGTGGACGAGAACACCCGCTACCAGACCTTCACCGGCGGCGGCGCGTCCTTCACCGACACCGCCGCCTGGCTGATGAACGGCAGCGGGGCGCTGTCGCAGACGGCCAGGGACGCGGCCATGCGCAAGCTGTTCTCGCCGACCGACGGCATCGGCCTGTCCTTCCTGCGCAACCCGATGGGCGCCTCGGACCTGGCCCGCTACGGCTACACCTACGACGACGTGCCCGCCGGGCAGAGCGACCCGTCGCTGGCGAAGTTCTCCATAGCGCACGACCTGGCGGACGTGGTCCCGCTGACGAAGCAGGCACTCCAGCTGAACCCGTCCCTGACCGTGATGGCCTCGCCGTGGACGGCACCGGCGTGGATGAAGGACAGCGGCTCGCTCAACGGCGGCTGGCTGAAGGCCGAGGACTACGGCGCGTACGCCTCGTACTTCGTGAAGTACCTCCAGGCGTACCAGGCGCAGGGCGTCGACGTGCGGTACGTCACCGCGCAGAACGAACCGACCTGCTGTTCCGGCTATCCGTCGATGAGCTGGAACGCGAGCGGCCTCGCCTACTTCACGAAGAACGAGCTGCTGCCCAGGCTCCAGGCGGCGGGCCTGACCACCAAGGTGCTGGCGCACGACTGGAACTGGGACGTCTACGACTCCTACGCGGCCCAGACCGTGGACGACCCGGCCGTCCGCAGCCACCCCAACTTCGGCGGGATCGCCTGGCACGGCTACGGCGGTGACATCGCCAAGCAGACCGCCGTGCACGACCGGTACCCGGCGCTGGACGCCTTCGGCACCGAGCACTCCGGAGGCACCTGGATCGCGAACCAGCAGCGCGAGGACATGTCCGACATCATCGGCTACACGCGCAACTGGGCGAAGTCGGTGACCAAGTGGTCGCTGGCCGTGGACCAGAACATGGGCCCGCACAACGGCGGTTGCGGCACCTGCACCGGGCTGGTCACCGTGCACAACGGCGACGGCGCGAGCGGCACCGTGGACTACACCGTCGAGTACTACGACATGGGCCACCTGACCAAGTTCGTCCGCCCCGGCGCCCAGCGCATCGCCTCCACCGCGTCCACCGCCGTGCCGAACGTGGCCTGGCGCAACCCGGACGGCAGCAAGGCGCTGATCGCGTACAACGACTCCTCGTCGGCGAAGACGCTCACCGTCAACTGGGGCTCACAGCACGCCACGTACACGCTGCCGGGAAAGACCTCGGCGACCTTCACCTGGTCCGGCACCCAGTCCGGGGGCGGCGACCGGACCGGTGCCTTCGTGGGCCTGGCCGGCAAGTGCCTGGACGTGGCGGGCGGTTCGAGCGCCGACGGCACGGCGGTGCAGCTCTACGACTGCAACGGCAGCACCGCCCAGCAGTGGACCGTGCGGGCCGACGGGTCGGTCCGGGCGCTCGGCAAGTGTCTGGACGTGACCTCGGGTTCCACCGCGGACGGGGCCAAGGTCCAGTTGTACGACTGCAACGGAACCGGTGCCCAACGGTGGTCGTACGACGCGGCCACGGGTGATGTGGTGAACACGGCGGCCGGCAAGTGCCTCGACGTCACCGACAACTCGCCGGCGAACGGGGCCCGGGCCCAGATCTGGTCGTGCACCGGGGCCGCCAACCAGAAGTGGGCACTGCGTTAGGCGGGACATTGCGACACACGGGGGCCGTGGCGGCCGGGATCGCCGGCGGGATGCTGCTGCTGAGCGGCTGCGGGGCCGTCGACCTGCCGCTCGCTGGAGTGCGGGCCGCGCCGGACGGGACGCCGTACGCGGTGTTCCGTCCGTGCGGTGACGACGGCTACCGGAGCCCGTACCTGGACGGACGGCCGCACGGCGGCGCGGAGGGTCCCGTCACCACCGGCTGGGACGCCGGGACGGAGGGGCTGCGCGGCACCGCCGACTTCCCGCTCTTCGCCCCGCCCGCCGGCTGGGCCGCCCGGCACCGGGGCCCGCGGCGGCTGCTGCCGCGGCACCACTACGTCCTCGGGTTCGGGCAGTACACCGGCGGCGACTCCTACAACGGCACGGTGGAGTTCACCACCGAACAGCTCGCCCGGCTGAGGCCGGGGCAGGTGTGGGCGGACGGGCGGGTGCTGAGCGGGCAGGAGTTCGAGCGGCTCGCGGCGGACTCGTGCTGAGCGGTGCCGGTGTGCCGCGCTGCGGATCGGGCAGGAGCGGACCATGGTGGAGGACATGACCACACCGCAGGATCTTTTCCTCGTCAGCCTGGACGTCCCCGGAGAGCACCCGGTCGAGCAGGGCGATCTGTCGCTGGCGCTCGCCGGGGCCGAGCTGATCGACCTGCTCGGCGCGCGGGCGCTCACCCTGGAAGGCGAGCGCGTCGTTCCCGGGCCGGTGCTGACCACGGGTGACCGGATGCTGGACGAGGCAGGGGCCCGGCTCCGGCGCGAGGAGCCGTACGAGACGGTCGCGGACTGGCTGTGGCGGCGCGGCGAGGGGCTGGCCGTGGCCTACTACGACGTCCTGGAGTCGGCGGGACAGCTCGCCGGGGAGCGGCGCCACCACTGGCTGCCCCGGCGGAGCGGCAAGGCCGCGCCCCAGGCCGACACCGCCGCCCGGCGCCACGCCACCGACCGCTGGGAGTCCCGCGACCCGGTGCTCACCGGGCTCGCGGCCACCCTCGGCATCGGCGCCGACCGCCCGGCCGGGGACGGGCCCGAGGACGAGGCGGTCGTCACCGTGCTGATCGCGGTCGGCGACGCGGTCACCGAACTGGGGGCGGTGCGCGAACGCCGCCGCATCGAGACGGTGGCGTTCGACAACATCTGGCGCGCGCCGTGAGCGACCGGCGGGACTACTCCGCCGGTTCCACGCCCGCGCGGAGCAGGCCGTAGGTGTAGGCGTCCTCCAGGGCCTGCCAGGACGCGGCGATGACGTTCTCCGCCACGCCGACCGTGGCCCACTCGCCGGAGCCGTCGGAGGTGGAGATCAGCACGCGGGTGGTGGAGGAGGTGCCGTGCTTGCCCTCCAGGATGCGCACCTTGTAGTCGACCAGCTCCAGCTTGGCGAGCTGCGGGTAGATCCGCTCCAGCGCCACCCGCAGGGCCCGGTCCAGGGCGTTGACCGGGCCGTTGCCCTCGGCGGTGGCGACGATCCGCTCGCTCTTGGCCCACAGCTTGACCGTGGCCTCGTTGGCGTGGGTGCCGTCGGGGCGGTCCTCCACGATGGCCCGCCAGGACTCCACGTCGAAGTACTTCAGCGGCCGGCCCTGGACCTCGGCGCGCAGCAGCAGTTCGAAGGAGGCGTCGGCGGCCTCGTAGGTGTAGCCCTCGAGTTCGCGTTCCTTGACGCGCTCGACCACGCGGCCGACCAGCTCCCGGTCGCCGCCGAGGTCGATGCCGAGTTCCTTGCCCTTCAGCTCGATGGAGGCGCGGCCCGCCATGTCGGAGACCAGCATGCGCATGGTGTTGCCGACCAGCTCGGGGTCGATGTGCTGGTACAGGTCGGGGTCGACCTTGATGGCGGAGGCGTGCAGACCGGCCTTGTGCGCGAAGGCGGAGACGCCCACGTACGGCTGGTGCGTGGACGGGGTGAGGTTGACGACCTCGGCGATGGCGTGCGAGATGCGGGTAGTCTCGCGCAGCCTGCCCTCCGGCAGCACCTTCTTGCCGTACTTCAGCTCCAGGGCCGCGACCACCGGGAACAGGTTGGCGTTGCCGACGCGTTCGCCGTAGCCGTTGGCCGTGCACTGCACGTGCGTGGCGCCCCCGTCCACGGCGGCCAGGGTGTTGGCGACCGCGCAGCCGGTGTCGTCCTGGGCGTGGATGCCGAGCCGGGCGCCGGTGTCGGCGAGGACGGTGGAGACGACCGCGTGCACCTGGGCGGGCAGCATGCCGCCGTTGGTGTCGCACAGGACGACGACGTCGGCGCCGGCCTCGGCGGCGGTGCGGACGACGGCCTTGGCGTAGTCCGGGTTGGCGCGGTAGCCGTCGAAGAAGTGCTCGCAGTCCACGAAGACCCGGCGGCCCCGGCCCACCAGATACGACACGGTGTCGCGGACCATCTCCAGGTTCTCGTCCAGGGTGGTGCGCAGCGCGAGTTCCACGTGCCGGTCGTGTGACTTGGCGACCAGCGTGATCACCGGGGCGCCGGACTCCAGCAGCGCGTTCACCTGCGGGTCCTCGGCGGCCGTGGTGCCGGCGCGGCGGGTGGCGCCGAAGGCGACCAGCCGGGCGTGGCGGAAGTCGATCTCCTGGCGGGCACGCGCGAAGAACTCGGTGTCCCGCGGGTTCGCGCCGGGCCAGCCGCCCTCGATGAAGCCGACGCCGAAGTCGTCCAGGTGCCGGGCGATGGCCAGCTTGTCCGCGACGGTGAGGTTGATGCCCTCGCGCTGCGCCCCGTCGCGCAGCGTGGTGTCGAAGACGTGGAACGAGTCGTCGAGCTGGCTGGTTGCCGTCTCGGTCATGGTCTCAGGACTCCTGTTGTGGATCTTCGGTCTTACCGGAATGACCGGCTCCACCATCCCCCCAATCCTCCCGCGCGCTCCGCTCCCGGCTGAAGGTGGGCCGGAAAACGAAAAAACCCCTCGCGGGTGCGAGAGGTCTGCGCGCGGGTCGAGGACGACGGTGGCCACCCGCACCTGGTCGTACGAGGTGGTCACTGCGGACCGGCGCGCCTGCTGCCAATAATCGTGGCGAACGAGAGCACGGGGGCAGTCTGGCACAGCCCCGCCCCCGGCTCACCGCCCGTCTCAGGATGCGGTCGTCAGGCTGGACTCCCCCTCGCCCGCCCCGGTTCCCTCGCCGGCCTTCACCCGGGCCAGGTCCAGGTCCTTCGTCTCGCGCATGGTGACGTAGACGATCAGGGAGACGGCGGCGCAGGCGGCCACGTACCAGTAGAAGCCCGACTCGATGCCGCCCTTCTTGAACCACAGGGCGACGTACTCGGCGGTGCCGCCGAAGAGGGCGTTGGCGATGGCGTACGGCAGGGCCACGCCGAGCGCGCGGATGCCGGTCGGGAACAGCTCGGCCTTCACACAGGCGTTGATCGAGGTGTAGCCGGTGATCACGACCAGCGCGAGCAGGGCGAGGCCGAGGGCGGGCCAGTAGCCGTCCACGTGCCTGAGCAGCGTCATGATCGGCACGGTGAGGAAGGTGGAGCCGACGGCGAAGGTGATCAGCAGCGGGCGGCGGCCGATGCGGTCGGACAGGGCGCCGGCGAGCGGCTGGAGGCAGGCGAAGACGATCAGCGCGGTGAAGGAGACCAGGGTCGCCGTCTGCTTGGACAGGCCCGCCGAGTTGGACAGGTACTTGGTCAGATAGGTGGTGTACGTGTAGTAGGCCACCGTGCCGCCCATGGTGAGGGCGATGACGAGGAACGCCTCCCGCTTGTGCCGCCACAGGGCGCGCAGGGTGCCGCGCTCGGCGCTGTGCGAGGTGTCCTCCGCGTACACCTCGGTCTCCAGCATGCTGCGGCGCAGGTAGAAGATGACGGCCGCGCCGAGCGCGCCCACGACGAACGGGATGCGCCAGCCGTAGCTGTGCAGGGCGTCGTCGGACATGGTCCGCTGCAGGATGATCTGGAGGCCGAGGCCCACGATCTGGCCGGCGGTCATGGAGACGTACTGGAAGCTGGAGGCGAAGCCGCGCCGGGCCGGGTCCGAGGCCTCCGTGAGATAGGTGGCGCTGGCCGCGTACTCGCCGCCCACGGACAGGCCCTGGAGCAGCCGGGCGACGAGCAGGACGAGCGCGCCGCCGTAGCCGGCGACGCCGTAGGTGGGGGCCACGGCGATGAGGACCGCCGAGGCCGACATGAGCGTGACGGTCAGCGTGAGCGCCGCCTTGCGGCCCTTGCGGTCGCCGACCCTGCCGAGCAGCCAGCCGCCCACCGGGCGCATGAAGAAGCCGACGGCGAAGATGCCGGCGGTGTTCATCAGCTGCGCGGTGGGGTTGCCGCTCGGGAAGAACGCGCCGGCGAAATAGGTGGCGAAGCTCGCGTACACGAACCAGTCGAACCACTCGACCATGTTCCCCGCCGAGCCGACCCAGATCTTCTTCCAGTGTTGACGTTCCATGGGCCGGTACATGCCCGGTGCGGGAGTGAACGATTCCTGTGCAGCGCCCCCGTAGGGGCGCGGGGCCGTATCGATATGCGGCTCCGCCGCGTGGGCGCGACCAGCCACGACGGACCCGCGGCTATACGACGAGCAACGCATCCTCGAAGAACTCCCGCACGTGCCGGAGCACTTGCGAGCGATCGGTCCCCCGCAGCCCGATGGCCACATGAATCGAGAACCCGTCGAGCAGCGCACGCGTCCTCGTGGCGAAGCGGTCCGCGTCCACCCCCCGGAACTCCCCGCGCGAGGCGCCCTCGGCGATCAGCGCGACCAGGTCGCGGTGCCAGGCGCCCTCGATCGCGGCCTGCCGCTCGCGCGCGCCCTCGTCGGCGTTCTGCGAGCGGTTCCAGACCTCCAGCCAGAGCGTCCAGTGCGGGTCCCGGTGGCCTTCGGGGACGTACAGGTCGACGTACGCCTCCAGCCGCTCCCGGGCGGTTCCGGGACCGGTGAGCAGCCGGGCCCGCTGAGCGCCGAGCCGGCCCTCGCTCCACTCCAGGGTCTGGAGCAGCAGCTCGTCCTTGGAGCGGAAGTAGTACAGCAGATGCCCGCTGCTCATGCCGACCTCGCGGCCGAGCCCCGCCATGGTGAGCTTCTCCAGACCGCGCTCGGCGATCATGCCCATGGCGGCGGCGAGAACCTCCTCGCGCGGCGGCGCGTTCCTGCGCGCCCGGCCCGCACCGGCCATCTGCTGCTCCTGTGTGTGTCAGACCTTCGGCTGCTGCTGGGTGATGCAGTGGATGCCACCGCCACCGGAGAAGATCGTACGGGCGTCCACCAGGGTCACCGTCCGCTCCGGGAACAGGCGGCGGAAGATCCCGGCGGCGATCTCGTCGCGCGGGTCGTCGAAGCCGCACAGGACCAGGCCGCCGTTGCAGAGGTAGTGGTTGATGTAGGAGTAGTCGGCCCAGTGGCCGTCGGCCTCCAGCACGGTCGGCGCGGGCACCTCGACGACCTCCAGGGCGCGGCCCCGGGCGTCGGTCGCCGACCTCAGCAGGCCGATGACCTCCTTGGTGACCTCGTGGTCGGGGTGGGCGGGGTCGGGCTGGTGGTGGGCGACGACGACACCGGGGCGGGCGAAGGCGGCGACGATGTCGACGTGGCCGAGGGTGCCGAAGCCGTGCGGCGGATAGTCGCCGGTCAGGCCACGCGGCAGCCAGATCGCCTTGCTCGTGCCGAGGTGGGCGTGGATCTCCGCCTCGACCTCCGCCTTGGACCAGTGCGGGTTGCGCTCGGGGCCGAGCTGCACGGTCTCGGTGAGCAGGACGGTGCCCTCGCCGTCGACGTGGATCGCGCCGCCCTCGTTGACCAGCTCCGAGGCGTACGTCCTCGCGTCCGTGAGGCCGGCGACGTACGCGCCGATCTTGGAGTCGTGCTCCCAGCGGGCCCAGTGCTGGGCGCCCCAGCCGTTGAAGGTCCAGTCGACGGCGGCCAGCCGGCCCTTGCCGTCGGTGAGGAAGGTGGGGCCGATGTCCCGCATCCAGGCGTCGTCCAGCTCCCGTTCGACGGTGTCGATGCCGGGGCCGAGCAGTTCGCGGGCCTCGGCGGACTGGCCGGGGCCGCAGACGACCGTCACCGGTTCGAAGCGGCGGATCGCGCGGGCGACGGACGCCCAGGCGGTGCGGGCGGCGGCGAGGTCGGCCGGGTCGTCGAAGGTGGGGTTGGGGCCGGGCCACGCCATCCAGGTGCGCTCGTGCGGGGCCCACTCGGCGGGCATGCGGAAGCCGTCGGCGGCGGGGGTGGTCATGCGCGGAGTCCTTAGAGGAAGTAGAGGCGGTTGAGGGAGACGGAGTCGGCCGGTGCCGAGCGCAGCGGGTCGCCGTCGAGGGTGACCAGGCCGGTGCGCCGGTCGACGTCGACGTCGCCGATCCGGGCGTTCAGGCGCAGGTCGGCGGGGCCGATGCCGCGGGTGCCGCGCACGGCGACCCGGCGCCGCCGGGTGGGCAGCGTGTCGCCTCCCTGGTCGGCGGCGGCCCGCGCGACGAACGCCACGGAGAGGTCCGCGGCCGTGGCGCCGTACGCTCCGAACTGCGGTCCGAGGACGAGCGGTTCGCAGGTGTCGGTGGCCGCGTTGGGGTCGCCGACCACGCCGTACGCCGGGAAGCCGGCCTTCAGCACGAGCTGCGGCTTGGCGCCGAAGTACTCCGGGCGCCACAGCACGATGTCGGCGAGCTTGCCGGTCTCGATCGAGCCGACCTCGTGCGACAGTCCGTGCGCGATGGCCGGGTTGATGGTCAGCTTGGCCATGTAGCGCAGCACGCGGGCGTTGTCGTCGCCGTCGCCGTCGCCCTCCAGCGGGCCCAGCTCGGCCTTCATCTTGCCGGCCATGGCGAAGGTGCGGCGGACGGTCTCCCCGGCCCGGCCCATGCCCTGGGCGTCGGAGGAGGTGATGCCGATCGCACCCAGGTCGTGCAGCACGTCCTCGGCGCCCATGGTGCCGGCCCGGATGCGGTCGCGGGCCATCGCCGCGTCGCCGGGCAGGTCGGGCTTGAGGTCGTGGACGGAGACGATCATGCCGTAGTGCTCGGCGACCGCGTCCCGGCCGAAAGGCAGGGTGGGGTTGGTGGAGGAGCCGATGACGTTCGGCACACCGGCCATCTTCAGGACGTTGGGCACGTGTCCGCCGCCGCAGCCCTCGATGTGGAAGGCGTGGATCGTACGGCCCTCCAGCACCTTCAGGGTGTCCTCGACCGACAGGCACTCGTTCAGGCCGTCGCTGTGCAGGGCCACCTGGACGTCGTGCTCCTCGGCGACCCGCAGCGCGGTGTCCAGCGCGCGGGTGTGGGCGCCCATGTCCTCGTGCACCTTGAACCCGCTCGCCCCGCCCTCGGCCAGGGCCTCGATCAGCGGCGCCGGACGGGAGGACGAACCCCGGCCCAGGAAGCCGATGTTGACCGGCCAGGCGTCGAAGGCGTTGAAGGCGTGGCGCAGCGCCCACGGCGAGTTGACGCCGACGCCCCAGACCGGGCCGAACTCCTGCCCGATGATCGTGGTCACGCCGGAGGCGAGGGACGCCTCCATGATGCGCGGCGACAGCAGGTGCACATGGGTGTCGACGGCGCCGGCGGTGGCGATCAGGCCCTCGCCGGAGACGATGGAGGTACCGGTGCCGACGACGACGTCCACGCCGTCCAGGGTGTCCGGGTTGCCGGCCCGCCCGATGGCCGCGATGCGTCCCTCGCGGATGCCGATGGACACCTTGCGGATGCCCTGCACCGCGTCGATCACCACGACGTTGCTGATCACGACGTCACAGGTGTCGCGGACGGCGGCGGCCTTCAGGTGCAGTCCGTCGCGGGCGGTCTTGCCGAAACCGGCCAGGAACTCGTCGCCGTACCGCTGGGAGTCGGACTCGACGCGGATCGTCAGCCCGGAGTCGCCGAGGCGGACGCGGTCGCCGGCGCGCGGGCCGTGGGTGGCGGCGTAGGCGTGCGGGTCGATGTGGATCGACCGGCTCACCTCTCGTCCCTTCGAGCGGCTCATCGCTCCTCGTCTCCTTCCGGGGTCGCTCCCAGGTAGCCGCAGGCGGCGGCCCTGCGCAGGGCCTCTTCCCGCGCGCCGGGCGCGTCCAGCGGCCCGTCGACCAGGCCGGCGAAGCCGATCGCGATCCGCTCGCCGCCGATCGGCACGAGCGCGACCTCCTCGCTCTCGCCGGGCCCGAAGCGGACCGAGGAGCCGGCGGGCACGGCGAGCCGCATGCCGTAGGCGGCGCGGCGGTCGAAGTCGAGGCGCGGGTTGGCCTCGAAGAAGTGGAAGTGGGAGGTGACGGAGACCGGCACGCCGGCGGTGTTGGTGACGCGCAGCCGGACGGCGGGCTCGGGGTCGGCGTGCTCGGGGCCGGGCAGCAGCGCGCCCGGGGCGTCCTCGCCCAGGCCTGCGCCGATGGGGTCGGAGACGACCGCGAGCCGGGAGCCGTCGTCGAAGACGGCCTCGACCATCACCTCGGTGACGACGTCGGCGACGCCCGGCAGCACGTCCCCGGGGCCGAGCACCGAGCGGGCGGCCTCGATGGCCTCGGCGAGCCGTCTGCCGTCGCGGGCCGCCTCGCAGACGGTGTCCGCGATCAGCGCGGTGGCCTCCGGCACGTTCAGCTTCAGGCCGCGCGCCCGGCGGGCCCGGGCCAGCTCCGCGGCACCGAAGAGCAGCAGCCGGTCACGTTCGGTCGGGGTCAGTCGCACGACGCGGCACCTCCTTGTCCTCCACGTCTTCCAGTTGTTAGAGCATCACTCTAAACAGAGAATTCTTGGAGGGACAGCATTGACCGGCAGCAGGACTCATGTCACATCGAACGCTGCTCTAATCCGGTCGCACGTCCGCGGCGCACAGCGAAGGGGCGCGGGGAGCCGCGTGATCGTTCCCGACGATCACGCGGCCGCCCCGCGCCCCTGTGCGGCCGTGTGAGCCGCGCGCTTAACCGACCTGGTGACGCCATCCGTGCTTGTCCTCCATGAGACCGCGCTGGATGCCCAGCAGAGCGTCCCGCAGCCGCATGGTGACCGGCCCGGGCGTACCGTCGCCGTGGGACCACGCGTCCGTCTTGGTCTTGACGTGGCCGATGGGCGTGACCACCGCGGCGGTGCCGCAGGCGAAGACCTCGGTCAGCGCGCCGGACGCCGCGTCCGCGCGCCACTGCTCCAGCGTGATCGTGCCCTCCTCGGCGGTGTAGCCGAGGTCGCGGGCGACCTGGAGGAGGGAGTCGCGGGTGATGCCCTCCAGGATGGAGCCGGTGAGCGAGGGAGTGACGATCCGGTCGCCGTAGACGAACGCGACGTTCATGCTGCCGGACTCCTCGACCTTGGTGCGGGTCACCGCGTCGAGGTAGACGACCTGGTCGCAGCCGTGCGCGGCGGCCTCGGCCTGCGGCAGCAGGGACGCGGCGTAGTTGCCGCCGGTCTTGGCGTCGCCCGTGCCGCCCGGCACCGCGCGGACGTGGTCCTCGGCGACCCAGATGGTGACCGGCTTCACGCCGCCGGCGAAGTAGGCGCCGGACGGGGAGGCGATCAGCATGAACAGGTATTCGTTGGCCGGGTGGACGCCGAGCGCGGCCTCCGTGGCGAACATGAACGGCCGCAGGTAGAGGGAGGCCTCGCCGCCGTGCGGCGGAACCCAGTCGGCGTCCTGGGTGAGCAGCGCGTCCAGCGCGCCGATGAACAGCTCCTCGGGCAGCTCGGCCATGGCCATGCGGCGGGCGGAGTTGCGGAACCGGCGGGCGCTGGCCTCGGGGCGGAACACCGCGACCGAACCGTCGGGCTGGCGGAACGCCTTCAGGCCCTCGAAGATCTCCTGGCCGTAGTGCAGGACGTGCGTGGAGGGGTCGATGGAGATCGGGCCGTAAGGAACGAGCTGGGCGTCGTGCCAGCCGCGGCCCTCGGTCCACTTGATCGTCACCATGTGGTCGGTGAAGTGGCGGCCGAAGCCGGGGTTGGCCAGAATCGCCTCGCGCTCCGCGGCGGCGAGTGGGCTGGCGGACGGCTTGAGCTCGATCGTGGGCGTCGTCATCAGTGGTTGTCCTTCACCGGTTGTAGTGACGGGCCGCGTACACGCCTGCACTCCCGGTCGTCGGTGCTAGGACGTCCGAGCAATCCCTCATATCGCGGCTCCGCGTTCGATTATCGCGCGGGGCCCGCGGCAGACGGAATCGGGGTGAGGCGGCCCTGGGGTTGAGGATGACACCCGGCGGGACACGTCAGAAGCCGCCGGGTGCGGTGGCGACCCGGCGGCTTGGGTGTAGCGCGGCGGGTCAGCCGGCTACGCGTACGGCGAGCGCGTCGCCGATCTTGGAGGTGGGGCGGGCCGGCCGGCCGGCGCGCTCGGTGAGGTCGGCGGCGACCGCGGTGTCGATGCGGTCGGCCTCCGACTCGTAGCCCAGGTGGCGCAGCAGGAGGGCGACGGACAGGACGGTGGCCGTGGGGTCGGCCTTGCCCTGGCCGGCGATGTCCGGGGCCGAGCCGTGGACCGGCTCGAACATGGACGGGAACTCGCGGCTGGGGTTGATGTTGCCGGAGGCGGCCACGCCGATGCCGCCGGAGACGGCCGCGGCGAGGTCGGTGATGATGTCGCCGAAGAGGTTGTCGGTGACGATGACGTCGAAGCGGCCGGGGTCGGTGACGAGGTAGATCGTCGCCGCGTCGACGTGGATGTAGTCGGTGGTGACCTCGGGGTACTCCGCGGCCACCTGGTGGAAGATGTTCGTCCACAGGTGCCCGGCGAAGGTCAGCACGTTGTTCTTGTGGACCAGCGTCAGCTTCTTGCGCGGGCGGGCCTGGGCGCGCTCGAAGGCGTCGCGGACGACGCGCTCGACGCCGTAGGCCGTGTTGACGGACACCTCGGTGGCGACCTCGTGCGCGGTGCCCTTGCGGATGGTGCCGCCGTTGCCCGTGTACGGGCCCTCGGTGCCCTCGCGGACGACGACGAAGTCGATCTCCGGCTGGCCGGCCAGCGGGGTGGCGACACCGGGGAGCAGCTTGGACGGGCGCAGGTTGACGTGGTGGTCGAAGGCGAAGCGGAGCTTCAGCAGGAAGCCGCGCTCCAGGACGCCGGACGGCACGGACGGGTCGCCGATCGCGCCGAGCAGGATGGCGTCGTGGCCCTTGAGCTGCTCCAGGTCGCCGTCGGTGAGGGTCTCACCGGTGGCGTGGTAGCGCTTGGCGCCGAAGTCGTACTCCTTGGTCTCCAGCTTCACATCCTGCGGCAGGACGGCGGAGAGGACCTTCAGACCCTCGGCCACGACCTCCTGGCCGATGCCGTCACCGGGGATCACTGCGAGATTGATGCTGCGAGACATGTCGGGCACCCTACTCCTCGTCCCAGGTGATGACACACCATGTCCGCCATACGGACAGCCGGGCGGGTGGCGGGGTGCCCGCGCGGCCGTGGTTCAGTGGCCGGTCTGGCCGCCGTTGTCCCGGCGGTCCAGGGCCCGCTGGAGGGCGGCGGCGGCGTTCTTGCGGTCGGACTCGCTCGTACGGGACACGTGGCGGACTCGGCGGCGGACGGTCGTCTCGGCCATGGCAATCGACTCCTTCGGCATACGTGGAGCACGGCTGTGGGGGGATACGAGCTGCCGGAAGGGGCGGGGAGCGCTTGGCCGCAGGGGTTGCCTGCGCGGGCCGGCTCACGACCGCCGTTCGCTGGATGGAGCGAGGCGTTCGGCTCCTTTCACGTTAAGCGAGCGGCCCGCGCCTGTCTGCACAATTACTCGGACTTCCTACTATCTGAGACGGAGAAGCCGCTGAGCTGGGCTTTTCCCTCGCCGTCCGACGCGCCGTCAGGTGATGTCGCCGTCCCGCCAGTCGAAGACCAGTTCCCCGGACGGGTCGGGCGGGCCGGCCAGAGGGGGCCACAGGTACACGCCGCCCTCCTCGTCCGGCAGCCGGACGACGCCGTCGGGCGAGAGGGCGTGCACCTGTCCGGGCCAGCACTGCCAGCCCCGGGCGGCGTACAGCAGGGCGCCCTCGTCGCTCGCCGACAGCGCGCCGAGGTCGTAGGCCCGGTCGAGCACCCGCTCCAGCCCGGCCATCACCCGTCCGCCGAGCCCGGTCCGCCGCACGTCGGCCCGTACGGCGACGGCTTCGACGTATCCGGTGCGCAGCCACCGTCCCCGGTGCCGCAGCCGGCGCATCACGAGGGCCCCGTGGGCGGCGAGGCCGTCGTCGTCCCGGATCAGCACGTGCACTCCGCCGAGCCCGTGGTCCCAGTCCTCGTCGGAGAAGTCCCCGTCGAAGGCGTGGTCCAACAGGGCGCGTACGTCCCTGAGTTCGGCGGGGTCGAGATCGGCGGTGTGGACGAGGCGCTGTCTATGGGTCATGACGGCAGTATCACCCGCCGGACATGGCGACGGCCCGGGAGGCCCGCTGCGGTGAGCGGGCGTCCCGGGCCGGGATCGCGGGGGCGGTCAGCCCATGTGCGGGTAGGTGTAGTCGGTCGGCGGGACCAGGGTCTCCTTGATGGCGCGGGTCAGGGTCCAGCGCAGGAGGTTCTGGGGGGCGCCGGCCTTGTCGTTGGTGCCGGAGGCGCGGCCGCCGCCGAAGGGCTGCTGGCCGACGACGGCGCCGGTCGACTTGTCGTTGATGTAGAAGTTGCCCGCGGCGAAGCGGAGCTTCTCCATCGTGTACGCCGCCGCCGCGCGGTCGTTGGCGATGACCGAGCCGGTGAGGGCGTAGTCCGACACCGACTCCATCTGGGTCAGCATCTCGTCGTACTTGTCGTCCTCGTAGACGTACACCGCGAGGATCGGGCCGAAGTACTCGGTGGTGAAGACCTCGTTCTCCGGGTCGGTGCACTCGATGACGGTCGGGCGGACGAAGTAGCCCACCGAGTCGTCGTAGGAGCCGCCGGCCACGATCGTGCAGGCGGGGTCGGACTTGGCGCGGTCGATGGCGGCCTTGTTCTTGGCGAACGAGCGGTCGTCGATGACGGCGCCGAGGAAGTTCGACAGGTCGGTGACGTCACCCATGGTGAGGTAGTCGACCTCGGCCGCGAACTCCTCCTTGAAGCCCGAGTTCCAGATGGAGGCCGGGATGTAGGCGCGGGAGGTGGCGCTGCACTTCTGGCCCTGGTACTCGAAGGCACCGCGGGTCAGGGCCGTCTTCAGGATCGCGCGGTCGGCCGACGGGTGGGCGACCAGGAAGTCCTTGCCGCCGGTCTCGCCGACCAGACGCGGGTAGGAGCGGTACTTCTCGATGTTGTTGCCGACTGTCTTCCACAGGTACTGGAAGGTCTTGGTCGAGCCGGTGAAGTGGATGCCCGCGAGGTCCCGGTGCTCCAGGGCGACCTCGGAGACCGCGATGCCGTCGCCGGTGACGAGGTTGATGACGCCCTTGGGCAGGCCCGCCTCCTCCAGCAGCTCCATCAGGAGGACGGCGGCGTGGGTCTGCGTCGGGGACGGCTTCCAGACCACCACGTTGCCCATCAGGGCCGGAGCGGTGGGCAGGTTCGCCGCGATCGCCGAGAAGTTGAACGGCGTGATCGCGTAGACGAAGCCCTCCAGCGGGCGGTGGTCCAGGCGGTTCCACACGCCCGGGGAGTTCGCCGGGGGCTGCTCGGCCAGGATCTGGCGGGCGTAGTGGACGTTGAAGCGCCAGAAGTCGACCAGCTCGCAGGGGCTGTCGATCTCGGCCTGCTGGGCGGTCTTGGACTGGCCCAGCATGGTGGACGCGGCGATCGTCTCGCGCCACGGGCCGGCCAGCAGCTCGGCGGCGCGCAGGATGATCGCGGCGCGGTCGTCGAAGGACATCGCGCGCCAGGCCGGGGCGGCGGCCAGGGCCGCGTCGATGGCGTCCTGCGCGTCCTGCTGCGTGGCGTGCCGGCCGGTGCCGAGGACGGCCTTGTGGTTGTGCGGCTGCACGACCTCGAACGGCTCGCCGCCGCCCAGCCGCTTCTCGCCGCCGATGGTCATCGGCAGGTCGATCGGGTTCTCGGCCAGCTCCTTGAGCTTGGCCTCCAGCCGGGCGCGCTCGGGCGAACCGGGGGCGTAGCCGTGCACCGGCTCGTTGACGGGGGTGGGGACCTGGGTCACAGCGTCCATGAGATCCGTAACTCCTTGTACGTGAGCGGGTGGTGTGGCTCAGCCCTTGCTGACCATGGAACGGAGGAAGAACCGCAGGTTGGCGGGCTTCTCCGCCAGGCGGCGCATGAAATAGCCGTACCAGTCGGTGCCGTAGGCGGTGTAGACGCGCATGCGGTGCCCCTCGGCGGCCAGCCGCAGGTGCTCCTCGCCCCGGATGCCGTACAGCATCTGGAACTCGTACTCGTCGAGCTTACGGCCGGCCCTGTGGGCCAGTTCCTGGGCGATGGCGATCAGGCGGGGGTCGTGGGACCCGATCATCGGGTAGCCCTCGCCCTCCATCAGGATCCGCAGGACGCGCACGTAGGCCTTGTCGATCTCGTGCTTCTGCTGGTAGGCGACCTCGGCGGGCTCCTTGTAGGCGCCCTTGACCAGGCGCACCCGGCTGCCGGACTCGGCGAGGCGGCGGGCGTCGGCCTCGGTGCGGAAGAGGTAGGCCTGGATGACGCAGCCCGTCTGCGGGAAGTCCTTCCGCAGCTCCTCGTGGATGGCGAACATCGAGTCGAGGGTGGTGTGGTCCTCGGCGTCCAGGGTGACCGTCGTGCCGATGGCGGCGGCGGCCTCGACGACCGGACGGACGTTGGCGAGGGCCAGCTCGTGGCCGCCGTCCAGCGCTTGGCCGAACATGGAGAGCTTGACCGACATCTCGACCTTCTCGCCCAGTTCCAGGCCCTTGAGGTGGTCGATCAGCGCCAGGTAGGCGTCCCGGGCGGCGGTGGCCTGCTCGGGCGTGGTGATGTCCTCGCCGACGACGTCCATCGTCAGCTCCAGGCCCTTGGCCGTCAGGTCCTCGATGATCGGGACGATGTCGGCCACGGTTTCGCCGGGTATGAAGCGGTCGACGACCTGCTTGGTCACCGGGGCCGCCGAGATCAGGCGTCGCATCCGGTCGCTGCGCGACGCGGCGAGAATCACGGGACCCAGCACGGGGCACCTCCACAGACAAGCACCGAAGGGGCCGTCACCCGACGATTCGGGAACGGCACGGAGAACCACCGTGAAACCTAAGGATCTCTCCGATCCTGGGCCATCGACAGCTGTCACGCATCCGTGCCCGGGATCTCAGACAGATGTATGAAGGTGGCCGCGAAATGCGGGAGAATGCCCGGGTGGCGGCTGAATTCAAGGCGGATTACCAGGAGCTGGTGGACGAGATCTCCGAGCTGCTGGGGGTGCCCGCGACCCTGGAGAACCGCGACTTCGAGCTGATCGCCTTCGGGGCCTACGACAGCGAGGACGAGCTGGACCCGTCCGCGCTGGATCCGGTGCGCACCCGCTCGATCCTGACCCGGCGCTCCACGGCCGCCGTCCGGGCCTGGTTCGAGGGCTTCGGCATCACCCGGGCGACCGCGCCGGTGCGCATCCCGCCCAGCACCGGGGCCGGTGTCTACCGGGGCCGGATCTGCCTGCCCGTGCGCCACCGGGGCGTCGTCCTCGGCTACGTCTGGCTGCTGGACGGCGACCCGGGGCCGACGGACGCCCAGCTGACCGCGGCCATGGGAGTGGCGGACCGGATCGGCGCGCTGCTCGCGGACGAGGCGGAGGCCGGGGCCGGGCTGAGCCGGGAGCTACGGGCGGTGCTCACCGCGGACCGGGGCTGGCAGCGGGACATGGCGGTGGCCGAGCTGCGCACCGCGCTCGGCCCGCGCGCCGACGGCCCGCACACCCTGGTCTGCGTCGCGCCCTGGCCGTCGGCCGACCCGGACGACGTCCCCGCACCGCGCACGGTCCCGCACGCCACGGCCCTGTGCACGCTGCCGTGGGGGGCGGCCGGTCTGAGCCTGGCGGTCCTGGTGCGACTGCGCAGCCCGGACACGACGGCCCCCGCGACGGCCGCGGCCACACGGCTGCTGAAGGAGGCCGAGGAGTCCCGTGGGGCGCGGACGCGCGGGCCGGCGCGCGGACGGCGGCGGCCGTGGCGGCGCGGCCCGGCGCGGCGGCCGGACCGGCCGTCCGGGCCACCGGGTGCGCCGCCGCCGGCATCGGCGAGCCGGGCGCGGGCCTCGCCGAGCTGGGCACCAGCTGGCAGCAGGCCTTCGACGCCGCGCGCGCCGCACTGGCCGAGCCGCGGCTCGGGCCGGTGGCCCAGTGGGCGCGGATCGGGGCGTACCGGCTGCTGACCGCGCTGCCGCCGGAGACCGCGCACGACCGGGTGGTCGGCGCGCTGCTCTCCCCCGCCCACGCGGAACTGGCCCGCACGGCGGAGGTGTACCTCGACTGCGCGGGCCAGGCCGGGCGTACGGCGTCCGAGCTGGGCATCCACCGCCAGACGCTGTACTACCGGCTGTCCCGGGTGGAGCAGCTGACCGGCCTGGACCTGGACGACGGCGAGGACCGGCTGCTGCTGCACATGGCGCTGAAACGGGCCCGGCTGTGAGCTTCGCCCGGCGCCTTCTCACGCGGCCGGTGCCGTGCCGGTGATCGCGGCGAGGTCCCGGTGGAGGGTGCCGGTGTCCGCCGGGCGGCGCGCGGCCGGGGCCGCTCAGGGTGTCCCGGAAGCGGAGCCGGCCGTACGCCGGCGGGAAGGCACCGGCGGCGACCCGGCCGGCCGGTCCGGGCCCGCGCAAGGTCTCCGTCGCACGGACGCCGGCTGACCGCGGGAGAACGGCGACGGCTCCCACCGGGCCGGCGGCGCCCGCGCGGCGAGCCCGGCCGCCCCGGCGCCGGCGATCGGTACCGCCGGCTCCGCGTCCGCCACGGGGTCCGGACGCCGTTCCGCGCGGCGGGTCCGTCGCACCGGTTCGTCCTGACGCGGCCGCCGGCCGCCCGTGACCGGCCGGATCAGCGCTCTTCGGCCGCGCCGATCACCCGCCGCAGTCCTTGCGTGAGCTGCTCGGCGGTGGTCGCCGTATCCGGGTCGAAGAGCCACTGGACCATGAGGCCGTTGAGCAGGGTCTGGTAGAGCCGGCCCTCGGTCTCGCCGCGCTCCGGGGCCAGGTCGGCTTCCGGAACACCGCTGAACAGGGCGACGAGGCCGGTACGACCCTCCTCCTGCGCCTCGGCCAGGAGTTTGCGCACCTCGGCGAGCCGCTCGTCCTGGAACATCAGCTCGAAGCTGAGCAGCCAGATCGGCCGGGCCTCGGGAACGGTGCGGATGACGGCGGCCCACACCTCCTGGAAGCGTTCCAGCGAGCCGGGCGGCTGGGTCATCTCCTCGGCCTGCGCGGGGGCGAAGCGCTCGCCCACGCCCTCGATGAGAGCGACGTACGCCTGCGCCAGCAGCTCGTCCTTCGAGCCGTAGTGGTAGCCGATCGACGCCAGATTGGTGCCCGACTCCTTGACGATGTCCCGCGCGGTCGTGCGCAGGAAGCCCTTCCGCAGCAGGCAGCGCTGGGCGCCTTCGAGCAGATCCTCACGGTGTCCCATGCCGACACCCTACGCCGCATCCATACAACCGTCCTAGACGTTCGACTTATACAACTGTCCTAGACAAGCGTTTAAGACGTCCGTACAGTCCTCGCCATGACAAACTCGACGAGCACCCTCCCCGTCGGCGCCCCGGGCGCCCCCGTCCGCGCCGGGCGCCGCGAGTGGACCGCGCTCGGTGTGCTGATGCTGCCGCTGCTGCTGGTCTCGATGGACGTCTCGGTGCTCTACTTCGCGACCCCCGCGATCAACGCCGACCTGCGGCCGACCGGCACCCAGCAACTGTGGATCTTCGACATCTACGGCTTCGTCCTGGCCGGCCTGCTGATGACGATGGGCTCGCTCGGCGACCGCCTCGGCAGCCGCCGGCTGCTGCTGTGCGGTGCCGCCGCCTTCGGCGCCGCCTCGCTCCTCGCGGCCTACGCGAACAGCGCCGAGACCCTGATCGCGGCCCGCGCGGTCCTCGGCGTCGGCGGCGCGACCCTGATGCCGTCCACGATGGCCCTGCTGCGCACGATGTTCACCGACCCGGCCCAGCGCACCAAGGCGATCGGACTGTGGTCCGGCGTGATGACCGCAGGCGTCGCGCTCGGCTCGGTGCTGAGCGGCATCCTGGTCGAGCACTTCTGGTGGGGCTCGGTCTTCCTGGTCAACCTGCCCGCCATGGCGCTGCTGCTCGTCCTCGGCCCGGTGCTGCTGCCCGAGTCGAGGAACCCCGGGCCCGGCCGCTTCGACTGGCCGAGCGTCCCGCTGTCGCTGGCCGCCGTGCTCCCCGTGGTCTACGGCCTGAAGGAGATCCCGTCCGAGGGCTGGCACCTCCGGTACGTCGCCTCGCTCGTCGTCGGCCTGCTCTTCGCGGCCCTGTTCGTCCGGCGTCAGCGCGCCGGCGCCGCCCCGCTGATCCCGCCGGCCCTGTTCCGGGGCCCCGGCTTCACCCCGTCGCTGCTGCTGACCCTGGTCTCCGCGTTCGGCATGATGGGCTCGGCCGTCTTCACCACCCAGTACCTGCAATCCGTCCTCGGCAAGAGCCCGCTGGCGGCGGCGCTGTGGAGCCTGCTGCCGTCGGTGCTGATCGGGGTCGCCGGACCGCTCACCGCGCGGCTCGTCCAGCGGGGTGTCCACCGCGGGCACGTGGTCGCCGCCGGATTCGCGGTCGGCGCCGCCGGTTTCGCCCTGCTCGCCCTCGCCGGCACCGACTCCCTGTGGCTGGTGCTGGCCGCGGCCGGCGTCCTGGCCTCCGGGGTGGTCATGGTGATGTCCCAGCTGACCGACCTCGCGATGAGCGGCGTGCCGGCGGAGCGGGCGGGCACGGCCTCCGCCCTGCTGGAGACCGGCACCGAGTTCGGCGGCGCGCTCGGCATGGCGGTCCTCGGCACCATCGGTACGGCCCTCTACCGCCACGAGATACCGGCCGCGGCCCCGGCGGAGGCCCGCGAGACGCTGGGCGGGGCGCTGGCCGAAGCGCCGCGTCTGCCCGGCCGGGCGGGAGAGTCCCTGCTGACGACGGCGCGGGAGGCGTTCACCGGCGGGATGCACGCGGCGGCGGTCGCGGGGGCGGTGACGCTGGCGCTGGCGGCCGTGATGGCGGCGGCGACGCTGCGGAGGAGCCAGGTCGGGGACAGCTGAGGGAAGACGGCAAAACGCCGGACGGGCTGAGGTTCCTCAGCCCGTCCGGCGTTTGACGCGTTGCTCAGACCAGGTTGACCGACCGGGCCGACGTGGCCCCGATCTCCGCGGCGACCTCGGCCAGCACGGCGGCGCCCACCGTGTCGTCGACGGTCAGCACGGCCAGCGCCTCGCCGCCCACCGCCGCGCGGGCGACCTGCATGCCGGCGATGTTGATGCCCGCCTCGCCGAGGATGCGGCCCACGGTGCCGACGACGCCCGGACGGTCCTCGTAGCGCAGCACCGCCATGTGGTCGGCGAGCGCGAGGTCGACGTCGAACTCGCCGACCGCGACGATCTTCTGGACGTGCTTCGGGCCGGCCAGCGTGCCGGAGACCGACACCTCCTCGCCGGTGCCCAGCGTGCCGCGCACGGTCACCACGTTGCGGTGTTCGGCCGACTCCGAGCTGGTGGTCAGGCGCACCTCGACGCCGCGCTCCTGCGCGAACAGCGGCGCGTTGACGTAGGACACGGTCTCGTCCACCACGTCCTCGAAGACGCCCTTGAGCGCGGACAGCTCCAGCACCTTCACATCGTGCTGGGTGATCTCGCCGTAGACCTCGACGTCGAGGCGGACCGCGACCTCGCCGGCCAGCGCGGTGAAGATCCGGCCGAGGCGCTCGGCCAGCGGCAGGCCCGGCTTGACGTCCTCGGCGATGACACCGCCCTGGACGTTGACCGCGTCCGGCACCAGCTCGCCGGCCAGCGCGAGGCGGACGGACCTGGCGACGGCGATGCCGGCCTTCTCCTGCGCCTCGTCGGTGGACGCGCCGAGGTGCGGGGTGCAGACGACCTGGTCCAGCTCGAACAGCGGGGAGTCGGTGCACGGCTCCTTGGCGTACACGTCCAGGCCGGCGCCGGCGACCCGGCCCTCCTTCAGGGCCGCGTACAGCGCCGCTTCGTCCACGATGCCGCCGCGCGCGGCGTTGACGATGCGCACGCTCGGCTTGACCTTGCGCAGCGCCTCGTCGCCGATCAGGCCGAGGGTCTCGGGGGTCTTGGGCAGGTGGACGGTGATGAAGTCGGAGACCTCCAGCAGCTCGTCCAGCGACAGCACCTTGACGCCCATCTGCGCGGCCCGCGCGGGCTGCACGTAGGGGTCGTAGGCGACGACCTTCATGCCGAACGCGGACATGCGCTGCGCGACGAGGGCACCGATGCGGCCCAGGCCCACGACGCCCAGCGTCTTCTCGGCCAGCTCCACGCCCGTGTACTTGCTGCGCTTCCACTCGCCGTTCTTCAGCGCGGCGTTGGCCTGCGGGATGTTGCGGGCGGTGGACAGGAGGAGACCGCAGGCCAGCTCGGCGGCGGTCACGATGTTGGAGGTGGGGGCGTTGACGACCATCACGCCGGCCTTGGTGGCGGCGGCGACGTCGACGTTGTCCAGGCCGACGCCGGCTCGCGCGACGACCTTGAGCTTCTTCGCGGCGGCGATGGCCTCGGCGTCGACCTTGGTGGCCGAGCGGATCAGGATCGCGTCCACGTCGGCGATGGCCGGCAGCAGCTCGGAGCGGTCCGCTCCGTTGCAGTGCCGGATCTCGAAGTCCGGACCGAGTGCGTCGACGGTGGCGGGCGACAGCTCTTCAGCGATGAGTACGACAGGTTTCGAGCTCACGTGAGTCCTCACATGTGCGATGCGGACGGCCGTCCCGACGGCCGCAGGCGGTGGAGGGGGGCTAGCCGCGGAAGACGCACGACGCTGTGGGCCTGACGCGTGTTGTGCAGAAGTGTAGTGGCGCGGCGCGTTCTGTATTACGCCTCCGCGGAAGGATCACCCGGATGAGAGGCTCCACTTTGTACGGAGCCCGGGCCGGAAGCCGCGTGGCGGTGCCCCCGGACCGGGGACACCGCCACGCGAGGCGAGGTCAGGCCTCCTCGTCGACCCACGACATCAGCTTGCGCAGCTGCTTGCCGGTGGTCTCCAGCAGGTGCTCGGAGTCCTGCTTCTTGTACTCGTCGTACTTCTTCAGGCCACCGTGGTACTCGTCCATCCAGTTCCGGGCGAAGGTGCCGTCCTGGATCTCGGCGAGGACCTTCTTCATCTCGGCCTTGGTGGCGTCGGTGATGATGCGCGGGCCGGTGACGTAGTCGCCCCACTCGGCGGTCTCGGAGACGGACCAGCGCATCTTCTCCAGGCCGCCCTCGTACATGAGGTCGACGATCAGCTTCAGCTCGTGCAGGCACTCGAAGTAGGCGATCTCCGGCTGGTAGCCGGCCTCGACCAGGGTCTCGAAGCCCGCCTTGACCAAGGCCGAGGTGCCACCGCACAGCACGGCCTGCTCGCCGAAGAGGTCGGTCTCGGTCTCCTCGGTGAAGGTGGTCTTGATGACGCCGGCGCGGGTGCCGCCGATGCCCTTGGCGTACGACAGGGCCAGCGCGAAGGCGTTGCCGGAGGCGTCCTGCTCCACGGCGGCGATGCACGGAACGCCGCGGCCCTCCTCGTACTGGCGGCGGACCAGGTGGCCCGGGCCCTTCGGGGCGACCATGCAGACGTCCACGCCGGCCGGGGGCTTGATGAAGCCGAAGCGGATGTTGAAGCCATGACCGAAGAACAGCGCGTCGCCGTCCTTGAGGTTGTCCTTGATCGACTCCTCGTAGACCTGGCCCTGGATCGGGTCCGGGACCAGGATCATGATGACGTCGGCCTCGGCGGCGGCCTCGGCCGGGGTCACCACGCGCAGGCCCTGCTCCTCGGCCTTGGCCTTGGACTTCGAGCCCTCGTGCAGACCGACACGCACGTCGACACCGGAGTCGCGCAGCGACAGCGCGTGGGCGTGGCCCTGGCTGCCGTAGCCGATGACCGCGACCTTGCGGCCCTGGATGATGGACAGGTCGGCGTCAGCGTCGTAGAACAGCTCGGCCACTTTGGGTTCTCCTTGTGTGCTGGTGGTGCGTCCCACCGTATGACGGCGGGCGGGAGGGAAGTTCGGGGGTCTCGGGATACGGGCGGCCGTTGATCGCCGGACGCCCGTACCGGGTCTTACGCCGTCCGGTCGAGAGCGCGCAGCGAGCGGTCCGTGATCGAACGGGCGCCGCGGCCGATCGCGATCGTGCCGGACTGGACCAGCTCCTTGATGCCGTACGGCTCCAGCATCTTGAGCATGGCGGTCAGCTTGTCGTTGGAACCGGTGGCCTCGATGGTCACGGCCTCCGGGGAGACGTCCACGGTCTTGGCGCGGAACAGCTGGACGATCTCCACGATCTGGGAGCGGGTCTCGTTGTCGGCGCGGACCTTCACGAGGACGAGTTCGCGCTGCACGGCCTGGCCCGGCTCCAGCTCGACGATCTTCAGCACGTTGACGAGCTTGTTGAGCTGCTTGGTCACCTGCTCCAGCGGCAGGTCCTCGACGGTCACCACGATGGTGATGCGGGAGATGTCGGGGTGCTCGGTGACGCCGACCGCGAGCGAGTCGATGTTGAAGCCTCGCCGGGAGAACAGGGCGGCGATCCGGGCGAGGATGCCCGGCGTGTTCTCCACCAGGACGGAGAGCGTGTGCTTGGACATGGTGGTTGCTCTTCCTTGCCTGTTGACGGTCAGTCGTCTTCGTTGTCGCCGAAGTCGGGGCGGACGTCCCGGGCGGCCATGATCTCGTCGTTGGAGGTGCCGGCGGCGACCATCGGCCAGACCATCGCGTCCTGGTGGACGATGAAGTCGACGACGACCGGACGGTCGTTGATGGAGTTGGCCTCCTCGATGACCTTGTCCAGGTCCTCGGGGCGCTCGCAGCGCAGGGCCACGCAGCCCATCGCCTCCGCCAGCTTCACGAAGTCCGGCACCCGGGTGCCCCGGGCGGCCGGGTCGACGTCGTCCGGGCCGCTGTGCAGCACGGTGTTGGAGTAGCGCTGGTTGTAGAACAGGGTCTGCCACTGGCGGACCATCCCGAGGGCGCCGTTGTTGATGACGGCGACCTTGATCGGGATGTTGTTCAGCGCGCAGGTGGTCAGTTCCTGATTGGTCATCTGGAAGCAGCCGTCGCCGTCGATCGCCCACACGGTCTGCTCCGGCCGGCCGGCCTTGGCGCCCATGGCGGCGGGAACCGCGTACCCCATCGTCCCGGCGCCGCCGGAGTTCAGCCAGGTGGCGGGCCGGTCGTACTGGATGAAGTGCGCGGCCCACATCTGGTGCTGGCCGACGCCCGCGGCGAAGATCGTGCCCTCGGGGGCGAGCCGGCCGACGCGCTCGATGACCGCCTGCGGGGAGAGCGAGCCGTCCTCGGGCAGGTCGTAGCCGAGCGGGTAGGTCTCGCGCCACCGGTTCAGGTCGCTCCACCAGGCGGTGTAGTCGCCCTTGTGGCCCTCGCTGTGCTCCTTCTGCACCGCCTGCACCAGGTCGGCGATGACCTCGCGGGCGTCGCCGACGATCGGCACGTCCGCCGCGCGGTTCTTGCCGATCTCGGCCGGGTCGATGTCCGCGTGGACGATCTTGGCGTAGGGCGCGAAGCTGTCCAGCTTGCCGGTGACGCGGTCGTCGAAGCGGGCGCCGAGGGCCACGATCAGGTCGGCCTTCTGCAGCGCGGTGACCGCGGCGACGCTGCCGTGCATGCCGGGCATGCCGAGGTGCAGCGGGTGGCTGTCGGGGAACGCGCCGAGCGCCATCAGGGTGGTGGTGACGGGCGCGCCGGTCAGCTCGGCGAGGACCTTCAGCTCGGCCGTGGCCTGCGCCTTGAGGACGCCGCCGCCGACGTACAGCACCGGCTTGCGGGCGGCGGTGATGAGCTTGGCGGCCTCGCGGATCTGCTTGGCGTGCGGCTTGGTCACCGGGCGGTAGCCGGGCAGGTCCATGACGGGCGGCCAGGAGAAGGTGGTCTTCGCCTGGAGGGCGTCCTTGGCGATGTCGACCAGGACCGGGCCCGGGCGGCCGGTGGAGGCGACGTGGAACGCCTGCGCGATCACCCGGGGGATGTCCTCGGCCTTGGTGACCAGCCAGTTGTGCTTGGTGATCGGCATGGTGATGCCGACGATGTCCGCCTCCTGGAAGGCGTCCGTGCCGATCGACTTGGAGGCCACCTGGCCGGTGATCGCGACCAGCGGCACGGAGTCCATGTGCGCGTCCGCGATCGGCGTGACCAGGTTGGTGGCGCCCGGACCGGACGTCGCCATGCAGACGCCGACCTTGCCGGTGGCCTGCGCGTAGCCGGTGGCCGCGTGGCCCGCGCCCTGCTCGTGCCGGACCAGCACGTGCCGCACCCGGGTGGAGTCCATCAGCGGGTCGTACGCCGGGAGGATCGCGCCGCCGGGAATGCCGAATACCGTGTCCGCGCCGACCTCCTCGAGGGAGCGGATGAGGGACTGCGCACCCGTGACGTGCTCGACGGGGGCGGACTGCTGTCCTCCGGAACGGGGCCGCGGCTGCGGATGGTGGGCCCCGGTGGCCTGCTCGGTCATCGGCATTCTCTTCTCGATGCTGAGGGTTTTTGCGAGGTTCGGGCGGATCTGGGGCGCTGCACGAACGGCACTCGTGCAACAAAAAACCCCTCGTGCCACAGGGGCAAGCGAGGGGAGCGCGCCGGTGAGGTCGCTGGGGATTCCGGATCGTCCTCCGGTGGGTCCCAGCTCAGCCGACGCGCTGTCCAAGTACGAGAATTCGGGTGCGCATGGAACTGACCCTCCCCCCGGCACGCACCACGTGTCAAGTGGGTGGGACGGGCGTCTCAGAATGTGAACGAAGGGCGCTGCCGCCTCCGAAAACGGCGGTGACACCCCCGCTGTACATCCCGTTCGGCTCCCTCGCACTGCCCGCGAACGCGGGTTCGGCCGGAGCGTGCGGCACCGGGTAGTGGCCGGAACCGAGCGCCCGGCGCAGCCGGTACTCGTCCAGCGGACCGGCGAACGCCATGCCCTGGCCGTGGGTGCAGCCCATGGCGCGCAGCGCGGCCACCTGCTCGGGCAGGTCGACGCCCTCGGCCACCGACTGCAGGCCCAGATCCCCGGCGATCCGCAGCAGACCGCTGGTGATCTTGTGCAGCCGCGCGGACTCCGCCACGCCCTCGACCAGGCCGCGGTCGAGCTTGAGGATGTCCACGGGCAGCCGCCGCAGGGCCGTGATGGCCGCGTAGCCGCTGCCGAAGCCGTCCAGCGCGATCCGCACACCGAGCCGGCTGAGCGCGGTCAGCCGCCGCTCCAGCTCGTCCAGCGAGACCCGCGGGTCGGTGTCGGACAGCTCCACCACCAGCGCGCCGGGCGGCAGCCCGTGCCGGCTCAGCAGCGCCTCCACCGAGCCCAGCGGCGACGAGCGGTCCACCAGCCGGCGGGCGCTGATCCGCACCGTCACCGGTACGGCGACCCCGGCGGCGGCCCGCTCGGCCGCCTGCTGAACGGCCTCCTGGAGGATCCAGCGGTCCAGCTCGGAGGTCTTGTCGGCGTCGTCGGCGACCCGCAGGAACTCCGCCGGGGTGAACAGCACTCCTTGGGAGGAGCGCCAGCGGGCCTGCGCGGAGACGGTCGTGATCCGGCCGCTCTCCAGGCACACCACCGGCTGGTGCAGCAGCGTGAACTCGCCGTCGTGCAGCGCGGCGCGCAGGCGCGTGGCCAGCTCCGCCTTGCGGACGACGTCCTGCTGCATCTGCGGCTTGTACAGCTCGACCCGGCCCTTTCCGGCCGACTTCGCGCGGTACATCGCCAGGTCGGCGTTTCTCAGCAGCTCGCCCGCGCCGAGGCCCGGCTCGGCGAAGGCGACGCCGATGGAGGCGGCGACCCGGACGTCGTTGCCGTCGATGACGTACGGCTGGGAGAGGGTCACCCGCAGGCGGTCGGCCAGCTCCATGATGTTCCGCTCACGGGCGGCCCGGTCCCGGGTGCCATCGCCGACGATCAGGGCCGCGAACTCGTCGCCGCCCAGCCGGGAGGCGGTGTCGCCCTGCCGGACCGCCTCCTGGAGTCTGCGGGCGGCCTGGATGAGCAGCTCGTCGCCGGCCTGGTGCCCGATCGTGTCGTTGACCGCCTTGAACCCGTCCAGGTCGATGAAGAGCACCGCCGTACCGCGCAGGGCCGCGCCCCGGTCGGTGGCCCGGCGGCCGGACAGGGCCTGCTGCACGCGCCGGGTGAACAGCGCGCGGTTGGGCAGGTCGGTCAGCGGGTCGTGCTCAGCGTTGTGCTGCAACTGCGCCTGGAGGCGGACCCGCTCGGTCACGTCCCGGCTGTTGAAGATCAGCCCGCCGTGGTGGCGGTTGACGGTCGACTCGACGTTGAGCCAGCCGCCGTCGCCGGAGCGGAACCGGCACTCGATGCGCGTGGTGGGCTCCTGCACCGGGTTCGCGGCGAGGAAGCGGCGCACCTCGTGCACCACGCAGCCGAGGTCCTCCGGGTGGATGAGGGCGGCCAGCTCGGTGCCCACCAGCTCCTCGGCGGGCCGGCCGTACACCCCGGCGGCGGCCGGCGAGACGTAGCGCAGGACGCCGTTGGGCGCGGCGATCATGATGACGTCGCTGGAGCCCTGCACCAGGGAGCGGAAGTGGTTCTCCTTCTGCGCCAGTTCCTGGGTGAGGGTGATGTTGTCCAGCAGCATGATGCCCTGCCGGATGACGAGGGCCAGGACCACGGCGCCCGCCGTGATCAGGACGACGTGGTCGGGCCTGCGGCCGTTGAGGACGTTGTACAGGATGCCCAGGGTGCACACGGCCGCGGCGAGGTACGGCGTGAGCGCGGCGAGGGAGCCGGTGAGCGGCCGGCCGGACGGATACCGCGGGTGCTCGGCGCCCGGCACCGGCAGCGCCGGCGTGTGCTGGTGCCCCGCGCTCCACTGGCCGGTGCTCCATTGTCCCGCGCTCCACTGGCCGGTGCCGCGCTGGCCCGGCACGTGCTCGTGGACGACGCGCGTGTGCCCGGCGGACGCGCGCGCCTCCTGCCCGACGTGCCGCCGGGGCGCGGCCCAGGGGGCGTAGGCGAGCAGCAGCGAACCGGCGAACCAGCCCGCGTCCAGCAGCCGTCCGGAGCGGTAGCTGCTGTGCAGCAGCGGCGAGGTGAACAGCGCGTCGCACATCACGGTCAGCGCGAGCGCGCCGATCGCGGTGTTCACCGCCGTGCGGTTGCCCGGCGCCCGGCGGAAGTGCAGGGCGAGCACCATGCTGACCAGGGCGATGTCGAGCAGCGGGTACGCCAGCGACAGTGCCGCGTGCGCCACGCTCGACCCGTCGATCCGGGCCGCCTGGGCGAGCGCGAGGCTCCACGAGAGGGTGAGCAGCGAGCCGCCGATCAGCCAGGCGTCCAGCCCCAGACAGATCCAGCCCGCCCGGGACGCCGGCCGCTTGGCGAGCACCAGCAGGCCCACGATGGCGGGCGGCGCGAAGCACAGGAAGAACAGGTCGGCGTAGCTGGGGCTGGGCACCTCGGCGTCCAGGGCGACCTCGTACCAGCCCCAGACCGCGTTGCCCAGCGAGGTCATCGTCGCCGAGAGGGCGAACAGCAGCCAGGCGGACCGGAAGCGGACGCGCGGACCGCGGGCGTACAGGAAGCAGGAGACGGCGGCGGCGGCGGCCGCCGCGCTCAGCCCGAAGTCGCCCATCACGGCCGCCACCCGGTCGGAGCCCCAGCCGAAGGCGGCTCCGCCGGCGTAGGTCGCGCAGACCAGGGCGAGGACCAGTTGCTCCACCAGGCGGCGGTTCTCGCCGAGGGCCGGCCGGCGGGGCGGCGGCGCCTCGTGCGGATGCGGTGCGCGCACCGCGCCGCCGAGGGGGGTCGTCAAGGAGGTCGGGGCACTCACCGGGGCCTCCCGGTCCGTGCCGTTCCCCGGTCCTGACGGTCCCGGTGCGCCGCGTACACGGGCCGGCGACGGCCGCTGTACCTGCGCTGGTGGTGGCTGTGATGACTGGTGTGGTGGCCGCGCCTGCGCGTGGCCGTGCGCCAGGGTCGCCGTCGGCGGCTCCACCGCGTCGGATCGTTCGTCCATAGGCCGTGCATCGCCCGTCGCCCCCCTCACAAATCTGAAATGTCCATCCCCGGCGCCGACGTCAGCGGCGCAGCCCCTGCCCGGGACGATACACCAGGATCGTCACTCAGGGACATAGCTTCTCTACGCTCCGTAACGATCAGCGCGCATGCCGGTACGGGGCGCGTCCGAAAGATTGCGGAGGGTGCCGGAAGGCGCCTACCGCCCGGTTGCTCCCGCCGTTCCGGGACCGGTCGTAAGGATCACGTTCCGCAGGGGTTCGTGGTTCACGAACCGGGTCAGCTGGTCGACGAGGAGCCGCTTGGCGCGCGGCAGGAAGGCCGAGGAAGGGCCGCCGACATGCGGGCTGATCAGCACGCCCGGCGCCTGCCACAGGGGGTGGCCGGCGGGCAGCGGCTCGGGGTCGGTCACGTCCAGGGCCGCCGTGATCCGGCCCCGTTCCAGTTCGGCGAGGAGCGCCTTGGTGTCCACGACGGGACCGCGCGCGACGTTGACGAGCAGCGCGCCGTCCTTCATGCGGGCCAGGAAGCCGGCGTCCACGAGCCCACGGGTGTCTTCCGTGAGGGGGGTGCACAGGATCACGACGTCCGCGTGCGGAAGCAGAGAGGGCACATCGGCGATCGGATGCACGGGACCGCGCGCCACCGTGCGACCGGAGCGTGCGACCCGTGCGACCCGCGCGACCTCGAAAGGTACGAGCCGGTCCTCGATGGCGGCGCCGATGGCCCCGTATCCGACGATCAGGACGTTCTTGTCGGCGAGGGAGGGGTGGAAGCCGCTCAGCCAGCGCTCCTGTCGCTGGGCGCGGACGAATTCCGGTATGCCGCGCAGCGCGGCGAGGGTCAGGGTGAGCGCCAGCTCGGCGGTGCTGGTCTCGTGCACCCCGCGCGCATTGCACAGGCGTACGCCCGGCGCGATGTCCGAAAGCCGCGCGGTGATGTCGTCGACGCCGGCGGTGAGCGTCTGGATGACCCGGACGTTGGTCAGCCGCGCCAGCGGGGCCACCCGGACCGACAGCCGCTTCATGTACGGCACCACGTACACCGCGCACTCCGCCGGGTCGCCGGGAAACGGCTGGTCACCGTCCGCACCCCCGTCCCAGAACAGATAGCGGGGCCCGGCGGGCAGCCCCTCGATCTCCTCGGGCGGAATGGGAAGCCACACCTGTGCAGTCATGCCAGGAGGCTATGTCAGGCGCGTCCGGGTGCAGAGGTTAGGTTGGTGGCCGGGCAGAGGGAGGTTCACGAGCAGGTGGAGCGCAGGACGATCGGCGCGGGGGGACTCGCGGTGGGGGCCGTCGGACTCGGATGCATGCCGATGAGCTGGGCGTACACCGCATCCCGGCAGCGGGGTGAGGAGTCGGTCAGAGCCGTGCACCGGGCGCTGGACCTGGGTTCGGACCTCCTGGACACCGCGGACATGTACGGACCGTTCACCAACGAGCTGCTGCTCGGCCGGGTGCTCAGGGAGCGGCGCGCGGACGCCTTCGTGGCCACGAAGGTGGGGCTGCTGGTGGGCGAGCAGCACATCGTGGCCAACGGCCGCCCCGGCTATGTGCGGCGGGCCTGCGACGCCTCGCTGCGCCGGCTCCAGACGGACGTGATCGACCTGTACCAGCTGCACCGCCCCGACCCCGAGGTGCCCGTCGAGGAGACGTGGGGCGCGATGGCGGACCTGGTGCGGGCCGGGAAGGTGCGGGCGCTGGGGCTGTGCGCGCTGGGGGCGCGCGGCGGGCGCCGCTCGGGCGCGGGGCGGTACGACGGGACGCTGCGCCGGTTGCAGCGGGTCCAGCAGGTGTTCCCGGTCAGCGCGGTGCAGGCGGAGCTGTCGGTGTGGTCGCCGGAGGCGCTCCGGACGCTGGTGCCGTGGTGCGAGGCGCGCGGGGTCGGTTTCCTCGCGGCGATGCCGCTGGGCAACGGCTTCCTGACCGGCACGCTGACGCCGGGCGAGGGGTTCGAGCCGGACGACGTGCGGGCCCGGCATCCCCGCTTCACGGCCGAGATGATGGCGGCCAACCAGCCGATCGTGGCCGGGCTGCGGCGCATCGCCCGGCGGCACGGCGAGGAGGTCACCCCGGCGCAGGTGGCGCTGGCCTGGGTGCTGGCGCAGGGCCGCCATGTGATCGCGGTGCCGGGCACCAAGCGGGAGCGCTGGGCCGCCCAGAACGCGGCGGCGGCCGACCTGCGGCTGACCGCGCAGGACCTGGCGGAGGTGTCCCGCCTCCCGCCGGCGCAGGGGTCCTGGGACTGAGGTTTCCGGCCACGGGAATCCGGAGGCTGTGGTTCGGCGATCCGGGGGCCGGGATGCGGCAACGGACTGCGGCGATGTCCGACGGCTGTCCGGGACGCACAACGGCCGCCGGTGGCACGCCCGCCGGCCGTCCCTGACCCGCACCGGCCGCCGGTGGCACGGCAACGGCCGGCGGGCGTGCGGGAGTAGCGTGCGGGGTGGGCCGTTGGGGTGTCCGCCGTCTCGAAGGGAACCGTGATCGTGCGACGTCGAGCTGTACCGGCCGTGCTGGCCGCGACCGCCCTGCTGATGGCGGCCGGCTGCTCCTCCGGTGGCGGGAAGTCGTTGCTCCCGACGCCGACCGCCGCCGCGTCCGGCGGGGCCACCGCCTCGCGGAGCGCCGAGTCGGCCGCTCCCGCCAAGGGGTCGGTGCAGGTGCTGCGCACGGTGGCCGAGGGGCTGAAGTCGCCGTGGGGGCTGGCCGCGCTGCCCGGCGGTGATCTGCTGGTCTCCTCCCGGGACGAGGCCACGATCAGCCGGATCGACGCGAAGACCGGCCGGACGACGGTGCTGGGCACGGTCTCCGGGGTCTCGCCGGCCGGCGAGGGCGGGCTGCTGGGCATCGCGCTGTCCCCCGGCTACGCCTCGGACCACATGATCTACGCCTACTTCACCTCGGCCTCCGACAACCGCGTCGTCCGCGTCCGCTACGACGAGCGGAAACCGGCCGGTGAGCGACTCGGCGCTCCCGACACGGTGTTCAAGGGCATCCCCAAGGGCACCATCCACAACGGCGGCCGGATCGCGTTCGGACCGGACGGCATGCTCTACGCGGGCACCGGCGAGAGCGGCAAGCGGGGCCTGGCGCAGGACCGGTCCTCGCTCGGCGGGAAGATCCTGCGGATGACCCCGGACGGCGAACCGGCGCCCGGCAACCCCTTTCCCGGCTCCGTCGTGTACTCCTACGGCCACCGCAACGTCCAGGGCCTTGCCTGGGACCGCCACCAGCGGCTGTTCGCCTCGGAGTTCGGCCAGGACACCTGGGACGAGCTGAACGCGATCACACCGGGCGGGAACTACGGCTGGCCGAAGGCGGAGGGCCGGTCCTCCGACGCCGGCTTGCGGAACCCGGTGGCCCAGTGGCACACCGACGAGGCCTCTCCCAGTGGCATCGCCTGCGTGGACGGCGTGATCTGGATGGCGGGACTGCGCGGCAAGCGCCTGTGGCGCGTCCCGCTGGACGGTGTCGCGGCCTCCGCCGCACCGCAGGCGTTCCTCACCGGCGCCTACGGCCGGCTGCGCACGGTGGCCCCGGCGGGCGCCGGCCGGCTCTGGCTGGTGACCAGCGACACGGACGGCCGGGGCGATCCGAAGAAGGGCGACGACCGGGTGCTGGAGCTGCGGGTGCGCTAGGGCCTGTCTGACCATTCGCGTCGTCGCCCGGAGGGCGGCAGACGGGAATGGTCAGGCAGGCCCCGGGCCCGGCGGCCGGGGTCAGTCGGTGCCGGGCGCGGGCTCCGCGTCGGGCGGCGCGGGCGGGGACAGGCGTATCACCGCCTTGCCGGAGGTCAGGTCTATGGGACCGTGACCGGGGTCGTTGTCGCCGACGTCCTCCCGGGACAGCTCCAGCCGGTTCTGTTCGTCCCGGGTGTGTTTGCGGCCGGGTGCGAACAGGTCCTCGAAGGCGTTGAACACGGCTCCCCCCTCACTGCCGGTTTTCTCCAGCGTAGGTCTCACCCGGACGATTCGGCAGCGAGCGTCCCGGCCATGACCAGGCCGAGCCGGTGCGCCACCGCCGCCGCCTCGCCCCGGCCCGCGACCCCGAGCTTGCCCAGGATGTTGGACACGTGGACGCTCGCGGTCTTCGGCGAGATGAACAGCTCCTCTGCTATCTGGCGGTTGGTGCGGCCGGCCGCGACCAGCCCGAGGACGTCCCGCTCTCGGCTGGTGAGGCCGAACGCGGCGGCCGGGTCGGCGGCCGGCTCCTGCCGCCTGCCGCCGCCGAGGCTGAGCCGGGCGCGCTGGGCGAGCCGGGCGACGGCGTCGGCGAGCGGGCGGGCCCGGAGGTGGGCGGCGACCGCCGCGGCCAGCCGGAGCAGTTCCACGGCGCGGTCGCGCTCGCCGTCGCCGCCCTCGGCCAGCAGCGCCCCGGCCAGGCGGTGCCGGACCCGGGCGAGGTCGTAGGGGCGGTCCAGGCATTCGAAGGCGGTGACGACCGGGGACCAGGTCTCGGCGGTGTCCCGGCCCTCGGCGCGCAGCAGTTCCGCTTGGGCCCAGCGGCCGTAGGCCTGCCACAACGGGACTCCGGTGGCCAGCGTCCGTACGGCCGTGGAGAGGCGGTCGAGGATCTCGGTGCGGCCGGGCCGGGCGGCGGACAGGGTGCGGGCGTCGGCCTCGGCGGTGGCGGCGGCCAGCAGCAGCGGCCAGCCGTGCCGGTGGGTGCCGGGCGGGAACCCGGCGTCCAGCGCGGGGAGCAGGATCGCGCGGGCGTCCTCGATCCTGCCCTCGGCGGCGGCGATGCCGAGGGCGGTGCGGGCCAGCGGCAGGGACTGCTGGGGCCGGGGGTCGTGGGTGCCGTACCAGGAGCGGGCGGTGGCGAGCTGCCGAGCGGCCTCGGCGAGGTCGCCGCGGGCCAGGGCGAGGTGGGCCAGGCGCAGGGCGCCACCGGCCCGGGGTTTGGCGCTGTGGCCGACCCGGGTGGCGTGCGCGGCGGCCTCGGCGGCCTCGTCCCACCGGCCGAGCGCGTAGAGCGCCTCGGAGAGGTTGCCCCAGACCCAGGCTTCGGAGTCCAGCAGTCCGTACCGGCGGCAGAACTCGATGCCCTCGCGCAGCAGCGGGTCGGCCTCCCGGTCCCGGCCGACGCTGCGCAGCGCGGACGGCAGGTTGACGTAGGCGCGGCCGGCGACCGGGTGCACGCCCTCCGCCAGGGTGTCCCGCAGCACCTGCCGCATCTGCGCGAGGCCCGCCTCCGGGTCGCCGGACTCGACCGTCAGGCCGCCGAGGGTGAGCAGGGCGTGCAGTTCGGTCTCGCGGGCGCCCACCATGCGCGCGTACTCCACGGCCCGTTCGGCGGCGGCCAGGGCCTCGGGGCCGGGCCGGTGCTGCATGGACCAGTTGGCGACGACCGCCAGCACCTCGGCGTGCACCTCGGACGGCGGCAGGCCGCGCACCAGCTCCTGAGCGGTGGCCAGTTCCTGCCAGCCGTCGCCGCGGGCCTGGGCCTGGACCAGCCGGGAGCGCTGCACCCAGAACCAGGCGGCGCGCAGCGGGTCCGGGTCCTCCTCCAGCAGGCGCAGGGCCCGCTTGGTGATCTTCAGGGCGCGCTCCCGTTCGCCGCCGAAGCGGCCCGCCACCGCGGCCTCGGCCATCAGGTCGAGGTAGCGCAGCGGGGTGGTGGCCGGGTCGCAGCCGCACGGAGGGTAGACCTCCGCGTAGTCCACCGGACGCAGGGCGGCGCGCACGTCCGCGGGGGCGCCGTCCCACAGTTCCATCGCCCGTTCCAGCAGGCCGAGTTGTTCGGTGTAGGCGTGCCGGCGGCGGGCGACGACGGCGGCGGCCAGGACGGCGGGCAGGGCCTTGGCGGCGTCGTGCGCGTGGTACCAGTAGCTGGCCAGGCGCATCACGCGGGCGTCGGCCGGGACGAGCGTGGGGTCGGCTTCCAGGGCCTCGGCGTAGCGGCGGCTGAGGCGGGAGCGTTCGCCGGGCAGCAGGTCGTCGGCGACGGCCTCGCGGACCAGGGAGTGGCGGAAGCGGTAGCCGTCGCCGGCCGGGGTGACGGTGAGGATGTTGGCGCCGACGGCGGCCCGCAGCGCCTCGATGAGGTCGTCCTCGGCCAGCCGGGCCACGGCGGCGATCAGCCGGTACTCCACCGTGGAGCCGCCCTCGGCGACGATCCGGGCGACCCGCTGGGCGGTCTCGGGCAGTGCCTCGACCCGGACGAGGAGCACATCGCGCAGGGAGTCGGTGAGACCGGTGCAGTTGCCCTGGCAGTCGGCGACGGCGAGTTCCTCGATGAAGAAGGCGTTGCCGTCGGAGCGGGCGTAGATCTCGTCGACCCGGGCGGGGTCGGGCTCGGTGGCGAGGATGCCGGCGATCTGGCGGCCGGCCTCCTCGCGGGTGAAGCGGGCGAGTTCGATCCGCAGGACGGTGCGCAGCCGGTCGAGTTCGGCGAGCAGGGGGCGCAGCGGGTGGCGGCGGTGGATGTCGTCGCTGCGGTAGCTCGCCAGGACGAGGAGGCGGCCGGCGCGCAGGGTGCGCAGCAGGTAGGCCAGCAGGTGGCGGGTGGAGGCGTCGGCCCAGTGCAGGTCCTCCAGGACCAGGACGACGGGGTGGGCGGCGGCGACCCGCTCCAGCAGCCGGGCGGTCAGTTCGAACAGGCGGGCCATGCCCTGTTCGTCGTGGCGGCCGGCGCCGGCCTCGCCGAGGTCGGGCAGCAGCCGGGCGAGTTCCTCCTCCTGGCCGGCCGCGGCGGCGGCGAACTCCTCGGGCAGCGCGTCGCGCAGGGCCCGCAACGCGGCGGAGAAGGGGGCGAACGGCAGCCCGTCGGCGCCGATCTCCACGCAGCCGCCGACGGCGACGACGGCGCCGCGGCCGGCGGCGGCCGCGGCGAACTCCTCCACGAGGCGGGTCTTGCCCACGCCTGCCTCGCCGCCGAGCAGCAGCGCCTGCGGCTCGGCGGCGGCGGCGCGGGCGAGCGCGTCGTTCAGCGTGGCCAACTCGGCGGTGCGGCCGACGAAAACGGGACTGACGGACCTGGTCTCCACGGGCCCGAGCATCGCACGAGGCCGCGACGACAGGGCAGTGGTTTTCCACAGGTCCCGTGTGATGGTCGTACCGACAGCCGGAAGGGCCGTACGGCTTCGCCGGGAAGCCGTACGACCCTGGTACCGCCGGCGGCCGACCCCCGTCCGGCCGCCGTCCGCCCGCGTCGTCACGCGGTGCGCGGCAGCCCGTGGCGGCGCGAGCCGTCGGTATGCGACTCGGCGGCCGGGGCCCCGTCGCCGGGCCGCGCGCGGCGGGCGGCGCGGCGGGAGCGTACGGCCTCGCGGGCCAGGCGCTCCTCCCGGGCCGTGCGGCGCAGCTCGGCGGAGCGCAGGCGGTGCAGTTCGAGCTCGTACATGGCGGGTCCCTCCCAGGGAGTCCGTGGTGTGTGCCGCGTTCCGCGACACACACCACTGTCGTTCCGCGCCCGGGTCCGTCGCATCGGGAGAGTTCCGCATCTTGGGGCGGCCTGCGGGCCGCGTGCGCGCGTAAGGGGCCTTAGGACGGCCCGCGCGGTGCGCGCGGCGCCCTAAGGCCCCTCGGGCTCGCGGCCGGTCAGCCGGCGGAGGGCAGGGCCAGCAGGGCGTCGGAGTACTTGAGGACGGCCAGCAGCAGGCCGATGACGCCGAGCGAGAGGCCCGCCCAGGCCACCGACCTGATCCAGGCGGCCTGCGGCCGGCCGGGGGTGCCGAAGGCGGGCCGGACCAGCACGACCACGGCGGTGAGCAGCGCGGCCAGCGCGAACAGGCCGGCCCACAGCGCGGTGGTGTGCCAGGCGTCGCCGTAGACCTCCTTGAGCTGGGTGCCGACGCCCGCGCTGGTGGACGTGCGCAGCTGGCCGATGAGCTGCTCCCGGGCGGCGGCTACGGTGCCGGTCCAGCCGCCGGTGAGCGAGACCAGGCCCAGCGCCGCGGAGACGACGGCCCCGGCGCCCTGGCCGACCCCGGAGGGCGTCCTGCCGGCCTGTCCTTCCCCGGCGTCCGAGGCTTCCCCGGCTTCCTCGCCCGCCGTGCCGGGCCCGGCCTCCCCGGTCTCCCCGGCCTCCTCCACGGCTCCGGTGCCGGCCGTGGTCGTCTCGTCGTCCTTGTGCGCCTCGGTACCGGAGCCGGTGCCGGCGGTCTCAGCGCCTTCCGCTGTCTTCGTTGCCATGCCCGGCACCGTACGGACGCTGTCTGAGAGGTCTCTTAATGATCGTCGAGGTCTGTTAATGATCGTTTCGCGTGGTACGCGCGCGTGCCGCACGCCACTCGGGTGCCAGCACCGCCCAGATCTCGGTACTGGTGCGCACGCCCCGGTGCGGGTAGTTCTCGCGGAGCACGCCCTCGCGGGTCATGCCGAGCCGCCGGGCCACGCCGATGCTCGGCTCGTTGGCCGAGGACACCTGCCACTCCACCCGGTGCATGCCGCGCTCCTCGAAGGCCCAGTCGAGCAGGATCCGCATGCCGCGCGTGACCAGCCCGCGACCGGCCGCGGCCGGCTCCAGCCAGCAGCCCGCCTCGCAGACCCCGCTTGGCGTGTCCCAGACGCGGAACAGCAGCCCTCCGACGAGCTTGCCGTCCAGCCAGATCCCGTGCAGGCTGCCGGCGTCGGCGGCGCGCTTGTCGGCGTAGGACTTCAGCCAGGCGCGGGCCCCGTCGAGATCGGACACCGCGTCCGCGAGCGCGACGTGCCGGCCGATGAACTCCCGTCCCCGGTCGATGTTCTCCAGCAGCTCCCCGGCGTGCCACACCTCCAGGGGCCGTAGTTCGGCGCCGTCGTCACCGAGCGATGTCGCGTACATCCGCCGCTGTTCCTTCCGCAGTCGGTCCCGCCGGAATCCGGCGGTACGGCAAAAATACGTCAGTCGAACTGGTCTCCGAGCGCCATGATCATCGTGCCCGCGATCAGCAGCCACAGGGCCCTGCGGGTGCGGCCCCGGCCGCCGAGCGCCGCCGCGAGTACGCACACGGCGGCGCCGAGGGCGTAGGCGGCGGGCACGAGCGCCGGGGCGGTGCCGGCGGACCTCAGCAGCGCGGCGGCCAGTCCCGCGCAGGCCAGCAGCGCCCCGGTGCCGACGGCCAGCCAGCGGGCCCGCCGGGCGTCCCCGGCGAACTCCTCGGCATCCTCCGCGTACTCCCCCGCCCCTCCGGTGTCCCCGGCGCCCTCCGGCTCTTCCACGGCCCGCGTCGTCACGGGCTCGACATCGGCATCGGTGCTTCCCCTCATGGCGGGCGAGCGTACCTCCCGCCGTGGCGAAAACCCGGTGCGGGGCGGTCGTCCCGGCTGCTAGGCAGGTCTTTTGTGAACACACCGACCGCACCGGACGCGCTCACCCGCCGTCTCACCCATCCGCGCTACCCCCGCAGCAGCGGCTACGACGCCCGCTGGACCGTCGAGAACCAGATGGGCCCGCACGCCCTGTGGCTGCTGGAGTGGCTGGCGCCCGCGCTGGGGCTCGACACGCTGCCGCCGGGCGCGCGCGTGCTCGACCTCGGCTGCGGGCGGGCGATGACCTCCGTCTTCCTCGCCCGCGAGTACGGCCTCCAGGTCACCGCCGCCGACCTGTGGGTGAAGCCCGGCGACAACGCCGTACGGATCGCCGAGGCGGGCGTCGCCGACCGGGTGCTGCCCGTGCACGCCGAGGCGCACGACCTGCCGTTCGCCGAGGGGACCTTCGACGCGATCGTCTCCGTCGACGCCTACCAGTACTTCGGCACCGACGACCTCTACCTGCCCACGCTGACCCGGCTGCTGAAACCCGGCGGGCGGATCGGGGTCGTCGTGCCGGCGCTGCGCGAGGAGCCGGCGGGCACCGAGCCGCCGGAGCATCTGAAGCCCTGGTGGGAGCCCGCGTTCTGGTGCTTCCACACCGCCGGCTGGTGGCGGCGCCACTGGACCCGCAGCGGTGCCGTGGAGGTCGAGGCGGCCGACTGGCTGGAGGACGGCTGGCGCGACTGGCTGCTGTGGTGCGACGTGGTCGCCGAGGAGAGCACGGACGACTTCCACGTCCGCATGGCGGGCCGGTCCGCGCAGATGCTCCGCGCGGACGAGGGGCGCGCACTGGGATTCGCCCGGGTCGTGGGACGCCTCCGGTAAGCGGTACGGGCCGGGGGACGCCGCGCAGGACATCCGTACGGCCGGGCCGCCATCCCGTAGGGCGTCGTACGGCCCGAAAGGCGCCCCGGAGAACGCGGTACGGCCCCGGAGGGTGTGCCTCCGGGGCCGTACGCGGGTGTTGCTCAGCCCTCGCTGACGCCCAGCTTGTCCAGGATCAGCTCCTTGACGCGGGCCGCGTCGGCCTGGCCGCGGGTGGCCTTCATGACCGCGCCGACCAGGGCGCCGGCCGCGGCCACCTTGCCGCCGCGGATCTTGTCCGCGATGGCCGGGTTGCCGGCGATGGCCTCCTCGACGGCGGCGGTCAGCGCGCCCTCGTCGGAGACGACCTTCAGGCCGCGCGCCTCGACCACCTCGTCCGGAGTGCCCTCGCCCGCGAGGACGCCCTCGATGACCTGGCGGGCCAGCTTGTCGTTCAGATCGCCCTTCGCGACCAGCTCGGTGACCCGGGCCACCTGCTGCGGGGTGATCGCCAGCTCGTCCAGCGCCGTGCCGGACTCGTTGGCGCTGCGGGCCAGTTCGCCCATCCACCACTTGCGGGCGGCGGCCGCGTCGGCACCGGCGCCGATCGTGGCCACGATCAGGTCCAGCGCGCCGGCGTTCAGGATCGCCTGCATGTCGGTGGCGGAGATGCCCCACTCCGCCAGCAGGCGGGTGCGGCGGGCCAGCGGCGGTTCGGGCAGCGCCGCGCGGATCTGCTCGACCCACTCGCGCGAGGGCGCGACCGGGACCAGGTCGGGCTCCGGGAAGTACCGGTAGTCCTCGGCCTCCTCCTTCACGCGGCCCGAGGTCGTGGACCCGGTGTCCTCGTGGAAGTGGCGGGTCTCCTGGACGATCGTGCCGCCGCCGGAGAGCACGGCCGCGTGGCGCATGATCTCGTAGCGGGCCGCACGCTCCACCGAGCGCAGGGAGTTGACGTTCTTCGTCTCCGAGCGCGTGCCGAACTTGTCGGCGCCCTTGGGCATCAGCGACAGGTTCACGTCGCAGCGCATCTGGCCCATCTCCATGCGGGCCTCGGACACGCCGAGGGCACGGATGACCTCGCGCAGCTCGCGGACGTACGCCTTCGCCACCTCGGGGGCGCGCTCGCCGGCGCCCACGATCGGCTTGGTGACGATCTCGATCAGCGGGATGCCGGCCCGGTTGTAGTCGAGCAGGGAGTGGGACGCGCCGTGGATACGGCCGGTGGCGCCGCCGACGTGCGTCGACTTGCCGGTGTCCTCCTCCATGTGGGCGCGCTCGATCTCCACGCGGAAGACCTCGCCGTCCTCCAGCTGCACGTCGAGGTAGCCGTCGAAGGCGATCGGCTCGTCGTACTGGGAGGTCTGGAAGTTCTTCGGCATGTCCGGATAGAAGTAGTTCTTCCGGGCGAAGCGGCACCATTCGGCGATCTCGCAGTTGAGCGCGAGACCGATCTTGATGGCGGACTCGACGCCGGTCGCGTTGACGACCGGGAGCGCGCCGGGCAGGCCGAGGCAGACCGGGCAGGTCTGGGTGTTCGGGTCGGCGCCGAGCGAGGTCGAGCAGCCGCAGAACATCTTGGTCCTGGTGCCGAGTTCGACATGGACCTCGAGGCCCATGACGGGGTCGTACGCGGTCAGCGCGTCCTCGTACGACACCAGGTCGGTCGTGGTGGTCACGGTGAAACTTCCCTCTCAGCCCAGCAGGACGTCGTCGTCGCCCAGCCGCTTCAGCTCGCGGTAGAGGATGGCGAGGCCGGTGACGATGCCCGCGGCGGTGACGACGGCGTCGACGAGCCTCAGCGTGTCGTTCTCGGCGCGGGCCTTCTTGATCTGCTTAGCGGCGCCGACCGCGCCGAACGCGGTGGCGGCCATGGACAGGTACGTACCGGACTTGGACTTCTTGAAGCCCTTGGCCTTGGACAGTGCGTTCACAGCGACGGTGCCTCCTCCAGCAGCGGGTGACCCCACTTTTCCACGAAGGCGGCCTCCACGGCGGCGCCCACCTTGTACAGCCGGTCGTCCTTCAGCGCCGGAGCGATGATCTGCAGGCCCACCGGGAGGTTGTCCTCCGGGGCGAGACCGCAGGGCAGGGACATGGCTGCGTTGCCCGCCAGGTTGGTCGGGATGGTGCACAGGTCCGCGAGGTACATCGCCATCGGGTCGTCGGCGCGCTCGCCGATCGGGAAGGCGGTGGTCGGGGTCGTCGGGGAGACGATCACGTCGACCTGCTCGAAGGCCTTCTCGAAGTCCCGCGTGATGAGCGTGCGGACCTTCTGCGCGGAGCCGTAGTACGCGTCGTAGTAGCCGCTAGACAGGGCGTACGTGCCGAGCATGATCCGGCGCTTGACCTCGGGGCCGAAGCCGGCCTCGCGGGTCAGGGAGGTGACCTCCTCGGCGGAGTGCGTGCCGTCGTCGCCGGTCCGCAGGCCGTAGCGCAGGCCGTCGAAGCGGGCGAGGTTGGAGGAACACTCGGACGGGGCGATCAGGTAGTACGCCGACAGGGCGAGGTCGAAGGACGGGCAGTCCAGCTCGACGATCTCGGCGCCCAGCTCCTTGAGCAGCTCCACCGACTCGTCGAAGCGCTGGATGACGCCGGCCTGGTAGCCCTCGCCGCGGAACTGCTTGACCACGCCGACGCGCATGCCCCGGACGCTGCCGTTGCGGGCGGCCTCGACCACCGGCGGGACGGGAGCGTCGATGGACGTGGAGTCCAGCGGGTCGTGGCCGGCGATCACCTCGTGCAGCAGGGCCGCGTCCAGGACCGTACGGGCGCAGGGGCCGCCCTGGTCGAGGGAGGAGGAGAAGGCGACCATGCCGTAGCGGGACACCGCGCCGTACGTCGGCTTCACGCCGACGGTGCCGGTGACGGCGGCCGGCTGGCGGATGGAACCGCCGGTGTCGGTGCCGATGGCGAGCGGGGCCTCGTAGGCGGCGAGCGCGGCGGAGGAACCGCCGCCGGAGCCGCCGGGGATCCGGGTGAGGTCCCAGGGGTTGCCGGTCGGGCCGTAGGCGCTGTTCTCGGTGGAGGACCCCATGGCGAACTCGTCCATGTTGGTCTTGCCGAGGATGACGATGTCGGCGGCCTTCAGCCGCTTGGTGAGCGTCGCGTCGTACGGCGGGATCCAGCCCTCGAGGATCTTCGAGCCGACGGTCGTGGGCACGCCCTCGGTGGTGAAGATGTCCTTGAGCGCGAGCGGGACGCCGGCCAGCGGGCCGAGCTTCTCGCCGCGGGCCCGCTTCTCGTCCACGGCACGGGCCTGGGCGAGAGCGCCCTCGCGGTCGACGTGCAGGAAGGCGTGGACCTTCTCGTCCACGGCCTCGATCCGGGCGAGGTGGGCCTCGGTGACCTGGACGGCCGTCAGCTCGCCGGAGGCGATCTTCTCGGCGGTCTGCGCGGCCGTGAGCTTGATGATGTTGCTGTCCGTCATGGTGGTCACTCCTCCCCCAGGATCTGCGGCACCTTGAAACGCTGCTGCTCCTGTGCCGGGGCGCCGGAGAGCGCCTGCTCGGGGGTGAGCGAAGGACGGACCTCGTCCGGCCGCATGACGTTCGTCAGCGGGAGCGGGTGCGAGGTCGGCGGTACGTCTTGGTCGGCGACCTCGCTGACGCGGGCGACCGCGCCGATGATGTCGTCGAGCTGTCCCGCGAAGTGGTCGAGTTCTTCGGGCTTCAGCTCCAGACGCGCCAGCCGGGCGAGGTGGGCGACCTCCTCGCGCGTGATGCCAGGCATGCAGCGATCCTCTGGGGTGAGTGTGTGTGGTTTGGGCCCAATCCTATGGGGCGGCGCCCCGTGCCCGTGAAACGGTTTCCCCGAGGGCCGCCTCAGCGGCGCCGGCCGTCCCAGGCCGCGCTCCTCAGGAAGTGGTTGTCGTACAGCTCCTGGACCTCCAGCAGGCTCTCCGGCGTGGCCTCGCCCAGGCGGATGCGCTGGAGGTGGCGGAAGTATTCGAAGCGCTCGACGCCGGGCGCGATGACGACGAGCAGGTCGGCGGTGGCGCCGGGCGCGGCGGCGAAGGCGTGCGGCCGGTCCGGCGGGACGATGATCAGGTCGCCGCGTCCGGCGGTCACGACGTCGTCGCCGGACAGCACCTCCGCCTCGCCGTCGAGCAGGTAGAACATCTCCGCCGAGTGGTGGTGGACATGCGGCCGGGCGCCGTCGGCTCCCTCGGCGAGGGTGACCCGCACGGTGGACAGCGCACCGCCGCTCGCGCTGCTGTCGGCCAGCAGCCGTACGGCCACGGGGGTGTCCCCGACCACCTCGGCCTCGGCGTCCCGGACCACCACGGTGTCGTCGAATGCGGGCACGAACAGCGACATGTCGCCTCTCCCTCGTCGCGGCGCCCGTCGGTGGGCGCCCGGTGGCACGGCGCCTCGCGGTGGCGCCTCGTCGTGGTGTGGCGCTCGTAGCGCGAAAGCGGACCGGCGCCGAACAGTACAACGATCTCGTGGGCGGAGCCCGTTCCGGACGCGGCGGCTTTCGTACCGCGGTGCCGCGGACCTCGCCGGCCGGCCGGTGCGCGAGCGGCTGGGCGGCCGCCCGGGCGGTGGCGGCAGGCGGACCGGGCGACTACTCGGCCGCGGGCAGCGCGGCGGGAGCGGCGGGAGCGGCGGGAGTGCGCTGCCAGCCACGGGACCCCCGGGCCAGCAGCCAGGTGGTGGCCTCCTCCGGCGGCATCGCCGCGGCGACCAGCCAGCCCTGCACCGCGTCGCAGCCCAGGTCCCGCAGCCGCTCCCAGGTCTCGTCGTCCTCCACGCCCTCGGCGACGACCAGCAGGCCCAGCGAGTGGGCCAGGTCCACCGTGCAGCGGACGATCTCCGCGTCCTCGGCGTCCACGGCGAGCCGGGCCACGAAGGAGCGGTCGATCTTCAGCTCGCTGACCGGCAGCCGCCGCAGGTGCACCAGGGACGAGTAGCCGGTGCCGAAGTCGTCCAGGGACATCTTCACGCCGTGCCCGGTGAGCCCGGCGAGGGTGTCGGCGGCGCGCTGCGGGTCCTCCAGCAGCACGTGTTCCGTGATCTCCAGCTGGAGCGCCCCGGCGGGCACGCCGTGCCGGGCCAGCCGGGCGGCGACGGAGCCGGCGAAGCCGGGGGTGTGGACGTCGCGCGGGGAGACGTTGACGGCGACCGGGACCCGCAGGCCCTGCGCGCGCCAGCGGGCGACCTGGCCGAGCGCGCTCTCCAGGACGTACTCGGTGAGGTGGGGCATCAGCCCGGAGGACTCGGCTATCGCTATGAACTCGTCCGGCGGCACCTTGCCGCGCTCGGGGTGCACCCAGCGCACCAGCGCCTCCAGGCCGGCGACCTGTCCGTCGAAGCGGACCTTGGGCTGGTAGTGGAGGTGGACCTCGTGGGCGTCGAGGGCCCGGCGCAGATCGCCGAGCAGGCCGAGGCGGTCGGGGGTGTTGGAGTCCCGCTTGGACTCGTAGACCTCGACGCCGGTGCGGTCCCGCTTCGCCTGGTACATCGCGACGTCGGCGCGGCGCAGCATGCCCTCGGCGTCGAGCGCGTGGTCGGGGAAGACGGCGACGCCGGCACTGGCCTCCAGGACCAGGGTGAGGCCGTCCAGGTCGAGCGGGGAGCTGAGGGCGGTGACGAGACCGCGGGCGACGCGCGTCGCCGACGTGGTGGAGTCGGCGACGGGGAGTAAGACGGCGAACTCGTCACCGCCGAGCCGGGCCGCCTCGGCGCCGCGCGGCAGGGCGAGCCGCAGCCGGTCGGCGATCTGGAGCAGCAGCCGGTCTCCGGCCAGATGGCCGAGCGTGTCGTTCACCGAGCGGAACCGGTCGAGATCGATCAGCATGAGCGCGGCGCGCGCCCCGATGCGGTCGGCGTCGTCCAGCGCGGTCCAGATGCGCTCCAGCAGCCACTGCCGGTTGGGCAGCCCGGTCAGCGGGTCGCGCAGCTGCTCCTCGGCGCGGGCGCGGGCCATCCACAGCGTGGAGTCCAGGGCGATGAGCGGGATGGCGAAGAGCGGGAGCAGGACCGGCTCGGCGTCGGCGACGACGCACAGCAGCGGGGCGATGCCGAGCAGCGCGACGGCGACCAGTCCCTGCCTGACCAGGGCGGTGCGGGCGACGGTGGGCACCCCGCCCGCGCGCGGCGCGTGCAGGTACCACAGCAGACCGCGGCCGACGGCGAGGTAGGCGACCGCGACCAGGACGACCTGGGGGGCGGTGGCGATGGTCCAGCTGTCGGACCGCCAGGGCGTCTCGACGCTCGGGACCCGGCCGAACGCGCCGAGCAGCAGGGCGCCGGCGCCGATGGCGAGGATGTCCACCGCGCCGTGAAGCACGCCCTGGCGCCAGCGGTGCCGGCGGGCGATGCCGACCAGGACGACGACGGTGAGGCTGACCAGTCCGGCGGGCACCCAGCCGTACAGCAGCAGGACGGCGAGGGTGAGGGCGGCGCCCGAGCCGGTGCCGCCCCACCAGCGGGCGCGGCCCAGCATGACGAGGTGGCCGACGATGACGCCGGTGAGCAGGGCCAGCGCCCAGCCGACCGTGCCGCGCGGGAAGAGCGCGTGGTGGTCGGTGTAGGCGCGGTAGAAGCCGGCGCCCAGGGCGAAGCCCGCGGCGGCGACGACGGCCGCGGGCAGCGCGGGCCGGGACAGCAGGTGCCGTTCGGTGTCGGCGCCGGTCAGGCCGGGGGCGGGGGCGACGGCCGGTGACAGGGGGGCGGCGGGATCGGTGGCCGCGCACGGGCCGGCGATGCGCGGGCCGGCGGGGCGCGGCCGCACGCCCGTACGGCCCGCGGCCCGGCCGGTCCACCGGTTCCGGCGCCAGGTGCCCGCCCGGCTGCGCGGACGCAGCCGGGCGTTTGGGGCGACGCTCTCGGTCGGTTCCATTCCCGTCCCTCTCACAGCCGGCGGTGCCCACGCCACGCGGCCCGGCGCCCGACAACCCTCAGCGGCTCCGCGTCGAAGAAACCCTCCCCGGGCCTGTCGAGGGCACGGAGGTGCCCCAGCCGCAGCTGGGCACGGCAGGCGCACGCCTCAACAGTAGGCCGCGGAAGGCTTCCACGGGCAGCGGTCTCCGACGGTTGCCCGAATGCGCCCGGGCCACCCGTATGCATCTGATATGCGCCGATCGGGCGGCCTTCAACCGCTACTCCTCGGTCGGAAGCGCGACGCCGGCCGCCGCATCGGGGCCCTGCTCCAACAGGACGCCGAAACCATCCTCGTTCAGAACAGGAACCTTCATTTGCATGGCCTTGTCGTACTTCGATCCAGGGTTGTCACCTACGACAACGAATGAGGTCTTTTTCGAAACAGAACCGGTCACTTTCGCTCCTCGGCTCTGTAGTGCCTCCTTGGCGCCGTCCCGGGTGAAGTTCTCCAGCGTGCCGGTGACGACGACCGTGAGCCCCTCCAGCGGACGCGGTCCCTCGTCCTCGCCGGACGCCTCGTCCTCCAGCGGGACCCCGGCGGCCTTCCACTTGCGGACGATCTCGCGGTGCCAGTCCTCGGCGAACCACTCCTTGAGCGCGGCGGCGATGATCGGTCCGACGCCGTCGGTGGCCGCCAGCTCCTCCTCGGTCGCCTGCTCGATGCGGTCGACGGAGCGGAACTCGCGCGCGAGGGCCTGCGCGGCGACCGGGCCCACGTGCCGGATGGACAGCCCGTTCAGGAACCGGGCCAGCGGGCGGGACTTGGCCGCCTCGATGTTCGCCAGCAGCGCCAGGGTGTTCTTCTTCGGCTCGCCCTTCTGGTTGGCGAAGACCGTGACGACCTTCTCCTCACCGGTCTTGGGGTCGCGCTTGGGCAGCCCGCTGTCCGGGTCCAGGACGTAGGCCTTGATGGGCAGCAGCTTCTCCACCGTCAGGTCGAACAAGTCGCCCTCGTCCACCAGCGGCGGGTCGGCCGGCTCCAGCGGCCGGGTCAGCGCGGCGGCGGCCACCTGGCCGAAGTGCTCGATGTCCAGGCACTCGCGGCCCGCCAGATACGACACCCGCTCGCGCAACTGGGCCGGGCAGGTACGGGCGTTCGGGCAGCGCAGGTCGACGTCGCCCTCCTTCATCGGCCGCAGCGGCGTGCCGCACTCCGGGCACTCGCCCGGCATCACGAACTCCCGCTCCGTGCCGTCCCGCAGGTCGACCACCGGGCCGAGGATCTCGGGGATGACGTCACCGGCCTTGCGCAGCACGACGGTGTCGCCGATGAGGATGCCCTTGGCCTTGACGACCTCCTGGTTGTGCAGGGTGGCGAACTCCACCTCGCTGCCCGCCACCGTGACCGGCTCCACCTGGGCGTACGGCGTGACCCGGCCGGTGCGGCCGACGCCGACCTTGATGTCGACCAGTCTGGTGTTGACCTCCTCCGGCGCGTACTTGTAGGCGATCGCCCAGCGCGGCGCCCGCGCGGTGGAGCCGAGCCGTCCCTGGAGGCGGATCTCGTCCAGCTTGACCACGACACCGTCGATCTCGTGCTCGACGGAGTGCCGGTTCTCGCCGTAGTGCGCGATGAACCGCCGTACGCCGTCCAGGCCGTCGACGACGCGGTTGTGCGGGGAGGTGGGCAGGCCCCAGGTCTTCAGCAGGTCGTACGCCTGGGAGAGCCGGGTCAGGCCGGTGAAGCCCTCCAGGGCGCCGATGCCGTGGACCACCATGTGCAGCGGACGGGTCGCGGTGACCCTCGGGTCCTTCTGGCGCAGCGAACCGGCGGCGGCGTTGCGGGGGTTGGCGAACGGCTTCTCGCCGGCCGCGACCAGGCGTTCGTTCAGTTCGAGGAACTTCTCCATCGGGAAGTAGACCTCGCCGCGGATCTCCACCAGGTCGGGCACCTCCTCGCCGCCGAGGCGGTCCGGGATCTCCGCGATGGTGCGGACGTTCGGCGTGATGTCCTCGCCGGTGCGGCCGTCGCCGCGGGTGGCCGCGCGCGTGAGACGGCCCTTCTCGTACGTGAGGTTGACCGCGAGGCCGTCCACCTTCAGCTCGCACAGGAAGTGGTAGGCCTGCTCGCCCAGTTCCTTCGCGACACGGTCGGCCCAGGCGGCCAGCTCGTCGTCGTTGAACGTGTTGTCCAGCGACAGCATCCGCTGGCGGTGCTCGACGGCGGTGAACTCCGTCTCGTAGGACCCCGCGACCTTCTGGGTGGGCGAGTCCGGGGTGCGCAGCTCCGGATACCGCTCCTCCAGGGCCTCCAGGGACTTCAGGAGCTGGTCGAACTCCGCGTCGCTGACGACGGGAGCGTCCTTCACGTAGTACCGGAAGCGGTGCTCCTCGATCTGTTCCGCCAGCCGCGCGTGGGTCTCGCGGGCCTCGGCGGGCACCGCTGTCGTCTCCGCTTGCTTGTCGCCGGCCACCGTGTTGTCCTCCGTTACTCAGGGTTGTCCGCGAGGGATCTCGCCGCCTTGACGCAGTGGGCGAGCACCTGCCGCGCGTAGGCGAGGGAAGCGCCCGCCAGACCGCATGCCGGGGTCACCGTGACCGCCTCCGCGAGCAGCCCCGGACGCAGCCCCAGCCTGCGCCACAGCGTCCTGACACCCATGACGCTACCGGCAGGGTCTGACAACGGGCCGTCCGTGCCCGGCACGACACCGGCGAACAGCCGGGTGCCGCTCTCGACGGCCTCACCGATCGTGTCGTCGTCACGCTCGGTGAGCAACGCGAGGTCGAAGGAGACGGCCGCCGCGCCGGCCCGACGCAGCAGCGCGAACGGCACGTCCGGGGCGCAGGAGTGCACGACCACGGGCCCGCCGTCGTGCGCTGCGACGACGTCCCGGAGCGTGGCCTCCACGATCTGCCGGTCCACGGCGCGGTGGGTGCGGTAGCCGCTGGCCGTGCGGACCTGTCCGCGCAGCACGGCGGTCAGGGAGGGCTCGTCGAGCTGGAGGACGAGCCGGGCGCCCGGGACGCGCCGCCGGGCCTCGGCCAGGTGCAGCCGCAGCCCCTCGGCGAGCGAGGCGGCGAGGTCCCGGCAGGCGCCGGGGTCGGACAGGGCGGCTTCGCCGTTCCTCAGCTCCAGCGCGGCGGCCAGCGTCCACGGCCCGACGGCCTGCACCTTCAGATCGCCCTCGTAGCCCTGGGTGAACTCCTCCAGGGCGTCCAGGTCCTGCCGCAGCCAGGACCGCGCCCGCCGGGTGTCCCGGCCCGGCCGGTCACCGAGCCGCCAGCCGCTGGGCTCCACGCGCGCGTACAGCTCGACCAGCATCCCGGCGGTCCGGCCGATCATGTCGGCGCCGGGCCCGCGCGCGGGCAGTTCCGCGAGGAACGGGAAGTTTTCGAAGGCTCCGGTGGCGGTCTTGGCGGCCTCACGGGCGTCGGTGCCGGGCAGGGAGCCGACACCGGTGGCTCCCGGGAACCTGAACTGGCTGTTTTCGCTCACCAGGGCAGCCTACGCAGCCCAGGGACCCCGGTCAGCGCCCCGGGCGCACCGACAGGTCGTTGACCTCCGCGTCCCTCGGCAGGTCCAGGGCCATCAGCAGGGCCGTGGCGACCGACTCGGGGTCGATCCACCTGCCCGGGTCGTACTCCTTGCCCTCCTGCTGGTGCACCTTGGCCTGCATGGGGCTGGCGGTGCGGCCGGGATAGACGGTGGTGACGCGGACGCCGTTCGCGTGCTCCTCCTGGCGCAGCGCGTCGGCGAGGGCCTTCAGGCCGTGCTTGGAGGCGGCGTATCCGGACCAGCCGGCGGAGGCGCTCAGGCCGGCACCGGAGTTGACGAAGATCACATGGCCGCCGGCGGCCCGCAGCTGCGGCAGGAAGTGCCGGGTCAGCTCGGCGGGCGCGACCAGGTTGACGTTCAGCTGGTGGTGCCAGGACTTCGGGGTGAGGTCGCCGACCGTGCCCAGCTCGACGACCCCGGCGATGTGCAGCAGGGAGTCCACCCGGTCCGGGAGCGTCTGGTGGGAGAACGCCCAGGAGAGCTTGTCCGGGTCCGCGAGGTCGCCGACCAGGGTGCGCGCGCCGGGGAACCGGGCCGCCAGCTCCTTGGCGCGGCCCGCGTCGCGCGCGTGCAGCACGAGATCGTCCCCGCGCGCGTGCAGCCGGCGGGCCACGGCCGCGCCGATGCCGGAACCGGCCCCGGTGATCACATGAGTAGCCATGGGGCCATGCTCGCATCAGTGCCCGGCGAGCTGCTCCTCCAGGTAGGCCAGGGCGCCGGCGGGCTCTTCGGCGAAGAAGACCAGCTCGGCCAGCGGGCGCGGCAGGAAGCCCTCGGCCTCCATGCGGCGGAACTGCTCGCGCAGGCCGTCGTAGAAGCCCGCGGTGTTCAGCAGCACGACCGGCTTCCCGGTGCGGCCGTGCTTCTTCAGCTCCAGGATCTCGGTGGCCTCGTCGAGGGTGCCGGTGCCGCCCACCATGATCACCACGGCGTCGGCCTTCTCCAGCAGCAGCCTCTTGCGTTCGGCGAGGTCGGCCGCGATCACCATCTCGTCGGCGCCGGGCCGCGCCTTGTTCGCCAGGAACTCCACGGAGACGCCCAGCAGCCGGCCGCCGCTCTCCTGCACCCCGTCGGCGACCACCTTCATCAGACCGCTGTCGGAACCGCCCCAGACCAGCGTGTGACCGGCCTTGCCGATCAGTTCCGCGAACTCGCGCGCGGGGCGGGTGTAACGCTCGTCGAGGTCGGCGGCGGACAGGAAGACGCAGATGTTCATGGCTCATACCGTACGGCGCCCGGGCCGGCCGGGAAGAAGCGCGGCCCGTCCGGTGCTGTTCCGGTATGAGCGATGGACACACGATCACGATCGAAAAGAGCGAGCGGCACGTGCGCGTCGTGCACGGCGGCCAGGTGCTCGCGGAGTCCGACCGTCCGCTGGAGCTGCGCGAGACGGGCTGTCCGGTGCGGTACTACATCCCCGCCGAGGACGTACGCCTCGATCTGCTGACTCCCTCCGACACGCACACGGTCTGCCCCTACAAGGGCACGGCCTCCTACTGGTCGCTGCCGGACGCGGCCGACCTCGTCTGGGCGTACCCCGAGCCCAAGGACGACATGGCGGAACTCAAGGACCACTACTGCTTCTACGACACCGAGGTGGCATGACCGACCCCGGCACCGCCGTGTCGTGACCGATGAGGGAGCGGCCGTGCGGCAGTCTGCACGGGCATGGACAAGAAGACGACTTCCCGCGACGGCACCTCCCTCGCGTACCACGTGACCGGCCAGGGGCCCACGGTGATCCTGGTGAGCGGCGCGATGTCCACCGGCGGCACCGTGCTGCCCCTGGCGGAGCGTCTCGCGGCCCGCTGCACGGCCGTCGTCTACGACCGCCGAGGCCGCGGCGAGAGCGGCGACACGGCGCCGTACGCGGTCGACCGCGAGATCGAGGACCTGGCCGCGCTGATCGAGGCCGTGGGCGACGCGGCGCTGTTCGGGGTCTCCTCGGGCGGCGCGCTGGCGCTGCGCGCGGCGGCGGGCGGGCTGCCGGTGCGCCGGGCGGCGGTGTACGAGGTGCCGTACGCCGACCACCTGGCGGACGGCGCCGCGCGCGAGGCGGCCTACAAGGAGAAGCTGACCGGGGCGCTGGCCGAGGGCCGGCGCGGGGACGCGGTGGAGCTGTTCCTGCGCCAGACCGGCCTCGGCGAGGAGATGATCGAGCGCGCCCGCCAGTCCCCGATGTGGGCCGGCATGGAGAGCCTGGCGCCCAGCCTCGCCCACGACGACACGGTCATGGCCGACGGCCTGCTCCCCCGCGACCTGCTCGCCCGGATCTCCGTCCCCGTGCTCTCGGTCGCGGGCGGCGCGAGCCCGGAGTGGATGCACCGGGCGGGCCAGGCGGTCGCGGAGGCCGTGCCGCGGGGCACGTACCGCGTCCTGCCCGGCCAGACCCACATGGTGGAACCGGACGTGCTGGGGCCGGTGCTGGCGGAGTTCTTCGCCGGATAGGCCCCGCGCGCCTCAGACCGACGCCGTCGCGCGCGTGGTGGACGCGATCGTCGCCGAACCGACCACGCGCGTGCCGTCGTAGAGCACGATCGCCTGGCCGGGGGCGACGCCGCGGACCGGCTCGGCGAAGGTCACGCGCAGCTCGCCGTCCACGAGTTCGGCGCTCACCTCGGTCTCGCCGCCGTGTGCGCGCAGCTGGGCGGTGTAGGTGCCGGGGCCGGCGGGTGCGGCGCCGCACCAGCGGGGCCTGATCGCGGTGAGCGCGGTGACGTCCAGGGCCTCGGCCGGGCCGACGGTGACCGTGTTGGTGACCGGCGAGATGTCCAGGACGTAGCGCGGCTTGCCGTCCGGGGCCGGGGTGCCGATCCTGAGGCCCTTGCGCTGGCCGATGGTGAAGCCGTACGCGCCCTCGTGGCTGCCCAGCCTGGCCCCGGACTCGTCCACGATGTCGCCCTCGGCCCTGCCGAGGCGGCGGGCCAGGAAGCCCTGGGTGTCGCCGTCGGCGATGAAGCAGATGTCGTGCGAGTCGGGCTTCTTCGCCACGGCCAGGCCCCGGCGCTCGGCCTCCGCGCGGATCTCCTCCTTGGTGGTGACCGTGTCGCCGAGCGGGAACATCGCGTGCGCGAGCTGCCTGTCGTCCAGCACGCCGAGGACGTACGACTGGTCCTTGGCCATGTCGGAGGCGCGGTGCAGCTCGCGGGAGCCGTCCTCGTTCACGATCACCTTGGCGTAGTGGCCGGTGCAGACGGCGTCGAAGCCGAGGGCCAGCGCCTTGTCCAGCAGCGCCGCGAACTTGATCTTCTCGTTGCAGCGCAGGCACGGGTTCGGGGTGCGGCCGGCCTCGTACTCGGCGACGAAGTCCTCGACGACGTCCTCGCGGAAGCGGTCGGCGAGGTCCCAGACGTAGAACGGGATGCCGATGACGTCGGCCGCGCGGCGGGCGTCGCGCGAGTCCTCGATGGTGCAACAGCCCCGCGCGCCGGTTCGGAACGACTGCGGGTTCGCGGAGAGTGCGAGGTGGACGCCGGTGACGTCGTGGCCGGCCTCCGCGGCACGCGCGGCGGCGACGGCGGAGTCCACTCCGCCGGACATGGCGGCGAGGACGCGGAGGGGGCGGGTGCGCAGCGGGGTGTCAGTCATAACCCTTCCAGGGTACGGGGGCGCGGGAACCTGGTTGGCCGGTCGTCCGTTGAGGCTCACATGGGGGCGACGACAGGGCCGGCGGCGGGGGCGGGCGCGGGGCCGCCCGGAGGCGACGGGGACCGGCGGCTGGGGCGGCGGGCGCTGCTGGTGGGCGGGGTCGCGGCGGCCGTGGGCACGGCGCTGCTGGCCCGCGAGGAGCTGTCCCGGTCGTGGTGGCGGCTGCCCGGGGTGGACAAGCCGCGGGCGGCGGGCGCGGTGGACTTCCGGGGCGCGCGCTGGGTGGCGGCCTCGGCGGCGAACTACCGGCGGGCGGACCGGCCGGCCGACTATCCGGTGGACCGGGTCGTCGTCCACGTCACCCAGGGCGGGTACGCGTCGGCGGTGCGGGCCTTCCAGGATCCCGGCCACGGTGCGGCGGCGCACTACATCGTGCGCGCGGACGGACGGATCACCCAGCTGATCCGCGAGCTGGACGTCGCCTTCCACGCGGGCAACCGGCAGTACAACGAACGCAGTGTCGGCATCGAGCACGAGGGCTTCGTGGAGGACGCCGGGTCCTTCACCGACGCCATGTACGCGGCCTCGGCCCGGCTGACGGCCGCGATATGCGGGCGCTACGGCATCCCCGCGGACCGGGAGCACGTCATCGGGCACGCCCAGGTGCCGGGCACGGACCACACGGACCCGGGGCCGTTCTGGGACTGGGAGCGGTATCTGCGCCTGGTCGGCGCCGAGCGCGCCGAGGCCCCGCCGGCTAGGTGAGGCCGGCCGCGCGGGCGCGTTCCACCGCCGGGCCGATCGCCTTGGCCACGGCCTCCACGTCCGCCTCGGTGGAGGTGTGGCCGAGGGAGAAGCGCAGGGTGCCGCGGGCCAGGTCCGGGTCGGTGCCGGTGGCCAGGAGGACGTGGCTGGGCTGGGCGACGCCCGCGGTGCAGGCGGAGCCGGTGGAGCACTCGATGCCCTGGGCGTCCAGCAGGAGCAGCAGGGAGTCGCCCTCGCAGCCGGGGAAGGTGAAGTGCGCGTTGGCCGGCAGCCGGCCACCGGGCGCCGGGTCGCCGCCGAGGATCGCGTCCGGTACGGCGTCGCGCACGGCGTCGACCAGCCGGTCGCGCAGGCCGCCGATCTCCCGCGCGAACCGCTCGCGCCGCTCGGCGGCGAGCCGGCCGGCCACGGCGAAGGAGGCGACGGCGGGCACGTCGAGCGTGCCGGAGCGGACGTGCCGCTCCTGGCCGCCGCCGTGCAGGACGGGCACGGGGCTGTACTCGCGGCCGAGGAGCAGGGCGCCGATGCCGTACGGGCCGCCGATCTTGTGGCCGGAGACGGTCATCGCGGCGAGGCCGGAGGCGGCGAAGTCGACGGGGACCTGACCGAACGCCTGGACCGCGTCGGCGTGCAGGGGGACGCCGAACTCGGCGGCTACGTCGGCCAGTTCGCGGACCGGCATGATCGTGCCGATCTCGTTGTTGGCCCACATCACGGTGGCCAGGGCGACGTCGTCGGGGTCGCGGGCGATGGCCTCGCGCAGCGCGTCGGGGTGGACGCGGCCGTGGGTGTCGACGGGGAGGTACTCGACGGTGGCGCCCTCGTGTTCGCCGAGCCAGTGCACGGCGTCGAGGACGGCGTGGTGCTCGACGGGACTGGCGAGGACGCGGGTGCGGGCGGGGTCGGCGGCGGCGCGGGACCAGTACAGGCCCTTGACGGCGAGGTTGTCGGCCTCGGTGCCGCCCGAGGTGAACACGACCTCGCTGGGGCGGGCGCCGAGGGCTTCCGCGAGGGTTTCGCGGGCTTCCTCGACCGTGCGGCGGGCCTGCCGGCCGGACGCGTGGAGGGAGGAGGCGTTGCCCGTGATGCTCAGCCGGGCGGTGAGCGCCTCTGCCGCCTCCGGGAGCATCGGGGTGGTCGCGGCGTGGTCGAGGTAAGCCATGGTGAGGCCGATTCTACGGCTCCCCCGCCGGCGGCCCGGGCCGCGAGGTGCGCAAGGGGCCGGAGAGTGCCTTGCGCCGGCCGCGACCGGCGCCGAACTCCAGGCGTCACGGCGTCACGGCGTCACGGCGTCACGGCGTTCACAGGCTCCAGGACACCGACCCGGTCATCTCCATCGCCGTCACCAGGACCACCAGGTCGGCGACGCCCAGGCCGAGGCCCAGGTAGGCGCGGCCCCGGCGGGCCGTGCCGCGCCAGAGGGCGGCTGCGGCGAGGACGATGGCGATCGGGCCGAGGAAGAGGTTGAGGACGAGCAGGCCGAGGAGGCCGAGGATGAAGGACGCCACGGCCATGCCGTCGGCGTCCCGGGTGCGCGGACGGGTGTCGGTGCGGCCGCTGGTGGCCGGTGCGGTGAGGTGCATGATGCTCAGCTCCCGAAAATCCTGTGTGGCCGGACCGTCAGTCGGACGACGTGTGCCGGCGGCTGTGGCGTTCGCGGAGTGCGAAGACGCCGAGCCAGACGGCGATGACGGCGGCCAGGGCGACGCTGACGGTGAGCGGCGCGTGGGCCACGGTGCCCAGCATCACTCCGAGCAGCATGAGCGCGGCGACGAGGAACAGCATGGGATCGAATCCCCCCTCCGGGATGCCTCGTGTTCGGCCGGTGTGAAGTTTGGGTGAACAGTTGTAGTAACACTTGTCCACTGACTTCGAGTCTAACGCCTCCCGCGGCTTTCCAATTCCGGAGAACAGTTGTTAACTGGATGACATGAGTCACACCCTCGGTATCCGGCAGGCCCAGAAGCAGAAGACCCGGCAGGCGTTCCTCGACGCGGCGCTCGCCCTGCTGGAGGAGCAGAGCCTGAGCAGTCTGGGCCTGCGCGAGGTCACCCGGGCCGTCGGTGTCGCCCCGACCGCCTTCTACCGGCACTTCCGCTCGACCGCCGACCTCGGGGTGGCCCTGGTCGACGAGGCGCTGGGCAGCCTGCATCCGATGGTGCGGACGACGGTGTCCACCACGGGCGACAGCGAGGAACGGATCGCGCGCGCCGTCCAGTTGATCGCCCGTCATGTCGCCGAGTACCCCGCACACGTCAGATTCATCGCCCGCGAACGGCACGGCGGTGTGCAGCCCGTGCGCGAGGCCATCCGGGCCCAGCTGCACCGGTTCGCCGAGGAGGTCCGGGCGGAACTGGCGCGGGACCGGGAGGCGGAGGGCTGGAGCGACGACGACCTGCTGATGCTCGCGCACCTCTACGTCGACCAGATGCTCATCACCGCCTCGCTGTTCCTGGAGGCGCTGGAGGCACCCGAGGAGGAGCGGGAGCGGGTGACCCGGCTCGCCACCCGTCAGCTGCGGCTCATCACCCTCGGCCGCACCCACTGGCTGGACTGACCCGTCCCGCCCGGAGAACGCGAGGAGTTGGCCCACCACGCGGCGACCCGCGCACCCGCGCCGTCATCGCCGTCGCCGACGAGGCCCGCGCCGAGGCCCGGGAGCGGGTCCTGAAGGCATGGCGCGGCGACGAGCGGACGGTGTCGTCGGCGATCGTCCCACCGGGACGGGATCTCCGGGCGGACCGCACCGCCGGCGTACGCCCGGGGCCCGTCCGAGGCGGTCGGCCGGGCCCTGCCCCGAAAGCCGCGGGAGGGACGCCCCTTCGACGCGCCGGCGCCGGCCCCCGAGGGAGCCGGCGCCTACGACAGGCCGGCGGCCCGGCCGGAGCGCGAGCCGCTCAGCCGAGCCTGACCCGGGCCAGCTGGCGGGACTGCGCGACCAGCCGGTCCGCGCTGTCCCAGACCTCGGCGTCCTCCTCCAGGAAGCCGCCGGCCAGGTTGCGGGTGGTGATCGACACCCGCAGCGGTCCCGGGGCCGGGCGCCGGCGCACGTGGACGGTGAGTTCCACGGTCGGCACCCAGCCCTTGAGGCCCATCTCGAAGGCGGTGGGCGGCAGGGCGTCGACGGCGAGGAGCAGCGAGAGCGGGTCGGCGTCGCGGCCGTCGGCGAGGCCGAACCAGGCGCGCATCTCGCCCTTGCCGGAGGGACTGCCGAGGGCCCAGCCGGTGGTGGCCGGGTCCAGCTTGATCATCAGCCGGCCGGCGATGGCGTTGCTGCCGTCGATCGGGGCCGGGCCGTCCTCGGGGCCGAAGCACCGCTCCAGCGGGGGGATCGCGGGCGGGGCGGCCGTCGTACGGACGTCGTCGGGGAGGGCGGCGAGGTCGCCGTAGGAGGCGAGGACGCGGATGCGCTCGACCTCGTTGCCCTCGTCGTCGTACTGGAAGAGCGAGGCCTGGCCGGTGGAGAGGGTGCGGCCGGTGCGGACCGTCCCGGTGCGGACGACCGCCGGGCCGGGCCGGGAGGCGGTGAGGTAGTGGGCGGTGATGGAGAAGGGGTCCGGGTGCGGGAGGGTGTCCGCGAGGGCCCGGCCGAGCACGGCCAGCAGATAGCCGCCGTTGACGGCGCTGATGATGGTCCAGCCGGCCGAGAGGTCGATGTCGTAGACGCCGGGCTCGCGCCGGGTGACCGCGGTGTCGCGGTCGAACTCGCTGTCGCCGATCGCGGCTCGCGGGGAGGGGGCGGTAGCTGCTTCTGCCATGCGCGAAACGCTACAACATGAAACTACTAAGCGGTAGCTTTCCCTGTTTCCGTACAGTCGATATGATCTTCACTCAGGGTGAGGATCCGGCAATTTCTCGGTAAGTGTCCGGACACGTCCACAACCCCTGTGCCCGGATTCCCCTCTAGGGGGACATGAGCCTCACCGGGACTCCGTTCCTCTACACCACCATCGCGCTGTCCGTGGTCGCCCTGATTCTGCCGCTCGTGCTCTGGTCACGGATGGGCGGCCCCAGACCGCTGCGGGCCGCGGCCCGCGTCCTGATGCTGCTGTTCGCCCAGGGCACGGCCGTCACGCTGGTGTTCGTCCTGGTCAACAACCAGAACAACCTGTATGACGACTGGGCCGACCTGCTCGGCACCGGCGACCACGTCCAGCAGGCCGCCGACCTGGGCCGGGACGGCACCGGCGGCATCTCGGTGGAACGGCTGCCCCGGGTCCGGCAGTCCTTCAGGCCCGTCGGCGGGCCCGGCACGCGCGCGGCCGGCACCGTGCGCGTCACCCAGCTTCAGGGCCGGGTCTCCGGGGTGAACGCCGAGGTCTACGTCTGGCTGCCGCCGCAGTACGACGACCCGGCCTACCGGCACCACAGGTTCCCGGTGGTGGAGCTGCTGCCCGGCTATCCCGGTTCGGCGAAGGCCTGGTTCGGCGCGCTGCGCGCCCCCGAGCAGCTGCTGCCGCTGATGCGCGACGGCCGGGTGGCGCCGTTCATCCTGGTCGCCCCGCGCACCAACCTGCTGGCCGGCGTGGACACCGGCTGCGCCAACATCCCCGGTCAGGTCAACGCCGACAGCTGGCTCAGCATCGACGTGCCGAAGATGGTCAAGGACAACTTCCGCACCGAGCCGGCCCCGCGCGGCTGGGCGGTGGCCGGCTACTCGGCGGGCGCGCACTGCGCGGTGAAGCTGGCCGTGGCGCACCCCGACCGGTACCGGGCCGCGGTGAGCATGTCCGGCTACAACGACCCGATCGCCGAACGCGACTCCCTCGCCGCCCAGAGCCCCGCCCTGCGCGCCGCGAACAACCCCTACGCACTGCTGCGGAAGGCGGCCACGCCGCCGCCGGTCGCGCTGTACCTCTCCGGCCAGCCCGGCGACGGCTACCAGGCGGGCATGGCGCTGCGGTCCGCCGCCAAGGCGCCCACCACCGTGAGCGTGGTCTTCCTGCCGCGCAGTGCGGGCGGTCACACCCTGGCGCTGTGGCGCCCGCAGATACCCGCCGTCTTCCGCTGGCTGACCCTCCAGATGGGGCAGAGCCACGCCAAGGGGCGGGACACCTCCGTCGCCGGGGCCGCTACTCCTCCGTCACCGTCGAGCGCCGGTTCCACGCACGAGGCGCTCGCCAGTGGAACCGCATCGCGAGCAGGCGCAGCACGAACGCCGTGAGGGCCGCGAATCCGCTGGTGAGCGGGGAGAGCGCGTCGTAGCGGATGCACAGCACCACCATCGCGGAGCCCACGATCGCCGGGACCGCGTACAGGTCGCGGTCCCAGCGCAGCAGCGAGGGCACCTCGTTGGCCAGCACGTCCCGCAGCACACCGCCGCCCACGGCGGTGGCCAGGCCCAGCGTCGCCGACGCGGTCAGGCCGAGCCCGTGGCTGTACGCCTTCGTGGTGCCGCTGACGCAGAACAGGCCGAGGCCGGCCGCGTCGAAGACGAGCACCGCCGACTGGATGCGCTCCACGTGCGGGTGCAGGAAGAAGACGACGAGCGCGGCGAGCAGCGGCGTGACGAAGTAGCCGAGGTCCGTGAAGGCCGCCGGGGGCACGGCCCCGATGACCAGGTCGCGGAACAGCCCGCCGCCCAGCGCGGTGACCTCGGCGAGCACGGCGATGCCGAACACGTCGAAGTTCTTCCGGACGGCCAGCAGGGCGCCGGAGATCGCGAACACGAAGATCCCGATCACGTCGAGCGTGTGCTGGACGGAGGGGCTGAAGAGTTGCTGGAGCTGCACCCTGACATTCTCGCCTGCCGGAGTGCCTGAACCTTACAAAGTTAGGCTAGAGGGCAGGTTTCCCTGTCGTGAACAGCCAGGTGTCGAAGAGGTCGTCCAGCTGCCGTCCGCTGACGCGCTCGGCGAGCCGGATGAAGTCGGCGGTGCCGGCGTTGCCGTACCGGTGGAGCGAGGTCCACGCGGGCAGCAGCCGGAAGAAGGCCGGGTCGCCGATCCGCTCGCGCAGCATCTGGAGGGTCATCGCGCCGCGCTGGTAGACGGCGGAGGCGAACATGGTGTCCCGCTCCGGGGCACCGGGCCTGACCTGCCAGAAGTCGGAGTCGGCGGGCCGGGAGCCGTATCCGGCGAGGAAGGAGTCGTGGGCGGAGCGGGTGCCCTTGTGCTCGGCCCACAGCCACTGGGCGTAGGTGGCGAAGCCCTCGTTGAGCCAGATGTCGTTCCAGCGCGCCACGCTCACCGAGTCGCCGAACCACTGGTGGGCCAGCTCGTGCACGATGGTCGTCTCGCTGCGCACCGCCGAGTAGGCGGGCTTGCTCTGCACCTCCAGCGAGAACCCGGCCTCCGGCATGTCGTCGACGATGGCGCCGGTCTCCTCGAAGGGGTACGGCCCGAAGAGCCGCGACCAGTAGTCGGTGACGGCGGAGGTGACGCCGTAGACGTCGACGGTGTTGGCGTCCTTCAGCACCGGGTCGATCGCCACGTAGACCGGGATGCCGCCGGGGGTCCGGCCGGTCCGCACGTCGAACTTCCCGATGGTGGCGGTGGCCAGGTAGGTGGCCATCGGCCTGGACTCCCGCCAGTGGGTGTACGTCGAGCCGTCCTTGTCGTACGCCGACACCAGCCGGCCGTTGGAGACGGCGGTCAGGCCCTGCGGCGCCTTGATCCGGATGTCGTAGGTGGCCTTGTCGGCGGGGTGGTCGCTGGACGGGAACCAGGTCGAGGCGGCGTTGGGCTCGCAGGCGACGAAGACGCCGTCGGCGGTCTTCATCCAGCCGTAGTCGGAGCCGAAGACGATGGGGCCGCCGAGGGCCTCGGGGACGCCGTCGTAGGTGACGGAGACGGTGAAGTCGCGGCCCTCGGCCAGCGGCCGGCGCGGGGTGACGGTGACCTCGTCGCCGCCCCGGGTGAACGCCGCCCGTCTGCCGTCCACCTCGACCCGCGATATCCGCAGCTTCTGGAGGTCGAGATCGAAGGAGGACAGGGTCTGGGTGGCGCGCGCGGTGAGGGTGGTACGGCCGTCCAGGCGGCCGGTGCCGGGCGCGTAGGCCACGTCCAGGTCGTAATGGCGGGCGTCGTAGCCGCCGTTGCCGAGGTGCGGGAAGTAGGGGTCGCCGATGCCGGGGGCGCCCTGGGTGGGGGGCGCGGAGGCGGCGATGGCGAGGAGGGAGGCCGCCGCGGTGGCGAGGACCCCCAGACGTGCCGAACGGGAGAGTGCCATGAGTCGTCCCTTTCGAGCGTGCCGATCAGTGGTCGGACACGGACGACTCTGCACTCTCCCGTTCAGGCATGTTCATGACTTTGCCCAGTCGTCACGCGCTACGTGCCGGACGGCTCCTCGGAGCCGGTCCCGGCGGAGGGCTTGCCGGGCGTCTTCTTCGCCGCCTTCCGGGTCGTCCTCGGCGTGGACTTCGCGCCGGGACCGGTCTTCTCCCCGGACGCCTCCGTCGCCGCGGCGGCCGCGGCGGCCTCGGGAGCCGGCGCGGTGTCGGCGGCCTCGGCGACGGCCTCGGCGGACGCGGCGGCCTTGTCCGGCTCGGAGTCGGCGGCCTGGGAGGCCTCTTCGGCGGCGGTCTCCCCAGACGCCTCTTCGGAGACGGCCGCCTCGGAAGCCTTCTCGGAAGCGGTCGCCTCGGAAGCCTTCTCGGAGTCCGTGTCCTGCGCGGCCGGCTTCTTCTCGGCCGCCGGCTCCTTCTCGGCCGCCGGCTTCTCCGCCGCCGACTCCTTGGTGGCCGCCGGCTTCTCCGCCGCCGGCTCCTTGGTGGCCGCCGGTTCCTTCTCGGCCGAACCGTCGGAGACGACCGCGTCCGGGACCAGTTCCGACGCCTTCTTCGCCGCCGACAGCAGCACCGTGTCCTGCGGGGCCTGGTCGGCGAAGTTCTCCGGGTGGTGGCAGGCCACCCGCTGGCCCGGCCTCAGCTCGATCAGCTGCGGCTCGGTCGTCCGGCAGATCTCCGTCGCCTTCCAGCAGCGGGTGTGGAACCGGCAGCCGGGGGGCGGGGCGATCGGGGACGGAACGTCACCGCGCAGCAGGATGCGCTCGTTCTTCCGCCCCCGGCGCTTGGTGTCCGGCACCGGCACCGCCGACATCAGTGCCTTGGTGTACGGGTGCATCGGCGCCTCGTACAGCGAGGTGCGGTCGGCCAGCTCCACGATCTTGCCGAGGTACATCACCGCGATCCGGTCCGACACGTGCCGGACCACCGACAGGTCGTGGGCGATGATCACATAGGTCAGGCCCAGCTCCTGCTGGAGGTCGTCCATGAGGTTGACGACCTGCGCCTGGATCGACACGTCCAGCGCGGAGACCGGCTCGTCCGCCACCACCAGCTTCGGCTTCAGCGCGAGCGCGCGGGCGATGCCGATGCGCTGGCGCTGGCCGCCGGAGAACTCGTGCGGGTAGCGGTTGTAGTGCTCGGGGCTGAGGCCGACCAGGGAGAGGAGCCGCTGGACCTCCTTCTTGACCCCGCCCTCCGGCTCCACGCCCTGGAGCCGGAAGGGCGCCGAGACGATCGAGCCGATGGTGTGGCGGGGGTTCAGGGAACCGTACGGGTCCTGGAAGATCATCTGGATGTCGCGGCGCAGCGGACGCATCTGCCCGGTGCTCAGCCGCGTGATGTCCCGGCCCTCGAAGGTGATCTTCCCGCCGGTCGGGTCCTGGAGACGGGTGATGACCCGGCCCATGGTCGACTTGCCGCAGCCGGACTCGCCGACCACGCCCAGGGTCTCGCCCTTGCGCACCTCGAAGTCGATCCCGTCGACGGCCTTCACGGCGCCGACCTGGCGCTGCAGGATCCCCTTCTTGATCGGGAAGTGCTTGGTCAGGCCCTCGACCCTGAGCAGCACCTCGCGGTCCGCCGAGCCCTCGGAGGCCGGCGCCTGCGGAGGGATCGCGGCCTCGTCCGTCTTCTTGGTCTCACTCACAGCTTCGGCGCAATCTCTTCGGTCCAGATCCGCTGGCGGTCCTCGGTCGGGAGGTGACAGGCGGACCAGTGCCCGGTGCTCACCTGCTCCAGCTCGGGGCGCACCGTGCGGGTGACGTTCCCCTTGGGGATGTCCGCGTACGGGCAGCGCGGGTGGAAGGCGCAGCCCGAGGGGACGTTGATGAGGCTCGGCGGCTGGCCCTTGACCGGGATGAGCCGTTCGGAGGTCTCGCGGTCGATGCGGGGCATCGAGCCGAGCAGGCCCCAGGTGTAGGGGTGCTGCGGCTGCTCGAAGACCTCATCGGCCGGACCGCGCTCCACGCATCGGCCGCCGTACATCACCAGGACCTCGTCGGCGATCTCGGCGACCACGCCGAGGTCGTGGGTGATCATGACGACCGCGGAGCCGAACTCCTTCTGCAGGTCCCGGATCAGGTCGAGGATCTGCGCCTGGACGGTCACGTCGAGGGCGGTGGTCGGCTCGTCCGCGATGAGCAGCTCGGGGTTGTTGACCAGGGCCATGGCGATCATGGCGCGCTGGCGCATACCGCCGGAGAACTCGTGCGGGTAGCCGTCGACGCGCTTGGCGGGCTCGGGGATGCCGACCCGGTCGAGCATCTCGATGGCCCGGGTGCGGGCCACCTTCTTGCTGACGTCGTGGTGCACCCGGTACGCCTCGACGATCTGGTCGCCGACCTTGTAGTAGGGGTGCATCGCGGACAGCGGGTCCTGGAAGATCATCGCCATCTCCCGGCCGCGCAGCTTGCGCACCTCGTCCGGGGAGGAGGAGATCAGTTCCTTGCCGTTCAGCCAGATCTCGCCGGACATCCGCACGTTCTTGCCGCGCGCGCCGAGCCGGTGCAGGCCCATGATGGCCAGCGAGGTCACCGACTTGCCGGAGCCGGACTCGCCCACGATGGCGAGGGTCTTGCCCTTCTCCAGCGAGAAGCTGACCCCGTCGACGGACTTGACCAGGCCGTCGTCGGTCGGGAAGTGCACCTTGAGGTCGCGGACCTCCAGGAAGGCTTCGGGGGCCTTGGCGGGGGCGGGCTCGCCCACCGCGGCACCGGTCTTGGAGAGTTCGGTCACGAGAGCCTCACCCGCGGGTCGGCGGCGGCGTAGAGCACGTCCACCACAAGATTTGCGATCACGACGAAGAAGGCGGCGAGCAGGGTCACGCCGAGGATCTTGGGCAGGTCGTTGTCGGTGATGCCCTGCACCGCGTACTCGCCGATGCCGTGCAGCGAGAACACCGACTCGGTGATCACGGCGCCGCCGAGCAGCAGACCGAGGTCCATGCCGAAGACGGTGATGATCGGGGTGAGCGCGGAGCGCAGCCCGTGCTTGACCACCACCCGGCGCTCGACCAGGCCCTTGGACCGGGCCGTGCGGATGAAGTCCTCGTTCATCGTCTCCAGCATCCCCGAGCGGGTCAGCCGGGCGTAGATGGCGGAGTACAGCAGGGCCAGCGAACACCAGGCCAGGAAGAGGGTGTTGGCCCACTGCGCCGGGTTCTCCGTGAGCGGGACGTAGGTGCGTCCGAAGATCGGGATCTGGACGGTGAAGAGCAGCTGCGCCAGCTTGCCCGTGAAGAACATGGGCAGCGAGACACCGGCGAGCGCGACGCCCATGAAGGCGCGGTCGAAGAACGAGCGCGGCTTCAGCGCGGAGATCACGCCGACCACCACACCGGAGACGAGCCACAGCACGGCGGCCCCCGCGGCCAGCGAGGCCGTGACCGGGATGCGGGAGGTCAGCTCCGGCCAGACCGCCTGGTGGTTCTTGAAGGAGTAGCCGAAGCACGGCGCGTCGCAGTGCACCGTGGTCGGGCCGAGGTCGTACGTGGCGCCGGCCACGATCCCCTTGATGAAGTGCCAGTACTGGACGTAGACGGGCTGGTCCAGACCGAGGTTGTGCTTGACCGCGGCGATGTCCGCCTTCGACGGGCTCTTGCCGATGTACTGCTGTGCCAGCTGGTCCGCCGTCTGGCCGGCGAGTCGCGGCAGCAGGAAGAAGATGGCGAAGGTGACCGCGGAGACGACCAGCAGCAGGATCACTGCCGCGAACGTCCGGCGGAGGATGTACGAGATCACGGGGGCCGGCGCTGGTGCCCGCGGGCCGGGGGGCCCACGGGCACCAATGCCTTCACCTGCCTTCCGGGGCTGCTACTTCGACGCGACGCCGATGTTGAGGTAGTCGTACTGACCGCTGAAGGCCGCCGTGGAAACCAGGTTGGTGTAGTTCTGCGGACGGCCCAGCAGGACCTTGAAGTAGGTCAGCGGGACGAGGACGGCGTCGTCCATGGTCTTCTTGTCGATCTGGGTGTAGAGGCCGTTGCGCTCGCCGGTGTCCTGGGTGGCGATCGCCTTGCCCAGCAGCTCGTTGACGTCCTTGTTGTCGTACTGCGACAGGTTGGTGCTGCCGGACTGGCTGATCGCCTTGCCGTTCAGGATCTGCTGCAGGAAGCCGTAGCCGGAGGGCCAGTCGGCACCCCACTGCATCATCATCAGGCCGATGTTCTGCTTCTGGGTGAACTTCGGCACGCCGGCGTAGTCCGTGAAGTACTTGCCGGACGGGTACTGCTTGAGGCTGGCGTTGATGCCGACCTTCTTCAGCGAGTTGATGATCGCCGTGGCGGCGTCGATCTCCTGCGGACGGTCCGACCGGGCCGTGATGTTGGTGGAGATCGAGGTCTTGCCGCAGGCCTTCAGCTGGTCCTTGGCCTTGGCGACGTCGCCCTTGCTGTCCTTGGTGGCGTAGGCGTCGGCCTTCGCGTAGCCCGGGATGTCCGGGGGCAGGACGGTGGAGGCGATCTCACCGCGGACCGGGCCGCCCTCGGCGGTCTGCACCGAGACCTTGTCGATGGCGTACTGCACGGCCTTGCGGCACTCGGGCTTGTCGAACGGCTTCAGCTTGCTGTTGATCGCCAGGTAGACGAGCCGGCCGCCGTAGGTGTTGTCCGTGTTGGCCTTCTTGGCCTCGTCGGTGAGCACCTCGGCCTGGGTGGAGGCCTGGACACCGGTGCCGACCAGGTCGATGGCGTTGCCCGCCATGACGTCCTGGTCGATGGTCTCCGGGTTGACCTTCAGCTTGACGACGATCCTGTCCGGCAGCTGCTTGCGCAGCGGGTCGCTCTTCGCGTCCCAGTTCTCGTTGCGCACGAGCACGGCCTGCTTGCCGTCCTCGTAGCTCTGGAACTTGTAGGAGCCGGAGGACAGGATGTGCTTGACGTAGTCGACGCCGGTGTCCTTCGACTGCGGCACCGGAGCCGTCTGCGGCGTGGCGACCAGGTAGTCGAACTCCTGGAAGGCCTGCTTCAGGTGGAAGACGATCGTGGTGTCGTCCGGCGTCTCGATGGAGGACAGGCCCTTGGGGTTCTTGTCCTTGTACGGGCCCTTGTACTTGTCGCCGCCGGCCATGAACTGCTGGAAGTAGTTCGGGCCGAGGGAGAGCACGTCACGCGCGAAGTTGGAGCGCTCGACGGCGTACTTGACGTCCTTCGAGGTGATCGGCGTGCCGTCCTCGTACTTCAGGCCCGCACGCAGCTTGTACGTCCAGGTCTTGCCGCCCTCGCTCGGCTGGCCCTTGCTCGCCGCGAGGTCCGGGACCAGGGTGTTGCCCTCGTCGCCGGGGCCGGGCTTGAAGGTCATCAGCGGACGGGCGTACAGCCGGCTGAGGTTGTACATGTACGCGTAGTACGTGTTGCCCGGGTCGAAGGAGTCCGGGACGTCGGACATCTCGTAGGTGACCGTGCCACCCTTCTTGTCCGACGCGTTCACGACGCCCTTGGTCGCGGCGTTGGCCCCGGCCGACTTGGTGCCGTTCTCGTTCGTGTTGTCATCGGCCTTGCTGCAACCCGCAAGAAGCAGGCTGGCGGAGCCGATGGCCGCGATAGCGGCCAGCGCTGACCTTCGCATGATGGGCGCTTTCCCCTCCATTGATTGAAAACTTGTCGGGCTCTCGCGGCAGGCGTCAGCGGCTGCGCGGGTCGAGAGCGTCGCGTAGACCGTCACCGAGCAGGTTGAACGCCAGGACGGTGACGAAGATGGCGAGGCCGGGGACGATCATGTACTGGGGGTCGACCTGGTAGTAGGTGACCGCCTCGCGGAGCATGCCGCCCCAGGACGCCTGCGGGGGCTGGATGCCGACGCCGAGGAAGCTCAGCGACGCCTCGAAGATGATGTTGGTCGGGATCAGCAGCGTCGAGTAGACGATGATCGGGCCGACCAGGTTCGGCATCAGTTCCCGGAAGAGGATGTACGGGGCCTTGGCGCCCATGCCCCGGGCCGCGTCGACGAACTCGCGCTCGCGCAGGGCGAGGGTCTGGCCGCGCACGATCCGGCCGAGATAGGGCCAGTTGAAGAAGCCGATGACGAAGATGAGCACGCTCAGGTGCAGCGGCAGTCCGTTGAGGCCGAAGGCGCCGCCCTGGAGGGTGGCGGAGATGGCGATCGCGAAGAGCAGGAGGGGGAAGGCGAGGAAGGTGTCCATCAGCCGGCTGATGATCGAGTCCACCCGCCCGCCGTAGTAGCCCGCGATGACACCCATGATCGCGCCGATGACGTTGGACAGGACGGTGGCGCCGAAGGCGACCACCAGCGACACCCAGGAGCCCTCGAGGATGCGGGTGGCGATGTCCCGGCCGAACTTCGGGTCCACGCCGAGCGGATGGTCCGCGCTCATGCCGCCCCAGCTGCCCGTGGGCAGCGAGGTGTCCGGGGTGATCAGGTCCTGGTGGAAAGCGTTGGGGTCGAGGCCGAACAGGGCCTGGATGGGGCGGGAGAGGATGGCGAGGAGGATCAGCAGGATCACGATGACGCCGCCGGCGACGGCGGCCTTGTCCTTCTTGAACCGGGTCCAGGCGATCTGGCCCAGGGAACGACCCTCGATCTGCCCCTTACCGGCACCCTCCAGCACAGCCTCCGGCTGCGCCTCGGCTGCCGCCCCGGTGGTCTCGATCGGTGCGGTCACGGTGAGCGACCCCTCTCGCCGGTGGTGACCGGCCTGCGCCTGCCGCGGATTGCGGCTTTGTCGACTTGCCATCGATCACGAGGCCCTCGGCCTCGCGTCTGAGTCGCGAGTCTTCAGCGTCGTTGTGATCACCCGCCAGAGCTGACGGCGAAAGTATGCGCAACCGTGATGCAGTGCGGGGGATTCCGTTATCCGAACAGTGGGTAACGGCCCTCGGACGTAGGCCAGTTGGGACAGAACGGTGGATGTTACGCGGTTCGGGAGGTTCGACCGATGTCTACGCGCGAAGAAGCGTCGCGGGCCGATGGATTCCGCGTGCGCGTCAACAAGACCGGCTCGCGCCGGATTTGCTCAGTAGCCGCCGTGCGCCGGCGGATAGCCGTACCCGCCGGCCGGGGTCTGCGGCGGTGCCGGCACCTGGAGCGGCGACTGCGGCGGCACCGGGGCGTGCGCCTCGCGGTCGTAGAACGGGCGCGCGTTGGCGCGCAGCCACATCACCACCGGGTCGTAGTCGTCGGTCATGGCGACCGTCGAGACCGGCAGGCCCTCCGGGACCGCGCCGATGGACTGCTGCATCATGGCCCGCACCGAGTCGACCGCGGCGGGCGAGGTGTCGTACACGTCCAGGCCGATGGCGAGGTACGGCGCCCCGAGCGCGGGCTGCACCCAGGCGCGGCGCAGCGAGCGCAGCGCGGGAGTGCGGTGGGCGTTCTGCGCGAGCAGGGCGTAGAACTGCGGGATCTCGATGCCGGGCTCGGACAGCCGCAGCGGGCCGGCGGGCTGGCGGTCCAGACCGGTGGCGATACGGCGCAGGTCCAGCCAGGGGATGCCGACGCCGCCGCCGGGGGCGTGCGGATTGAGCCAGAGGCCGTAGTGGTCGGGGTAGAGGGTGCGCGCCACGTCCAGGCCGTCGGCCACCTCGTAGGAACGGTTCCAGCCGCTGGCCGACAGTTCCTGGGCGGAGGTCACACAGGGGGCGTAGTGGAAGCCGTCCACCTCCATGTTCCCGTACTGGGCGTCCGGGGCGCCGGCCTGGCCGTGCCACAGGAGCATGAAGACCTGGCCGGAGGAGGGAGTGGCGAGGGCGCGCAGCAAAGCCTCGTAGGCGTCGTAGCGTCCGGGCGTGACCTGGCGCAGCATGTGCTCGACGCCGCCGCTGTGGCTCGCGCTCACCTGGTGTGCCCCTTCTTTTCTGTGACCCGGCGTTGGGGAACAGCTTATGCGCCTACCAGCTCGGGGCCTTTTGTTCGATCGCGTGTGCGGGTCAGTGGAGGGTTGCCCGCGCTCCTGCGGCAGAGCCGCGTGTCGCACGCGGGCCCGCGCCTCGCAGGCGCCTTCAGTGGCCGTGTTGGTAGAAGGGGCGGACGTTCGCCTTCAGCCACGTCGCCACCGGGTCGTCCGTGACGTCCAGGAGGACCAGGTTCACCGGCCACTTGACCGGGTGCTCGGCCAGGGCCTTGCCGAGGGCCTGGAGAGGAAGGGCGCGGAGGTCGCCTTCCCACTGGGAGAGTTCGACGCCGACGAACAGCGCCGGGTCGGCCGTCTCGACGGCGGCCAGGCAGCGGCGGGCGGTGAGGACCACGCCGGTCCCGGTGAACTCGGCGGAGGCGGCGGCGAGGAAGTCGACCGGGTCGTCCTGCCAGTCGGGCTCGAAGAGGCGGACCCGGCCGCCGGTGCCCGGGCCGTCGAGCGGGGTGCGGCCCACCCGGCACAGCTCGGCCACCGCCTCGGGCGGCAGCGGTATGCCGACCACGCCCTCGGGGTTGACGGCGATGCCGACCTGCGGGGGCAGACCGCGGGCGAACTCCACCGCCGGGGCGATGGTGTACGCCATGTGGGAGCCGGCCACCTGGCGCAGTTGTTCCTCGGAGCTGAACACCGGGACGTAGGTCTGGCCGCCGATGTCCAGCGTCGGCAGGTCCAGCGGGCCGCTGTCCGGGCCTCCGCCGTTGGGCAGCGGGATCCACAGCAGGCTGCGGCCGACGACCTCGACGATCCGGCCGCCCGCCGCGGGGATGCCGAGGGAGGCCGACAACACCTCCTCCAGCTCGTTGCCGGGCCAACCGCCGTGCGGGTGCGGGTGCGCCTGTGCCGGGAAGTCCGCCGGGAAGTCCATGTGCCTACCGCCTGCTGGGAACCACTGCTGTGACCATGAAGGCTAGCGGGTGGCGCCGACAGTCCCTCACCGCGTGAAGCCGACGCGGGCGAGGACGTCCGCCGCGTCCCGGTCCAGCAGCACCGCCGCGCCGCAGCCGGCGGGCAGCTCCCCCTTCTCCACCGCGCGCAGCAGCCGGGCGGTGGTGCGGCGGTGGCGGCTGAAGGCGTAGCGGGAGACGCCCCGGCCGCGCTCGTGCTGGCCCCGGCGGGCCGTCTCGGGGCTGACGTCGAGCAGGAGCAGGTGCAGGGTGCCGCCCCGGCGCCGGGCCTCGCGGGCCAGCCAGGCGCGCACCCACGGCTGGGTGCCGCAGTCGTGCACGACCAGTCCCTCGCCGGTGCGCAGCGCCCGGCGCAGCCCGGCGTAGTGCGCGAGGCGGACCAGCGGGCGGTAGAGCGCGTACGGCAGGAAGCGGGGGACGCGGGCCTGGAAGCGGTCGCGGGTGTCCTGGGAGTCGACGCGGCGGCCGGTGACCGCGCGGTGCATCAGGGTGGACTTGCCGCTGCCCGGCAGCCCGGTGATCACCACCAGGTCGCGGGGGCCGAAGAGCAGGGCGTGCGGGCTGCGGCCGGCCCGGTCGCGCAGATCGCGGACGACCGGCGCGGGGCGCCGCGCGCCGCGTTCCCGGGCCGCCGCGGGGGGCTGCGCCGGCACCGCGAGACCGGCGTGGGCGGCGTAGGCCGATGTCCTGTTCACCGTGATCGTCCTCCCCAGGGGCTCGGTCAATCCCATGCCCGTTCTCTGTAAAGAGAAGGTAATGGGCAACGGTCGGCGGTGCGTGCGCTTACGGCCACAGGTCGGTCACAAGCGGCGCGCTCTGGATGGCCGGGGTGCGGCGTGCAATGATGAGGCCGCCAACTGCATACCGGCCGTTTGAATCCGCGCGGGAGAGTCCCCGGGCCCCCTCGGGGCCGCCTGGGGCGCCGAAGGAGCAAGTCCCTCCCTTGAATCTCTCAGGCCCCGTTACCGCGCGGGCGAGGCACATCTGAAAAGCGGGCCGCCGTCGCCGGCGGCCCCACCCAAGGTGCAAGCCGTGATCGTCCCCGTGGCGGTGGCGGCGAACCTCTCAGGTTCCGATGACAGATGGGGAGGAACGTTCCTCGCCCCGTCCTTGTGCCCTGGGAGACGACCGACCGATGAGCAGTACCGAACTCCGCCATACCGCGCTCGACGCCGTGCACCGCTCGCTGGGCGCCACGATGACCGACTTCGCCGGCTGGGACATGCCCCTGCGCTACGGCTCCGAGCGCGACGAGCACACCGCCGTGCGCACCCGGGCCGGCCTGTTCGACCTCTCCCACATGGGCGAGATCACCGTGACCGGCACCGGGGCCGCCGCCTTCCTGAACCACGCGCTGGTCGGCAACATCGCCTCCGTCGGCGTCGGACGCGCCCGCTACACCATGATCTGCCAGGCCGACGGCGGCATCCTGGACGACCTGATCGTCTACCGGCTGGCGGAGACCGAGTACATGGTCGTGGCCAACGCCTCCAACGCCCAGGTGGTGCTCGACGCGCTCACCGAGCGGTCGGCCGGGTTCGCCGCCGAGGTCCGCGACGACCGGGACGCCTACGCGCTGATCGCGGTGCAGGGCCCCGAGTCCCCCGGCATCCTGAAGTCCCTCACCGACGCCGACCTGGACGGCCTGAAGTACTACGCCGGGCTGCCCGGCACGGTCGCCGGCGTCCCGGCGCTGATCGCCCGCACCGGCTACACCGGCGAGGACGGCTTCGAGCTGTTCGTGAAGCCGGAGCACGCCGTCGCGCTGTGGCAGGCGCTGACCGAGGCCGGCGAGGGTGTCGGTCTGGTGCCGTGCGGGCTGTCCTGCCGGGACACGCTGCGCCTGGAGGCGGGCATGCCGCTGTACGGGCACGAGCTGACCACCTCCCTGACCCCCTTCGACGCCGGGCTGGGCCGCGTGGTCAAGTTCGACAAGGAGGGCGACTTCGTGGGCCGCGAGGCGCTGTCCGAGGCCGCCGCCCGGGCCGCGCAGAACCCGCCCCGGGTGCTGGTCGGGCTGATCGCCGAGGGCCGCCGGGTGCCGCGCGCCGGGTACGCCGTGGTGGCGGGCGGCGAGGTGATCGGCGAGGTCACCTCCGGCGCCCCCTCCCCCACCCTGGGCAGGCCGATCGCCATGGCCTACGTCGACGCGGCGCACGCGGCGCCGGGCACGCCGGGCGTCGGCGTGGACATCCGGGGCACCCACGAGCCGTACGAGGTCGTGGCGCTGCCGTTCTACAAGCGGCAGAAGTAGCCCGCCGGGCGCGCTCGCGCCCGCCCGGGCCCCGGCCCCGCGGCGGCGCGTGACCCTGCGCACATTCGCCCGCTCACCAGCGGTTTCCCAAGTCACCCCGTCACCATCACTCCCGCGCGTACAGGAGAATTCAGGCCATGAGCAACCCCCAGCAGCTGCGCTACAGCAAGGAGCACGAGTGGCTGTCGGACGCCGAGGACGGCGTTTCGACGGTCGGCATCACGGAGCACGCGGCCAACGCGCTCGGCGATGTCGTCTTCGTCCAGCTCCCCGAGGCCGGCTCCACGGTGTCCGCGGGCGAGTCCTGCGGCGAGCTGGAGTCGACGAAGTCGGTCTCCGACCTGTACTCGCCGGTCACCGGTGAGGTCACCGAGGTCAACGAGGACGTCGTCAACGACCCGTCGCTGGTGAACTCGGCCCCCTTCGAGGGCGGCTGGCTGTTCAAGGTACGCGTCACGGAGGAGCCGGCCGAGCTGCTCTCCGCGGACGAGTACACCGCCTTCACCGCCGGCTGAGGAGTCGTAGCCCCATGACTGTCCTGAACACGCCCCTGCACGAGCTGGACCCGGAGATCGCCGCCGCGGTCGACGCCGAGCTGAACCGCCAGCAGTCGACGCTGGAGATGATCGCCTCCGAGAACTTCGCGCCGCTCGCGGTCATGGAGGCGCAGGGCTCGGTCCTCACCAACAAGTACGCCGAGGGCTATCCGGGCCGCCGCTACTACGGCGGCTGCGAGCACGTCGACGTGGCCGAGCAGATCGCCATCGACCGGGTCAAGGAGCTGTTCGGCGCCGAGTACGCCAATGTGCAGCCCCACTCCGGCGCCTCCGCGAACCAGGCGGCCCTGTTCGCGCTGGCCCAGCCCGGGGACACCATCCTCGGCCTGGACCTGGCACACGGCGGCCACCTGACCCACGGCATGCGGCTGAACTTCTCCGGCAAGCAGTTCAACGTGGTCGCCTACCACGTGGACGCCGAGACCGGCCTGGTCGACATGGCCGAGGTCGAGCGGCTCGCCAAGGAGCACCGCCCCAAGGTGATCATCGCGGGCTGGTCGGCGTACCCGCGGCAGCTGGACTTCGCCGCGTTCCGCGAGATCGCCGACGAGACCGGCGCGTACCTGTGGGTCGACATGGCGCACTTCGCCGGCCTGGTCGCCGCGGGCCTGCACCCGAACCCGGTGGAGTACGCCGACGTCGTCACCTCCACGACCCACAAGACGCTCGGCGGGCCGCGCGGCGGCATCATCCTCGCCAGGAAGGACTTCGCGAAGAAGCTGAACTCCTCCGTCTTCCCGGGCTTCCAGGGCGGTCCGCTGGAGCACGTGATCGCGGCCAAGGCGGTGTCCTTCAAGGTCGCGGCGGGCGAGGACTTCAAGGAGCGCCAGCGCCGTACGGTGGAGGGCGCCCGCATCCTCGCCGAGCGGCTGACCGCCGCCGACGCGCGGGAGGCCGGGGTGAACGTGCTGTCCGGCGGCACGGACGTGCACCTGATCCTGGTGGACCTGCGCGCGAGCGAGCTGGACGGGCAGCAGGCCGAGGACCGGCTGCACGAGGTCGGCATCACGGTCAACCGCAACGCCGTCCCGAACGACCCGCGCCCGCCGATGGTCACCTCGGGTCTGCGCATCGGCACCCCGGCGCTGGCCACCCGCGGCTTCACGGCCGAGGACTTCGCCGAGGTCGCCGACGTGATCGCCGAGACGCTGAAGCCGTCCTACGACGCCGAGGCGCTCAAGGCGCGCGTCAAGGCACTCGCCGACAAGCACCCGCTGTACCCGGGTCTGAACAAGTAAGTCACCTTTCGCGGGGCACCGCGCACACTGGGAGTACCGGCGTGCGCGGTGCCCGCGCCCCTGTACCGCCCCTTTTGCACCACCCCGTATTGAGGAGTCCCCCCGTGGCCATCTCGGTCTTCGACCTGTTCTCGATCGGCATCGGCCCGTCCAGCTCCCACACGGTCGGCCCGATGCGCGCGGCGCGCATGTTCGCCCGCCGGCTGCGCAACGAGGGCCTGCTCGGCTCCGTCGCCTCCCTGCGCTGCGAGCTGTACGGCTCGCTGGGCGCGACCGGCCACGGCCACGGCACCCCGAAGGCGGTGCTGCTCGGCCTGGAGGGCGCCTCGCCGCGCACGGTGGACGTGGAGACGGCCGACGAGCGGGTGGAGCGGATCCGGCAGGCGGGCCGCATCGCGCTGCTCGGCGAGCACGAGATCCCCTTCTCCTGCGACGACGACCTGGTCCTGCACCGCCGCAAGGCACTGCCGTACCACGCCAACGGCATGACCCTGTGGGCGTACGACGCCTCGGGCGCCGAGGTGCTGTCGAAGACGTACTACTCCGTCGGCGGCGGCTTCGTGGTGGACGAGGACGCGGTGGGCGCGGACCGGATCGTGCTGGACGACACGGTCCTGAAGTACCCGTTCCGCACCGGCGACGAGCTGCTGCGCCTGACGAAGGAAACGGGCCTGTCGATCTCCTCGCTGATGCTGGAGAACGAGCGGGCCTGGCGCACCGAGGAGGAGATCCGCGCGGGCCTGCTGGAGATCTGGCGGGTGATGCGCGAGTGCGTGCAGCGGGGCATGTCCCGGGAGGGCATCCTGCCCGGCGGGCTGAAGGTGCGCCGCCGCGCGGCGGTCTCGGCCCGCCAGCTGCGCGCCGAGGGCGACCCGCTCGCGCACGCCATGGAGTGGATCACGCTCTACGCCATGGCGGTGAACGAGGAGAACGCGGCCGGCGGCCGGGTGGTGACCGCGCCCACGAACGGCGCGGCCGGCATCATCCCGGCGGTCCTGCACTACTACATCAACTTCGTGCCGGGCGCGGACGAGGACGGCGTGGTCCGCTTCCTCCTCGCCGCCGGCGCGATCGGCATGCTGTTCAAGGAGAACGCCTCCATCTCCGGCGCCGAGGTCGGCTGCCAGGGCGAGGTGGGCTCCGCCTGCTCCATGGCCGCGGGCGCGCTCGCCGAGGTGCTCGGCGGCTCCCCCGAGCAGGTGGAGAACGCGGCCGAGATCGGCATGGAGCACAACCTCGGCCTGACCTGCGACCCGGTCGGCGGCCTGGTGCAGATCCCGTGCATCGAGCGCAACGGCATGGCCGCGGTGAAGGCGGTCACGGCCGCGAAGATGGCGATGCGCGGCGACGGCTCCCACAAGGTCTCCCTCGACAAGGTCATCAAGACCATGAAGGACACCGGCGCGGACATGAGCGTCAAGTACAAGGAGACGGCGCGGGGCGGGCTGGCGGTGAACATCATCGAGTGCTGAACCGGTACGATTTCCGGCCGCACCGTCACAAATAGCTTTTTTCGTATCACCGAGAGCTAGCATCGGTGGCGTGATCGACCTGTACCCCGCGCTGTGGGGGCTGCTCGGCAGCAGTGTGGCCGAGGCGCTCAACCTCTCGGCGCTGATGCGTCCGACGGGTCCGCGCAGCCGCTGGCGCTGGCCCTGGCGCAGTCGTGCCGACCGGCCGGTGATGCTGGTGGCCATCGGGCTGCGGCTGTTCGCCGGGTTCGGGCTCACCGCGGCGCTGGGCAATTCCGGCCAGCTGCCGAACGCGACCGCCGCGTTCGCCGTGGGCGTGACCACGCCGCTGGTCGTCGCGAAGTTCTTCCAGGCGATCCCGATCACCGGCGCGGGCCCGGGTCAGCAGCCCGAACCCCCGCTGCCCACCGCCCGGCAGGCCGGCGCGGACGCCGAAGAGGCGCTGTCGCAGCCAAGGGGGTCCAGTGCTGCGAGCTGACAGCGCGCTCGGCCGTCTGGTGCTGGCGCTGGCCGCCCGCCCTGCCGACCCGCCGCCGGCCGCGCCCGCGCGCCCCGGCACCCGGCTGATCACCGCCCTGGGTGCGGGCCGGGCACCGGTGGCCGCGGCTCCCGCGCGGGCGCGGTACCGGCCGGCGTCCCGGGGGCGGCGGCTGCCGGGGCTGCTCACCACCTGGCTGGTCGCCCTGGCCTGCCTCACGGCCGCGGCGGTGCAGGAGGTGCTGCCGGGTCCCTGGGACGGGATGCTGCCGGGGCAGGTCCGGGCGCCGTCCCCGGAACACTGGCGTCTGACCGCCGCCGGACGGCTCGGGCCGCGCGGGCGGGCCGAGGCGCTGGCGTTCACTCCGGACGGCCGGCTGCTGGTGACGGTCACCCGGTCCGCGGCCAGCACCTGGGACCTGGCGGATCCCGGACACCCCGAGCGGGTTCCCGTTCCCGAGGGCGTGCGCCGGGTGACGGCCGTGACGACGAGTCCGGACGGCCGCACGCTGGTGGCGGCCGGAGGGCCGGACGTACGCGCGCTCGCCGTCGGCTCCGGGATCGCCCGGTGGACCGTGGACGGCGCCCCGATGGAGGTGAAGGCGGTGGCGGCGGACCGGGACCGGGTCGTCTTCGCCGACTCGGGCACGACCGGCTCCCCGCGCCTGGCCGAACTGCGCCTGGACCGGGGGCGGCCGCTGCGGCTGACCACCCTGAGCAGGTTCCGGCAGGCGGTCGCCGCCGCCCAGTTCTCCTGTGACGGCCGGACCCTCGCCGTCGCCGGCACCGAGGGGTCGGTGCGGCTGTGGGACGTGTCGGATCCCCGGCGTCCCGAGGCCACGGGGCCCGCCTTCGGCGGTCCCGGGCAGCGGACGACCGCGCTCGCCTTCAGTCCCGACGCCCGGCTGCTGGCCACCGTGGACGCCACGCGGACCGTGCGGCTGTGGGACGTCACCGACCGGGCCCGGCCGCGCCCGCTGGGCCGCCCGTTCGGCGATGCCGGCGAGCGTGTCACCGCGCTCGCCTTCAGCCCGGACGCCCGGCTGGTGGCCACCGTGGGGGCCGACGGGACGGCGAGTCTGTGGTGGCGTTCGTCCGGCACGGGGGCTGATGTTCCTCCAGGGGCTACCGCGCGGTAATCGATCAGCCCTACGCTGCGGCCAACTCGGCAGCAGCGAAAGGGAGTTCGAACATGCGCGGATTGAGACGGCTGGCGGCGCTCGCGGGAGCCGCCGCGGTGCTGGCGGTGGCACCGGTGGACGCCCACGCGGCGTCGCCGAAGTTCTCCGAGACGACGGCCATCGGCACGCACAACGCGTACGAGAAGGACAAGTACCCGTACTTCGCGCAGGCGCTGGACTCCGGCGCCTCGCTGCTGGAGCTGGACGTCTACGTCGACACCCTCAGCCACCGCTGGCGGGTCAGCCACAGCAATCCGCTGGGCAACGACAACAACTGCGAGGCCGCCAAGACGCCGAGCGAGCTGTACGGCAAGAGCCGTAACCAGGACCTCGGCAGCTGTCTGGACAACATGGCCGCCTGGAACCAACTCCACCCCGACCATCCGCCGATCGTCGTCAAGATGGAGATGAAGGTCGGCTTCAACGACAACGCGGGCATGGGGCCGGACGAGTTCGACACGCTCGTCGCACAGAAGCTGGGCGGCGCCGTCTACAAGCCGGCCGATCTGCTCGGCGGCACCTACGGCACGCTGGACGCGGCGGCGAAGGCCAACGCCTGGCCGGCCCGGGACTCCCTGCGGGGCAAGTTCCTCTTCGACCTGATCCCCGGCACGGTGGAGCAGTCCAACCCGTTCGACAGCTACTGGACGGACGAGGAGTACGGCGACCATCTGCGCGACCTGAAGGCGGCCGGGAACATCTCCGCTGCCCAGGCCTTCCCCGCCGTGCTCGGCGCGGCGAACGGCGACCCGCGCACCAGCCGCTACGACGCCTCGATCCGCCCCTGGTTCGTGTTCTTCGACGGTGACGCGGCCACCTACGTCAACAACGGCTACGACACCTCGTTCTACGCCGCGAACCACTACGTCCTGATCGCCACCGACGCCCACAACGTGTCCCCGGCGATCTCCTCCACCACCCCCACGGACGCCGAAGTCGCGGCCCGGCTCGCACTGTTGGCCAAGGCTCATGCGAGCCTCATCACCTCCGACTGGTCGGCGAAGTCCGCGGCCGTCCTCGGTTCGGTGACGACCCGGGGCTGAAGGTTCCGGCCACGGACGCACAGGGCACAACCCCTGCATGCTCCATGGCATCGACGTCAGCGCCTTCCAGTCCTCCTCCTACGCCACGGACGGCCTCTCCTTCGTCTTCGTCAAGGCGACGGAGGGCCGTTCGTACGTCAACCCCAGACTCGCGGCCCAGACCAAGCGCGGGCGCGACGCGGGCCTGGTCGTCGGTTTCTACCACTTCCTGTGGCCGGGCCATCTCGGCGCCCAGGCCGATTACTTCCTGCGCCACACCCCGGACCGGCCCGGCGACGTCCTCGCCGTCGACTGGGAGAACACCGGCGAGGGGACGCACGCGAGCAACGCGGAGAAGGACCGCTTCATCCGCAGGCTCAAGGAGATGCGGCCGGACAACCGGGTCGTGCTCTACTGCAACCGCCACTTCTGGCTCGACATCGACACCACGTCCTATGCCGGGGACGGGCTGTGGATCGCCGACTACGTCGGCGCGGGCAAGCCGCGGATCAAGGCCAAGTGGCGGTTCCACCAGTACACCAGCGAGCCCCACGACAAGAACGTGGCCCATTTCGCGGAGAAGGACGACCTGCGCGACTGGGCCACGCCCTGAGGGCCGGGCGGCGGGCTCCCTCAGTACCGGAAGTCCGCCGGGCGCTGCGCGGACGCCTCCGACAGGGCCGCCCGTACCGCGTCCGTGCCGGCCCGCAGGCCGTAGACCGGGGTGTCGGGCTGCTGGCGCCAGGAGTCGTCGATGCCGCCGGTGTCGACCGTGTCGAAGCCGAGTTCGTCGATCAGCGCGCGCACCTTCGCCTTGGCCGCCTCGTCGTCCCCGGCGACGGGCAGCGCCATCCGGTCGGGGTGGCCGGCGGGCAGCGGGCGGTCCAGGATGTCCTGGGCGTAGGTGCCGTTGAACGCCTTGATCACGGGGTGGCCGAGGTGCCGCTCGACCCAGCGGCTCTCGGTCAGGCCCTCGTCCTCGATGGCGTCGATCCGGCCGTCGCGCTGCTTGGGGTAGTAGTTGTTGGTGTCGATCACCGCGGCCCCTTCGGCCGCCCCGTCCAGCAGGCCGGCGGGGAGGTCCGGGACCGCCTTGAGGGGGACGGTGACGATGACGACCTCGGCGCCCTCGGCCGCCTCCTCGGCGCGCACCGGGGTGGCGCCGGTCTCCGCCGCCAGGTCCTTCAGTGTCTCCGGGCCGCGGGAGTTGGCGACGGAGACGTCGTGACCGAGGGCGGTGAGCCGCCGGGTGAGGTTGCCGCCGATGTTTCCCGCGCCGATGATGCCGATCTTCATGGCCGACCTTCCGGGTAATTCATGCGCGTGCATGCTTCTGCCGTCCGGGTCAACCGCGCGGGCCGCCGCCCTATTCCGGTCCCGCGCCGATCGGGTGACCGGGCCCGTGCGCCGGGCGCCGGGTGCCCTCAGACCCGTACGACGATCTTGCCCGTGTGCGTGTTGGACTCCATCAGCCGGTGGGCGTCCACGATCCGGTCCAGGCCGTCGAAGACCTCGCCGACCACCGGACGCAGCGTGCCGTCGGCCAGACCCGCGGCGAGATAGTGGGAGGCGCGGCGGCGGCCCTCCGGGCTGCCGGTGAGAGTGAGGTTGTTGTAGCCGTGGACGGTCAGCGGCCACTGCGTCGGCAGCTCCGCGGGACGCTCGGACAGCCAGCCGTAGCTGATCAGCAGGGCGTCCTCGGCCGCCGCCGCGCCCAGTTCCCGCAGGTACGGCCCGCCGATCGCGTCCAGGACGATGTCGGCGCCCCGGCCGCCGGTCAGCCGCCGGGTCTCCTTGACCGCGTCCTCGCGCTCGGTGACGACGACGTGCTCCGCGCCGAGGTCGAGCAGCGCCTGCCGCTTGGCCTCGGTGCGGGTGGTGGCGATCGGCACCGCGCCGGCCCGCCGGGCCACCTGGATCGCGGCGGTGCCGACCCCGCTGGACGCGCCGGTGATCAGCACATGGTGCCCGGCCGCCAGCCGGCCCCGCTCGACCAGGGCGCCGTAGGCCGTGGTGTAGGTGAGCCAGACGGCGGCGGCGGTGACCGCGTCCGCGCCGGCCGGGCGCGGCACCAGCGCGGTCTGCGGCAGCAGCACGTGGTCGCCGTACACCCCTCGCGCGCTGAGGTCGAAGTTGGCGGCCGACAGCACGAGGTCGCCCGGCGCGAAGGCGGTGACCTCGGCGCCGACCGCCGCGACCTCGCCGGCCGCCTCGTAGCCGTTGCGGGAGCCGGGCAGGGCCGGCTGGTAGAAGTAGGTGCCGGAACGGAGCATGGCCTCGGCGCGGTTGAGGCCCAGCGCCTCGACCCGCACCAGGACCTCGTCCGGGCCGGGCGCGGGCAGCTCGACCTCCTCGACCGTGAGGACGTCCGGGCCGCCGATCTCGTGAAAGAGCACTGTGCGTGCGGTGGTTGACATGCCGTCGACGCTACGGCCGGTCCAGGAGACGTTCCATGTCCCTAGGTCTCGGTTTCCTGTCCGATCGTCTTTCCCGTGCGGATACCTCCGGTTAGGGTCGCCGCATGGACGTGCTGAGCGATGTCGTCGCCGCGATGCGCACGGGCCGGCCGCACTCCGCGCGCCGCTACAAGTACGCGCCCTGGGGCCTGAGATGGGGCGACTCCGACGAGGCCGGGTTCCATGTGATCCTGCGCGGCACGGCCTGGCTGATCCTCCGGGACGCCGAACCGGTGGCGCTGGCACCGGGCGATGTCGTCTTCCTCGCGCACGGACAGGGACACGGGCTGGCCAGCGGCCCCGACGTGCCGCTGCGGGACGCGCGGCTGCTGCCCGACGGCACCTGGGACGGCCCGCCCGAGGTGACGCGCGAGGGCTGCCCGGACACCATCACCCTGTGCGGGACGTACCGGCTGGACCGGGACCGGTCGCACCGGCTGCTGGCGGAGCTGCCCGAGGTGGTGCACCTGCCCGCCCGGGTGGGCGGGCACCGCTCGCTGCGGGCGGCGGTGGAGCTGCTCGGGATGGAGCTGGAGGAGCAGCGGCCGGGCACCGACGCGATCGTCACCTCGCTGCTGGACACCCTGCTGCTGTACATCCTGCGGGCCTGGTGGGAGAGCGAGCACGCGGCGGGCCGGGCCCGGGGCTGGGCGGCGGCGCTGGCCGACCCGGCGGTGGCGGCGGCGCTGCGCGCGATCCACGCCGAGCCGGCCCGGGCCTGGACGGTGGCCCGGCTGGGCCTGGTGGGCGGGCTGTCCCGGGCCGCGTTCGCCCGCCGCTTCACGGAGCTGGTGGGCGAGCCGCCGCTGACGTATCTGACCTGGTGGCGGATGACCACGGCGGACCGGCTGCTCCGCCACGACGACCTCTCCCTCCGCGAGATCGCCGAACGCACCGGCTACACCTCGGAATTCGCCTTCGCCAAGGCGTTCAAACGCGAGTTCGGCGTGCCTCCGGGCCGGTACCGCAGGACGGCGGCGGGATGAGCCGGGGCTGCCGTGCGCCCTACGACTCTCCCTCGCTCCCCGCCCGCAACAGCCCCAGCGTCGACTCCAGTTCGGCGCGCAGCGTGGCCGCCGCCGTGTCCGGGTCGGCGGCGATGACGGCTTCGATCAGGCCCGTGTGGGTGTGGTCCCCGGTGCCGGGGTCGGCCGCGCGGATCCGGGTGAGGTCCAGGAGGCCGATCAGGCCCTCGCGCAGGACCGGGACGAACTCGGTGAACAGGTCGGCCAGGACCGGGTTGTGGGCGGCGGTGACCACGGCCGCGTGCAGCGCGATGTCGGCCTCCACGAAGGCCGCGTCGTCGGCGGCGACGGCCGCGCGGCGGCCCTCCAGCGCGGCCCGCAGCGCCGTGATGTCCTCGGGGGTGCGGCGGAGCGCGGCGAGCCGGGCGGCCTGGACCTCGACGCCCATGCGGACCTCGTAGACATCGGTGACCGCGGCCCGGCGCAGCCGTGCGGGCCAGTCGGCGACGGGCTCGGTGGCGGTGACGAAGACCCCGGCGCCGTGCCGGGGCCGGACCAGCCCGGCGCCGGCGAGGGCGCGCAGGGCCTCGCGGACCGTGGAGCGGCCCACCCCCAGCTCCCTGGCCAGCGTGGTCTCGCCGGGCAGCTTGCCGCCGACCGGCCAGTGTCCGGCCGCGATCTGTTCGCGCAGGCGCTGCGCGGCCTGTTCGACCAGCGGGCTGGGGCGGAGGGAACCGAGCGGCATCGAGGTCACCAACTTGTCCGGGGGGTACGGGGCTTGCGCAGCGATTCTCACTTGTCTGAGGAGCTGAGGAGTCGCTAGCGTACCCCGCATGATCCGCGGTCTGCTTCTTCTCGGCTGCCGCGGCGGGGTCTGACGCGACCGGCGCCCCGCCGCGGGGCTCCGTGCTGCCGGTCACCGTCCGACCGAGCCGAAGGCCACAGCCGACGATGACCACCGCCCCGCCCGTCTGGAACCCGCAGCGGCCCAGCCGCATGCCGTACCACCGCTACCGCCCCTACCAGGACCGCGTGCGCGTCCCGGCCGACGACCGCCGCTGGCCCTCCGCCCGGATCGAGCGCGCCCCGCTGTGGGTCCCCGTCGACCTGCGCGACGGCAACCAGGCGCTCGCCGAGCCGATGGACACCCCCCGCAAGCGCCGCTTCTTCGATCTGCTGGTGACGGCCGGCTTCAAGGAGATCGAGGTCGGCTATCCCTCCGCGAGCCGCACGGACTTCGACTTCGTCCGGCACCTCGTGCGCGACGGCGCCGTGCCGGACGACGTGACGCCCGTGGTGTTCACACCCGCCCGCGCCGACCTGATCGACCGGACCTTCGACGCGATCGCCGGCCTGCCCCGGGCCGTCGTCCACCTGTACATCGCGACCTCGCCGGTGTGGCGGGAGGTGGTGCTCGGCCGGAGCCGGGCCGAGGTGTGGCGGACCGTGCGCAAGGCGGCCGAGCACATGGCCCGGCGGGCCGGCGACACGCCCGGCATCCGCTTCCAGTTCTCCCCCGAGACCTTCAACCTCACCGAGCCCGACTTCGTGCTGGAGCTGTGCGACGGACTCACCGGGCTGTGGGACGCGAGCCCCGACCGGCCGGTGACCCACAACCTGCCCGCCACGGTAGAGATCTCCACCCCGAACGTCTACGCCGACCAGATCGAGTACATCCACCGCAACCTGTCCCGGCGGCAGTCCGTCGTCCTCTCCGTCCACCCGCACAACGACCGCGGCACGGGCGTGGCCTGCGCCGAACTCGCCGTGCTGGCCGGTGCGCAGCGGGTGGAGGGCTGCCTCTTCGGCAACGGCGAGCGCACCGGCAACGTGGACCTGGTGACCCTGGCCCTCAACCTCTTCGCCCAGGGCGTCGACCCGATGGTGGACTTCGGCGACATCGACGCCGTACGGGAGACGGTGGAGCGGTGCAACCGGCTGCCCGTGCACCCGCGGCACCCGTACGCCGGAGAACTGGTCCACACCGCGTTCTCCGGCACCCATCAGGACGCGATCAGCAAGGGCCTGGCGCACCACGCCCGGCGGGCGGCCGAGGCGGGGCTGAGCGAGCGGGAGGCGCCGTGGGAGGTGCCGTACCTGCCGGTCGACCCGGCCGACCTCGGGCGGTCCTACGAGGCGGTGATCCGCGTCAACTCCCAGTCCGGCAAGGGCGGTGTGGCGTACCTGCTGAACCGGCACGCGGGGATCGACCTGCCGCCGGAGATGCGGCCGGAGTTCGCGCGGATCGTGCAGGAGGCGACGGACGGCAGCGGACGGGAGGCCACGCCGAAGGAGCTGCATGAGCTGTTCCTGGCGGCCTATGCGGCCGAGGGCGCGGTACGGCTGCACGCCTGGACCGCGCACGAGGAGTCACCCGGCGTCCACCGCTTCGTGTGCACGCTGGAGGCCGGCGACCGCGTCGGCGACCACGAGGGCACGGGCGCCGGTGTGGTGACCGCGTTCGCCGACGCGCTGGCCGGCGCCGGTCTCGCGGTGGAGATCCTGGACTTCGCGCAGGACGCGACGGCGGCCTTCGCCAAGTGCCGGGTCGCCGGGGTGACGGCCTGGGGCGCGGGCACGGGCCCGTCGGCCGGAGTGCGGGCGGTGCTGTCCGCGGTGAACCGGGCGGTGCGGTGAGGGAGGTACTGCGCGCCGAGGACGTCCATGTCGTCCGCGACGGGCGGCCCCTGCTCCAGGAGGTGTCGCTGACCGTGCGGGCCGGTGAGCACTGGGCGCTGCTCGGCGCCAACGGCGCGGGCAAGTCCACGCTGCTCGGGCTGCTCGGCGCGGTGGTGCATCCGACCCGCGGCACGGTGGAGGTGCTCGGGCACCGGCTGGGCCGGGTGGACCTGCGTCAGCTGCGGACGCTGGTCGGGCATGTCGACCCGCGCCATCCGCTGACCTCGCCGCTGCGGGTGCGGGACGTGGTGCTCACCGGGGCGACGAACTCCGTCGAGCCGGTCCCCCGCTGGCGGCCCGCCCCGGAGCAGCTGGAGCGGGCCGAGGCGCTGCTGGCCACGCTGGGGCTGGGCGCGCTGCGGGAGGCGCGGTGGCCGACGCTGTCGCAGGGGCAGCGCGGCCGGACGCTGATCGCGCGGGCGCTGATGCCCGAGCCGCGGCTGCTGCTCCTGGACGAGCCGGCGACCGGCCTGGACCTGCCCGGCCGGGAACGGCTGATCGAGGCGCTGGAGAAGTTGCGGGCGGAGCGTCCGGAGCTGGCGACGGTGCTGGTCACGCACCATCTGGAGGAGTTGCCGGCGGGGACCACGCACGCCGTGCTGCTGCGCGCGGGACGGGTGCTGGCCTCGGGTCCGGTCGACGCGGTGCTCACCGGCGACCGGGTCGGCGCGTGCTTCGGTCTGCCGCTGGCGCTCCGGCGGCACGAGGGCCGCTGGAGCGTGCGGATCCGGCGCGTGCGGTGACGGTGTGACGAAGGGGGTGCCCGGTCCGCCCGGGGCGGGGCACCCCCTGCCGTCCTGGGGTCACTTGTTCAGGTAGGCCCAGAACTCGTCGAACGACAGGACCTTGTCACCGTTGAGGTCGCGGGACTTGATGATGGCCTCCGCGACCGTGTCGGTGACGTTCCAGTCACCCTGCTGTGCCAGGGCGGACTTGAACTCCGCGGCGGTGATGAACCCGTCACCGTCCGCGTCCATCCGCTGGAACTGCTTGCGTGCTTCCTCGATGTCCGCCACCGATCCGCCCCTTTTGCTCGTGTTTCTCATGCCGTACTAACGTACTGACGCTGGTCAGATTAACGGCCCGCGCGAGCGCGGAGTGCGGCGACCACCCAGGCGAGGTCCTCGGCGTGCGGCGTGCGGACGTCCTCCGGGCCGGGCCGTCGATGGTGAACGGCCCGGTGCCGTCGTCGTCCGAGTCTGGGAGTCTTGGCCTGCCGGTGGATGGAGACTCGGGAGGGGGCGGGGCCTTGAAGACCTTGCGGGAGATTCTCGACGCGGCGGCGGCCGGCGTCTTCCCGCCGGCCGACGGCGGTACGACGGTCGTGGCGCAGCCCTCGCCCCGGGACGCCGGTGTGCTGTCCTTCACCGCGCACACGGTGGTGTTCACCGACGAGGACCCCGGCTGGGTGGCCAAGGCGCTGCGCGCCGCGGACTGCGATCCGCTGGCCGCGTCGCTGCATCCCCGCTTCCTGACGGCCCTGCTGGACCGGACCGGGCGCACGGCCGAGACGATCGACGCGGTGCTGGTGGGCGAGCCGCTGCCGGGCGGGCCGGCGTGCGCGCTGCGGGAGATCGAGGACCCCGGGCATCCCCGGATCGCCTATGCCCGCCGGCGCCGGGACGAGGTGCGGGCCTGGTCCGCCGACGGCGGGGTGCTGGTGATGGGGCGCGGGGTCGCCGGGCGGCTGGAGGTGTCGGTCGAGGTGGACGCCGGCGCCCGGCACCGGGGGCTCGGGCGGCTGCTGGTGCGTGCCGCCCGGCAGCTGGCCGGGGAGCCGCTGTGGGCGCAGGTCGCGCCGGGGAACGCCCGCAGCCTGCGGGCGTTCCAGGCGGCCGGGTACCGGCCGGTGGGCGCGGAGCTGCTGCTTCAGCGGAAGACGCCGGTGTGGCCGAGCGAGTAGCGGCCCGGCTGCGGATAGACGGCGAGGCCGTGCGGGCCGCTGCCGACCTTGATCCGGGCCAGCTCGGCGCCGGTGCGGGTGTCGATGGCGTACACCTCGGAGTCGTAGCGGCCGGAGAGCCACAGCACCCTGCCGTCGGCGGAGACGCCGCCCATGTCCGGGCTGCCGCCGCCCGGCAGGTGCCATTTCCCGGTGAGCCGGTCGCGGGTGAAGTCGAAGACGGAGACGGTTCCTTCGCCCCGGTTGGAGATGTACATCTCCCGTGAGTCACGACTGACGTAGAGACCGTGGGCGCCCTTGCCGGTGGCCAGGAGCCGGGGCCGGGTGAACCTCTCGCCGTCGAGGATCCACACCCCGTGGGCCATCATGTCGGCGATGTAGAACAGCTTGCCGTCCGGGGAGACCTTGACGTCCTGCGGCATCGCTCCGCGCAGCGGCAGCCGTTCCTGCTCGACGACCTCCATCCGCGCGGTGTCGACCTTGAGGATCTCGCCGCTGAACTCGCAGGAGACGATGAAGTAGCGGCCGTCGCGGGAGAAGTCGGCGTGGTTGACGCCGTAGCAGCTGACCGGGACGGACTTCACGACCCGCATGGTGTGGGCGTCGCGGAAGACCAGCCGGCGGTCCATGGAGGCCATGACGACGGCGTACTTCCCGTCGGGCGTGAAGTACAGGTTGTACGGGTCGTGCACGTCGACCGGCCGGCCGGCCCGGCCGGTGCGCGGGTCGATCGGGGTGAGGGTGTTGCCCAGGTCGTTGTTGACCCAGAGGGTCCTCAGGTCCCAGGAGGGCACGACGTGCTGGGGCTGGTGGCCGACCGGGATGGTGTCGACCACCCGGAAGGTCGCGGGATCGATGACGGTGACCGTGTCGGAGCCGGTGTTGGGCACGTACACCCGGGAGGGGAAGTCGCGGACCACGGGGGACAGCCGGTTCGGCCGGTCGGCGGCGTACAGGTCGGCCGGGTCCTCGACCGGCGGCATCCCGGGCAGCACGGCCACCCGGGGTCGGGCCGGGCGCGGCACGGCCGGGGTCTTGCCGCCGGGGGCCGCGCGCGGCTGGTCCCCGGCCGCGCCGCCGCACGCGGCGAGCAGCGTCAGGGCGGTGACGGCGGCACCGGCGGCCAGCAGGCGGGCGGCTTTCGTGGTTCGCATCAGCTCAGCAGCTCCGTGGTGGTGACCGCGCGCAGCCCGCGGCGGCCGAGTTCGGTGAGGACGTCGGGGAGGGCGGCGACCGTGTCCGGGTATCCGAAGTGCAGGCTCACCACCGATCCGGCGCGCGCGCCGGCGAGCACCTCGCGGGTGACGGCGGCGGCGCCGGGGCGGGTGTAGTCCAGCGAGTCGACGTCGTACGACAGCACGTGCGGGTAGCCGGCGGCGCGGGCCAGGCGGGCGACGAGCGGGGAGGCGGCCGAGGCGCGGGAGGGGCGGAACCAGGTGCCGACGGAGCCGGTGAGCCGCGCCAGCCGCGCGGCGCAGTCGGTGATCTCCCGGCGGGCGTCCGGCTCGGCGAGCGCGTTGATGTCCACGTGGTGCTGGGTGTGGTTGCCGAGGTCGTGGCCGCCGTCGAGGACGCGGCGGGCGAGGTCCGGGTGCTCGTCCAGCCAGCTGCCGACGGCGAGCACCGTGAGCCGGGCGCCGTGCCGTTCGGCGGTGGCGAGCAGGGCGTGGGCGAGGGCGGGGTCGCCTTGGCCGTGGAAGGTGAGGGCCACCTGGGGGCGGGAGCGCGGACCGTGGGTGATCTGCGCGGGACGGCCGGGGTAGGCGCGGGGGGCGGGGGCCGGCGGCGCGGACACGGCGTGCGGGGCGGGGGCCGCCGACGGGGGCGCGGAAGGGGAGGCGGAGGGCGGGGCGGTCCGTCCGGCGCCGCATCCGGCGGCGAGCGCGCCGCCGACGGCGAGCCCGGCGCCGGCCCGCAGCGCACCGCGTCGGTTGGTGGGGGTCACCGCACCATTTAAGGGTGATACGGGGGGAAACGGGGTGATTAGCCTGATGACGCACCGGTCTGTCCGGACCGGTGCCGCCTACCGGTCGGCGACCCGCATCTCGAACCACGTGGTCTTGCCGCGCGGCAGCAGGTCCACGCCCCACCGGTCGGAGAGCTTGTCCACGAGGAACAGTCCGCGTCCGCTGACGTCCGTCTCCTGCACCGGCATCAGGCAGGGCAGGCCGCGCGAGGGGTCACGGACCTCCACCCGGATCCAGCCGGGGCGGCGGCGCATGCGCAGGCCGAAGACGCGGGCTCCGGTGTGCCGTACGGCGTTGCCGACGAGTTCCGACACCAGCAGTACGGTGTCCTCGGTCAGTTGCGGGCTGAGCCGCCAGCCGCGCAGGACCACGACCTGGACGAGCCGGCGGGCGGTGGCCGCGGATTCCGGGCGGGACGGCAGCGGGACCTCCGCCTCCGCCGGGTCGCCGAACAGTTCGAGCGCTTCGAGCGCTTGTTCGTCCTCGACCGCGGGCGACCAGCGTGCCGCGGCTGCACGGCCGTGTCCCCGCGGCTGTTCGTTGCCCTCCAGCCCCGCCATGCCCCCATGATGGCCGTCCGGAGCCGTCTTGGGGGGCGTTCCGGAGGAATACCCCGGCGGGGCATTCCTCTTCCGGCCTTGTCCGCCGACATATGCCACCGGCATGACGGTGTCCGACGGACCCCCTCTGACCTGCGAAGACGGCTCACTTTCCGGCAAGCGTCGGGCTCCCTCGGCGGCGCGGTTCCACGACTGCCCCAAGGCAACCACAAACCGCCCCAACGGGGGACCCGGGAACAGGACAACGCGTCGATGCCCCATCGAACGCGACCGGCCGGCGGGGCGCACGCGCCGCTCCGCCGGCCGGATTCACCCGGCCGTCAGACGAACTTCGCCTTGCCCGGCCCTTCCTCCACGAAGCTGCGCATGCCGCGCTCGCGGTCCTCGGTGGCGAACAGGCCCGCGAACCAGTTCCGTTCCACGGCGAGCCCGGTGTCGAGGTCGGTCTCCAGACCGGTGTCGACGGCCTCCTTGGCCGCGCGCAGCGCGATCGCCGGGCCCTTGGCGAGCCGCGCGGCCCAGGCGTGCGCCTGCTCGTACACCTCGGCGGCCGGGACGACCCGGTCCACCAGGCCGATCGCCAGCGCCTCGTCGGCCTTGACCTGACGGCCCGTGAAGATGAGGTCCTTGGCCCGGGAGGGGCCGATCAGCCGGGGCAGCCGCTGGGTGCCGCCGGCGCCCGGGATCAGCCCGAGCAGGATCTCCGGCTGGCCGAGCCTGGCGTTGTCGGCGGCGATGCGGTAGTCCGCGCACAGGGCCAGTTCGCAGCCGCCGCCGAGCGCGTAGCCGGTGACGGCGGCGACGACGGGCTTGGGGATGCGGGCCACGGCGGTGAAGGCGTCCTGCAGGCCACGGGCGCGCCGGATCATCCCGGCGTGGTCCATGTTCTGCATCTCCTTGATGTCCGCGCCCGCGGCGAACACCCGCTCGCCGCCGTAGACGACCACGGCGCGTACCTCGTCCCGGCGGCCGGCCTCCTCGGCCAGCTCTTTCAGCCGGTCCTGGGTGGCGATGTCCAGCGCGTTCATCGGCGGCCGGTCCAGCCGCAGCGTGCCGACGCCTTCGCTGACTTCGAGAGTGACGGTCATGGGGTCAGGTTAACGGCGACTAACGCGGACGGGCCCGGTGCCGTAGGTCACAGCACCGGGCCCGTCGCGTCAGCGCAGGCTCACTTCTTCCACTGCGCCCAGGACATGTTCCAGCCGTTGAGGCCGTTGTCCGGGGCCACCGTGGCGTCGTGGCTGTTCTTGACGACCACCACGTCGCCGATCATCGAGTGGTTGAAGAACCAGGCCGCCGGGACGGAGCCGTCGTAGCCGCCGCGCACGTCGCGCAGGCCCACGCAGCCGTGGCTGGCGTTGTAGTTGCCGAAGGCACCGCCGCCCCAGTAGTTGCCGTGGATGAAGGTGCCGGAGGTGGTCAGGCGGATGGCGTGCGGCACGTCCTTGATGTCGTACTCGCCGCCGTAGCCGACGGTCTCGCCGTTCATGCGGGTGACGGCGAGCTTCTCGCTCATGACCATCTGGCCGTTCCAGGTCTCGTAGCCGGGCTTGCCGGTGGTGACCGGGAGGGTTTTGACGACCTTGCCGTCCTGGGTGACCTTCATCGTGTGCTTCTTGGCGTCCACGACGGAGACCTGGTTGCGGCCGATGGTGAACTTCACGGTCTTGCGCTGCTTGCCGTAGACGCCGTCGCGTCCCTCGACGCCGTCCAGGTCGAGGTCGACGGTGACCTTGGTGCCGGCCTTCCAGTACTTCTCGGGACGGAAGTCCAGGCGGTCGTTGCCGAACCAGTGGCCCTGGACGTCCACGGCGGGCTCGGTCTTGATGCGGACGGCCTTCTCGACGTCCTCGGGGTGGGTGATGCCCCGGGTGAAGCGTATGGAGAACGGCATACCGACGCCGACGGTGGCGCCGTCCTCGGGGGTGAAGTAGCCCACGAAGGTGTTCTTCGGCGTCAGCGTGGTGAAGCTGGAGTCCTCGGCGGCCTCGCGGCCCTCGGAGTCCTTGGCGACCGCGTGCACCGTGTACTTGGTGCCGGCCGCCAGATGGGTCGACGGCGCCCAGGCCGTGCCGCCACCGGTGACCGCACCCTCGACCTCGGTGCCCTTCTCGTCCTTGACGGTGACCTCGGTCAGCTTGCCCTTCGCGACGCCGACCTTGAGGGCGCCGCTGGTGTCCACGCCGGTGGCACCGGGCCCGGGCGCGATGCTGACCGCCGCCGTGGACTGCCCGTCCCCCGTTCCCCCCTTGCCCTTCCCGTCGCCGGAACCGGCCCCGGATCCGCCGCCTCCGCCGCACGCGGCGAGCGACAGCACCAGGGCCCCGGCTATGACCGCCAGTCCCCCACGGCCCCGCCGTCCCCCAGCCGACGCCCCCGGTATAGGCCGCACGTTCAAGTTGTTCTCCCCTCGCCGGACCAGGCATGACCCGGCCCGCTCCCCACCACTTATGTGCGCGCATATTAACTGCCCGGATACGCGCCAGGCGCGGGCCGAACGTCACCGTTCCGTCGCAAGTTCCCCCCGCGACCCGCCCGCGCCCCGCCCGCTCGCGCCGCTCCCGGCGTCCCCTCACCCGCCGTCACTTCACCGCGCTGCCCGCCGTCCAGTCCTTCCAGGCCATGTTCCAGCCGCCGAGGCCGTTGTCCGGGGCCACCGTCTTGTCCTTGCTGTGCACGATCTCGACGACGTCGCCGACGAGGCTGCGGTCGAAGAACCAGCCCGCCGGCGTGTCCGAACCGCCGCCCTTGACGTCCCTGAGGCCGACGCAGCCGTGGCTGACGTTGACCTGCCCGGGGGCGTCCGGGGCCCAGTAGTTGCCGTGCAGGAAGGTGCCGGAGTCGGTGAGCTTCATGGCGTGCGGGACGTCGGGGATGTCGTACTCGCCGCCGAAGCCGACCGTGCGGCTGTTCATGCGGGTCACCTCCAGCATGTCCATCACCACCATCTTGCCGTTGTAGCTGGGGTGTTTGGGGGCGCCCGCGGTGACGGGAACGGTGGCCAGCAGCTCCCCGTCGCGCCGCACCTCCATCATGTGCCGGGCCGCGTCGACCAGCGAGACCTGGCTGCGGCCGACGGTGAAGGAGACCGTCTTCTGCTGGAGGCCGTAGACGCCCCGGGCGCCCTCGACGTCCCGCAGGTCCAGGCCGACGGTGACCTCGGTGCCGGGCTTCCAGTACCGCTCGGGCCGGAAGTCCAGCCGGTCCTTGCCGAACCAGTGCGGGCGGATCTCGACGGGCGGCCGGGCGGTGATCCGGACGGCGCGTTCGACGGCGGCGCGGTCGGTGATCTCCCGGCTGAAGGAGAGCGAGACGATCATTCCGGTGCCTACGGTGGAGCGGTTCTCCGGAGTGACGTAGGCGATGAACCGTTCGTCGGGGACGTAGGTGGTGAAGGTGGTGTGCCGGGCCGAACGGCGGCCCCGGCCGTCCCGCGCGACCACGTCCACGGTGTACCGGGCGGCGAGCGCCAGCCGTTCCTCCTCGGGCTGCCAGGTCAGCCCGTCGGCGCTGATCCGCCCGGGGACCGGCGCCGCCCGCGCGTCCTGCTCCCGGACCACCGTCACCTTCTCCAGCCGCCCGCCGGGCAGCCGGATCCGCAGCCGCTCGTCCGGGCGTACGGCCCTGCTCCCGTCGTCGGGGGTCACCCGGATGACGTCCTCGGGGGCCGGGGAGTCCGCCCGAGTCCCTCCCATGCCCAGCGGTCCCGGGCCGTTCGCGGAGCAGCCCGCGAGCAGCCCCGCCCATGTCAGTACGGCGGCCAGCGCGGCCCCCGCGCGCCGTGCGCGTCCAGTTGCGTGCCTCACACGGGACTCAACGACCGGGCACGCTCCGGGGAAACGTGAGTGCGAGCCACCCGCTGGGCAGAACAGAGGGAAGGACGACACGGCCGGGGGGCCGCCACCGCGGAAGGAGGCACCCCGGCGCCCGTGTCGGAGCCGTCGGGGCGCAGTCGTGCCGGACGGCCGGAGGTGCCGCGGCGCCTCCGGCCGTCCGGTCCGGCCGCGCCCCTCGGGCGAGCCGCCGAGCAGAGGGGCCGACAGTGACGAGCGCAGCCGAGCAGCGGGCACCGGCCGGGGAGCCGGCCGCCGGGAGCGGGCAACCGGCGGCGGTGAACGGCGCCCGGCGGCCCGTACCGCCCGCCCCGGTGGTGTGGCCGGGCGCGCCGACCCCGCTGGGGGCCCGGTTCCGGACCGGACCGGACGGGGTCGCGGGCACCAACTTCGCGCTGTGGGCGGCCGGCGCGGAGGCGGTCCGGCTGTGCCTGTTCGACGAGGCCGGCCGGGAGACCCGGGTCCCGCTGACCGAGCTGACGCACGAGATATGGCACGGCTTCGTGCCGGGCGTGCTGCCCGGGCAGCGCTACGGCTACCGGGTCGACGGCCGCTGGGACCCGTGGACCGGCGCCCGCTGGAACCCGGCCAAGCTGCTGCTCGACCCGTACGCGCGGGCGGTGGACGGCGAGTTCGCGCTGCCGCCGCAGGTGTACGGGCATGTGCGGGACTGGCCGGAGCAGTCGGTGGCCGACACCGTGCGCGACGAGCGGGACTCGGCGCCGTACGTCCCGAAGGGGGTCGTCGTGCACGATGACGACGACTGGTCCGACGACCGCCGCCCCAAGACGCCGTGGGCCGACTCGGTGATCTACGAACTGCACGTGCGCGGCTTCACCAAGCTCCACCCGGGCATCCCCGGGGAACTGCGCGGCACCTACGCCGGGCTCGCGCACCCGGCCGCGATCGAGCACCTGGTGGGGCTGGGCGTGACGGCCGTGGAGCTGCTGCCCGTGCACCAGTTCGCGCACGAGGACCACCTGCTGCGCCGGGGCCTCGCCAACTACTGGGGCTACAACTCCATCGGCTACTTCGCCCCGCACGCCGGCTACGCCGCCTCCGGCACGGCCGGCGGGCAGGTCGGCGAGTTCAAGCGGATGGTGCGCGCGCTGCACGCGGCCGGCATCGAGGTCATCCTCGACGTGGTCTACAACCACACCGCCGAGGCGGGCGAGCTGGGCCCGACGCTGTCCCTGAAGGGCATCGACAACCGCGGTTACTACCGGCTCCAGGACGACGCCCGCCGCTACGCCGACTACACCGGCTGCGGCAACACCCTGCACGTCGTCCAGCCCCAGGTGCTGCGGCTGATCACCGACTCGCTGCGCTACTGGGTGACCGAGATGGGCGTGGACGGCTTCCGGTTCGACCTGGCGGCGGCGCTGGCCCGCTCGATGCACGACGTCGACATGCTCTCGCCGTTCCTCGCGGTGATCGCCCAGGACCCGGTGCTGCGCCGGGTGAAGCTGATCGCCGAGCCGTGGGACATCGGCTCCGGCGGCTACCAGGTGGGCGCCTTCCCGCCGCTGTGGACCGAGTGGAACGACCGCTACCGCGATACCGTGCGGGACTTCTGGCGGGGCGCGCTGCCCGACGTACGCGAGATGGGCTACCGCCTCTCCGGCTCCAGCGACCTGTACGCCTGGGGCGGCCGGCGCCCCTACGCCTCGGTCAATTTCGTCACCGCGCACGACGGCTTCACCCTGCGCGACCTGGTGTCGTACGGGACCAAGCACAACGAGGCCAACGGCGAGGACAACCGGGACGGCACCGACGACAACCGCTCGTGGAACTGCGGGACGGAGGGCGAGACCGACGACGAGGGCGTACGGGCGCTGCGCCGGCGGCAGCTGCGCAACCTGCTCACCACCCTGCTGCTGTCCACCGGCGTGCCCATGCTGGTCGCGGGCGACGAGTTCGGCCGCACCCAGCACGGCAACAACAACGCCTACTGCCAGGACAACGAGATCGGCTGGGTGGACTGGTCGCTGCGTTCGGAGCCGGGCTGGCGGGCGCTGTCGGACCTGACGGCGCGGCTGATCGCGCTGCGCCACCGGCATCCGGTGCTGCGCCGGCGGGCCTTCTTCTCCGGCCGCGCGCAGACCGCGGACGGACTGCGGGACCTGGCCTGGTTCACCGCGCGGGGCGCGGAGATGACCGAGGACGACTGGTACGCGCCCGCCGCCACGCTCGGCATGTACCTGTCCGGGCGGGACATACCGGGCCGGGACGAGCGGGGCGCGCCGGTGGTCGACGACAGCTTCCTCGCAGTACTGCACGCGGGCGAGCGGCCGACCGGCTTCGTGCTGCCGGGACCGCCGTGGGCCGAGCGGTACGAACTGCTCGTGGACACCTCCGCCGAGGAACAGACCACGGCACCGGGCACGCTCCACCGGGCGGGCACCCGGATCACGGTACCGGCACGAACGGTCCTGCTGCTGCGGGTCGCCTGAGCCGGGACGGACGGGGCGGGCGCGAGTCGTCTGGGCCGGGGCGGATCGGGCTGGCGCCTCCGGTCGCGGGGCGTCGTGGGTCGAGCGGTACGTGCTGGTCGTGGGCGTCCGCGCCGAGGAGCGGGCCGCGGCGCCGGGCACGCGGATCACGGTGGTGGGACGGACGGGGCGGGTGCGGGCCTCTGGGCCGGCAGAGGCGCGTGTGACACTGCGCGGGGCCCGCCGGACGGACGTGCGTGACGCGGATCACGTGTGCCGGGTGCAGCGCGGGCCGGGGTCCAGGGCCTTTCTCCTGGTGAAGACAGCCGGCGAGAACGGGGACCGTGAGGATGGAGCAGGCCAGGGCCGGTGAGTACGACGCGTTCGTGGCGGCCCGCTGGTCGGTGTTGTTCCATCTGGCCCGTCTGCTCACCGGGGGCGACCGGCACCGCGCCGAGGACCTGTTGCAGGAGTCCCTGGTCAAGCTGTGGTTCGTCTGGCCGAAGGTCGCCGACGAGGCGCCGGAGGCCTATGTGCGCAAGGTGCTGGCGCGGGCCGCGGCCCGCTCGGCCCGCCGCCGCTGGTGGGGTGAGCGGCCCGTGGAGGAGCTGCCGGAGACGGCGGCGGCCGGCGACCTGTCGGCGACCGTCGCCGAGCGGTCCCGGCTGGAGGCGGCGCTCGCCCGGCTGACCCCGCGCCAGCGGGCCGCCGTGGTGCTGCGCTACTACCAGGATCTGCCCGACCGGCAGGTCGCCGAGGCCCTGGGCTGCCCCGTGGGCACGGCCCGGTCCCATGCCGCGCGCGGGGTGGCCCGGCTGCGCCGGCTGCTGGCCGACGTCATCGAGCCGGTGGGGTGAGGAAGAGGCATGGATCACTTCGAGCGGCGGTTGGCCGGGCTGCTGCGGCAGGACCCGCAGCCGGCGCCTTTCGAGGCCCGGCACCGGGAGGCGCTGCGCGCCGGGGTGCGCGCCCGGCGCCGGGTGCGCGCGGCGCGCCGGGCCGCCGGCTGCGTCCTGGCGGGGGCCGGGCTCGCTCTGGTGCTGGTGCTGTGGCCGCACGGCCCCACCGACGACCGGCCCGCCGCCCCGCCGCGGCCGGCCTCCAGCCCGGGCCCGACACCGAGCGCCTCACCGTCCGAGCCGCCGTCCCGGCCGCCGGCCACGTCGGCCACGCCGTCCGCGACACCGACGGCCACGAACACCGCGACGCCGGGTGACACCTGGAGCGTCTCCGCCCCGCCCACGGCCACCGGCACCACGCCCCCGGCCACGACACCCGTGAGCACACCGCCGGACGGCCCGTCGCCGACGGCCACCGGCTAGCCCCCTCCCGTCCCTCCGCCCGCCCCCGGCACACCCGCCCGACCAGACCCAACGGGGTTCATGTGACGCACATCCGACCGAACCGGCCCGGCCGGCCGTCCTCCGGCGCGCCGGCCCCCCGGCGCATACCCCGGCCCGTCCCGCTGCGGGCGGTCCACGAGGCGGCCGATCCCGTCCTGGACGTGGCCGTGCCGGTGTTCAACGAGGAGAAGGACCTGGAGCCCAACGTCCGGCGGCTGCACACACATCTGCGGGACACCTTCCCCTACTCCTTCCGGATCACCATCGCCGACAACGCGAGCACCGACCGCACCCCGGCCATCGCCGCCCGGCTGGCCGGCGAGCTGGCCGAGGTCACCTCGCTGCGGCTGCCGGAGAAGGGCCGGGGCCGGGCGCTCAGGGCCGCCTGGTCCGGTTCCCGGGCGCCCGTGCTGGCGTATCTCGACGTGGACCTGTCCACCGGGCTCGCCGCGCTGCTGCCGCTGGTCGCGCCGCTGATCTCGGGCCACTCCGACCTGGCGATCGGCACCCGGCTGGCGCCGGGGTCGCGGGTGGTGCGCGGGACCAAGCGCGAGGTCATCTCCCGCTGCTACAACGTCCTGCTGCGCCGCACGCTCGCCGTGGGCTTCTCCGACGCGCAGTGCGGCTTCAAGGCGGTCCGGCGCGAGACGGCCGAGCGGCTGCTGCCGCTGGTGCGGGACGGGGAGTGGTTCTTCGACACCGAGCTGCTGGTGCTCGCCGAGCGGGCGGGCCTGAGGATCCACGAGGTGCCGGTGGACTGGGTCGACGACCCGGACAGCAGCGTGGACCTGTTCGCCACCGCGCTGGCGGACCTGCGCGGGATCGTGCGGATGCGGCGCACCCTGGCCCGCCGTCCGGGGCCGGTGGTCCGGTGACCGCGACCCTGCCCGGCATACGCACGCCGGACACCGGGGCCGTACCGGACTCCCGGGTGCGGGCCGCCGCCCGCCGCCACGGACCGGTCCTCGCCCTGTTCGGCACGCTGAAGCTGGCCGGTTTCTGCTCGTTCATGTACCTGCTGTCCTCGTCCGGGGACTACCGCGGCAAGCACCCCCGGTTCGGCGGCGGCGCGCACGCCTGGGACGTGCTGGCCACCTGGGACGGCTGGTGGTACCAGCAGATCGCGCTGCACGGCTACGACCCGAAGCTCGTCCCGGTCCCGGGCGCCACGGGCCTGATCACGCTGGAGGGCAACTCGGCGGCGTTCTTCCCGCTCTACCCGGCGCTGATGCGGCTGACCTCGGCGGTCACCGGCCTCGGCCCGTACGGCGCCGGAATGCTGGTCTCCGTCGTCGCCTCCTTCGCCGCGGCGCTCGGCATCTACGCCGTCGCGGAGCGGTTCGGCGGCCGGCGGGCCGGGCTGGCGGCGGCCGGACTGTGGGCGGTGTGGCCCGGCTCGGGCGTGGAGTGGGCGGTCTACTCCGACTCCCTCTACGTGGCCCTGGCCGCCTGGGCCTGCCACGCGGTGCTCACGCGCCGCTGGCTCACGGCGGGCGTGCTCACCTTCGCGGCCGGGCTGAACCGGCCCACGGCCGGCGCGCTGATCGCCGCGCTCGCCGTGGCCGCGCTGCTCAGCCTGCGCCGCGAGGAGGACGGGGTGCTGCGCCCGGTGCTGGCCATGGCCCTGGCCCCGCTCGGACTCTTCGGCTATCTGCTGTGGGTCGGCAACCGCATGGGCGACCTGGGCGGCTACTTCAAGCTCCAGTCGGGCGCCTGGGCGCACAGCTTCGACTACGGCAAGCAGACCCTGGACGTGCTGACGTCCGTGCCCGTGGGCAAGTTCGACTACCTCTTCGCCTACCCGTTCGCGGACGTCATCTCGGTCGGCGTCATCCTGCTGGCCTGCGCGCTGCTGCCGCTGCTGCTGCGGCTGCGCCCGCCGGCGGTGCTGGTGCTGTACACCGTCCTCACGCTGGCGCTGGTCCTGGGCAGTCAGCAGATAGTCGCCAACATCTCCCGCTATCTGCTGCCCTGCTTCCCGCTGTTCCTGCCGCTCGCGGTCGCGCTGCGCCGGCTGAGCCTGCCGGTGCTGTGCGCGCTGCTCGGCATCGCGGCGCTGGCCTCCGGCTCGTACGCCGGTTACGCCCTGTTCGAGCTGGGCGTGCCGTGATCCCGCCTGGCGGACGGTGTCTTGACGACGCGTGCGGCTTGCTGGCACCGTCCTGTGATCATGAGGCCTGCCACGGAACACACACGCGCGCGCGTCGCGCTCGTGGCGCGGCGGCACGTGGACCTGTGCCGGCAGTCCAGCGCCCTGTGTCGCTGACCCGCACCCTCGTCCCCCTTCTTCTTCCCTCCTTCACCTCGCCGTGCCCCGTGACGGGACACGGCCGTTTCGAGGATCCCGCATGTCCGACATATCCCGCCGTGTCTTCGGCGGTCTGCTCGGCGGCGGCGCGGTCTCCACCGTCGCCGGCGCCGCGACCCCCGCCCAGGCCGCCCCCGCCGAGCGCCCCTTCCGCGCCCGTCCCGCCGCCGCCTCCGGGCCGCGCCCCAACATCCTGGTCATCCTCGGTGACGACCTCGGCTGGGCCGACCTCTCCGCGTACGGCGCCCCGCACATCAAGACCCCGAACCTGGACCGGCTGGCCCGCCAGGGCGTGCGGTTCACCGACGCCTACTCCGGCTCGGCGACCTGCTCGCCGACCCGCTTCAGCCTCTACACCGGCCGCTATCCGGGCCGTACCAAGGGCGGCCTGGCCGAACCGGTGGCCGACCGGTCCCAGGGCCTGGACCCGAGCCACCCCACGCTCGCCTCCCTGCTGAAGGAGGCCGGCTACGACACGGCCCTCATCGGCAAGTGGCACTGCGGCTGGCTGCCCGACCACAGCCCCACCAAGTCCGGCTGGGACGAGTTCTTCGGCAACTTCGGCGGGGTCCTGGAGTACTTCTCCAAGCTGGGCCAGCTCGGCTCCTACGACCTGTACGAGGGCGACGCCGAGTACCGCGACCTGCGCTACTACACCACCGTGCTGACCGAGCGGGCCGTCGAGTACGTCGGCCGCCGGCACCGCCGGCCCTGGCTGCTGAACCTGAACTTCACCACTCCGCACTGGCCGTGGCTGGCCGAGGGCGACGCCGAGACCGGTGCCGAGATCGCCGCGCGGGTCCGGGCCGCGAAGACCCCGGCGCAGGTCACCGCGGCCCTCAACCACCACGACGGCGGCTCGGTCGCCAAGTACACCGAGATGGTGCAGAGCCTGGACGCGGCCGTCGGCGAGGTGCTGGCCGCGCTGCGCCGCTCCGGGCAGGAGGAGAACACGCTGGTGCTGTTCGCCAGCGACAACGGCGGTGAGCGCTGGTCGTACCAGTGGCCGCTGAGCGGCGGGAAGTCCACGCTCCAGGAGGGCGGCATCCGGGTGCCGGCCATCGTGCGCTGGCCCGCCCGCATCGACGGCCACCAGGTCAGCCACGAGCCGAACTACTCCCCCGACTGGACCGCGACCCTGCTGGAACTCGGCGGCGCCCGCCCCGACCCCGCCTATCCGCTGGACGGCACCAGCCTCGCGGGCTACCTGCTGCGCGGCGAGCACCTTCCCGAACGCGACCTGTTCTGGCGGGTCCGCGGCAACCGGGCGCTGCGCCGGGGCGACTGGAAGTACTACCAGGACGCCGACGGCACCGACCACCTCTACCACCTCGCCGCCGACCTCCGCGAACAGGCCGACCTGGCACCCGACCGTCCGCGGCTGCTGGCCGATCTGAAGGAGGCGTGGGAGGACATCGACCGGGAATTGCTGCCGTATCCCGGCAGGTCCTGATCGGTCACCTTCACCAACCCGTAAAGGGCGACGGCGAATTCCGCGGCCGGGGCTGGAAAGCGATACGGCGCCGAGGTACGGTTACCGCGTGATCACCAGCGACCGAACCACGCCGAGGATCCAGATCATCAACACCGCGGCACTGCGCCGGCAGAAGGAGCCCTTGGTCCCGATTTCCGGGGACGCGGGAGCGGTTGACGAGATCGCCCGAATGCTGCCGGTCGACACGGTGGAACTCCGCCGCTGCACCGGTGATGAGAAATCCTTCATGACCGAGGTCTGGGGAAAGCGGGTCCGTCTCACGACCGGCGGTATACCGGCCGACGATCTCATCAGCGTGCGTGACATCGACCGGCTGCTCACCAGCCAGCCGCTGCTGCGTTCCGACATGATCCGCCTTGTGCGGCAGGGGGAAATCCTGCCGCGCAGCGCGTATCTCCGGTCGATGCGGGAGATTTATCCGCGCCCCGTCGACCATGAGATGACGGAGAACGAGCATCTCTTCGAGATGCTGACGCGGGGCGTCGCGAGCGCGGCGGAGGTCACGGCCGCCGTCCGCGCGGGCGCGACCCTGATTCTCCAGTCGGCGCACTGGTATCACCCGCCGCTGACCGAGTTCTGCCGCTCCCTCGAACTGGCCCTGGGGCGCCGGTGCCGGGCGAACATCTATCTCACACCGGTCTCGTCGCAAGGGTTCGACCTGCACTCCGATCCGCACGATGTCTTCGTGCTCCAGGCGTTCGGCGAGAAGCAGTGGCACGTCGGGGCGACGCCGTGGGAACGCCGGCACGGCAGCGCGGACGCCGGCACCGACGAGACGAGGGAACTGCTGCTGCGCCCCGGTGACGTGCTGTATCTCCCGAAGGGCACGCCACACCGGGCGCACACGCTGAGCGCCCGGTCGGGACACGTCACCATCAGCGTCGAGTCGAATTCCTGGCGCGAAGTCCTGCGGACCACGCTGACCCAGCTCGTCGAGGACAGCCTCCCCGCCGAGCTGCTGGACGCCGAGCTGCCCGCCGGCTGGCCGCACGACGGCGGCGCGCTCGACGAGGCGGCGGGGCGGTTCCTGGCGGACGTCCGGGCGGCACTCGCGGAGCAGGAGCCCGAGCAGGTGCGCTCCACTCATCTGCGCACCTTCCTTTCGCAGCTCACGGACAGGATTCCCGGCGCCTTCGAGACGGACTCCGCTCTCGGCGTTCTCGGCGTGCTGGACACGACACCGCTGCGGCGGCGGAAGACGGTACCGTGCGCGCTCTTCTCGCAGCCCGCGACCCAGCGCCTGTACGCGGTTCTCGGCCGCCGCTGTGTCGGTATGCCCGAGACCTACGAGAAATCCATGCGGTTTATCGCGGGGCGTACGGAGTTCACGCCCGAGGAACTCTCCGCCGAGCTGGACGAGCGCGAGCGGCTGGAACTCTGCCAGGCCCTCGTGGATGCGCACCTGTTGTACACGCTAGAGTGATCGGATGATCATTCCTCACGAAGTGCTGCCGGACGGGACCCGGTTGCGGCTCGTTTCCACCGACGACGCGGAGGCACTGCATTTCGCGTATGCCGCGAACCGGGACCATCTGGCTCCCTGGGAACCCCGCCGTCCTGACAGCTTCTTCACTGTCGAAGGTCAGGCCGAACGCATCGGTGAGCAATTGAGGCAGTTCACGGAACGGCGCGCCGTGCCCTGGGTGTTCGAAAGCGACGGCGCCATTATCGGCACGATCACTCTCTCGGGAATGGCGTTCGGGCCCTTTTGCAGCGCCTATCTGGGGTATTGGGTGGCCGCCGACCGGCAGAACCGGGGACTGGCCGGTGCGGGAGTGGCGAGCGTCTGCCGCGCGGCCCGCGACATCATCGGTCTGCACCGCATCGAGGCCACCACGCTCCTCGACAACGCTCCGTCACAACGCGTGCTGGAGAAGAACGGTTTCGAGCCGATCGGCATGGCCCCGCGGTATCTGCACATCAATGGGGAATGGCGAGATCACCGTCTTTTCCAGAGGATTCTGCACGACGGTCCGCCGACGGGCTGACCTCCGCCGAGGCGGTCGCCGAAGGTCCCGGCACGGCCCGCCGGGCCACGGCGTGCGCGCCCAGCCCGGCGACCAGGAAGAGCAGCCCCAGGGCCGTCCAGCCGGCCGGGCCCGCGGCCACCACCGCGCCGGCGATCAGGGACGGCCCGACCATCCCTTCCGCGGTCGGACCGAGGCTGTACGCGGCGGCGTAGTTGCCGCGCTCGGCCTCGGGCGACAGCGCGAACTGCAGTCCCCAGCCGCCCGAGGCGTGCCAGATCTCGCCCAGTGTGTGCAGCACGACGGACGCCACCATGAGCGCCGCGGCGGGGGCGGACGGTGTCCAGGACGCCACGATCAGCGTTCCGCACATCAGGGCGAACGACAGCCCGGCCCGGCGCATATGGCGGCCGGCGCCCGGCACCGTCTCGGCCCCTCGGCTCAGCGGGACCTGGAGCGAGATCGCGATCACGGTGTTGACCGCGATCAGCAGCGGAGCCACCGCCTCGGGCGCCTCGGTGGCCCGGGTCACCCACAGCGGCATGCCGATCACCAGCACCGAGAGGTTCAGCTGGAGCACACCGTTGCAGCAGGTCAGTGCGAGGAACCTGATGTTCTTCAAGGGCGCGAGGGGCGAGTGCCGCTCGCCCCTCCGCCGCCCGCCGCCCACGTTGCGCACGGTCGTCATCAGCACGGCGGCGACGAAGAACGACAGTCCGTCGCCCAGCAGCAGCATCCGGTAGCCCGTGTCCGTTCCGCTGCCCACGGCCACCGCCGCCAGCAGGGCACCCACCAGGAAGCCGGTGTTCTTCAGCACCTGCACCCGGGCCATGACGCCGACGCGCTCGGCGTCGCCGAACGCGGACCCGACGTACGCCTGGAGGGCCGGCATTCCGGCGTGCTCCGCCAGTCCCAGCAGCGTCAGCACGGCGAGGAACTGCCAGAAGGAGTGGACGAAGGCCAGCGCACAGCACCACACCCCGCGCCACAGGTGCAGCACGATCAGGGCGTGCCGCGGGCCGATCCGGTCGACCAGGAGACCGTTGGGAAGGGTCGCGGCCAGCGCGACGATGCCCAGCACGGAGAGGCCGATGCCGATCTGCCCGGCGGACAGCCCGGCCACACGCGCGTAGAAGAGCGTCGCACCGGCCAGGAACAGGCCGCCGCCGGTCGCGTCGATCGCGACGGTGGTCAGCAGCCTCCGCTCGGCCGGCCCGGTGGTGCGGATTCCGAGCCGGCGCGCCATGGTCGTCAGCATCCCTGGTGGTTCCCTTCGTGGCCTTCGAGCCGGACCCGCCGCGGGGCGGGCCCGGCCTCACAGGCAGGTTTCGTGCGCCTCGGAGACGCAGGTGGGGCAGAACAGCACGCCCGCGGCGAGGGGTTCCTGACAGGCCGGACAGCGGTGGCCCCGCGTGATCTCGTCGCCGAGCCAGTCACGCGCCAGCACCGCGCGCAGGGCGGCGTCGGCGTCGCGCACCTTGGGATGCAGCCGGGGCTCCCGGCCGAGCCGCAGGAGGGCGGAGAGCACCGTGGGCGCGATGCCCAGGTCGCTCCACGCCGCCCGGCAGGCCGCCCAGGACCGCTCGGTCCAGTGGATGTCCTCGGCGGCACGGGCGAGTCCGGTCCGCCGGGCGGGGGCGAGCAGGCCCGTCTCGACGGCCGCCGTGAGCACGGCCCGTACGTGCACCGTGGACACGGTCAGTTCGCGGTGGCCGTCGTCGGGGTCCAGGGCGACGGCGACGTCGGCGTCGGACGTCAGGGTGCCCAGCCGGTACAGGGTGAAGATGTCGCCGATGCCGATCGCGCCGAGCGGCCACAGGTCCGCCGCCCGCAGGGCTCCCATGCTGGAGCAGCCCACCAGGGTCCAGCCGGCGTCCATCAGCTGACGGCACTCGGTCGGCGTCACGGCCATCGTCCCGCCGAACAGGCCGTCGACGAGGACCACGGTGCCGGGCTTCTCGTCGAGCAGCGGCAGCAGGTCTCCGCGGCGGACGGGGGGCCGCAGGTCGACCGCTGCCAGCAGGGCCGGATCCAGCGAACGCACCGATGCCGCGCCGAAGACGACGGGCCTAGGCCTGGACGGGCTGATGGGCCACACGATGGCTCCTGAGAGGTTCTACGACGGAGTCGACCATGCCCGGCACCATCACGTGGGCGACGGGCAGGCCGAGTTCCGGGACGGTCAGGTCGGTGTGCACGACCCGGTCGTAGCCGCCGGCCTCCAGCGCGGCGGCCACGTGCCGCAGCGTGGCGCGCGTCGAGCGCGGCGGCGGGTCGGGCAGCGTGCGGAAGTCCGTGACGCCCTCCGCCCTGGCGCGCAGGGAACGGTGCAGGAACGCCGTCCGCTGGGCGGCGGGGTCCGCGCGGTAGACGTCGGCGACGCGGTCGAGGTCCTCCCGGCTGCCCTGGATCGCGGTGGCGCGGGCCTGGGCGGCCTCGGTCAGGGCGCGGCGCAGGGCGACGCCCGCGTTGGGGTGCGTGCCGAATCCGGAGACCGCCAGGTGCGCCTGGTGGGCGCCCGGGTCGGAGAGGAACACCGCGAAGGTGGGCAGCACGGTGGTGTGGGTGAGGTCGATGACGACGGTGTCGATCTCGGCCTTGGCGTACTTGACCAGCAGCTCCGACTCGGCGGGCCCGGTGATCGTGTCGAGCGGGACCAGGCGGCCCGGTCCGCCGTGGAGGTAGCGGGAGGTGGCGTCCCGTTCCACGACTTCGTAGAGGGCGTGCAGCACCGCCTCGCTCAGGGTGGCGCCGGAGGCCAGGCCCGTGGTGCTCGGACGGACCGGCCGCAGGCAGCCGGGCGGTGCGGTGTACGGGAAGATCACCTCGGCGGCGGGCAGCAGCACCGGGCTGCCGTCCCTGCTGTCCCGGCCCCGGATCCACTCCAGCGGCCGGTCGTCGGGCAACTCGGCGAGGCCCAGGTCGGATGCGCCCAGATGGGCCTGGCCCTCGGCCCGCAGCCGGGCCGGTGCGGCCGTCAGGGCGGGGCGGGCGAGGGAGCCGCAGTGCCGTTCCAGCGCCTCGAACAGCGCCGAGGCCAGTGCCTCCGCGGGCGCGTTGCCCTTGCCCTGGCAGAGGGTGATCTGGCCGGTGCGGGCGCTGGGCCGGGTGACGCTGAAGACGGGGATGCCGACGACGTCGAGCGGCGTGAGGTCCGCGACCCGGCTGATGCCGAGCCGGTGGCGCAGCGGCCAGACGCGGGCGATGGCCTCGGCGGCCGGCACCGACCGGTGCGAGGTGCCGCACGGCAGCATGGCCGGGTCGTCGGTCGTGGCCTCCAGCCACGCCAGGGCGTGCGCGGGCGGGCTGTTGTCCAGGTCAGTCATCTGCGGTCTCCCGGGTGACCACCAGCAGGCAGCGGGCGCGGAGCGCGGTCAGGAACGCCAGCGCCGTCTCGGTGCCGGTCTGCGTGCCGTCGAGGCAGTGCGGCAGGTAGGCGCCGAGGGGACGGCCGGGGTCGGCCTGGGACAAGGCGGTGAACGCCCACCCCGGCAGTTCGAGGCCGGCCGGTTCGGCCCCGCCGGTGATCCGCAGCCGGCTGCCCTCGGCGTCCTGCTCCCATCGCAGCCGTACACCGGGAGCGAGGACGATCCGGGAGCGCAGCGAGAGCGGCGCCTCGTGCTCGGGGGTACGGCGGACCAGCCGGTCGCCGAGCACCATGGCGCTCAGCCGGGTGCCCAGCAGCATGTCGAGGGCCTGGCCGGGGGTCTCGATCATGGGCTCGCCGCGGCGGTTCAGCGAGGTGTTCACCAGGACGGGGAAACCGGTGCGTTCGCCGACGAGGTGCAGCAGCTCGTGGACGCGCGGGTTGGCCGCCCGCGAGACCGTCTGCACGCGGGCCGTGCCGTCGACGTGGGTGACGGCCGCGAGCTGCTCGCGGTACTTCTCGCGGACCGGGACCACGCGCAGCATGTGCGGTGACGGCTCGTCGAGGTCGAAGTACTCGGCGGCGACCTCCTCGGGCACGATGGGCGCCAGCGGGCGGAAGTCCTCCCGGAACTTGATGTGGGCGTTGATGAAGTCCCAGGTGTCGCGGCTCCTGGCGTCGGCGAGGACCGACCGGTGCCCCAGCGCGCGCGGTCCGAACTCCGAGCCGCCCTGGAACCAGCCGATGACCTCGCCCGCGGCGATCCGGTCCGCGACGGCCTCCGGTGACAGCGGTTCGACGACCACCCGGTCACCGACCAGCCGGATGGCCGCGTCATGGTCGTCCTGGGTGTACGGATGGCCCAAGTAGTCGTTGAACTCGCCTCGTTCGCGACGGGTGGAGCCGGTGAGCCGGAAGTGCGCGGCGGCCGCGGCGCCCAGCGAGACCCCGGCGTCGCTCGCCGCCGGGAACACGAAGAGGTGGTCGGCTCCGCTCTCGCGGGCGATGCGGTCGTTGGCCACGGAGTTGAGCGCGATGCCTCCCGCGTAGGCGAGGTTGCCGCAGCCGGGCACCAGCGACATGGCGTACCGCATACGGGCCACCAGTGCCTCTTCGAGGTCGGCCTGGATCCGGGCCGCGAGGTCGGCGTGGTCCAGCGGGCGGCCGGAGCCGGGGTCGCGGTAGGCGTCCTTCCAGTCGCTGCGGAAGCGCGGCAGGCCGTCCGGCCCCGTCTCCAGGAAGCTCGGTCCCGCGTTGCCGGGCTTGCCCCAGGGCGCGAGGCCCATCAGCTTGCCGCTGCCCTCCTGCCAGTCGCCGAAGACGTACTGGCTCACGGCCGCGTAGGTCTCGCCGATCGAGGAGGAGCCGACGCGGACGTTGAAGGAGTCGGCGTACTCGCGGAACAGCAGCCGGTAGCCGTCGCGGTCGAAGTGGTAGACGGAGAAGACGTGGACGCGGGGCAGCCGGTCCTCGGTCGTCCGGGCCAGGTACTCCCGCAGCCCGGGGCCGTCGACCAGGAGGTCGTCCGCGCCGAGCACGGAGCCCCCGGAGCCGTCGCAGACGACGACCACCGCCTCCTCGAACGGCGAGCCCCAGAACGCGGAGAAGGCGTGGGCGAGGTGGTGCGAGACGTAGACGGCGCGTTCGTCGAACGGGTCGAAGAGGTCGAACGTCCGCGCGGCGGACGGTACCGACAGTCCCACGTAACCCGGCAGCAGCGGCTGCGCGTTGAAGGCGAACACGTCCACGTCGTCGGCGCGCAGGCCGGCCGAGGTGAGGCAGTAGTCGGCCGCCGCCCGGGAGGAGAGGTGGCCGGCTCCATCGTGTTTGCGGCGGGTGACCCGCTCCTGCTGCACGGCGACCTGCGGGGTGCCGTCGCGCAGGAGGCAGGCGGAGGCGTCGTGGCTGGCCGACAGGCCGAGGATGACGGGACGGTCCGTGCCGGTCCGCTCGGCGCGCCGGGCCGCCGGTGCGTTCCCGGCGGGCTCGCCGGCACGCTCCTCGATCTCCTCGACGGTGTCGGCACCGCCGACGGACACGAAGGCGGTGACCGGTTCGGGGCATTCGACGGTGATCACCATCTCGCCGTCGGCGCCGGGCGGGACGTCGAGCACCAGCCATCCGGGGCCGGTGGCCCGCCGGCTGGTGCCGGCGCCCGCAACGGACACCGACAGTCCGGCGGCACGCGGCAGCCACAGCGGCGCGCCGTCGCCGCTGACGGCCTCCTCCGCTCCCTCGGTGACCACCGCGACGCGCACGGCGGCGTGCCCGGTCCGGGCGCGCAGCCGCAGCCGCGTGGCCGCGCGCGGCAGGCGGAAGCAGGACGGTCCGGGTCCGTCGGCGCTCAGCTGCCGCGTCAGCGGCGCGTCCGCCAGCACTCCGCCCGGCCCGGCCGAGGCCAGCAGCGCGGCGCGCAGCGACGCCGAGGGCACACGGCGCCCGTCACGGCCCAGCAGGCCGGACAGCCCGGCGGCGAGACCGGCGACGACGCCGACGGCGGCCGAGGTGCCGCGCATCGGGTCGGGTCCGGCCGAGGAGCGGGTGGCGTACAGGGTGTCCGGGACCAGCAGCTGCGGCTTGCGGCCCGTGCCGTCGGTGCCGCAGTACGCCGCCGGTTCGCCGTTGTCGGAAGCGACACCGACGGCCAGCACCGAGGGGCAGGAGGCCGGGAACCTGAGCCGTCCCGGTCCGTCGTGTCCGGCGGCCGCGATGAACAGCGGCATGGCCGGGTCCCGGGCCACCTCCTCGAAGGCCCGCCGGACCCCGAGCCGTTCGGCGTCGGGTTCCGGCGACGACCACGGCATGGCCACGATGTCCCAGCCGCCGTCCGCCGTGACCATGGCGCGCAGGTCGGCGGCGAGGGTGCGGGACTTCAGGTGCGCGGCCGAGGCGTAGCCGAGTTCCGCCCGGCCGGCCAGCTGCCGGCACAGCTCGGCGACCCGTTCCGTGTGCGGGTCGGCGGCGGCGTCGCCGGGCGCGGGGGTGCCGTCGGAGACGACCAGGACCCGTACGCCCGTCCCGAGGCCGGCGGTGCGGTCCGGTTGCGGGGTCAGCGCGTTCCAGGGCGGCGTCGCGGGGCGGCTTGCGTCCGTCATGCGGTACCTGCCCGGACCAGATCGGACGGGCGGGTGATGGTCGGCGTCCAGTCGATCTCGGCCAGCAGGTTCTCGATGCGCTCGAAGTCGCTGTCGAGTTCCTCGGCGCCGAGGCCCACCCCGATCTCGTAGGTGACGGCGCGCAGCCGGGGCGCGTTCGCGACCGCCTCCTGGAGCAGGTCGATGACGGCGGGCGTCACGGCGTGGCTGTGGGTGTCCAGGTACCGGTTGTCGAAGGTCGGGTCGATGTAACCGCCCGCCACGTGGATCTCCACCACCCGGTCCAGCGGCAGCGACCGCAGGACGTCCGCGTAGGGCCGCCGCACGGCGACGGCGTACGAGAAGACGTGGGCGACGTCCAGCAGCAGGTCGCAGTCGGCGCCGTCGGTGACGCGGTGGAAGAACTCGCCGAGGCTCAGCCGGCCGGCCGCGAGGGTGCAGGACGGGATCTCCGGTACGAACGGGTAGCGGCTCACCTCGCGCATGCGGCGTATGCCGTCGACGACGTGGTCGGCGACCTCGCGCTCGAAGAGCGGAGGGGTGAAGTACGGCAGCGGGTACGGGCCGATCGACCACAGGCCGATGTCCTCGCACGTCCAGGCGGCGCCCAGGACGTCGCTCACCGCTTCGAGGCGGGTGAACAGCTCCAGGTTGGGGCCGCCGGGGGCGGCCGGGGCCACGCCCGGGAGGTGGTGCACCACGGGCAGGTTCCCGGCGCACTCGTCCATGAAGATCTGCGCGTCGGCGGCGCTGGGCAGGGAGACGCAGGACAGATGGCTGAGCCGGCCGGCGTACTTGGCGCACAGGTCCGGCATCTTCTGCGGGTAGTTGTCCCGGTACTGCCAGTCGAGTCCGAAGCCGAGCCTACCGACGGAGTCCGTCTTCTCGTTCGTCATGCGCACCTGCTTCAGAGCGGAAGGGCCGCGGCGGAAACCTTGCGGCCGGGAAAGGCGGCGACCACGATCTGGTACTCACCGGGTTCGCCGAGGGCGTCGGGTTCCAGGGAGCGCGGCAGCCGCCCGCGGTCGTCCACCAGGCGCCACGCCGAGGGGAACGACTCGGCCTGGAGGGCGCCCGGGACCTCCGGAGGGGCCAGGCCGCCGTCGTCCCAGGGAGAGAAGGCGGCCTTCGTCAGGTCCATGCCTTCTCCCGGGATGCCGGTGGTGCAGGCGCAGACGTCCTCGGGCGGCGCGATCAGCTCGGGAGCGGAGAAGCGGCTCACGAGGCCGAACAGATGGAAGACGTCGGCAAGCAGCCGGGACCGCTCCGCCACCTCTTCGTGGGCGAACAGACAGAAGTTCTCGAAAAGGGTGCGGCCGGCACTCTGCCAGAAGGCGTCGGAATCCGCGTAGGCATCGACGAGCGGAGTGATGGTCTCCTTGCCGAGGCACTCCCACAGAGGTGGACAGGTGCGTTGCAAATGGCGGTTCAAATTACGCAGACGGGCCGCTCGCTCCACCGTGAGGGCATGGAAATCCACGGTCATGAGAACGGACAGCGTCGTTTCGCACACTTTCCCGGAAGGGTCCTTCAGTGCGTCGGCGACCAAGTCCGCGGAGCTTTTGGAGTACAGCAGGCGGAGCAGCAACTCTGTGCGGGCTTCTCTGTCGTCGCGCAACAGGAGTTTCTGCGTCACGCCAGGGGAAAGGGTGCGCAAGAACCTACCGCCGTTCGGTCGAGGGTGTCCTACGGAACAGCCGGCCGGATCCCTGTCGAGACCCGGCCGGACCAGGTGTTACTCCTGCCACTCCTTGTTGGAGTTGACCGACGCCAGGGCGATGTCGTCGTTGCCGCGGAACTCGGCGCGCAGCGGGCTGACGAATTCGTTGGCGTGGGTCGTGGCGAGGTGCCGGATGACAGCCGAGCGCAGGGCCTTGTCGCTGTCGATGGCGGACAGAACCGCAGCGGTGTTGTCGGACATGAGCCTCTCCCTTTCGCAGAAATGACCGACGGCATTTCCGCCGGTCGACCAGCTCTGGGACGGCTAACTGCAAGTGACCGGGAATCGGCACTCCGTCAGCACAGCATTAGGCGACCACAGGAAGAAGTGGATCTTCAAGATCGGTGCACGTAGAAAGTATGTGACGTATCTCACTCCGCGGGACCACTCGGCGACCGAATGACCACTGTGCCCGTTTTGCCATTCCTGTAGCGCATGGGGAAGCTCAATGCTTCTGCGCTTCGATTGCTTTGGTCCATACATTTGAAGCGGGCCTTTGCCGGCCGAAGGCGCGCTTCCTCAGGTGCCGGCCGGTCATGCCAGGCTGTCCCGCCAGGCCCGGTGGAGGTCGGCGAAGCGGCCGGTGGCGGTGACGAGGTCGGCCGGACGGCCGTCCTCGACGACGCGGCCGTGTTCCATCACCAGGACCCGGTCCGCGATCTCCACCGTGGACAGCCGGTGGGCGATCACCACGGCGGTGCGGCCCCGCAGCACCGTCGACATCGCCCGCTGCACCGCCCGCTCCCCCGGCACGTCCAGCGAGCTGGTCGCCTCGTCCAGGATCAGCACCGCCGGGTCGGCGAGCAGCGCCCGGGCGAAGGCGACCAGCTGCCGCTGGCCGGCGGAGATACGGCCGCCCCGCTTGCGGACATCGGTGTCGTAGCCGTCGGGCAGCGCGCTGATGAACTCGTGCGCGCCGATCGCCTTCGCCGCGCGCTCGATCTCCTCGCGCGTGGCGTCGGGCCGGCCGACGGCGATGTTGTCGGCGACCGTGCCGGAGAACAAGAACGCCTCCTGCGTCACCATGACCACCCCGCGCCGCAGTTCCGCCGTCGGCAGCTCGCGCAGGTCGACACCGTCCAGCAGCACGCGGCCGGCGGAGGGGTCGTAGAACCGGGCGAGCAGCTTGGCCAGCGTCGACTTGCCCGCGCCGGTGGAGCCGACGACCGCGACCGTCTGGCCGGCGGACAGGGTGAGATCGAAGCGGGGCAGCACCTCGGCGCCGGTGCGGTAGGCGAACCGGACCCCGTCGAAGACCACCTCGCGGCCGGGTATGCCGCCGTGGAGCGGCGGGAGGCGGCGCGGGACGGCCGGCTCGGGCACGGTCGGCCTCTGGGCCAGCAGCCCGGCGATCTTCTCCAGGGAGGCGGCGGCCGACTGGTAGGAGTTCAGGAACATGCCGAGCCGGTCGATCGGGTCGTACAGCCGGCGCAGATACAGCACGGCCGCCGCCAGCACGCCCAGCTCCAGCGAGCCGGACGCCACCCGGTGGGCGCCCCACAGCACGATCGCCGCGACCGCCACGTTGGCCACCAGCCGGGAGCCGACCACATAGCGGGCCATCTCCAGCAGCGCGTCCCCGTTCCTGCGCTCGTGGCGGGCGTTCAGTTCCGCGAACTCGGCGTCGTTGGCGGCCTCCCGGCGGAAGGCGCGCACCGGGCGGATGCCGTTCATCGTCTCCACGAACTTCACGATCACCGCCGCGATCGCCGTGGACCGCGCGCCGAACACCCGTCCCGCGCGCCGCCGGTACAGCCGGACGAGCAGATACAGCGGCACGAAGGACGCCACCGCGACCCCGCCGAGGCCGGGGTCCAGCCAGAGCAGCACGGCCGAGATGTAGACGAAGGACAGCAGGACGGTGACCAGCTCGTGGAGGCCCTCGTCGAGGAGTTCGCGCAGCGACTCCACGTCCGTGGTGGACCGGGAGATCAGCCGGCCCGAGGTGTACCGCTCGTGGAAGTCGACGCTCAGCGCCTGCGCGTGCCGGAAGATCCGGCCCCTGAGGTCCAGCAGCACGTCCTGGCTGACCCGCGCGGAGGTCGCCACGAACGCGAACTGCAAAGCGCCGGAGGCGAGGGCGCACAGCAGATAGCCCGCGGCGACCGCGATCAGCGGGCCGTTCCGGTCGTGCCTGAAGGCCGGTACGGCGGTGTCGATGGCGTACGCCACCAGCAGCGGGCCCGTCTGCACCGCCGCCTGCTGGAGCAGCAGCAGGAGCGTGGTGAGCGCGACCCGGGACCGCATCGGCGCGAGCAGCGAGCGCAGCAGGGCGGTCGTGGCACCGGGCGGGGCGGGCAGGATGTCCCGGTCGAAGGAGTCGCCTCCGTCGCTCCCGTCGCCCTTGTGATCCTTGCGGCTCTTGCGGTCCTTGCGGTCCTTGCGGCTCTTGCGGCTCTTGCCGTCTCGGCCGTCGGTGCCGTTCGGGGGCTGCGGGCGGGCGGGGTCGTCGTCGGTGACGCCGGGGCCGGAGGGGCTCGTGGTGGTCAACGGGAGTCCTCCTCTTGCCCGGACATCAGACGGGCGTACTCGGCGTTGTCGCGCAGGAGTTCCTGGTGGGTGCCGACGGCCGTGATCCGGCCGCCCGAGAGCAGCGCGACCCGGTCGGCGAGCAGCACCGTGGACGGGCGGTGGGCGACGATCAGCGCGGTGGTGTCGACGAGGACCTGGCGCAGCGCGGCCTCCACGGCGGCCTCGGTGTGCACGTCCAGGGCGGACAGCGGGTCGTCCAGCACGAGGAACTCGGGCCGGGCGACCACCGCGCGGGCCAGCGCGAGGCGCTGGCGCTGGCCGCCGGACAGGCTGAGGCCCTGCTCGCCGACACGGGTGTCCGTGCCTTGCGGCAGCGCGTGCGCGAAGTCGGCGCGGGCGATGGCGAGGGCCCGGTCGAGTTCGGTCTTCCCGGCCGCGTCCGGGGCACCCATCAGCACGTTCTCGCCGACGCTCGCCGAGAAGAGGGTGGGTTCCTCGAAGGCCACGGCGACCCGGGAGCGCAGTTCCTCGCGGGACATGGCGGTGATGTCCACGCCGTTCAGCGTGATCCGGCCCGCCGTGACCTCGTACAGCCGGGGGACGAGCGCCGTGAGCGTGGTCTTCCCGCTCCCGGTGGCCCCGACGAGGGCCATGGACTCGCCGGGACGTATGTGCAGGTCGATACGGTCCAGAAGGGGCGGTGACCCGGGCGGCGCGTCGGGATACCGGAACCGGACCCCCTCGAAACGCAGCCCGGCCGCGCGCCCGGAACGCCTCTTGCCCCGGACGGCGTACGACCCGGGACGACCCTCCCCACCATCGGCCCCGGCCCGGACACCGTCCTTCTCCCCGGACCTCACTACGGCCCCACCCCCGACACCGGCTCCCGCCACGGCCACGCCCCTGCCCCCGTCCTCCGCATCGCCTACGGCCCTCTCCCCGCCCGGCTCCCGCTCCTCCTCCGGCACCTCGGCCATCACCTCGAAGTACCGATCCGTCGCCGTCGCCGCCTCCTGGCTCATCGCCAGCAGGAAGCCGATGGAGTCGACGGGCCAGCGCAGCGCGAGCGCCGTGCTGAGGAAGGCGACCAGCGTGCCCGCGGAAAGTTCGCCGTCGGCGACGCGGACGGCGCCGAGGACCAGTGCCGCCCCGATGGCCACCTCGGGCAGCGTCACGATGACCCCCCAGATGGTGGCCAGCAGCCGCGCCTTGCGCAGTTCCGTGCCCCGCAGCCGGCCGGCGAGTTCGCGGAACGCGCGCGCCTGGCTGCGGTGGCGGCCGAAGCCCTTGACGACGCGGATGCCGAGCACGCTCTCCTCGACCACCGTCGTCAGGTCCCCGACCTGGTCCTGGGCGCGCCGGGCCACCTGCGCGTACCGCCGTTCGAAGACCGCGCAGGTCCACATCACGGGGACGGCGGGACCGAGGATGACCAGACCCAGCATCCAGTCCTGCATCAGCATGACGACCAGGCCGACCAGGATCGTCACGCCGTTGACCAGCAGGAAGGTCAGCGGAAAGGCGAGGAACATGCGCAGCAGCATCAGGTCGGTCGTGGCACGCGAGAGCAGCTGGCCGGACGCCCACCGGTCGTGGAAGGCCACGGGCAGGCGTTGCAGCCGCCGGTACAGCGCCGCCCGCATCTCCGCCTCGACGTGCGACAGCGGCCGGGCCACGAGCCAGCGCCGGATGCCGAACAGGACCGCTTCGGCGAAGCCGAGCAGCAGCAGGTACAGCGCGCCGAGCCGGATGCCCGCCGGGTCGCGGTCGGCGACCGGCCCGTCCACCAGCCACTTCAGGACGAGCGGGATCACCAGGCCGGTACAGGAGGCGACCACCGCGACGGCCGCGGCGGCGAACAGCCGGGCGCGGACCGGGCGGACGTAGGGCCACAGCCGCAACAGGGTGCGGACGGCGGAGCGTTCGGCGGGGGCGGGTGTCGTGGGCATCAACCGCGAGCGTACGGACCGCCCTCGGCGACGCCCACCGACTTTTGGCCGGACCGCACCGCGCCGCCGGCCCCGCGGACCGGGCTCGCACGGCAGGTACACCCCGCGCCAACAGTTCGCATACCGAACATGAACTCCCGGTCAACGGACCATTTCCGGCCAAGTTTCCGACGCGCTCCTGACAGGCGGTGAGATCTCCTGCCACTCTTCCCAGGCCGACTCACAGCGACCCCACAGCTCACCGCACGCCCGCGTGGGCCGGCGAGCACCCGCACCTGGTTCCGCGTACCGCCCTGTTCTGCCCGGACGCCCGAACCCATCGTCCGGTCTCCCCGGCCGCGCGACCCGCGGTCCCGCAGAAGGAGTCAGTGTTGAGAAGCAATTCCTCTCGCGGACGCACCTCCCACAGAGCCCAGCACCCCACGGCGCACCGCCGCACCGCCACCGTCGCCCTCGCCGGTGTCGCCGCCCTGATCGCCGCCGCCGTCCAGGCCGGCGCCGCCACCGCCGCGCCGGCGACCCCGGCGGCCGGCAGGGCGAACCCGGCGCACACGGCGCTGAAGCTGACCCCCTCGCAGCGCGCCGAGCTGATCCGTCACGCCGACGCCGGCCGGTCCGCCACCGCGCGGCAACTCGGCCTCGGCGAGCAGGAGAAGCTGGTCGTCAAGGACGTCGTGAAGGACGCCGACGGCACCCTGCACACCCGGTACGAGCGGACGTACGCGGGCCTGCCGGTGCTCGGCGGCGACCTGGTCGTGACCACCACCTCCGCCGGCAAGACCATGGAGGTGGTACGGGCCACCAACGCCACGCTGAAGGTCGCCGGTCTCACCCCGGCGGTGACGAGGACGGCCGCCGAGCAGCAGGCGGTACGGCGGGCGAAGGCGCTCGGCGGGAGCCGGCCGGCCGCGGACAGCGTCCGCAAGGTGATCTGGGCGGCGACCGGCAAGCCCGTGCTGGCCTACGAGACGGTCGTCGGCGGGCTCCAGGAGGACGGCACCCCGAGCCGGCTGCACGTCGTCACCGACGCGGCCACCGGCAAGAAGCTGTTCGAGTACCAGGGCGTCAAGAACGGTGTCGGCAACACCCAGTACAGCGGCCAGGTCACGCTGACCACGACGCAGTCGGGCTCGGCGTACACGCTCACCGACGGAGCGCGCGGGGGCCACAAGACCTACAACCTCAACCGCGGCACCTCGGGCACCGGCACGCTGTTCTCGCAGTCCTCCGACACCTGGGGCAACGGGACCTCCTCCAACGCGGCCACCGCGGGCGCGGACGCCCACTACGGCGCGGCGCTCACCTGGGACTTCTACAAGAGCGCCTTCGGCCGCAACGGCATCAAGAACAACGGCGCCGGCGCCTACTCCCGCGTCCACTACGGCAACGCGTACGTCAACGCGTTCTGGGACGACAGCTGCTTCTGCATGACCTACGGCGACGGCTCCGGCAACGCCAAGCCGCTGACCTCGATCGACGTCGCCGGTCACGAGATGAGCCACGGCGTCACCTCGGCCACCGCGAACCTCAACTACAGCGGGGAGTCCGGCGGCCTGAACGAGGCGACCAGCGACATCATGGCCGCGGGCGTGGAGTTCTACGCGAACAACTCCGCCGACCCCGGTGACTACCTGGTCGGCGAGAAGATCGACATCAACGGCAACGGCACCCCGCTGCGCTACATGGACAAGCCCAGCAAGGACGGTGCGTCCAAGGACAACTGGTACTCGGGCATCGGCGGCGTGGACGTGCACTACTCGTCCGGCCCGGCCAACCACTTCTTCTACCTGCTGAGCGAGGGCAGCGGCGCCAAGGTCGTGGGCGGCGTCAGCTACAACTCGCCCACCGCGGACGGCCTTCCGGTCACCGGCATCGGCCGGGACAAGGCGCTGCAGATCTGGTACCGGGCGCTGACCACCAAGTGGACGTCCACCACCAACTACGCGAGCGCCCGCACCGGCACCCTCGCGGCGGCCGGCGAGCTGTACGGCACCACCAGCGCCGAGTACAAGGCGGTGCAGGACGCCTGGGCGGGCGTCGGGGTCGGTGCCCGCTCCGGCGGCGGGGGCGGCGGCGGCACGTCGTACGAGAGCACCACGCCGGTCTCCATCCCGGACAACGGACCGGCCGTCACCTCGGCCATCACCGTCTCCGGGCGCACCGGGAACGCGCCGAGCGCCCTCCAGGTGGCCGTGGACATCTCGCACACCTGGCGAGGCGACCTGGTGATCGACCTCGTCGGCCCGTCGGGCACCGCCTACCGGCTGAAGAACTACAGCTCCTCCGACTCCGGGGACGGCGTCAACGAGACCTACACGGTCAACGCCTCGGCGGAATCGGCCAACGGAACCTGGACGCTGCGGGTACAGGATCAAGCCACCTACGACACGGGAACGATCAACGGCTGGAAGCTGACCTTCCCGTAAACAGCAGGGCGCTAGACCCGAGTTGACGGCGTTGCCCGGGGGTCGGACTCCCTCGGGCGGCGCCGGTTAATCTTCCCGAAATGTTTGCCGGATGGTCGATTTTCGGCCAACATCACTTCAGGGTCCTGACATGTACGCGCCCTTGATGTCACTCTCTCTCCACCCGCCGCAGCAGCACAGCAACTTCACACCGCCACACACTCCGGCCAGTAACCCCACGCTGTCCGGACTCCCCCACGAAGGAGCTTGCGTGAGCCCCCTCTACGCGCGTCACAAGCGCACCACTCTGGCCATCGCCACCGCTGTCGCCGCCGGAGCTCTGCTCTCCACTGGTCTGACCACCAGTGCCAGCGCGCAGACCCCGACCGGTGCCGCCGCCAAGCCCCTGGCCGCCGCGCCGGCCGCGCTGTCCACCGCGGCCCGCGCCTCCCTGATACAGAAGGCCCAGTCCGGCGCCGCCGAGACCGCGCACCGGATCGGCCTCGGCACCCAGGAGAAGCTGGTCGCCAAGGACGTCGTCAAGGACGCCGACGGCACCCTGCACACCCGCTACGAGCGCACCTACGCGGGCCTGCCGGTGCTCGGTGGCGACCTGATCGTCCACACGTCCGAGTCCGGCAAGACCGAGGGCGTCACCAAGGCGACCTCCGCGTCGCTCAAGCCGGCCTCGCTCAAGCCGCAGATCACCGCCGCCAAGGCCGAGAAGCAGGCGGTCTCCGCCGCCAAGGCGCTCGGCTCCGCCAAGACCGCCGCGGACGGCGCCCGCAAGGTCATCTGGGCCGGCTCCGGCAAGCCCGTCCTCGCCTACGAGACGGTCGTCGGCGGTCTCCAGGACGACGGCACCCCGAACCAGCTGCACGTCATCACCGACGCGGCCACCGGCAAGAAGCTCTACGAGTACCAGGGCATCGAGAACGCGACCGGCAAGACGCTGTACTCGGGCACGGTCACTCTCAACTCCGTGCAGTCGGGCTCGACGTACCAGCTCACCGACAGCGCCCGGGGCAACCACAAGACCTACAACCTGGCCCGCAAGACGTCCGGCACGGGCACCCTGGTGGCCAGCTCGACCAACGTCTTCGGCACCGGCACCGCCTCCACCTCCTCGTCCGACCAGACGGCGGCCGCCGACGCCGCCTACGGCGCGGGCGTGACGTGGGACTTCTACAAGAGCACGTTCGGCCGCAACGGCATCAAGAACAACGGTGTCGGCGCCTACTCCCGCGTGCACTACGGCAACGCGTACGTCAACGCGTTCTGGGACGACAGCTGCTTCTGCATGACCTACGGCGACGGCTCCGGCAACGCCGACCCGCTGACCTCGCTGGACGTGGCCGGCCACGAGATGAGCCACGGCGTCACCTCGAACACCGCGGGCCTCAACTACTCCGGTGAGTCCGGCGGCCTGAACGAGGCCACCAGCGACATCTTCGGCACGGGCGTGGAGTTCTTCGCCAACAACGCGTCCGACCCCGGTGACTACCTCATCGGCGAGAAGATCGACATCAACGGCGACGGCACCCCGCTGCGCTACATGGACAAGCCCAGCAAGGACGGCGGCTCGGCGGACTACTGGTCCTCCACGGTCGGCAACAAGGACGTCCACTACTCGTCCGGTGTCGCGAACCACTTCTTCTACCTGCTGTCCGAGGGCAGCGGCTCGAAGACGATCAACGGCGTGACCTACAACTCGCCGACGTACAACGGCGCCGCGGTCACCGGCATCGGCCGCGCCAAGGCGCTGCAGATCTGGTACAAGGCGCTGACCACGTACATGACGTCGACGACCAACTACAAGGCCGCCCGCACGGCGACCCTGAACGCGGCGTCCGCGCTGTACGGCTCCACCAGCACCGAGTACAAGGCGGTCGCGGCGGCCTGGACCGCCGTCAACGTCAGCTAGTACCCGCCGGCACCGGCACGAGGGGCGGCACCCGGGAGCAGCAGGTCCCGGGTGCCGCCCCTACCCTTGTGACCCATGTCCTCGGTGCCCTTCACCTACGAGCCGGTCGGTGCGACCCGCGACGACCTGTCGTCCTGCCCGCCCGGCTTCCATCCGATGCTCGTGCGCACCCGCCTCGGCGAGGGCCACGCGGTGTTCCGGCGGGCCGCCGAGGCGGTCCTGAGCTGGGAGATGCACCGCGCGCTGGGCGTCGGCATCGACGCCACCGCCGACCGCGCGGCCCCCGGCGTCGACGTCACGGTCACCCTGGCCGGCGTCGTCAAGGCACCCTGCCGCATCATCTGGACCGCAGAGGAACCCCGCCGCGCCGGCTGGGCCTACGGCACCCTCCAAGGCCACCCCGAGTGCGGCGAGGAGGCCTTCGTGGTCGAGCGCACCGGCGACGGCACGGTCTGGCTCACCGTCTCCGCCTTCAGCAGGCCGGCCAAGTGGTACGCGAAGGCGGGCGGCCCCGCGACGAGAGGCCTCCAACACGCCTACGCACGCCGCTGCGGAACGGTGCTGAAGCGACTGTGCGCAGACGTGGCGGAGTCATGACCTGATCAGCGCGGGGCAGCGCGGCGACGGATGGCCCAGACGGCTGTCACGCGGAGCGGGACGCCCTTGGGGCCCCGCGCCACCGGTTGCGGAGTCCATGGCGGTCGTCGAACCCCGCGCACCTCACCGCAGCACCATCCCCGCTCCTTCCACCACCTCCTGTGACGGCAGTGTCATCAGGCCCGTCTCCGCGGGCGAGGCGAGCAGGGGGTGGACGGGGAGGATGCGGATCGTGTAGCCGTAGGGGCCGGTGCGGTCCAGGGAGAGCGGGCCCTCGTAGAGCAGGCGGCCCTCCAGGTCCGAGGCGCCGGCCGGTTTCAGCGGGACGACCGTGGCGTCGGTGATGCGGTCCTGCTCGTCCACCCGGCCGGACACCGCCTGCACCTCCACGTCGTCCGGGCTCAGCTCGCCGAGGGCCACCCGGACCCGCAGGCCCACCGTCGCCCCCAGTTCCGCCGTCGGCGTGGTCGCCGTCGTCTCGACGTGGTCCACGCTCACTCCCGGCCAGGCCGCCCGCACCCGGGCCTTCCATCCGGCCAGGTCCCGGGCGGTGTCCGGGGTCAGTGCGCGGTGCGCGCGGGCCGCGGGGGCGTACAGGCGGTCGACGTACTCGCGGACCATGCGGCCCGCCAGCACCTTCGGGCCGAGGAGGGAGAGGGTCTGGCGGACCATCTGGATCCAGCGGTCGGGCAGCCCGGCCCGGCCGCGCTCGTAGAAGCGCGGCGCGATCCGCTGTTCCAGCAGGTCGTACAGGGCCGCCGCCTCGATGTCGTCGCGGTGGTCGGGGTCCGTGCCGGCGCCGTCCGCCGTCGGGATGGCCCAGCCGAAGTCCGGCCGGAACCACTCGTCCCACCAGCCGTCCAGCACCGAGAGGTTCAGGCAGCCGTTCAGGGCCGCCTTCATGCCGCTGGTGCCGCAGGCCTCCAGCGGGCGCAGCGGGTTGTTCAGCCAGACGTCACAGCCGGGGTAGAGCTTCTGCGCCATCGCCATGCCGTAGTCGGGGAGGAAGACGACGCGGTGGCGGACCCGTGGGTCGTCGGCGAAGCGGACCAGTTCCTGCACCAGGCGCTTGCCGCCGTCGTCCGCCGGGTGCGCCTTGCCCGCGACCACGATCTGGACCGGGCGGTCGGGATGCAGGAGCAGCTCCGTGAGGCGGTCGCGGTCGCGGAGCATCAGCGTCAGGCGTTTGTACGACGGGACGCGGCGCGCGAACCCCATCGTCAGGACGTCCGGGTCCAGGACGCCGTCGATCCAGCCCAACTCGGCGTCCCCGGCGCCGCGTTGCCGCCAGGACGCGCGCAGCCGCTCCCGTACCTCCAGCACCAGCCGCTCGCGCAGGGTGCGGCGCAGCTCCCAGATCTCCTGGTCCGGGATGTCCGCGACCGAGTCCCAGCGCTCGGAGCCGCCGACGCTCAGCGCGTCCTCGGCCCGCTGGGCGCCGACCTGCCGGGCGGCCAGCCGCAGCACCTCCGGCGCCACCCAGGTCGGCGCGTGCACCCCGTTGGTCACCGAGGTGATCGGCACCTCCTCCGCGTCGAATCCCGGCCACAGTCCGGCGAACATCTCCCGGCTCACCTGGCCGTGCAGCAGCGAGACCCCGTTGGCCCGCTGGGCCAGACGCAGCCCCATCACCGCCATGTTGAAGAGGTTCTGCTCGCCGCCCGGATAGCTCTCCCGGCCCAGCTCCAGCACGCGCCGCACGTCGATGCCGGGCAGTTCGGCGTCCGGGCCGAAGTGCCGGCCGATCAGTTCCCGGTCGAAGCGGTCGATGCCGGCCGGGACCGGGGTGTGCGTGGTGAACACCGTGCCGGCCCGCACCGCCTCCAGGGCCGCGTCGAAATCCAGCCCTTCCGCGCAGAGTTCGGCGATCCGCTCCAGGCCGAGGAACCCGGCGTGTCCCTCGTTGGTGTGGAACACCTCGGGCACCGGGTGCCCGGTGAGCCGGCAGTACGTCCGCACCGCCCGCACCCCTCCTATGCCGAGCAGCATCTCCTGGAGCAGCCGGTGTTCGCTGCCGCCGCCGTAGAGCCGGTCGGTCACCCCGCGTTCGCCGAGGTCGTTCTCCTCCACGTCCGAGTCGAGCAGCAGCAGCGGCACCCGGCCGACCCGGGCCAGCCAGATCCGCGCGCGCAGCGCCTTGCCGCCGGGCAGGGCGAGGGAGACCTGCGCGGGGGTGGAGTCGGACTCCTTCAGCTGGGTGAGGGGCAGTTCGTTGGGGTCGAGCACCGGATAGTGCTCCTGCTGCCAGCCGTCCCGGGAGAGGGTCTGCCGGAAGTAGCCGTGCCGGTAGAGCAGACCGACGCCGATGAGGGGTACGCCGAGGTCGCTGGCCGCCTTGAGGTGGTCGCCGGCCAGGATGCCGAGGCCGCCGGAGTACTGCGGGAGCGCGGCCGTGATGCCGAACTCCGGGGAGAAGTAGGCGACGGCGGCGGGCAGGCCGTCCGACCGGGACTGGTACCAGCGGGCACCGGTCAGATAGTCGTCGAGGTCGTCGGCCACGGCGGTCAGCCGGCGCAGGAACCGCCGGTCACCGGCCAGTTCGGCCAGCCGGGCCGGCCGCACCCGGCCGAGCAGCCGTACCGGGTCGCCGCCGGCCGCGGCCCACGCCTCGGGGTCGACGGACTGGAACAGGTCGCGCGTCTCCGCATGCCAGGACCAGCGCAGATTGCGCGCCAGGTCACTCAGCGGCCGGAGGGGGTCGGGGAGAACGGGACGGACGGTGAACCGACGGATCGCCTTCACATTCCACCTCGGGACGCGTCGCGGGGTGAGCCGCACGAAGCCGTGCGTCTCGTCGTCGTCTTCGACGGTAGTGGTTACCGCGCGGTCGGTGGGGACGTACCGGCCTGGGGTGTCGGGGTGCGTCAGGAGCCGGTCACCGGGCACTCGGAAAGGGAGGGAACCGGTCTTGTGTGCGGACGTACGCATGAGTAGTTAACACAGTGCCGGATTGCCCACCCGAACCCAGGGGGAAGGCTTTCCGGTATCCACCTCACAGGCGTACCACAGCACACCGCAGGACCCACCTCCCCACATCCATCCGCCCATACCCACGTTGCAGCGGACAGGAGCGGTCATGCCCGCCAGGCACCACTCGTCACCACCACCGACAAGCAGCAAGGCCAAGGCAGCAGGAAGGAAGACGACGGGCGGGAAAGGGCCGGCACCGGCCCCCGCGCCCGGGCCCGGCGAGCGGCCCGCCACGGCACCCGCCTTCGGTGAACGGCCCGTCGGGACCACCGCGCTGGGCCGCATCCCCGTCCTCGACGTGCGCCCCGTGGTCCAGCACGGCCGCAGGCCCGCCAAGGCGGTGACCGGGGAGTCGTTCGAGGTCACGGCCACCGTGTTCCGGGAGGGCCACGACGCCGTCGCGGCGAACGTGGTGCTGCGGGACCCGGCGGGCCGGCCCGGGCCCTGGACGCCGATGCGTGAACTGGCGCCGGGCACCGACCGCTGGGGCGCCACCGTCACCGCGGGCGAACCGGGGCGCTGGACCTACACGGTGGAGGCATGGTCGGACCCGCTCACCACCTGGCGGCAGCACGCCCGGATCAAGATCCCCGCGGGCATCGACACCGAACTGGTGCTGGCGGAGGGCGCGGAGCTGTACGAGCGGGCCGCCGCCGGGATGCCCGAGGAGCGGCGCCCTCCGGTGCTGGAGGCGGTGGCGGCCCTGCGGGACGCCGACCGCCCGGCCGCCTGGCGCCTCGCGTCGGCCCTCGCCCCGGAGGTGGAGGAGGTGCTCGCCCGGTATCCGCTGCGGGAGCTGGTCACCGCCTCCGACGCGATGCCGCTGCTGGTGGAGCGCGAACGCGCGCTGTACGGCTCCTGGTACGAGTTCTTCCCGCGCTCCGAGGGCACCGCCGAACGCCCGCACGGCACCTTCCGCACCGCCGCCCGCCGGCTGGGCCCGATCGCCCGGATGGGCTTCGACGTCGTCTACCTCCCGCCCGTCCACCCCATCGGCACCACCCACCGCAAAGGCCCCAACAACTCCCTGACCGCCGGCCCCGACGACGTCGGCGTGCCCTGGGCGATCGGCTCCCCCGAGGGCGGCCACGACGCCGTCCACCCGGACCTGGGCACCCTGGAGGACTTCGACTTCTTCGTCGCCGAGGCCGGCAGGCTCGGCCTGGAAGTGGCCCTGGACTTCGCGCTCCAGTGCTCACCGGACCACCCGTGGGTGGAGAAGCACCCCGACTGGTTCCACCACCGGCCCGACGGCTCGATCGCCTACGCCGAGAACCCGCCGAAGAAGTACCAGGACATCTACCCCCTGGCCTTCGACGCCGACATGGACGGCCTGGTCGCCGAGAGCGTGCGGATCCTGCGGCACTGGATGGACCACGGCGTGCGCATCTTCCGCGTCGACAACCCGCACACCAAACCGGTCGTCTTCTGGGAGCGGGTCATCGCCGAGATCAACCGCCGCGACCCGGACGTGATCTTCCTGGCGGAGGCCTTCACCCGCCCGGCGATGATGCACACCCTGGCCCAGATCGGCTTCCAGCAGTCGTACACGTACTTCACCTGGCGCAACAGCAAGCAGGAGCTGACGGAGTACCTGACCGAGCTGTCGGGCGAGGCGGCGGCCTACATGCGGCCGAACCTCTTCCCCAACACCCCCGACATCCTGCACGCCTACCTCCAGCACGGCGGGCGGCCCGCGTTCGAGGTCCGGGCCGTGCTCGCCGCGACCCTCTCCCCCGCCTGGGGCATCTACTCCGGCTACGAACTGTGCGAGAACACTCCGCTGCGCGAGGGCGGCGAGGAGTACCTGGACTCGGAGAAGTACCAGCTCAGGTCCCGTGACTGGGAAGCCGCCGAACGCGAGGGCCGCAGCATCGCGCCGCTCGTCACCCGTCTCAACACCATCCGCCGCCGCCACCCGGCACTCCGGTACCTGCGCAACCTCCACTTCCACCACGCGGACCAGGACGCGGTGCTCGTCTACTCGAAGCGCACCGGGACGGACACGGTCGTCGTGGTCGTCAACCTCGACCCGCACCACACCCAGGAGGCCACGGTCTCGTTGGACATGCCGCAGCTCGGCCTGGACCCGCACGAGTCCGTGCCGGTGCGCGACGAGCTGACCGGCGAGACGTACCACTGGGGCAGGGCCAACTATGTGCGCCTGGAACCGGGACACAGGCCCGCGCATGTCTTCACCGTCCTGCGACCGTCCCACCCGCAGATCGGAGGGTCACCCACGATATGACCGTCAACGAGCCCGTTCCGGACACCTTCGAGGACACTCCCGCCAAGGACCGGGACCCCGAGTGGTTCAAACGCGCCGTCTTCTACGAGGTCCTGGTCCGCTCCTTCCAGGACAGCAACGGCGACGGCGTCGGCGACCTGAAGGGCCTGACCGCCAAGCTGGACTACCTGCAATGGCTCGGCGTGGACTGCCTGTGGCTGCCGCCGTTCTTCAAGTCACCGCTGCGCGACGGCGGTTACGACGTCTCCGACTACACCGCCGTCCTGCCGGAGTTCGGCGACCTCGCCGACTTCGTGGAGTTCGTGGACGCCGCCCACCAGCGCGGCATGCGCGTGATCATCGACTTCGTCATGAACCACACCAGCGACCAGCACCCGTGGTTCCAGGAGTCGCGACGGGACCCGCACGGGCCGTACGGGGAGTACTACGTCTGGGCCGACGACGACAAGCAGTACCAGGACGCCCGGATCATCTTCGTCGACACCGAGGCCTCCAACTGGACGTACGACCCGTTACGCAAGCAGTACTACTGGCACCGCTTCTTCTCGCACCAGCCGGACCTGAACTACGAGAACCCGGCCGTCCAGGAGGAGATCCTCTCCGCGCTCAGGTTCTGGCTGGATCTCGGCATCGACGGGTTCCGGCTGGACGCGGTGCCGTACCTGTACCAGCAGGAGGGCACCAACTGCGAGAACCTGCCCGCCACCCACGAGTTCCTGAAGCGGGTGCGCAAGGAGATCGACGCCCAGTACCCCGACAAGGTCCTGCTGGCGGAGGCCAACCAGTGGCCGGAGGACGTGGTCGACTACTTCGGCGACTACTCCGCCGGCGGCGACGAGTGCCACATGGCCTTCCACTTCCCCGTCATGCCCCGCATCTTCATGGCCGTACGCCGCGAATCGCGCTACCCGGTCTCCGAGATCCTCGCCAAGACCCCCGCGATCCCCTCCACCTGCCAGTGGGGCATCTTCCTGCGCAACCACGACGAGCTGACCCTGGAAATGGTCACCGACGAGGAACGCGACTACATGTGGGCCGAGTACGCCAAAGACCCCCGCATGCGCGCCAACATCGGCATCCGCCGCCGCCTGGCCCCGCTCCTCGACAACGACCGCAACCAGATCGAGCTGTTCACCGCCCTGCTGCTGTCCCTGCCCGGCTCGCCGATCCTCTACTACGGCGACGAGATCGGCATGGGCGACAACATCTGGCTCGGCGACCGCGACGCCGTCCGCACCCCGATGCAGTGGACCCCGGACCGCAACGCCGGCTTCTCCTCCTGCGACCCGGGACGCCTGTTCCTGCCGACGATCATGGACCCGGTCTACGGCTACCAGGTCACCAACGTGGAAGCCTCCATGTCCTCCCCGTCCAGCCTGCTGCACTGGACCCACCGCATGATCGAGATCCGCAAGCAGAACCCCGCCTTCGGACTCGGCTCCTACACCGAACTGCCGTCCTCCAACCCGGCGGTGCTCGCGTTCCTGCGCGAGTACGAGGACGACCTCGTGCTGTGCGTGCACAACTTCTCCCGCTTCGCCCAGCCCACGGAGCTGGACCTCAGCCGGTTCGGCGGGCGGCACCCCGTGGAGCTGTTCGGCGGGGTGCGGTTCCCGGCCATCGGCGAACTGCCGTACCTGCTCACCCTCGCGGGGCACGGCTTCTACTGGTTCCGGCTGCGCGGCGAACCCGCGTAACCCGCCGCCCCGTGGGGCGGTTTCCGCCGTCCCACCCGGGGCACCCCTCAGTGACACCCCGACGACTCCCCGGGGAAAGGACGTGACGCCATGGCGGCAACGGTCACCCCCTCCGGCACCACAGGTTCACTCCTCGCCTCGCTCGATCCCCTGCTGCGCACCTGGCTGCCCCGGCAGCGCTGGTTCGCGGGCAAGGGACGCCCGGTCACCGGCTTCAGCCCGGTGGCCGTCACCGAATTGCTGCCGCCCGGCGGCCGGCTGGGCCTGTACCACCTGCTGCTGCGGGTCCACCAGCCGTCCGCGCCGGGCGCGGAGACGCACCCCGGCGACTGCTACCAGCTCCTCGTCGGCGTGCGCGAGGCGCTGCCGCCCCGGCTGGCACCCGCGCTGATCGGACACGTCACCGAGGGTCCGCTCGCCGGGTCCACGGTGTACGACGCGCTCTACGACCCGCGGCCCGCCGAACTGCTGCTGGAGGCCCTGAGCGGCCGGACCCGGGTCGGCGTGCTGCGCTTCGACCGCGACGCGCGCCAGGAGATACGGCCGGGCCTGGTGGCCCGGCTGATGACCGCCGAGCAGTCCAACTCCTCGGTCGTCTACGGAGATACGTTCATTCTCAAGGTGCTGCGCCGGGTGGTGCCCGGCGTCAACCCCGACCTGGAACTGCCGCTCGCCCTGGCCCGCGAGGGCTGCTCCCGGGTGCCCGCGCCGACGGGCTGGCTGCGGGCCGAGCCGGGCGGGGAGCCGTATGTGCTCGCCGTGCTCCAGCCCTATGTCAGCGGGGCGGGCGACGGCTGGGAGCTGGCGCTGCGCGAGCTGGCCAAGGGCGAGGACTTCACGGCGGAGGCGCACGCGCTGGGCCGGGCCACCGCCGAGGTGCACACCGCGCTCGCCCGGGCCCTGCCCACCGTCACCCTCGGCCGCAGCCGGCTGGAGCTGCTGGTGGACGGCATGACCGAGCGGCTGGCGGCGGCCGTGCGGGCGGTGCCGGCCCTGACGCCGTACGAGCCCGGCCTGCGCTCGGCCTACACGGCGCTGGCCGACCTCGCCGTCGAGGGCCGCACCTGGACCGCCCAGCGGGTGCACGGCGACCTGCACCTGGGGCAGTGCCTGCGGGCGCCGAACGGCGACTGGTCGCTGATCGACTTCGAGGGCGAGCCGGCCCGGCCGCTGGCGGAGCGGCGCATGCCGCAGCCGCCGGTGCGGGACGTCGCGGGGATGCTCCGCTCCTTCGACTACGCGGCCCACTCCGTCCGTCCGCCCGCCCGGGACTGGGCGCACGCCTGCCGGGCGGCCTACTGCTCCGGGTACGCGGAGGCCTCCGGCCGCGATCCGCGCACCGATCCGGTGCTGCTGCGGGCCTACGAGACCGACAAGGCGGTCTACGAGGTCGTCTACGAGGCCCGGCACCGGCCCGACTGGCTGCCCGTACCGATGTCGGCGATCCGCCGCCTCGCCGTGTCCGACCCGACCTGACCGATTCTCGTCCGGGAGACTCACTCGTGACGTCCAAGAAGCCGGCCGCCGGGAACACCCCCGGCAGGACCGGAAACCAGACAGCCGGGAACAGCACGTCCGGGGGAAAGGCCCGGGCCGCACGGGCGCGCGCCCCGCAGGTGCCCGCGCAGTCGCCGCCACCCGGGCCGAAGGAAAACCCCGCCCCCGTCGTCTCCGCCGCCTCCGCCGCCGTCGACGCCGGTGACCGCGAGCGGCTGCTGCACGGCACCCACCACGATCCGCACACCGTCCTCGGCGCCCACCGCGTGCCCGGCGGGGTCGCCTTCCGCGTCTTCCGCCCGCACGCCGAGGCCGTCACCGTGGACTGCGGGGAACTGCGCGCGCGCCTGCACGACGACGGCGGCGGCTTCTTCTCCGGTCTGCTCCCGCTCGCCGAGGTCCCCGACTACCGGCTGCTCGTCACCTACGACGGCACGGTCTCGCGGACCGAGGACCCCTACCGCTTCCTGCCCGCCCTCGGCGAGCTGGACCTGCATCTGATCGGCGAGGGCCGGCACGAGCAGCTGTGGCTCGCGCTCGGCGCGCGCGTCCTCACCCACCAGGGCGTCACCGGCACCCGGTTCGCGGTGTGGGCGCCGAACGCGCGCGGCGTCCGGGTCACCGGCGGCTTCAACTTCTGGGACGGCACCGGCTTCCCGATGCGGTCGCTGGGCGGCACCGGGGTCTGGGAGCTGTTCGTGCCGGGGATCGGGGAAGGGGAGCTGTACAAGTTCGAGATCACCCGTCCGGACGGCTCGCGCACCCAGCGCGCCGACCCGCTGGCCCGGCGCACCGAGGTGCCGCCCGCGACCTCCTCCGTGGTGGACGTTTCGCACCACGAGTGGGGTGACGCGGAGTGGCTGGCGCACCGCGCGGACACCCCGGTGCACGAGGCCCCCTTCTCCGTCTACGAGGTCCACCTGCCCTCCTGGCGGCCCGGGCTGACGTACCGCGAGCTGGCCGGGGAACTGACGGCGTACGTCCGCGAGATGGGCTTCACGCACGTGGAGCTGATGCCGGTCGCCGAGCATCCCTTCGGCGGCTCGTGGGGCTACCAGGTCACCGGGTTCTACGCCCCGACGGCCCGCCTGGGCACCCCCGACGACTTCAAGTACCTGGTGGACCGGCTGCACCAGGCCGGCATCGGGGTGCTGATGGACTGGGTGCCGGCGCACTTCCCGCGCGACGACTGGGCGCTGGCCGCCTTCGACGGGCACCCGCTGTACGAACCGCAGGACCCGGCGCGGGCCGCCCATCCGGACTGGGGCACGCTGGAGTTCGACCTCGGCCGGCGCGAGGTGCGCAACTTCCTGGTCGCCAACGCCGTGTACTGGTGCGAGGAGTTCCACATCGACGGGCTGCGCGTGGACGCGGTCGCCTCGATGCTCTACCTGGACTACTCGCGCGACTCCGGGCAGTGGACGCCCAACGAGCACGGCGGCCGGGAGAACCTGGACGCGGTCGCCTTCCTCCAGGAGATGAACGCCACCGTCTACCGGCGCTGCCCGGGCGTGGTCACCATCGCCGAGGAGTCCACCGCCTGGGACGGAGTCACCCGCCCCACCCACCACCGGGGACCGAGCGGCTTCGGCGGGCTCGGCTTCGGCCTGAAGTGGAACATGGGCTGGATGCACGACTCGCTCCAGTACATGAGCCACGACCCCGTGCACCGCGGGTACCACCACCACGAGATGACGTTCTCGATGGTGTATGCCTACAGCGAGAACTACGTCCTGCCGATCTCCCACGACGAGGTGGTGCACGGCAAGGGGTCCCTGGTGTCGAAGATGCCGGGCGACTGGTGGCAGCAACGCGCCAACCACCGCGCCTACCTGGGCTTCATGTGGGCCCATCCCGGCAAGCAACTGCTGTTCATGGGACAGGAGTTCGCGCAGGGAGCGGAGTGGTCCGAGGCGCGCGGCCCGGACTGGTGGCTGCTGGACCCCAAGTACGGCGCGGCGGCGGACCACCGGGGCGTCCAGGACCTCGTCCGGGACCTGAACGCGGTGTACCGGGCCGCCCCGGCGCTGTGGCAGCGGGACACCGACCCGGCGGGCTTCGAGTGGATCGCCGGGGACGCGGCGGAGGACAACGTGTTCGCGTTCCTGCGCCGCGCCGCCGACGGCACCCCGCTGCTCGCGGTCTCCCACCTGGCGCCGGTGGTCCGCTCCGACTACCTCGTCGGGGTGCCGGAGGACGTCCCGGCCTGGGTGGAGGTGCTGAACACCGACGCGACACGGTACGGCGGCAGCGGCGTGACCCACCCGGACCCGCTCAAGCCGGAACCACAGGGCGCCCACGGCCGCCCCGCAAGCCTCCGACTGACCCTGCCCCCACTGGCTACCGTGTGGCTGCGGCCGGCGTGAGCCCGGCCGGGAGCGGCCCGGTGTGCAGGACTCCCAGGCGCTGGGTGGCGCGGGTCAGGGCCACGTACAGGTCGCTCGTGCCGTAGGCGGCCGGTTCCACCACCAGGACGGAGTCGAACTCCAGGCCCTTGGCCTGGCGGGGGTCGAGGAGCACCACCGTCCGGGTCAGGTCGGGTTCCTCGCCCGCCGTGACGCCGTCCAGGCGCGCGGCCAGGGAGCGGTGCAGCGCGCGCGGCGCGATGACGGCCAGCCGGCCCTCCTCGGGGGCGAGTTCGGCGACCGCCTCGGCGACCGCGCCGGGCAGGTCGCCGGCGGCCTGCCGCACCCAGGGCCGGACGCCGGTGGAGCGGACGGAGCCGGGCGGCTCGAAGTCCGGGTGCGCGGCGCGGACCACGGCCGCCGCCAGGTCCATGATCTCGGCCGGGGTGCGGTAGTTGACGGCCAGCCGGGTGTGTTCCCAGCGGTCCTCGACATAGGGCGCGAGGATGTCCGCCCAAGAGCCGACGCCGGCCGCCTCCGCGGTCTGGGCCGGGTCGCCGACCAGGGTCATCGAGCGGGTCGGGCTGCGCCGCATCAGCAGCCGCCAGGCCATCGGCGACAGCTCCTGCGCCTCGTCCACGATGATGTGCCCGAACGCCCAGGTGCGGTCGGCGGCGGCCCGCTCGGCGGCGCTGCGGTGGTCGGCCTCCTCCTGGCGTTCGGCGAACCGCTCGGCGTCGATGATGTCGTGCGCGGACAGGACCTCGCTGGCGTCCGGGTCGCTGTCCTCCTTGTCCTCGAACTCGTAGGTCCGCGAGGCGTAGGAGACGTCGAGCACGCCCTGCGCGTAGGCGACCTGGGTCTCGCGTTCGCGTTCGGCGCGGGCGCGGGCCGGCCGGTCGTCCTCGCCGAGGAGTTCGGCCGCCTCGTCCAGCAGCGGGACGTCGGCGACGGTCCAGGCGCGGGTCACCGGGCGGCGGATCGCGTCGGCGTCCTCCTTCGGCAGGTAGCCGTCGGGCTCGGCGAGGAAGTCGGCGACCAGCCGCTGCGGGGTGATCCGGGGCCACAACCGGTCTACGGCCTCCCAGACCTCGGGATTCTCGGCGATCTCGTCGCGGATCTGGGTGATGTCGGAGGCGTCGAGCAGGCTGCTGCCGTCGTAGGGGTCGGTGCCCACGCGCTCGGCGTACAGCTCGGTGAGCGTGTTGAGGATGTAACCCTCGAAGTGTTCGCGGGCCGCGTTGTGCGGCAGCTTGGCGGCGCGGGTGCGTTCGCGGGCGACGTTCACCAGGCCGTCGTCCAGCATCAGCACCTCCCGGTCGTGCTCGATCGTGATCACCGGGTCCGGCAGGGCCTGCCGGTCGCGGACGACGGCGGCCAGCACCTCGGCCATCTCGGCGCGGCCCTTGACGGCGGCGGCCTCGGGCGTGTCGGCCGCGGTCGCCTTCACCCCGGGGAACAGCTCGCCGACGGTGGCCAGCAGCACGCCGGTCTCGCCGAGGGAGGGCAGCACCTCGCCGATGTAGCCGAGGAAGGCGGGGTTGGGGCCGACGATGAGGACGGCGCGGCGGGCCAGCAGCTCCCGGTACTCGTAGAGCAGGTACGCCGCGCGGTGCAGGGCCACCGCGGTCTTGCCGGTACCGGGTCCGCCCTCCACCACCAGCACCCCGCGGTGCGGCGCCCGGATGATCCGGTCCTGTTCGGCCTGGATGGTCTGCACGATGTCGCTCATCCGGCCGGTACGCGCCGAGTTCAGCGCGGCCAGCAGCACGGCGTCGCCGTTGTGGTCCTCGTGGCCGGTGCGGGTGGCGTCGCCGAGGTCGAGGATCTCGTCGTGCAGGGAGGTGACGGTCCGGCCCTCGGTGGTGATGTGCCGGCGGCGGCGCAGGCCCATCGGGGTGTGGCCGGTGGCCAGGTAGAAGGGACGGGCGACGTCGGCCCGCCAGTCGATCAGTACAGGAGTGCGCTCGGCGTCGTCCTCGCGCAGCCCGATCCGGCCGATGTGGCGCCTGGTGCCGTCGGCCAGGTCGATCCGGCCGAAGCAGAGGGAGCCGTCCACGGCGTTCAGCGCGGCGAGCAGCCCCGAGCGCTCGGCGACCAGGATGTCCCGCTCCAGCCGGGCCTGCATGGGCTTGTCGCCCTGGGCGAGCGCGTCCGCGACGGAGGTCTCGGTCTCGCCGCGCAGGACGTCCACGCGCGCGTACAGTCCGTCGATGAATTCCTGCTCGCCGCGCAATTCATCGTCGGGAAATTCGCTGTTCGACAGATCCGCGTTTGACAATTCCGCTCCCGCCCGCATATACTGTGGTCACTGAACTTCTTCGCGACCTCCCAAGCGGAAGTCGCGAACCACTGAATATACGCAGAGAAATCCCCCGAGCGCAATTGCCCGGGGGATTTTTTCGTGGCCGGCCGCCGCTTTACAGCACGTCGGCCAGCTCCTCCAGCAGCCGGCGCCGGGGACGGGCGCCGACCATCGCCTTCACCGGCTCACCGTCCCGGAACACCATGAACGTCGGCATCGACAGCACCTTGTAGGCGTTCGTGGTGTCCGGGTTGTGGTCCACGTCCAGCTGGACGACCTTGAGCCGCTCGCCCTCCTCGGCCGCGAGGCTGCTGAGCACCGGCGCCATCTGCCGGCACGGCGGACACCAGTCGGCCGTGAACTCCACCAGCACCGGCAGTTCCGATTCCAGTACCTCCGCCGCGAAATCCGCGTCTCCCACTTCCGCCACACCCACCGCTCTGCTCACCGCTGCCGCCCTTCCAGTTCGCACACGGGCTCCGGACCTCCCGGAACCAGCGCCTCGGCGGCCAGCTCGTCGCGTGCCCGTTCGGCCCGCGCCAGCTGCCCCGCGACCGTCTCCCGTACGGCGGTCAGCTGCCCGATGAGCGCGTCCAGCTCGGCCAGCTTGTGCCGGTAGACCACCAGCGAGGCCGGGCAGGAGTCGCCCTCCGGATGCCCGGCCCGCAGGCACTCCACGAACGGCCGGGTCTCCTCCAGGTCGAAGCCGAAGTCCCGCAGGGTGCGGATCTGGGCCAGCAGCCGCAGATCGCCCTCGTCGTACGTCCGGTGCCCGTGGACGTCGCGCCGGGCCGGCAGCAGCCCCCGGGACTCGTAGTAGCGCAGGGCGCGGGTCGTGGTTCCGGCCCGTGCGGCCAGCTCGCCGATTCGCATGCCGTCGACGGTACGGGTTGACGTCGGCGTCAACGCAAGACCGGCCGGGACGGCGGTCCCGGCCGGTCGTGCGTTCCCCCTCGCCGCGGGATCAGGCGGTCTTGCTGTCCGCCAGCTCCTTCTCGGCGTCCCCCGTCCCGGGTCCGGCGGCCTCCCGGCGCGGCAGCAGGACGGCCACCAGGACCGTGCCGACGCCGAGGACCACCGCGCCGACCAGGCTGGTGTGGGCGACCGCGTCGGAGAAGGCGGAGCCGACCGCGTCGGCCATCTGCCGGGCGCCGGAGGCCAGCTCGCCGGCCTGCTGCTTGAGCTGCGCGGCCTGCTGCGGGTCGGTCGCCTGCTGGGCCTGCGCGGCGGCCTGGTGCGCCTTGTCGCCGATGCCCTGCGCGACGGCGTACCCGGCGCCGACCGAGTCCTGCGCGGTGTCCAGGGCGTTCGCCGGGAGCTTGCTGCCCTTGGTGGCGTCGGCCAGGTGGTCGCTGTAGGAGGTGGCCAGCAGCGAGCCCAGGATGGCGATGCCGAGCGAGCCGCCCAGCTCCAGCGAGGTGTCGTTGACGGCGCCGCCGACGCCCAGCTCCGACTCCGGGAACGCGCCCATGATGGCGTCGGTGCAGGGCGAGAGCGCCAGGCCTATCGCGAGGCCCAGGATGATCAGGGGCGCCACGAAGTCGCCGTAGGTGGAGCCCGCGTCCACCCGGGTGAGCAGGGCGAGGGCGATCGTGCCGCCGGCCATGCCCGCGCCGACGGTCCACTTCATGCCGACGCGCGGGGTGAGCCAGGCGGTCAGGGCCGAGCCGACGAACACCGCGCCGGCCAGCGGCAGCATGCGCACACCGGTCTGCAGGGCGTCGTAGCCGAGGACGAACTGCAGGTGCTGGGTCAGGTAGTAGAAGGCGCCGAAGACGGCCAGGAAGAACAGGGCCACGGCGAGGTTGGAGCCCGCGAACCGGCGGGCGGTGAAGCGGCGCACGTCCAGGATCGGGCGCGGGTGGCGCAGCTCCCACAGCACGAAGGCGACCAGGCCCACGCCGGCGACGACGGCCGCGCCGACGGCCTTGGCGCCCCAGCCGAAGTGCGGACCCTCGATGATCATGTAGACGAGCGCGCCGGTCCAGATCACCGACAGCACGCCGCCGACGTAGTCGATGCGGTCGTGGTGGCCCGCCTTGGACGGCGGGACCAGGACGAAGGCGGCGACCAGGGCGACGGCCGCGACCGGCACGTTGATCAGGAAGGTCGAGGACCAGCCGTGGTCGCGCAGCAGGGCGCCGGCCACCACGGGTCCGGCGGCGATGGCGAGTCCGGCGGTGGCGGTCCACAGGGTGATGGCCTTGGCCCGCTCGGCGCGCGGGAAGGTCGCGGCGAGCAGGGAGAGCGTGGCCGGCATGATCAGCGCGGCGCCGACGCCCATCACGGCGCGGGCGGCGATGACGGTCGCCGAGCTGTCGGCGAGGTAGCCGAACACGGCCCCGCCGCCGAACACCACCAGGCCGAGGACGAGCGCCCCGCGCCGGCTGTACTTGTCGCCGATCGCGCCGAGCAGCAGCATCAGCGCCGCGTACGGCACGGTGTAGCCGTCGATCACCCACTGGAGGTCGGCGCTGGAGAGCCCGAGGTCCTTCGTCATGTCGGGCGCGGCGACCGTGAGGGCGGTGTTCGCCATCACGATGATCAGCAGGCTGAGGCAGAGCACCAGCAGCGCCCACCATCGCCGGGCGTAGGGGCGCTCCATCCTCTCGACCGGTTCGGTCATGACGAGTCGCATGGCAGGGATCGCCTTCCTCGGGTACGCGACGGACTTGCACAGTACCGTGCAATTGCACAACTATGTGCAATGTACGGCGTTGCACAAGGCTGTGCAAGTCCGGTCGTACAGCGTGCGGGAAGGCACAATGACCGCCATGACCACGGGTAACACCAGCCGCGCCGACGCAAACCGGCGCCGCATCCTCGACGTCGCCCTCGCGGAGCTGCTGCGCGACCCCGACGCGTCCATGGACCAGATCGCCCGCGCGGCAGGCGTCGTACGGCGGACGGTGTACGGCCACTTCCCGAGCCGCGAGGCGCTGATCAGCACGCTCGTCGACGAGGCGGTGCAGGCGCTGGTGGACGCGGACGCGGTGGGCCGGGCGGGAGTGGCGGACCCGGCGGAGGCGGTGGCCCGGTCGGTGCTCGCGATCTGGCAGACCGCCGACCGCTACCGGCTGCTGATCGCGCTGGCCCAGCGGACGGTCACGGTCCAGGGCATCCGCGACCGCCTCGCGCCCTTGCGCGAGGCGAAGGTACGGCTGCTCCAGCGCGGGCTGGACACCGGCGTCTTCCACTCGCCGCTGCCCGCGCCGGCGCTGGCCTACGTCCACGAGCAGATGTTGTTCGCGCTGATGGAGGCGGTGAACGACGGCCTCCTGGCAGCGGCGGAGGCGGGCCGCTCGGCCACGGTCGCCGTGCTGACCGCGGCGGGCGTACCCGCCTCCCGGGCCGTGGAACTGGTGGCCGAGGTGTCGTAGAAGTGCCGTGGTCCGACGCGGAACCGGCCGCCCGGCCCCGGTTCAGGCGGGGCCGGACGGCCGGAGTCTCCTCCGCGGCCGGATCGGACGCTCAGGCCTTGACCAGCCTCTCCTCCCGGACCTCCGCAACCTCGCTCACCGGGGACCGTCCCTCGTCCAGCAGCGTGGTCTCGTCGAACGGCACCTCCCCGGCCAGCACCCGGCGCACCCGGTCCTTGTCGATCTCCTTGGTCCACGTCCCGACCAGCACCGTCGCCACCGCGTTGCCCGCGAAGTTCGTCAGGGCCCGCGCCTCGCTCATGAACCGGTCGATGCCGACGATCAGCCCGACGCCGTCGACCAGGGCCGGCTTGTGCGACTGGAGGCCGCCGGCCAGCGTGGCGAGTCCCGCGCCGCTGACACCGGCCGCGCCCTTCGACGCCAGCAGCAGGAACAGCAGCAGCGGGATCTGCTCGCCGACCGACATCGGCGTGCCCAGCGCGTCCGCGATGTACAGCGACGCCATGGTCATGTAGATCATCGTGCCGTCGAGATTGAAGGAGTAGCCCGTCGGCACGGTGATGCCGACCACCGGCCGGCTGACGCCCAGGTGTTCCATCTTCGCGATCAGCCGGGGCAGCGCGGACTCCGACGAGGAGGTGGACAGGATCAGCAGGAATTCCCGGGCGAGGTATTTGAACAGGGAGAAGACGTTCAGTCCCGCGATGATCCGCAGCAGCGCGCCGAGCACCACGAAGACGAACAGGAAGCAGGTGACGTAGAAGCCGAGCATCAGCACGGCGAGGCTCTTGAGCGCGTCGACGCCGGCGGAGCCGACCACGGCCGCGATCGCGCCGAACGCGCCGACCGGCGCGGCCCACATCACCATCGACAGGATGCGGAAGACCAGCCGCTGGAGGTGCTCGATGCCGCGCAGCACCGGCTGCCCGGCCGAGCCCATCGCCTGGAGCGCGAACCCGGCGAGCAGCGCCACCAGCAGCGTCTGGAGCACCTGACCCTGGGTGAACGCGGACACGAACGTGTTCGGGATGATCGACAGCACGAAGTCCACCGGCGGCAGCGCGTCGCTCTCCACCTGGGCGTGCCCGCTCTTGCGGAGCGCGTCGGTCAGGTGCAGCCCGTCGCCGGGATGCAGCACATTGCCGACCAGGAGACCGATGGCGAGCGCGACCAGCGACATCACCAGGAAGTAGCCGAGGGCGATACCGCCGACGGCCCCCACCTTGGCCGCCTTCCGTACCGAACCGATACCGAGCACGATCGTGCAGAAGATGATCGGCGAGATCATCATCTTGATCAGGTTCACAAAGCCGGTGCCCAGCGGTTTCAGCTCGACCGCCGCGTCGGGCCAGATCAGGCCCACGGCGATGCCGAGCGCGACCGCCGCGATGACGGCGATGTACAGGTAATGGGTCCGGTCCCGCTGGGCGCGGGGTGCGGCAGGTGCCGTATCGGCGGGGCTGGCGGCCACGACTGCCCTCCTTGACGTCTTCGTCGGTGCGCAACCGGCGTGCGGCTCACGTCCGGGCGTTGCTGGGAATGCCGTGACTATCTCCCGGCCTGTGAGGGCGGTCACCCTTCCGTTCATTTAGTTCACGATCGGACGGAGAGGCACACTGCTGGCATGCGCGTCCCCGTCCTCCCCCGACCCCGCAGCCTGGCCGGCCAGCTGTTCGCCATGCAGGCCGTGCTCATCGCGGTGGTCGTGGCCGGGTACGCGCTGTTCACCTACGTCAGCGACCGGCGGCAGGCCGAGGAGGCCGCCGCCCGGCAGGCCACGGCGGTGGCCCGGTCGGTCGCCGACGCCCCCTCGGTCCGCGCCGCCATCCGCGCCCCGGACCCCACGGCCCGGCTGGAGCCGTACGCCCTCCAGGTCACCCGGGACGCCAACGTCGACTTCGTGACGATCATGGACCCGGCCGGCATCCGCTGGACCCATCCGGACCGCGCGCAGATCGGCAGGCGCTTCCTCGGCACCATCGGCCCGGCCCGGCGCGGCCGCACCTTCACCGAGACCTACACCGGCACGCTCGGCCCGTCCGTCCGCGCCGTGACCCCGGTCAGGGACGGCGGCCGGATCGTCGGGCTGGTGAGCGCCGGCATCAAGGTGGAGACGATCAGCGCCCGGCTCCGGGACCAGGTCACGGCCCTGCTCGGAGTGGCCGGCGGGGCGCTGGTGCTGGGCGCGGTCGGCACGTACGTGATCAACGCCCGGCTGCGCCGCCACACCCACGGCATGAACGCCACCGAGCTGAGCCGGATGCACGACTACCACCAGGCGGCGCTGCACGCGGTCCGGGAGGGACTGCTGATGCTGGACGGCCGGTACCGGGTGGCGCTGGTCAACGACGGCGGCCGGGAGCTGCTGGGCCTCGGCGGCACGCCGGACGCGGACCTGGTCGGCCGCTCGGTGGCCGGCCTCGGCCTGCCGGCCCCGCTGACCGGCGCCCTGCTGTCCTCCGAGCCCCGGGTGGACGAGGTGCACCTGACGGCGTCCCGGGTGCTGGTGGTGAACACCTCGCCGGTGTCCGGGGGCGAGCGCCGGGGCACGGTCGTGACGCTCCGGGACGTGACCGAGCTGCAGTCGCTGATGGGTGAGCTGGACTCGGAGCGCGGCTTCACGCAGGCGCTGCGCTCGCAGGCGCACGAGGCCGCGAACCGGCTGCACACGGTCGTCTCGCTGATCGAGCTGGGCCGGGCCGGGGAGGCGGTGGAGTTCGCCACGGCCGAGCTGGAGCTGGCCCAGGCCCTCACCGACCAGGTGGTGGCGGCGGTGAGCGAGCCGGTGCTGGCCGCGCTGCTGCTGGGCAAGACCGCGCAGGCGCACGAGCGGGGCGTGGAGCTGGTGGTCTCGCCGGACAGCCGCCTGGACGACGGCCTGCTGCCGGCCGAGCTGCCCGCCCGGGACCTGGTCACGATCCTCGGCAACCTGATCGACAACGCGGTGGACGCGGCGCAGGGCAGCGCCCGGGCGCGGGTCACCGTGACGGCGTACGCCTCGGCGGCCGGACTGGTGCTCCGGGTGGCGGACACCGGCCCCGGCGTCGACCCCGCCCTGGCCGGTCTGGTATTCCAGCGGGGGTTCTCCACCAAGCCGGCCGGGCCCGGCGGGCGGGGGCTCGGGCTGGCCCTGGTCCGGCAGGCGGTGACCCGCCACGAGGGCACGCTGACGGTGACGGAGTCCGGCGAGGACGGCGAGGGCGGAGCGGTGTTCGAGGTGCGGTTGCCGTTGCGCGGGGTGCCGGGCGGTGGCGGATGACGGACGAACGGCAGCCCCTGCGCGTCCTCGTCGTCGAGGACGACCCGGTGGCCGCGGACGCGCATGTGATGTACGTCGCCCGGGTGCCGGGATTCGTCGCGGTCGGGAAGGCGCACACGGGCGCGGAGGCCCGGCGGATCCTGGACCGCACCCCGGTGGACCTGCTCCTGCTGGACCTGCACCTGCCGGACGTGCACGGCCTGCAACTGGCCCGGTCCCTGCGGGCGAGCGGGCACCACGCCGACGTGATAGCGGTGACCTCGGCGCGCGACCTGGCGGTGGTGCGGGAGGGCGTCTCGCTGGGCGTCGTGCAGTACGTCCTGAAGCCGTTCACGTTCGCGACGCTCCGGGACCGGCTGGTGCGCTACGCCGAGTTCCGCGCGGCGGTGGGCGAGGCGAGCGGGCAGGACGAGGTGGACCGGGCCCTGGCGACCCTCCGCGCCCCCACCCCGGCGGCCCTGCCGAAGGGCCTGAGCGCACCGACGCTGGAGCGGGTGACGTCTGCTCTGCGGGAGGCGGAGGAAGGGCTCACGGCGGCCGGGGTCGCCGAGGCGGTGGGCATCTCGCGCATCACCGCACGGCGGTATCTGGAGCATCTGGTGGTCGCGGGAAGGGCGGGACGCAGTCCGTTGTACGGGCAGGTGGGGCGGCCGGAGCTGGTGTACCGGTGGGTGCCGCAGGCGCGGTGAGGCGCGGGCGGCGCCGACGCGCTATCACCCCGCAGACGCATTGACCTGACCGGACCAGCGCTCTTACCTTCACACGGCAGTCATCTCCGCGCCACCCCCACGTGCGCTCAGGAGGTCATGCCCGTGCGCCCCACCGCCGCCCTCTCCGCCCTCCTCGCCACCGCCCTCTGTGCCGCCGCCCTCACCGCCTGCGGCAGCGGCTCCGGCCGCGGGCCGGACACGATCAAGGTGTCGTACAAGCAGTCCACCGACAACTCCGTCAAGGTGATGGACACCTACCTCGACGGCGTCAGGAAGCAGTTCGAGCGCGAACACCCCGGCAAGAAGGTGGAGTTCGTACCGATCAAGGCGCCCGACGCGGAGTACTACACCAAGCTCCAGCAGATGCTGCGCTCGCCGCGCACCGCACCGGACCTGGTCTACGAGGACACCTTCCTCATCAACTCCGACATCACCAGCGGGTACTTGAGGCCGCTCGACGCCTACCTCGCCAAGTGGCCGGACTGGAAGCAGTTCATCGGCACCGCGAAGGCGGCGGCCAGGGGACGGGACGGGAGGACGTACGGCGTGCCGGACGGCACCGACACCCGCGGACTCTGGTTCGACAGGCGGGTGTTCGCCAAGGCGGGCCTGCCGCCGCACTGGCAGCCGAAGACCTGGGACGACGTCCTGTCCGCCGCCCGCACCATCAAGCGCGAGGTCCCCGGCGTCGTCCCGCTCAACGTCTACACCGGCAAACCGGCGGGCGAACGGTCCACGATGCAGACCTTCGAAATGCTCCTGTACGGCACGGGCGACGGCTCCGCCGATCCGCTGTACGACGACCGCACCGGGAAGTGGGTCGTCGGATCGCGGGCCTTCAAGGACGCGCTGGCGTTCGTGGAGACCGTCTACCGGGAGAAGCTCGGCCCCGACGTCTCCGACGCCCTCGACCCCAACTTCTCCACCACCGTCGCCGGCGAGCTGCTCCCCCGGGGCGGACTGGGCATCGCCCTCGACGGCTCCTGGCTGCCGCTGACCTGGCAGCCGGGCAGCGGGCACCCCTGGCCCGACTGGTCCCGGCGGCTGGGTCTCGCCGCCATGCCCACCCGGCACGGCCAGGCGCCCGGCAAGGTGAGCATGTCCGGCGGCTGGACCTGGGCCGTCCCGGCCAAGGCGGCCAACCCCGACCTCGCCTTCTCCTTCGTCAGGACGCTCCAGACGAAGGACAACGCCCGCAAGTGGTACATCGCCAACGCCGGGATCGCCGTACGCGAGGACGTCGCCGCCGACCCCGCGTACACCACCGCCCAGCCCGGCCTGGCCTTCTTCACCGGTCTGGTGGCCCACACGCACTACCGTCCCGCGTACCCGGCGTACCCGAAGGTGTCGACGGCCGTCCAGGAGGCCATGGAGGGCGTCACGACCGGTGACCTGTCCGTGGCGAAGGCGGCGAGCGGCTACGACGCCACGGTCGAGGACGTCACCGGCGGCCGAGTGGTCCGCAGGTGAGGCGCGGGCACCCGGCCGTCCGGGCCCTCCCGCTCGCGCCCGCGCTGGTCCTGCTGCTGCTCTTCCTCGCCGGGCCGATCGCCTACTGCGTCTGGATCGCCTTCACCGACCTCCAGCTGACCGGCCAGGCCCACTCCTCCTTCACCGGCCTCGCCAACTTCCGCCGGGCCTTGCGGGACGACGCCTTCCTGAACGCCGTCCGGCTGACCCTGGTGTTCACCGTGCTGTCCGCGCTCGTCGGGCAGAACACCCTCGGGCTCGCGCTGGCCGCGCTGATGAGACGCGCCTCGAAACCCGTCCGCACGCTCACCGGCGGGGTGGTGATCACCGCGTGGGTGCTGCCGGAGGTCGTGGCCGGGTTCCTGCTGTACGCGTTCTTCCGCCGCGAGGGCACGCTGAACGCCGTCCTGGACTGGCTGCACCTGCCCCGGCAGAACTGGCTGTTCACGCTGCCCGTCCTCGCCGTGTCCTTCGCCAACGTCTGGCGCGGGACGGCGTTCTCGATGCTCGTGTACTCGGCCGCGCTGGACGAGATCCCCGCCGAGATCACCGAGGCCGCCGAGGTGGACGGGGCCGGCGGATGGCGGCGGCTGTGGCACATCACGCTGCCGATGATCCGCCGCTCCATCGGCACCAACCTGATGCTCAACACCCTCCAGACGCTCTCCGTCTTCGGGCTGATCTGGGTGATGACGCGGGGCGGGCCCGGCAGCCGCAGCCAGACGCTGCCGCTGTTCATGTACGAGCAGGCGTTCCAGAACAGCATGATCGGGTACGGCACGGCGGTCGCGCTGCTCCTGCTGCTGGTCGGGTCCCTGTTCTCCGTGGTCTATCTGCGGCTGCTGCGGACGGAGGTCTGATGCCCCGCACCCGTCCCTCTCGGCGGCTCGCCGCCGATCTCGCGCTGCTCGCCGTGGCCGCCGCCTTCGCGCTGCCGCTGGCCTGGGTGGTGCTGTCGGCCGTGGACCCGGGCGCCGGACTGCGGGTGAAGATCCCGGACGGGATCGGCCTGGACAACTTCCGCGCCGTCCTCACCCCGGACATCACCTACACCCCGCTGCTCAACAGCCTGCTGCTGTGCGGCGGCGGCACGGCGCTGACCGTCGGCTGCGCCGCCCTCGCCGCGTATCCGCTGTCCCGGTACCCCTCGCGGCTGAACCGCCCGTTCCTGCTGACCGTCCTGTTCGCGACGAGCCTGCCCGTCACGGCGGTCATGGTCCCGGTGTACGCCCTGTTCGTCCGGGTGAACCTGATCGACACCCTCCAGGGCACCGTCTTCTTCTTCGCCGCCTCCCAGCTGCCCTTCGCCATCTGGCTGATGAAGAACTTCATGGACGGCGTGCCGAAGGAACTGGAGGAGGCGGCCTGGACGGACGGGGCCTCGGCCGCGCAGTCGCTGGTGCGGATCGTGCTGCCGCTGATGGGACCGGGACTGGGCGTGGTGACCGTGTTCTCGTTCGTGATGATGTGGGGGAACTTCTTCGTCCCGTTCATGCTGCTGCTCAGCCCGGACCGGATGCCCGCCTCGGTGAGCGTCAACGACTTCTTCGGCAACCGGGGCATGGTGGCCTACGGCCAGCTCGCCGCGTTCTCCGTGCTCTACTCGACGCCCGTCATCCTGCTCTACGTCCTGGTGGCACGGCGGCTGGGCGGCGGGTTCGCGCTGGGCGGGGCGGTGAAGGGGTGACGCGGGGCGGTGGTGGCACCGGGTGCCTGGGCACTCCGGGCGCTCCTCCCGTACGTTCCTACGACGCGTGATCTCGGCGGAACCGACCGTGGTCAGGGCTCCTCCGCGCCCCTACGTTGTGCCGGGTGCGCCCACCCTCGGACCAACCGAACCCGCCGGCCCTCCCGTTCGACGCCCCGGCCGCCCGCAGGCTCCGCGCCGCGCTCGGCATGGGGCCCGAGCACGTCGCCCACGGGATGCGTGTCTCGTACGGGCTGCCGTACGTCACCCCCGAACTCGTGACCGCCTGGGAGCGCGGCACGGCCGCCCCCGGCAGCGCCGAACTCACCGCGCTCGCGGGCGTGCTGTGGTGTTCGCCGGGTGAGCTGATCGGCCGGCCGCGGACCCTGCGCGAGCACCGCATCGCGCGGTCCGTGGCGCCCGAGGACGTCGCCCGTGCCGTCGGCATGGAACCGCGCGCGTATCTGCGGGTGGAGGACGGCGGGGTGTGGCGGGGCGACGAGCGCCGGTCGGCCGCGCTCGCGCGGGTCCTGGACCTGGCCCTGCCCGACTTCGTCGCCGTCACCGGCCGGGAGGCGAAACTCGCCGGCCTGCTGCGCGGCGCGGTGACGACCCGCTGGCAGGCGTATGTGCGGCCCGTGCTGAAGCTCGTCCCCCTGGACAAGGAGGTACTGGAGCCGGTCCTGCTGCAGCTGCACCGGGACTATCAGGGGCACATGGCCGCCACCCTCGGCTGGGGCGGCGGCAGCCGGGGCGCCGGCGAGCCGGGGCAGCGCTTCCTGGACGCCGTCGTGGAGACCTTCTGGCGGTCCGTGACGGACCGGACCGCCTGACCGGCGAAACGGGCGGGTCGGCCTAGAAGACCGACTCGGCCTCGTCCATGCGGTCCTTCGGCACCGTCTTCAGCTCGGTGACCGCCTCGGCGAGCGGCACCATCACGATGTCGGTGCCGCGCAGCGCGGTCATCTTGCCGAACTCGCCCGCGTGCGCGGCCTCCACGGCGTGCCAGCCGAAACGGGTGGCGAGGACACGGTCGTAGGCGGTGGGGACGCCGCCGCGCTGGACGTGGCCGAGGATGACCGGCTTGGCCTCCTTGCCGAGGCGCCGCTCCAGTTCGTAGGCGAGCGCGGTGCCGATGCCCTGGAAGCGCTCGTGGCCGTACTGGTCGATCGCGCCCTTGCCGTAGTCCATGGTGCCCTCGGCGGGGTGGGCGCCCTCGGCGACGCAGATGACCGCGAACTTCTTGCCGCGGGCGAACCGCTCCTCGACCATCTTGACCAGGTCGGCGGGGTCGAAGGGCCGCTCGGGCAGGCAGATGCCGTGGGCGCCGGCGGCCATGCCGGACTCCAGGGCGATCCAGCCGGCGTGCCGGCCCATGACCTCCACGACCATCACCCGCTGGTGGGACTCGGCGGTGGTCTTCAGGCGGTCCATCGCCTCGGTGGCCACGCCGACGGCCGTGTCGAAGCCGAAGGTGCGGTCGGTGGAGGAGATGTCGTTGTCGATGGTCTTGGGCACGCCGACGACCGGCAGACCCGCGTCGGAGAGCATGCGGGCCGCGGTCAGCGTGCCCTCTCCGCCGATCGGGATCAGGGCGTCGATGCCGAACTCCTCGACCATGTCGGCGGCGCCCTCGCAGGCCTCGCGCAGCCGGTCGCGCTCCAGCCGGGAGGAGCCGAGGATGGTGCCGCCGCGGGCCAGGATGCCGCTGACCGCGTCCAGGTCGAGGGTGCGGTAGTGGCGGTCCAGCAGGCCGCGGTAACCGTCCTCGAAACCGATGACCTCGTCGCCGTACTGTGCGACCGCCCGGTGCACGACCGACCGGATCACGGCGTTCAGGCCGGGGCAGTCGCCGCCTGCGGTGAGAACTCCGATGCGCATCGTGCTGTGTCTCCTGCTCGCTGTCGTGTGCCGGTGAGCCAGTGACGATTCTTTCACGTCCGCCGGGGCGGTGAAGTCCTGACGGGCGCCTTATCCGGCGACAGGGGTATTGTCAAGAGGGTTCGGCTCACCTCGGTGGGCGATTTTTATGCCGTAGAGATGACAGAAGCGACATGAGGAACGGAGTGGACACGTGACGCGCAGCGTGTACGTGACCGGGATCGACCGCGGTGACGGCCGCCAGGTCGTGGAGCTGGGGGTCATGGAACTCCTCACCCGGCAGGTCGACCGGGTGGGCGTGTTCCGTCCGCTCGTCCACGACGGACCCGATCGGCTGTTCGAGCTGCTGCGGGCCCGGTACCGCCTCGCGCAGGACCCGGCGACCGTCTACGGCATGGACTACCACCGGGCGTCCGCGCTCCAGGCCGAGCGGGGCACGGACGAGCTGGTCTCCGCCCTCGTCGACCGCTTCCACCTGGTCGCCCGCGACTACGACGTGGTCCTGGTCCTCGGCACCGACTTCGCCGGCACCCAGCTGCCCGACGAGCTGTCCCTCAACGCCCGGCTCGCCAACGAGTTCGGCGCCTCGGTGATCCCGGTGGTGGGCGGCCGGAAGCAGACCGCCGAGTCGGTGCTGGCCGAGACCCGCAACGCCTACCGCGCCTACGACGGACTCGGCTGCGACGTGCTGGCCATGGTCGCCAACCGGGTGGCCCGCGAGGACCGCGACGAGATCGCCGAGCGGCTGGTGGACCGGCTGCCGGTGCCCTGTTACGTGGTGCCGGACGAGCCCGCGCTCTCCGCGCCGACGGTCGCGCAGATAGCCCAGACCCTGGACGCCAAGGTGCTGCTCGGCGACGACTCCGGCCTCGCCCGGGACGCCATGGACTTCGTCTTCGGCGGCGCCATGCTGCCCAACCTGCTGGGCGCCCTGACCCCGGGCTGCCTGGTGGTGACCCCGGGCGACCGGGCCGACCTGGTCATCGGCTCGCTGGCCGCGCACAGCGCCGGCACCCCGCCGATCGCCGGTGTGCTGCTGACGCTCAACGAGGTGCCGCGCGACGAGATCCTCACCCTGGCCGCCCGGCTCGCCCCCGGCACCCCGGTGCTGTCGGTGTCCGGCAACAGCTTCCCCACCGCCGAGCAGTTGTTCTCGCTGGAGGGCAAGCTGAACGCCGCCACCCCGCGCAAGGCGGAGACCGCGCTCGGCCTGTTCGAGCGGTACGCCGACACCGCCGAGCTGGCCCGCCGGGTCTCGGCGCCGAGCGGCGACCGGGTCACTCCGATGATGTTCGAGCACAAGCTGCTGGAGCAGGCCCGCTCCGACAAGCGGCGCGTCGTGCTCCCGGAGGGCACCGAGGAGCGGGTGCTGCGCGCGGCCGAGGTGCTGCTGCGCCGGGGCGTGTGCGAGCTGACCCTGCTCGGCCCCGAGGACCTGATCCGCAAGAAGGCCGCCGATCTCGGCATCGACCTCGGCGACACCCGGCTGATCGACCCGGCCGCCTCCGAGCTGCGCGACGCCTTCGCCGAGAAGTACACGGCCCTGCGCGCCCACAAGGGCGTCACGGCCGAGCTGGCCTACGACGTCGTCTCCGACGTGAACTACTTCGGCACCCTGATGGTCCAGGAGGGCCTGGCCGACGGCATGGTCTCCGGCTCGGTGCACTCCACGGCCGCCACCATCCGGCCCGCCTTCGAGATCATCAAGACCCGGCCGGACGCCTCGATCGTCTCGTCGGTGTTCTTCATGTGCCTGGCCGACAAGGTGCTGGTCTACGGCGACTGCGCGGTCAACCCCGATCCCGGCGCCGAGCAGCTCGCCGACATCGCCATCCAGTCGGCGGCCACCGCGGCCCGGTTCGGCGTGGAGCCGCGGATCGCGATGCTGTCGTACTCCACCGGCACCTCCGGCTCGGGCGCCGACGTGGACAAGGTGCGCGAGGCCACCGAGCTGGTCCGCGCGCGCCGGCCGGACCTGAGGATCGAGGGCCCGATCCAGTACGACGCGGCCGTGGAGCCGTCCGTCGCCGCGACCAAGCTGCCCGGCTCCGAGGTCGCCGGGCAGGCGACGGTCCTGGTCTTCCCGGACCTCAATACAGGCAACAACACCTACAAGGCCGTGCAGCGCTCGGCCGGCGCGATCGCCGTCGGCCCGGTCCTCCAGGGCCTGCGCAAGCCGGTCAACGACCTGTCCCGCGGCGCCCTCGTCCAGGACATCGTCAACACGGTCGCCATCACGGCGATCCAGGCCCAGACCCCCGCCCAGACCCCCAGCGAGAAGGCGTCCCAGCAGTGACCTCCCCCACCCGTGTCCTCGTCCTCAACTCCGGCTCCTCCTCGCTGAAGTACCAGCTGCTGGACATGCGGGACAGCAGCCGGCTCGCGGTGGGCCTGGTCGAGCGCATCGGCGAGCAGACCTCCCGGATCGAGCACTCCTGCCTCACCAGTGGCGACACCCGCGAGCACACCGGCCCCATCGCCGACCACGAGGCCGCCCTGAAGGCGGTCGGCGAGGAGCTGAGCCGCGACGGCCTCGGCCTGGACTCCCCCGAGCTGGCCGCCATCGGGCACCGGGTGGTGCACGGCGGGATGTTCTTCACCGAGCCCACCGTCGTCGACGACGAGGTGCTCACCGAGGTCGAGCGGCTGATCCCGGTCGCCCCGCTGCACAACCCGGCCAACCTCACCGGCATCCGCACCGCCCGGGCGCTGCGCCCGGACCTGCCGCAGGTCGCCGTCTTCGACACCGCCTTCCACACGACGATGCCGGAGTCCGCGGCGCGCTACGCCATCGACCCGAAGATCGCCGACCGCCACCGGATCCGCCGCTACGGCTTCCACGGCACCTCGCACGCCTACGTCTCCCGGGAGACCGCGCGGCTGCTGGGCAAGGACCCGTCCGAGGTCAACGTGATCGTGCTGCACCTGGGCAACGGCGCCTCCGCCTCCGCGGTGGAGAAGGGCCGCTGCGTGGACACCTCGATGGGGCTGACGCCCCTGGAGGGCCTGGTGATGGGTACGCGGTCCGGTGATCTGGATCCGGCCGTCATCTTCCATTTGGCCCGGGTTGGGGATATGTCCATGGACGAGATCGACACTCTTCTGAACAAGAGGAGCGGTCTGTTCGGTCTGTGCGGGGACAACGACATGCGGGAGATCCGCCGCCGGATCGACGAGGGCGACGAAGAGGCGGCGCTCGCCTTCGACATTTACATTCACCGGATCAAGAAGTACATCGGCGCCTATTACGCCGTGCTCGGCACCGTGGACGCGGTGGCCTTCACCGCCGGGGTCGGCGAGAACGCGGCACCGGTGCGGGAGGCGGCGGTCGCGGGCCTGGAGGGCCTGGGACTGGCGGTCGACCCGGAGCGCAACGCCGTGCGCGGCGGCGGGGCGCGGCTGATTTCGCCGGAGTCCGCCCGGGTGGCGGTCGCCGTGGTGCCGACGGATGAAGAACTGGAGATCGCGACGCAGACCTACGCACTGGTCGGAAAGAACAACTGAATAGCACCTGAGCGGTGCGGCACTCATTTGTATCTTCCGCCAGACGGAATATTCCGTAGCGAAACAAACCGATAGGATCGCTCCATGCGCCGTTCGAAAATCGTCTGTACTCTCGGCCCCGCGGTCGACTCCCACGAGATGCTCGTCGCCATGATCGAGGCGGGCATGAACGTAGCCCGCTTCAACTTCAGCCACGGCACCCACGCCGAGCACCAGGCGCGGTACGACCGCGTCCGGGCCGCCTCCAAGGAGACCGGCCGCCCCATCGGCGTCCTCGCCGACCTCCAGGGCCCGAAGATCCGTCTGGAGACCTTCGCCGAGGGTCCGGTCGAGCTGCAGCGCGGTGACGAGTTCGTCATCACGACCGAGGACGTGCCGGGCGACAAGCACATCTGCGGCACGACCTACAAGGGCCTGCCGGGCGACGTCTCGCGCGGCGACCAGATCCTGATCAACGACGGCAACGTCGAGCTGAAGGTCGTGGACGTCGAGGGCCCGCGGGTGCGGACGATCGTCATCGAGGGCGGCGTCGTCTCCGACCACAAGGGCATCAACCTGCCCGGCGCGGCCGTGAACGTGCCCGCGCTGAGCGAGAAGGACGTCGAGGACCTGCGCTTCGCCCTCCGCATGGGCTGCGACATGGTCGCGCTGTCCTTCGTCCGGGACGCCAAGGACGTGCAGGACGTCCACCGCGTGATGGACGAGGAGGGCCGCCGGGTCCCCGTCATCGCCAAGGTGGAGAAGCCGCAGGCGGTCGACAACATGGAGGACGTCGTCGCGGCGTTCGACGCCGTGATGGTCGCCCGCGGTGACCTCGCCGTCGAGTACCCGCTGGAGAAGGTCCCCATGGTGCAGAAGCGCCTGGTGGAGATGTGCCGGCGCAACGCCAAGCCGGTGATCGTCGCGACCCAGATGATGGAGTCGATGATCACCAACTCCCGGCCGACCCGCGCCGAGGCCTCGGACGTGGCCAACGCGATCCTGGACGGCGCCGACGCGGTCATGCTGTCGGCCGAGTCCTCGGTGGGCGCCTACCCGGTCGAGACCGTCAAGACCATGTCGAAGATCGTCGCCGCGGCCGAGCAGGAGCTGCTCGCCAAGGGCCTGCAGCCGCTGGTTCCGGGCAAGAAGCCGCGCACGCAGGGCGGTTCGGTGGCCCGTGCGGCCTGCGAGATCGCCGACTTCCTCGGCGGCAAGGGCCTCGTCGCCTTCACCAAGTCCGGTGACACCGCGCGCCGGCTGTCCCGCTACCGGGCGTCCCAGCCGATCATCGCCTTCACCACGGACGAGTCGACCCGCAACCAGCTCACCCTGAGCTGGGGCGTGGAGTCGCACGTCGTGCCGTTCGTGAACACCACCGACGAGATGGTCGACCTGGTGGACCAGGAGGTCGCCAAGCTCGGCCGCTTCGACGCGGGCGACACCGTCATCATCACCGCCGGTTCGCCTCCCGGCGTCCCCGGCACCACCAACATGATCCGCGTCCACCACCTGGGCAACCAGAGCGGCTGATCCGCCGGGTCCGCGACACACCGAGGGCGCCCCCTGCGACAGGGGGCGCCCTCGGCCTTGTGCGGCTCCCGAACCGGCTTGTGCGACCGCTCAGTCGGTCGTGTACACGTGCATGCCCGGCACATGCAGATTGCCGCCGAACTGGGCGGCCTGCACCACCTTGGCATGGGTGAAGTAGATCAGCGGGATGTTCAGCGGGGGCGGGCTGTCGGGGCTGAACGTCACCGGGATCAGCCCGAACAGGTTGCCGGAGATGCTCTCGGTGTACATCACCGTGTCGCCGCCGGTGATGGTGGACTTCGAGCCCTTGGCCGCCTGGACGTGGTAGGTCTTGTTCGCCTGCTTGTCCTTGACCGTCTGGTGCAGGTCGCCGATCTCGGTGCCGTCGGAGATGACGTACTTCAGCACCTTCTTCGTGGTGCCGTTCGCCCGCCTCACCTCCACCACGCCCTGGTAGTCGGCGCCCTTCAGCAGCAGGGAGCTGGCGTCCAGGTACCACGGGTCGTCCGCCACCGCCACGGCGTTGTCGACGCCGCCGACGTGCTCCGTGGCCGCCGGGCAGTCCTCGGCGGAGGCGGAGTCGCTCGCGGACGGGCTCGGCGTGTCCGAGGGGGTGGACGACGGGTCGGACGACGGGGTCGCGTCGTCCCCGGCTGGCTCGGCGGTGTCGTCGCCGGTGGTGTCCCCGGCCTTCTCCTCCGCGTCCCCGGCCTTCTTTTCCGTGTCCCCGGCCTTCTTCGCCGTGTCCCCGGCCTTCTCCTCCGTGTCCCCGGCCTTCTCCTCCGTGTCCCCGGCGGTGCCGTCGGAGGCGGTGCCGCCCGGGTCCTTGCCGGAGTCCGGCGACCGGGAGGCCGACGGGGCCGGGTCCGGGCTCTGCGCGGACGTGTCCGTGCCGGTGCCCGCGTCCTCGTCGTGGCCGCCGGTGAGCAGGTCACCGAGCGTGTCACCGATGGTGCCGAGGATGGTCCCGTCGCCACTCCGGGGCTTCGCCGGCGCGTCCGTGTCGCCGCCGGCGTCCGCGTCGGGGCCGGCGGCACCGGAGTCCGTGCCCGAGGAGCCGGAGTCCGTGCCCGAGGAGCCGGAGGTGTCCGCCTGCGGCCCGGCGGGGCCGGAGTGCGAGTCCGAGGTCGCGGTCGGGTCGGGCGTGGCCTCGTCGTCGGAACCTGAATCCGGCGAAGAGGTGCCGCTCTTCTCCCGCGTCTTCTCGCTCTCTTTCCCGCTGTCGCCGGTCTTCGACGCCGACGGCGCGTCCGACGCGTCCTCGGAGGCGGACGGCGACGGCGCGTCCGAAGGCTCCTTGTCGTCGTCCAGCGCCTTGACGCAGGCCTCGTACTCCTCGCGCGTCAGGTCCTTGGCCGACGTGGACGCCGGCGCGGACGGCGACGAAGAGGGGCTGCCGTTGTTGTCGGCGAGGGCCAGCGTGGATGTGAAGCCCATGCCCATCAGCACGGCCGTGGGCATCGCCACCGAGGCGATGGCCTTGCCGGCCGGCATGTGGAACCTGGTGAACAGCGGCTTTCTGGGGGCCGCGTGGCGGGGCCCGGTTCTCGCACGGGGCCCGTCCATATCGGTCCCGCGGGTCACCTCGTCAGCCGGCACTGTGCCTCCCGTTCGCCCCGTTGGCCGGGTTCGTTCCTGACAGGTCGTTCGGCTCGTCCATCCCGTACACGCGCTGCTCCGGAAGGGGCGCGGCGGCGGGGGAACCTCCCTGGCCCGCTGCCGCCTCGGTCGTCGGCCGCTGCTGCGGTGCGCCCGGCGCCCAGGACACGGCCATCGCCCCGCCGGTCAGCGCGCACAGGAATCCGACGATGAAGCCACCGATGTTCGACAGCGGGATGGACACCAGCGCCAGCAGGATCGCCGCGACACCTCCGAAGACCCGGATGTGCTGCTGGAACCAGAGGATGAGCCCGAGGGCGATGAGCAGTCCACCGATGATCAGGGAACTGGAGCCGCCGGGCGTTCCGACCGTCATGCTGAGGTGGCCGAGCTGCAGGTGGGCGTACGGGAAGTACAGGATCAGAAAGCCGCCGAGCATGACGAGCAGACCGGCCCAGAACGGACGCGTGCCCCGCCAGGCGCGGAACTGCAGCCTCCGGCGGGTGAACTGACCGGGTGCGGCGGCAGGAGTCTCGGCGCTCATGGAAAACAGCTCCCTGGTGCGGCGTTGCTGTGGTGGTGATGTGGTCCGGTCGTGAAGACGCGGCCGGAGTGTGGACGGGCGGGGGCGCCACAGCTCCCCCGCCCGTCAGAACGTGCTCAGTAGCACTCGATGCCCTTGCCGCTGCCGTTGTGCAGCGACATGTGCAGACCGCTGAGCGTGAAGGTTCCGGCGGTGGTCGCCCACGCCGTCTGCTTCACGCCGGTCAGGTCCACCGAGTCCGCCTGCTGGGCGAAGCCGAACGGGTTGGCCTGCTTGTTCTGGATCTCGGCGTCCTTCATGCGGGCGCCCTTGAGATCCCGCCCGGCGACGCCGATGTCGAGGCCGTTGAAGGTGGCGTCCGCCTGCAGGTCCTCGACGTCGATGTACAGGTTCTTCGCGTGAACCTGCTTGTTCTCGTCCGAGCTGTCACCCGCCTCCAGCCGCAGCGTGATATCGCCGAGGATGGGGATGTCGGGGGTGACGACCGACTGGCACATCTTCTCGATCCGGGCCTTGGTGAAGGCCGAGACCGCGACCGGGTGAGCCGCCTTGCCACCGGTGAGGGTGTACCCCTGGTCGATCGCGCCGTACTGCGAGAAACCCTCGCCGTGCAGCGTCTTCGCCGTCACCTTGAACGACTGGCCCGACACACTGAACGACGCGGCGAGGGCGCCCTGCGCGAGGGCGACGCCTATCGCGGCCGTAGCGGCCACGCTGGGCACCATGACCACGGCGAACCGCTTCCATCTGGTCCCGCCACGCACCTGGGACTCCATATTTCCTCCTTCTCGGACGTACATCTCCTGGCCCGGACTCGCCCTCGGTCGGCGGCTCAGCCGGGCAGGGATGGGAGAAGTGCTACGTCCTCGGAAAGGAGAGCGCCCGCACTCGGCGGCGCACTACGCGCCCGAATCACCGGCGATCACCCCCGAGCGACAACCACTGGGTCGCGCCTGACACGCATCACGCACAACCTTGCTGGACAGGCTTCGCCGGGATGGCGAAGACCCCCCTGCCCTGGACCCGGCGCCACTGCCGCCGGCCCCGCTCGGTGGGGACCCAGAATCTCCCGCGACCCGGCCGGCTGCCGGGGTGCGGGAATGGACCGAGCGTCGCCGATCGTGGTGCATTCTCGGCCTGGACACAAGGGGGTTCGTTACTGGCTAGTAACGGCGGGATAACCGGAGGAAGACCGACCGGTCTCGGAGCGCGACGTACGGTGGCAGCGCAGGGCAGAACAAAGCCGTTGATCCTTGGACGAATCCAGACAGACCAACGGCTTCGATTTACTCGCAGTAACAGCGGCCGCGTTTGCCAAGATTTGGTAAAGCGCGGCCGCCGTGACGCCTCGGCGTCGAATCTTTCGCCACGGCATCACGAGCCGTGGCCGGGTTCAGCCCCTCAGAAAAGTGCGCGTGCGAGGGCCCTGCGCGCACCCACGACCCGCGGGTCCTCCGGGCCCACGACCTCGAACAGCTCCAGCAGCCGGCGCCGTACGGCGTCCCGGTCGTCGCCCGCCGTGCGCTGCACGGTGTCGATCAGCCGGCCGAACGCGTCCTCGACATGGCCGCCCACCAGGTCCAGATCGGCGGCGGCGATCTGCGCCTCGGCGTCCTTGGGCTTGTCGGCGGCCTCCTGACGCACCTTCTGCGGGTCCATGTCCTGCACCCGCTGGAGCAGCTCGGCCTGTGCCAGGCCGAGCTTGGCCTCCGGGTGGCCCGGATCGTCGGCCAGCACGTTCCGGTACGCCCGGACGGCCCCGGCGAGGTCGCCCGCGTCCATCGCCTGCGCGGCGGCGTTCAGCGCCGCGTCGTACGGGCCCTCCGCCGGCGCGGCCACCGCCGCGCCGCCCGGTTCGGCCTCCGGGTCGACGGTCAGACCGGTCAGGCCGAAGCGCTGCTCGGCCACCGCGACCAGCTGGTCCAGGGTCTGCCGGATCTGGTCCTCGCCGGCCACGCCCTGGAACAGCGGGAGCGCCTGGCCCGCGACGACGGCGAAGACGGCCGGGATGCCCTGGATCCCGAACTGCTGCATCAGCATCTGGTTGGCGTCGACGTCGATCTTGGCGAGGAGGAAGCGCCCGTTGTACTCGACGGCCAGCCGCTCCAGGACCGGGCTCAGCTGCTTGCAGGGCTGACACCACTCGGCCCAGAAGTCGATGACGACGGGCACTTCGGCGGAGCGCTGCAGGACCTCCTGCTCGAACCCCGCCTCATCGACGTCAATGACGAGATCGGCCGGGGAGACGGCTCCCGTCCCGCCCTGTCGGGCGGCTTCGGCGCGCGTCTGCTCGGCCTTGGCCTTGGCCTCCTGGGCCGCCTTCACCGCGGCGAGGTCGACGACACCGCTCATGGACATGTTCCGTGGCTGCATGCGTCTATCCTCCCCCGAGCGGGCGCCTGAGCGAAAAAGCGATATGCGGCGCCGGGTCCCCACCCGCGCCTTGTGGTCGTCCGCCCGTGTACGTCCCTCACGAGCTTTCGCTACGAGTCGTAGCGTAATGCCACGAGGGCGCCGCGCGACACCGCAGCCCGGTGATCTCCCTCACGGCACCACAGGACCCGCCGGTTATGGTCAAGGGATGCAGAGCCGCACCCCCGTCAGCCGTACCGGACGCCCGCGCAGCGCCGCCGCGGACACCGCGATCCTGGCCGCGACCCGGGAGGCTCTGGTGGAACTGGGCTGGTCCAAGCTCACCCTGTCGGACGTCGCCGTCCGGGCCGGGGTCGCCAAGACGACCCTGTACCGCCGCTGGGCCGGCAAGAACGAGCTGGTCGTGGACGCCGTCGCGGAACTCTTCGACGAACTGGAGGTCCCCGACCTCGGCAGCCTCGCCGCCGACATCGAAGGCGTCGTCCTCCAGTTCGCGGCCATCCTCGCCCGTCCCGAGGCCCGCAGCGGCCTGATGGCGGTGGTCGCCGAGTCCACCCGCGACGACGCGCTGCGCGAACGCATCCGCGCCTCGATCGTGGACCGCCAGATGCGCCTGGTCCTCCAGGGCCGCGCCCGCGCCCAGCACCGCGGCGAACTCCCGGCCGAGCCGGACCCCGAGGAGTCCGCCCGCACGGTCGACCTGATCTTCGACATGGTCGCGGGCGCGGTGGTCCACCGCACCCTGGTCAGCGGCAAACCCGCCAACGAGGAATGGGTCCGCAGCTTCACCCGCATCCTCCTGCTGGGCCTGGCGGGAGCGGCCCGGACCCCTTGAGGACACCGCTTGGCGCACGAACGCGCCGCCCCCGGGACACTCCCCGGCGGGCGGCGCGTCGGCGACGCGGTCAGAAACCGGCCGGCTCCGTGTACACCCCCCACTCGTCCCGCAGCACCCCGCAGATCTCGCCCAGGGTGGCCTCGGCGCGCACGGCGTCCAGCATCGGCTCGATCATGTTGGCCCCGGACCGGGCCGCCGCCAGCATGGCGTCGAGCGCGGCGCGCACGGCCGGCTCGTCGCGGGCGGCCTTGCGCTCGGCGAGGACGCGGACCTGCTCGCGCTCCACCTCGTGGCTGACCCGCAGGATCTCCAGGTCGCCGGTCACCGACCCGGTGTGGACGTTCACGCCCACGACCCTCTTGTCGCCCTTCTCCAGCGCCTGCTGGTAGCGGAAGGCGGATTCGGCGATCTCGCCGGTGAACCAGCCGTCCTCTATGCCGCGCAGGATGCCGGAGGTGATCGGCCCGATCGGATGACGCCCGTCCGGGTGAGCCCGCAGGCCCCGCTCCTTGATCTGCTCGAATATCTTCTCCGCGTCCGCCTCGATCCGGTCCGTCAGCTGCTCGACGTACCAGGCGCCGCCCAGCGGGTCGGCCACATTGGCGACCCCGGTCTCCTCCATCAGCACCTGCTGGGTGCGCAGCGCGATCTCCGCGGCCTGCTCGCTGGGCAGCGCCAGGGTCTCGTCCAGGGCGTTGGTGTGCAGCGAGTTCGTCCCGCCGAGCACGGCGGCCAGCGCCTCCACGGCCGTGCGCACCACGTTGTTGTACGGCTGCTGCGCGGTCAGCGACACACCGGCCGTCTGGGTGTGGAAGCGGAGCCACTGCGCCTTGTCGCTCTTCGCGCCGTACACCTCCCGCATCCACCGCGCCCAGATGCGCCGGGCCGCGCGGAACTTGGCGATCTCCTCGAAGAAGTCCACGTGCGCGTCGAAGAAGAAGGACAGCCCCGGCGCGAAGACGTCCACGTCCAGCCCGCGGCTGAGCCCCAGCTCGACGTACCCGAACCCGTCGGCCAGGGTGTACGCCAGCTCCTGCGCGGCCGTGGCCCCGGCCTCCCGGATGTGGTAGCCGGAGACGGACAGCGGCTTGTACGCGGGGATGCCCGCCGCGCAGTACTCCATCAGGTCGCCGATCAGCCGCAGATGGGGCTCCGGCTGGAACAGCCACTCCTTCTGCGCGATGTACTCCTTGAAGATGTCGGTCTGGAGCGTGCCGTTGAGCACCCGCGGATCGACACCCTGGCGTTCGGCGGCGACCAGGTACATGCAGAAGACAGGCACGGCCGGGCCGCTGATGGTCATGGAGGTCGTCACATCCCCCAGCGGGATGTCCTTGAACAGCACCTCCATGTCGGCGGCCGAGTCGATGGCGACGCCGCAGTGCCCGACCTCGCCGAGCGAGCGCGGATCGTCGGAGTCGCGTCCCATGAGCGTCGGCATGTCGAAGGCGACGGACAGCCCTCCGCCGCCCGCCGCGAGGATCATCTTGTACCGCTCGTTGGTCTGCTCGGCGTTGCCGAAGCCGGCGAACTGGCGGATCGTCCAGGTGCGGCCGCGGTAGCCGGTCGGGTGGAGCCCGCGCGTGAAGGGATACTCCCCGGGCCAGCCGATCCGCTCGAATCCCTCGTACGTGTCACCCGGCCGGGGCCCGTACACCGGTTCCACGGGGTCACCGGAGAGCGTGGTGAAGTCCGCGTCTCGCTTGCGTGCGGCGTCGTAACGGGCCTGCCAGCGACGGCGGCCCTCCTCGATGGCGTGAGCGTCCATACCCTCGAATTTACTTGGACGTCCAAGTAAATGTCGATGGCAGACCGCCGTACGGCATCCGTACGGCGGTGTCGCTACGCCTTGGCGGCGGCCGGCGCCCGGTCGGCGGCCTCGGCGTCCAGCTCGCGGCTGATCCTGCGCTCGACGAAGAAGGCGGCCGTGGGGATCGTGCCCGCGAGCAGCACCCACAGCTGCTTGCCGACCGGCCACTTCGCCTTGGAGCCCAGGTCGAAGGCGAAGACCAGATAGACGACGTACAGCCAGCCGTGGGCGATGGCGACGACCCGCGTGAAGTCGGCGGCGCCGTCCATGTCCAGCCCGTACTTCGCGATCATGCTCAGGCACAGCAGCACCAGCAGGACGCCCGTGGTGTAGGCGAGGACGCGGTAGCGGGTCAGCACGCTTCGTTTCATGGAGTCGAGCGTAACCACCCGTTCCGGGAGATCTTGCCCCGGGTCACTCCTCCGTGAAGTCGTGTGCCGCGATCCGCAGCGGGCGGAACATCGCGAAGATCTCGCGGCACTCCTCCGCGTCGTACGCCCCGAGACCGAAGTCCATGGCCATCAGGTCGCGGGTGGCCGCGTCGACCACCTCGCGGCCCTTGTCGGTGATGACGGCGAGGGTGCCCCGGCCGTCGTTGGGGTTGGGGCGCTTGGCCACCAGGCCGGACCTCACCAGCCGGTCCACGGTGTTCGTCACCGACGTGGGATGCACCATCAGCCGCTGGCCGATCTTGGACATCGGCAGCTCGCCGGCCTTGGAGAAGGTGAGCAGCACCAGCGCCTCATAGCGGGCGAACGTCAGTCCGTACGGCTTGACCACCGCGTCGACCTCCGCGAGCAGGATCTGCTGGGCCCGCATGATGGAGGTGATCGCGGCCATGGAGGGCACGTTTCCCCAGCGCTGCTTCCACAGCTCGTCGGCGCGGGCGATGGGGTCGAACGGAAGACTGAGAGGCTTGGGCACGTCATCAGACCCTACCGGCCGGTCATATGCCGGTCAGCCCTGTCTCGGCTTTCGGTCACCGGCCGTTCCCGCGCGCCCGGCCGGCGGAGCCGGAGCGGAGGGTGCGGGAGCCGGCGGGCGCTCCGGGGCGGGCGCGGCGGACGCCGAGCCGGGCCGGCCGCGGATGCGGGCCCGGCCGGAGGCGGACGCGGCCTTCCGCGCGAGGCGGCCGGCTGCTGCCGGAGCCGCCGTCCCGGAACGGCCGTACGCCGAGGCCCGCACCGCACGTCTTGTACGTCCGCGACCTCGGCGGGCGGCGGAACCCGGTGCCGATGCCGAGCGCCTGCTCCCGGCCGGACGCGGTGACGGGTTCCGGTGCCCCGGGGCAGCCCGCGCCGCTCCGGCCGGCCCGCGCTCCGGCGGCCCCGCGGTCCGGACTCCGCCGCCCGGGCCCGCGAGGCGCCGGTACGGCTGCCGGGCCGCCGACGCGCCGCCGTCCCGGCGGCCCCGGCCGACCGCCCGGCGACGACCCGCGCCCCTCGCCCACCGGCCGGGCCTCGTCCCGTCCTCGGCGGCGGGTCGCGTCTCGTCCTCGGTGGCGGGTCGCGCGGGCGGGGAGCCGCGTGACGGGCCGTGTCACGTCGTCGTCCGCGTCCGCCGGCCGGCGCCCGGCACGCCGGCTACTGGGCCCGCCGCCGCAGCTGGTGCCGTACGGCGCGCTGGGCGACCGGGCCCAGGGACTCCACCGCGGCCACCAGGGCCCCCAGCTGCTCCAGCGCGGCCAGCGCCGCCCCCGCCCCGGCCTCGTCCACGCCCTCGTACAGCTCGATCCCGACGAACGACGCGGCGACCGCGCGCGCCAGTCCCGCCGGGTCGGTGAACTCGCCGAACGGTGTCGCCGCCAGGACGCGGCGCAGCACCTGCTCGATCTCGGTGATCCACAGGTCGAGCCCGGCGGCCGTGGCCGGTCCCAGGCCGGGATGGGTCGCGGCGCCGGCCAGCAGCTGGCCGAGCAGGGCGACATGGCCCCCGGCCCGCTCGCGCTCGTGGATCTCTCGGCCGACGGTCAGCAGCTCGGACAGCGAGCCGATCTCGGCGAGGCGTTCGCGGTAGCGGGCCACCGCCTGCTCCGCCCCGTACCGGCAGGCCGCGGCGAGCAGTTCGTCCACGGATCCGAAGTGGTAGAAGACGAGGGCCTGGTTGACACCGGCCGCCGCGGCCACGGTGCGGGCCGAGGTCTTGGCGATGCCCTGCTCGGTGAGGGTGCGCAGGGCGCCCTCCAGCAGTCTGGCCTTGGTCTCCTGGGACTTCGCGGTCTCCGGGCTCATGCGCGTGCCTCCTCCCGCACCGGGCGCAGTCCGGGCCGTACGCTGCGGGCGTGGATGTCGGTGTAGGAGGCGGTGAAGGAGCCCTCGTAGCCGAAGAGCGGCCCGAAGTACCGGTTCACCACGCGGACCCGGATGCGGAAGCGGCCGGTCGTGTCGTCGTAGGACTCGCGCACCTCGGCGGTGGCGCCGACGAGCCCGGGGACGCGGACGTCCACGGGGCCCTCCCGGAACCGGTGGGTGCCGGAGCGGATGAGCAGGGAGCCGTCGGGCTCGGCGTGGAAGTGCAGATCGCTGGCGAGGTGCTGGTGGGTGCCGAGGTAGTCCAGGACGCGGTCGCCGCGGGGGCCGAGCACCATCTGCGCGTCGAAGCGGCGGGCGCGGCCGGGCAGGTCGAAGGTGCGCACGAAGCTCACCGTCTCACGGCCGAAGCCGTCGGTGTACGGCACGTTCTCGATCGTGAAGGGGATGTTCCGGCCGGCCCGCGGGACGAGGATGTTGCGGGTGCCGCCGACGGCGAGGAACGGCTTCACGAACGCCCGTCCGTGCCAGATCCGGTCCATCACACCCCGGCCGGTGCACGCCTCGCCGCGGGCCAGGCCGACGGAGAAGCGGCGGCGCAGGGCGGGGTGGAGGCGGTCGAAGGCGGGGCCCATCGCGGTGCGGAAGATCGAGGTCATCGGTGCTCCTCCAGGGAGGTCGTCCGTGGTGTCGGCGCGGGCGTCATCCGCGCTTCTGCAGCGTGTCCAGCAGGCGGGGCGCGCGGGTCGCGCCGGTGGGGGCGCGCAGGCAGCGGCGGGCGGCCGGGGTGCCGGCGAGGGGTGCCTTGAACAGGGCGAGGAAGACGCCGAGCACGAGCAGCAGCGGGCACAGGAAGGCCATCGCGTCGGCGAAGGGGCCGGGCAGGCCGGGCAGCGAGCCGCGGCCGAGCACGGTCAGGCAGAGGACGAGGACGAGGGCCCGGACGGTGAGTTCGGCGAGCCAGTTGCAGCGGGCCCGTTCAGGCGTGATGCCCTCCTCCAGCCAGAGCCGGAGCCGGTCGAAGGACCAGGCGGTCGCCCAGCCCATGAGCGGGCGGAACAGCAGGCGGTCGGCGAGGGCGCCGGGGGCGCCCCAGCGCGGGCGGTAGTCGTAGCCGGTGAGGAAGCGGACGCCCTGGGCGTCGGGCACGTAGCGCCAGTAGCCGCTGCCCTCGGCGATCAGGGAGAGGGGGTGCGGGGAGGCGAAGCGCAGGGCGGAGGTGCGGGTGCCGTCGGCGCGTTCCTTCTCGCCGGCGGCGACACCGGTGCCGGAGACGGTGAGGAACGGCAGGACACGCGTGGCGTACCGGAAGCGCTGTGGTTCGCCCTCCGCGCGCGGGAGGTGGTCGATCTCGGTGAAGCGCAGGTCCCAGCGCTGGTGCCGGGCGGGGTCCTGGGTGCGCGCCCACAGCTCGTCGAGGCCGGCCCGGATGTGCGTCTCTATATAGAGACCCATGTGTTCCCCCACGTGAGCACGGAGTTTGAGCGACCGCTCAAAATCATCTGGCGCCGAACGTACACCTGTTTGAGCGATCGCTCAAACATGGGGACCGCAAAAACCCCGGCCCTCGGGACCGGGGTTTCGCGACGCGGGACGCGCTAGGAGGCGAGGTGGCGTTCGACGGTCTCCACCTTGCTGGTGAGGCCGTCGGTCACGCCGGGGCGGATGTCGGCCTTGAGGACGAGCGACACACGCGGGGCGCGGGCCTCGACGGCGGCGACGGCGCGCTTGACGACGTCCATGACCTCGTCCCACTCGCCCTCGATCGAGGTGAACATGGCGTCGGTGCGGTGGGGCAGGCCCGAGGCGCGGACCACGCGGACGGCGTCGGCGACGTACTCCCCCACGTCCTCACCGACGCCGAGGGGCGTCACGGAGAAGGCGACGATCATGCGTTCAGGGCTCCTTCCTGGCGGGCGCGGGCGGCGATGACGGCGTCCTCGGCCTCGCGGCGCAGCCGGCGCTCGGCGAAGAAGCCGCCGGTGGGCAGGACCGACAGGACGAAGTAGAGGGCCGCGGTCTTCAGGGGCCACTTGGCGCGGTTCCAGGCGTCCGCCCAGAAGATCACATACAGGACGAAGAGGACGCCGTGGATCGCTCCCATCACGGGGACCGCGTCGAAGTCCGTGGTCCGCTTCAGCACCGAGCAGACGAGCAGGATCAGGAAGGACACGGCCTCCGGGGCCGAGACCAGGCGGAGGCGGCGGAGGGCGGTGGCGGTCTTGATGTCCACGGGTCACCTTCGGTGGGAGGGTCGACGACGGTCTGCCGGTTACGGACTGCCGGTTGGTGCGCGCCCGTGCGTGCGGGAGTGCGCCGGTGGTGGAACCGGTTTGTGAACGCACGCACAAGCGTTCCACCATTGTGGCAAACCTCGCCCCTAGGGGTCCGCTCAGGGTGGGTTTCCACCCGTGGGCCCTGTTCCGCCCACCCGCGCCGCCGCTACGTTCGCTGCGTGGCGATGTTCCGACTCCAGGGCAGCAAGGTGCTCGCCGTCGACATGACCGGAGACGCCGTGAAGGCGAAGAACGGCTCCATGGTCGCGTACGACGGGCAGATGGCCTTCAAGAAGCTGAGCGGTGGCGGCGAGGGGCTGCGCGGGATGGTGACCCGGCGGCTCACCGGCGAGCAGATGACGGTGATGGAGGTGAAAGGGCATGGGACGTGCTGGTTCGCGGACCGGGCGTCCGAGATCAACCTGGTCACCCTTCAGGGGGACAAGCTCTACGTCGAGGCGGGCAATCTGCTGGCGACGGACGCGGCGCTGCGCACGGGGACGACGTTCACCGGGGTGCGCGGGGCCTCCCAGGGCAACGGCCTGTTCACGACGACCGTGGAGGGCCACGGGCAGGCGGCGATCCTCTCCGACGGCCCGGCGATCGTCCTGCGGGTCAGCCCGCAGTACCCGCTGACCGTGGACCCGGGCGCCTATGTCGCCCATCAGGGCGATGTCCGGCAGTCCTTCCAGTCCGGTGTGACGTTCCGCACGTTCCTCGGCGAGGGCGGCGGCGAGGCCTTCCAGATCCGCTTCGAGGGCGACGGACTGGTGTACGTGCAGCCGAGCGAGCGGACCACGATCGCGGGAGACGTGTGATGGCCTTCCGGGAGATCAACACCAAGATGGTGGAGGCGACCGTGGCGCCGGGTCAGCGGCTGTTCAGCCAGCGCGGCGCGATGCTCGCCTACCGCGGGGACGTGTCCTTCACGCCCAATGTCCAGGGCGGCCAGGGCGGGCTGATGTCCATGATCGGGCGCCGGGTGGCCGGCGAGGCGACCCCGCTGATGACCGTCGAGGGCAGCGGCACGGTCTTCTTCGGGCACGGCGGCCACCACGTCCATGTGATCACCCTCTCCGGTGACACGCTCCATGTGGAGGCCGACCGGCTGCTCGCCTTCGAGGGCACGCTGCGTCAGGGCACGATGTTCCTGGGCGCGCAGGGCGGGGTGATGGGCCTGGTGCGCGGCCAGGTCACCGGGCAGGGGCTGTTCACGACGACGCTCCAGGGACACGGCTCGGCGGCGGTGATGGCGCACGGCGGCGTCTTCGAGATCCCGGTCACCCCGCAGCGCCCCGTCCACGTCGACCCGCAGGCGTACGTCGCCCACCACGGCGAGCTTGGCAACAGGCTGTCCACCGCGCTCGGCTGGCGCGAGATGGTGGGCCGCGGCTCCGGCGAGGCCTTCCAGCTGGAGCTGAGCGGCAACGGCACGGTGTTCGTCCAGGCGTCGGAGGAGAAGTTGTGAGCACCTACGGAACCCCGGGCGCCGGACCGGTCGCGTACGACCCGCTGTCGCTGCCCGCGGACGACAACGTCAACGCGTACACCTTCTGCGTGGAACTCAAGGGCGGGCAGTGGTTCCTGCAGAAGGGAAAGATGATCGCCTACTACGGGACGATCGGGTTCAACGGCATCGGGCACGGGCGACTCGACCGGCTTGTCCGTACGTCGTTTCATTCGCCACTGCACGCGAGCGACTGGGTCGTGGCGGAGGGCTCCGGGAAGATGCTGCTGGCCGACCGGGCGTTCGACGTCAACTCCTACGACCTGGACGACGGGAACTTGACCATTCGCGCGGGCAATCTGCTCGCTTTTCAGCCAAGTCTGGCGCTCAAACAGTCGATCGTCCCGGGTTTTCTCACCCTTATCGGAACCGGAAAGTTTGTAGCGGCATCAAACGGTCCGGTGGTGTTCCTGGAACCTCCGATCCGGGTCGACCCTCAGGCGCTCGTCGGGTGGGCCGACTGCCCGTCCCCGTGCCATCACTACGACCATGGGTACCTGACGGGTGTACTAGGCGGTCTACGTGCGATGACGGGCTTCGGCGGGGTTTCCGGGGAGGAGCACCAGTTCGAGTTCGTCGGCGCGGGGACGGTCCTGCTGCAGTCGACCGAGACCCTCATGGCCGAGGCGGCGACGGGGGCGGTTCCGTCCGAACCGGGGGTGCCCGGAGGTGGCGGAATGGCACCGGGCGGACACGGTCCGCAATCCTCGGGTGCACCGCGCCTTCCCGGACAGCTGGGAGACCTCCAGCGTCGCTTCGGGCTGTGAGCGGTAGTCTGCGGAGTGTGACGTCGAACGCGTGCGCACAGTCACACCACCCGAAGTAGTTCGCCATTCAACTTCTTAGGTAGACTTCATTCATGGAGACCGAGACGGCCACGCGCTGGCTGACCGATGCGGAGCAGTGCGCCTGGCGCACCCACCTGGAGGTCAACAGGCTGTTGACGTACCAGCTCGAAAAGGATCTGCAGCCGTTCGGCCTGACAATGAACGACTACGAGATCCTGGTGAACCTGTCCGAGTCGGAAGACGTACGGATGCGGATGAGCGACCTGGCCTCAGCGACCCTTCAGTCCAAGAGCCGGCTCTCGCACCAGATCACGCGCATGGAGAACGCCAACCTGGTTCGCCGCGAGAACTGTGACACGGACCGGCGGGGGCTGTACGCCGTGCTCACGGACCACGGCATGGAGATGATGCGGAAGGTCGCCCCGCATCACGTGGCATCGGTGCGGCGCCACTTCATCGATCTGCTGTCGCCGGACGCGCTGATGGAACTGGAGAAGGCGCTCAAGCCGGTCGCCGAACACCTGAGAGGACAGCGGGGGCGTCCCTGAGCCTCCGTGCGCGCGGGCGGCGGTGAGACCGCTCACCACCGCCCGCGCGAGCCCGTCACCGCCGGCCACCGTCTCCGCCCGTCCGTCACGGCCGAGGCCGCCGCCGGGGCACAGCCCGACGGCAGTCACGGCCCCGGGCGGAGCACGGCACGGCGGCGACCGAGGCCGGGCGGGATCGCAGCGCTCGGCGCCTGTCGCGCGCGTCCACACGACCACCGGCCGTTACGACCGGGGCCAAGGCCGTGGGCGGGTGGCCGGGGGTGGTGGGGGCTCGGTCAGCCGCGGTCGGTGGCGGCCGGCGTGGTTGTCCGCGCCGTGCGGCCGGCCGCGGTCACGCGGACGGTGGCGGCCGCGGCCGTTGCCAGTGCGCTGCCGCCCGCCAGGGCGAAGCACAGCGGCAGCGGCAGGCGGTCGATCAGCAGTCCGGCCGCCAGTGCCCCGGCCGAACTCCCGGCGTTCACCCCGGTGTTCACCCAGGCCCCGGCCCGGATGCGGGTGTCCTCCGTGGCCGTCTCGTCGGCCAGCAGATACGCGGTCGTCAGCGCGGGAGCGATGAAGGCGCCCGCGAGGGCCAGCACCGCGGACAGGGTCCACAGCCCGGGGGCCGCTCCCGCCGCCGCCAGCACCAGCCCGAAGGGCGCGGCGAAGCGGCACAGCCGGGTCCGGGCGGGCGCACGCCAGCGCACCGCGCCGACCGCGAGCCCGCCGAGCGCGCTGCCCACCGAGAGGGCGCCCAGCGCCCAGGGGACCAGCGCGGTGTCGTAGGAGTGTGCCGCGGCGAAGGCCAGTACCAGCAGTTCCACGGCGCTGATGGCCAGCCCGAGGCCCAGCGCGACCACGACCGCCGGCAGCAGGCCCCGCACCGGGACGGGCCGTCCGCGGCGGGCGGCGGAGCGCGGCCCGGGCAGCGCCGGAGACGTGACGAAGGCGCAGGTGCCGGCCACGTTCAGGGCCGCGCTCAGCAGGATTCCGGCGGCCGCCGGGGCGACGCCGAGGAGCACGCCGACCAGCGCCGGGCCGGAGACGTACAGCAGTTCTTCGGCGACGGCGTCGAGGCTGTAGGCGCGCCGCGCCATGCCCTCGTCCGGCATCAGTCGCGACCACAGGGCGCGCATGGCCGGGCCCAGCGGCGGCGCGCAGCAGCCCGCGAGCGCGGCCGTGCCGGCGACGGCCGCCGCCGGGGCGCCCGGGTGCCAGGTCAGCGCGGCCAGGAGGGCCAGCAGGACGCCGTACAGCACCGACATGGGCAGCAGGGCCCGGCGCGGGCCGTGGCGGTCGACGAGGGCGGCGCGCAGCGGCATCAGGAGGACCGTGGCGGCGCCGAACAGGGACAGTACGACGCCGGAGACGGCCCAGGAGCCGGTGGCGGCGGTGACGGCCAGCGGCACCGCCAGGCCGACGGTGGCGTAGGACAGACGGGCCGTCAGGGCGGCGGTGAAGGTGCGGCGGGCCTGGGGCACGCGCAGGACAGCGGCGTACGAGGGCCGCGACAGGGGCGTGGACACGCGGATGTTCCTCTGCAAGAGGCGGAAGAAGGGGACACCTGAGGGCGCGGTGGCCGTCTGCGCGGCCCCGCGTTGCGGGTGTGCCCTATGCCATGAGGAGGAACATGCCGGTCACGCTAGCAGGGTGCTCACCGGACCGGCCAGGCTCAGCCCTGGGTCAGGCCGGCGACCAGTTCGTCCGCGGCGCGGTAGGGGTCCAGCTCGCCGGCGACGATGCGTTCGGCGAGGGCGCTGAGCCGGCGGTCGCCGTGCAGGTCGCCGATGCGTTCGCGCAGCGCGGTGACGGCGATGGTCTCCACCTCGCGGGCCGCGCGGGCCTTGCGGCGCTCGGCGAGGATGCCCCGCTCCTCCATCCAGGCCCGGTGCTTCTCCAGGGCCTCCACGACCTCGTCGACGCCCTCCGCGCGGGCCGCGACGGTCCTGACGATGGGCGGGCGCCAGTCGCCGGGGCCGCGGGCCTCGCCCAGGCCCAGCATGTGGTTCAGCTCGCGGGCGGTGGCGTCGGCGCCGTCCCGGTCGGCCTTGTTGACCACGTAGACGTCGCCGATCTCCAGGATGCCGGCCTTCGCCGCCTGGATGCCGTCGCCCATGCCCGGGGCGAGCAGCACCACGCTGGTGTCGGCCTGCGAGGCGATCTCGACCTCGGACTGGCCGACGCCGACCGTCTCGACCAGGATCACGTCGCAGCCCGCCGCGTCCAGCACCCGGATGGCCTGCGGTGCGGCCCAGGCCAGCCCGCCGAGGTGGCCCCGGGTGGCCATGGAGCGGATGTAGACGCCGGGGTCGGAGGCGTGGTCGGACATCCGGACCCGGTCGCCGAGCAGGGCGCCGCCGGAGAACGGCGAGGACGGGTCGACGGCCAGGACGCCGACCCTCCTGCCCTGCTTGCGGTAGGCGGTGACCAGCGCGGAGGTGGAGGTCGACTTGCCGACGCCGGGCGAGCCGGTCAGGCCCACCACATAGGCGTTGCCGGTCAGCGGCGCCAGCGCCGCCATGACCTCCCTGAGCTGCGGTGACGCCCCCTCCACCAGGGAGATCAGCCGGGCCACGGCCCGCGGCCGGCCTTCCCTGGCCTGGGCCACCAGAGAGGAGACGTCCTGCATCACAGCTCCGTTCACTTCACCGACGTACCGGAATCGGACCTACGGGGTGTCAGGCCTTGGGCACCCGCACGATCAGCGCGTCGCCCTGGCCGCCGCCGCCGCACAGCGCGGCGGCGCCGACCCCGCCGCCCCGGCGCTTGAGCTCCAGCGCCAGGTGCAGCACGAGCCGGGCGCCGGACATGCCGATCGGGTGACCCAGCGCGATGGCGCCGCCGTTGACGTTCACCTTTTCCGTGGAAACGCCGAGGTCCTTCATTGACTGCACGGCGACCGCGGCGAAGGCCTCGTTGATCTCGATGAGGTCCAGGTCGGAGACGTCCAGGCCCTCCTTCTTCAGCGCGTGCCGGATGGCGTTGGACGGCTGCGACTGCAGGGAGTTGTCGGGACCGGCCACATTGCCGTGCGCGCCGATCTCGGCGAGCCACTGAAGGCCCAGCTCCTCGGCCTTGGCCTTGCTCATCACGACCACGGCGGCGGCGCCGTCGGAGATCTGCGAGGAGGTGCCGGCGGTGATGGTGCCGTCCTTGGCGAAGGCCGGGCGCAGCTTCGCCAGGGACTCGGCGGTGGTGTCGGCGCGGATGCCCTCGTCCTTGCTGAACAGCACCGGGTCGCCCTTGCGCTGCGGGATCTCCACCGGGGTGATCTCGGCCTCGAACAGGCCGTTCTTCTGGGCGGCGGCGGCGCGCTGGTGGGACAGGGCGGCGATCTCGTCCTGCTCGGGGCGCTGGATGCCGAGGCGGGTGTTGTGCTTCTCGGTGGACTCGCCCATGGGGATGTTCTCCCATGGGTCGGTCAGGCCGTCGTAGGCCATCGCGTCGAGCATCTGGACCGCGCCGTACTTGTAGCCCTCGCGGGACTTGGGCAGCAGGTGCGGGGCGTTGCTCATGGACTCCTGGCCGCCCGCCACGACGATGTCGAACTCGCCGGCGCGGATCAGCTGGTCCGCGAGGGCGATGGCGTCGAGGCCGGAGAGACACACCTTGTTGACGGTGAGCGCCGGGACGTTCATCGGGATGCCGGCCTTGACGGCGGCCTGGCGGGCCGGGATCTGGCCCGCGCCGGCCTGGAGCACCTGGCCCATGATCACGTACTGCACCTGGTCGCCGCCGATCCCCGCACGGTCGAGGGCGGCCTTGATCGCGAAGGCTCCGAGGTCGGCTCCGGAGAAGGACTTCAGGGAGCCCAGCAGCCGCCCCATGGGCGTCCGGGCGCCCGCGACGATCACCGAGCTGGTCGTTCCAGAAGACATGAGGTGCGATCCCCTTCCAGCTGCGTACAGCCGAGGAGTGAACGAGGGTTTACTTCGAATGTACTGAGCGGTTGGACACGGCGTCATCGGCCTGTCGGTGTGATCGCGCGCACGTTGCGTAACCACCCCGGGAGCGCTGCACTGAATCCATGCTGACGCGAATCGACCACATCGGGATCGCCTGCCACGACCTCGACGCGACCGTCGAGTTCTACCGGGCCACGTACGGCTTCGAGGTGTTCCACACCGAGGTCAACGAGGAGCAGGGCGTGCGCGAGGCCATGCTCCGGATCAACGGCACGTCGGACGGCGGCGCCTCCTACCTCCAGCTGCTGGAACCGGTCCGCGAGGACTCCACGGTCGCCAAGTGGCTGGCGAAGAACGGGGAGGGCGTCCACCACATCGCCTTCGGCACCGCGGACGTGGACGCCGACTCCGAGGAGATCCGCGGCAAGGGCGTGCGGGTGCTCTACGACGAGCCCCGGCGCGGCTCCATGGGCTCGCGGATCACCTTCCTGCACCCCAAGGACTGCCATGGCGTCCTCACAGAACTGGTCACTTCGGCGCCTGTTGAGACGCCCGAGCACTGACCCCCGTACATAAGGGCCGGTAGGGTTGGGGGCGGTCGTCCCTCCACCGGGGCGACCGGGTCCTGCCGTTGTCGGCGGGACCGAGCCGGGGTCCGGGTTTCGGGGGACGAGCGTCGGGGCAGCAGCCCGTGCTCCGCCGTCTGTCTGACACCATTCCCCGGGGGCCCCGTTCGCGAACGGACGGAGCTCGTTGGAGAAGCTGACCAGGGGACGGATGGGACCGCGCAGTGCGGGGCTACGAGAGCCAGGAGCGAGAGCCGGCGGCTGACGTCGACCACCTCTCTCGGTTCGAGGCCGAGATGAAGCGGCTGAGGACCGAGCGGGAGAAGGCGATCCAGCACGCCGAGGACCTCGGCTACCAGGTCGAGGTGCTGCGCGCCAAGCTGCACGAGGCGCGCCGTACCCTCATGACCCGGCCCGCCTACGACGGCGGTGACATCGGCTACCAGGCCGAGCAGCTGCTCCGCAACGCCCAGATGCAGGCCGAGCAGCTGCGCCAGGACGCCGAACGGGAGCTGAGCCAGGCCCGCGCGCAGACCCAGCGCATCCTCCAGGAGCACGCCGAGCAGGCCGCCCGGCTCCAGGCGGAGCTGCACCAGGAGGCGGTGACCCGGCGCCAGCAGCTCGACCAGGAGCTGGCCGAGCGCCGCGCCACCGTCGAGTCGCACGTCAACGAGAACGTGGCGTGGGCGGAGCAGTTGCGCGCCCGCACCGAGCAGCAGGCCCGCCGGCTGCTGGACGAGTCCCGCGCGGAGGCCGAGCAGGCGATGGCCGCCGCCCGCGCGGAGGCCGAGCGGCTGACCCGGGAGGCCCGGGAGCGGCTGCGGAGCGAGGCCGAGTCCGCCCGCGCCGAGGCCGACCAGATCCTGCGCCGGGCCCGCGCGGACGCCGAGCGGCTGCTGAACGCGGCCTCCACGCAGGCGCAGGAGGCCACCGAGCACGCCGAGCAGCTGCGGACGGCCACGGTCACCGAGTCGGACGCGGCCCGCCGGCAGGCCGCCGAGCTGAGCCGGGCCGCCGAGGAGCGGATGACGGCGGCCGAGGAGGCGCTGCGCAAGGCGCAGGCCGAGGCCGAGAAGGTGGTCACCGAGGCGAAGGAGGCCGCCGCCAAGGCGCTGGCCACGGCCGAGGCCGCCAACGAGACGCGGACGCGCACCGCCAAGGAACAGGTCGCCCGGCTGGTCGAGGAGGCCACCAAGGAGGCCGAGCACACCAGGTCCGAGGCCGAGCAGCTGGTCGCGGACGCCCGCGCCGAGGCCGAGAAGGTCGTCGCCGAGGCCGCCGAGAAGGCCCGCACGATCACCGCCGAGGAGACGGCCACCCAGCTGTCCAAGGCGGCGAAGACCGCCGAGGACGTGCTCGACAAGGCGTCGGAGGACGCCCGCAGGACCACCCGGGCCGCCGCCGAGGAGGCCGAGCGGATCCGCTCGGAGGCCGAGGCCGAGGCGGACCGGCTGCGCGCCGAGGCGCACGACATCGCCGAGCAGCTCAAGGGCGCGGCCAAGGACGACACCAAGGAGTACCGGGCCAAGACGGTCGCGCTCCAGGAGGAGGCCCGCCGGCTGCGCGGCGAGGCCGAGCAGCTGCGCGCCGACGCGGTCTCCGAGGGCGAGTCGATCCGTGCCGAGGCCCGCCGCGAGGCCGTCGCCAAGATCGAGGAGGCGGCCAGGTCCGCCGAGGAGCTGCTGGCCAAGGCCAAGGCGGACGCCGAGGAGCTGCGGCAGACCGCGACGGCCGACAGCGAGAAGGTCCGCACCGAGGCCGTCGAGCGCGCCACCTCCCTGCGCCGGCAGGCCGAGGAGTCCCTGGAGCGCGCCCGCGAGGAGGCCGAGCGGCTGCGCGCCGAGGCCGCCGAGCAGGCGGAGACGGCCCGGGCGGACGCCGAGAAGGCCGCGCGGGAGCTGCGCGAGGAGACCGAGAAGGCCGTCGAGACCCGCCGTGCCGAGGCCGCCGAGGAGCTGACCCGGCTTCAGTCCGAGGCGCAGGAGCGGCTGGCGTCGGCCGAACGGGCGCTGAGCGAGGCCCGCGAGGAGGCCGCCCGGGTCCGCCGGGAGACCGCCGAGGAGACCGAGCGGCTGCGCGCGGAGTCCGCCGAGCGGATCCGTACGCTCCAGCAGCAGGCCGAGGCCGAGGCCGAGCGGCTGCGCACCGAGGCCGCCTCCGACGCGTCCGCCTCCCGCGCCGAGGGCGAGGCCATCGCCGTACGGCTGCGGTCCGAGGCCGCCGCCGAGGCCGAGCGGCTGAAGACGGAGGCCCAGGACACCGCCGACCGGATGCGCGCGGAGGCGCAGGCCGCCGCCGAGCGGCTGGGCGCCGAGGCGTCCGAGACGCTCGCCGCCGCGCAGGAGGAGGCCGCCCGGCGCCGCCGCGAGGCCGAGGAGCTGCTCGGTGCCGCCCGCGAGGAGGCCGACCAGGAGCGGCAGCGGGCCCGGGAGCAGAGCGAGGAGCTGCTGGCCGCCGCCCGCAAGCGGGTCGAGGAGGCGCAGGCCGAGGCCACCCGGCTGGTGGAGGAGGCCGACCGGCGCGCCGGCGAGATGGTCGCCGCCGCCGAGCAGCACGCCCAGCAGGTCCGGGACTCCGTCGCCGGGCTGCACGAGCAGGCGCAGGAGGAGATCGCCGGGCTGCGCTCGGCCGCCGAGCACGCGGCGGACCGTACCCGGCGGGAGGCCGAGGAGGAGGCGGACCGGGTCCGCGCCGACGCCTACGCCGAGCGGGAGCGGGCCGGCGAGGACGCCGCCCGGGTCCGGCGCGAGGCGCACGAGGAGACGGAGGCCGCGAAGGCGCTGGCCGAGCGGACGACGGCGGAGGCGATCGCCGAGGCCGAGCGGCTGCGCGCGGACGCGGGCGAGTACGCGCAGCGGGTGCGCACCGAGGCGTCGGACGCGCTGGCCGAGGCGGACCAGGCGGCGGCCCGTACCCGGGCGGACGCCCGCGAGGACGCCAACCGCATCCGCTCCGACGCCGCCACCCAGGCCGACACCCTCATCACCGAGGCCCGCAGCGAGGCCGAACGGCTCCAGACCGAGACCGCCGCCGAGGCCGAGCGCGTGCGCACCGAGGCGGTCACGGAGGCGGAGCGGCTGCGGACGGAGACGGCCGCCGAGGCCGAGCGGATCCGGACGAAGGCCTCGCAGACGCTGACCGAGGCCGACGAGGCGGCGGCGCGTACCCGGGCGGACGCCCGCGAGGACGCCAACCGCATCCGCTCCGACGCCGCCACCCAGGCCGACACCCTCATCACCGAGGCCCGCAGCGAAGCCGAACGGCTCCAGACCGAGACCGCCGCCGAGGCCGAGCGCGTGCGCACCGAGGCGGTCACGGAGGCGGAGCGGCTGCGCACGGAGGCCGTCGCGAACGCCGAGCAGCTGATCGGTGACGCCACGGGCGACGCCGAGCGGCTGCGGGCGGAGGCCGCCGAGCAGGTCGGCTCCGCGCAGGTGCACGCCAAGCGGGTGCGGGCGGAGGCCGAGCGGGCGAAGGCGGACGCGGAGGCCGAGGCCGAACGGCTCGTCAACTCCGCGCGCCAGAAGGCCGAGCGGACCCTGGACGAGGCCCGCGAGGACGCCAACAAGCGGCGTTCGGAGGCGGCCGAGCAGGTCGACAAGCTCATCACGGAGACCACGGCCGAGGCCGACAAGCTGCTCGCCGAGGCGCAGGCGCAGGCCCTGAAGGCCACGGCGGACGCCGAGTCGCAGGCCGACACGATGGTGGGCGCGGCCCGCAGCGAGGCCGAGCGGATCGTCGCCGAGGCGACCATCGAGGGCAACTCGCTGGTGGAGAAGGCCCGTACGGACGCGGACGAGCTGCTGGTCGGCGCGCGCCGGGACGCCACCGCGATAAGGGAGCGCGCGGAGGAGCTGCGCAGCCGGGTCACCACGGAGATCGAGGAGCTGCACGAGCGGGCCCGCCGGGAGGCCGCCGAGACGATGAAGTCCACCGGCGACCGCTGCGACGCGCTCATCAAGGCCGCCGAGGAGCAGCTCGCGAAGGCCGAGGCGAAGGCCAAGGAGCTGGTCTCGGAGGCCGATTCCGAGGCGGGCAAGGTGCGGATCGCCGCGGTGAAGAAGGCCGAGGGGCTGCTCAAGGAGGCCGAGCAGAAGAAGGCGCGCCTGGTCAAGGAGGCCGAGGAGCTGAAGGCCCAGGCGGTCGGCGACGCCCGGCGTACCGTGGAGGAGGCCGAGGAGCTGAAGGCGGAGGCGATCCGCGAGGCCCGTCGCACGGTCGAGGAGGGCAAGCGGGAGCTGGAGATCCTGATGCGCCGGCGCGAGGACATCAACGCCGAGATCTCCCGGGTGCAGGATGTCCTGGAGGCGCTGGAGTCCTTCGAGGCGCCCGCGTCCGGCAAGGACGGCGGAGTCAAGACGGGCGCCACGGTGGGCGCCCCCCGATCGGGTGGCAAGGCGTCGGAGAGCTAGCGTTCGGGGAGGGTTGAGGTGTCTTCTGGTGACTTTGCCCGACTCCTTGGCAAGCCGTCCCACGGCCGGCCACCCGAAAGAGGTGCCATTCTCCAGATCAAAACCGTATCCGCTCGATGACACACCGCTGCGGCCCCTAGGATTCCTTTTATCACCTCACTCACCGGTCTCATTCGACAGGAACCCCATGAGCGACACTTCCCCCTACGGCTTCGAGCTTGTGCGGCGTGGATACGACCGCGCTCAGGTGGACGAACGTATCTCCAAGCTCGTCTCCGACCGTGACAGCGCTCTCGCCCGGATCACCGCCCTGGAGAAGCGCATCGAGGAGTTGCACCTCGAAACGCAGAACGCCCAGGCCCAGATCACGGACGCCGAGCCGTCGTACGCGGGTCTCGGCGCGCGGGTCGAGAAGATCCTGCGGCTGGCCGAGGAAGAGGCCAAGGAGCTGCGTGAGGAGGCCCGGCGGGCGGCCGAGCAGCACCGCGACCTCGCCGAGTCCGCGGCCCAGCAGGTCCGCAACGACGCCGAGACGTACGCGGCCGAGCGCAAGGCCAAGGCCGAGGACGAGGGCGTCCGGATCGTCGAGAAGGCCAAGTCGGACGCGGCCCAGCTGCGCTCCGAGGCGCAGAAGGACGCGCAGTCCAAGCGCGAGGAGGCGGACGCCCTCTTCGAGGAGACCCGCGCCAAGGCCGCGCAGGCCGCCGCCGACTTCGAGACCAACCTGGCCAAGCGGCGCGAGCAGTCCGAGCGCGACCTGGCCTCGCGTCAGCAGAAGGCCGAGAAGCGGCTCGCCGAGATCGAGCACCGGGCGGAGCAGCTGCGGCTGGAGGCGGAGAAGCTGCGCACCGACGCCGAGCGCCGGGCCCGCCAGACGGTGGAGACCGCCCAGCGGCAGGCCGAGGACATCGTGGCCGACGCCAACGCCAAGGCGGACCGGATCCGTTCGGAGTCCGAGCGGGAGCTGGCGGCGCTCACCAACCGCCGCGACAGCATCAACGCCCAGCTGACGAACGTCCGCGAGATGCTCGCCACGCTGACCGGCGCCGCGGTGGCCGCGGCCGGCACGTCCAGCGACGACGAGCCGGTCTCCCGGAGCGTTCCGGCGCAGCAGTCCCGGTAGTCGTACGCGCGACGGTGACACCGTGAGGGGCGGCGGGGCCCGGTCCCGCCGCTCCTTCACCGTTTCCCGGCGCAAACCGCGGGCCCCGGTGATCAAGAACGCCCGCGCTCCGGCTTTACTCTCTCTTGGGCGGAACCGTCAGCGCCTGGATATCCTCCTAACCCTTACGGGGGCGTGTGCCCCGCCTTCCTGAACCTTTTCGATGGGTGCGGAGCATGATCGAGGCTGTCGGCCTGACCAAGCGCTACGGCGACAAGACCGCCGTGTACAACCTTTCCTTCCGGGTGCGGCCAGGTGCCGTGACCGGCTTCCTCGGGCCCAACGGCTCGGGCAAGTCCACGACGATGCGGATGATCCTCGGGCTGGACAACCCCACGTCCGGGTCGGTCACCATCGGCGGCTACCCGTACCGCAAACTGCCCAACGCACCCCGTCAGGTCGGCGCGCTGCTCGACGCCAAGGCCGTGCACGGCGGCCGGTCCGCCCGCAACCACCTGTTGAGCCTCGCCCAGCTGTCGGGCATCCCGGCCCGCCGCGTGGACGAGGTGCTCGGCGTCGTCGGCCTCCAGGACGTGGCCAGGAAGCGTTCCAAGGGTTTCTCGCTGGGCATGGGCCAGCGCCTCGGCATCGCCGCCGCGCTGCTCGGCGACCCGCAGGTGCTGCTCTTCGACGAGCCGGTCAACGGCCTCGACCCCGAGGGCATCCTCTGGGTCCGCAACCTGATGAGGGCGCTGGCGGCGGAGGGCCGTACGGTCTTCGTCTCCTCCCACCTGATGAGCGAGATGGCGCTGACCGCCGACCACCTCATCGTGATCGGGCGCGGGCAGCTGCTCGCCGACATGAGCGTGACGGACTTCATCTCGGCGAACTCCGCCGACTTCGCGCGCGTCCGCACCCCCGACACCGAGCCGCAGCTGCGCGAGAAGCTGTCCTCCGCGCTCGCCGAGGCGGGCGGGCACGTACTGCCCGAGCAGGACGGCGCGCTGCGGGTGACCGGGCTGCCGCTGCCGCGCATCAGCGACCTCGCGCACGAGGCGGGCGTCCGGCTGTGGGAGCTGTCCCCGCACCAGGCCTCGCTGGAAGAGGCGTACATGCGGATGACCCAGGCCGCGGTGGACTACCGCTCGACCGTCGACCAGAAGGCGGGCCTCCGGCAGCCGCTGCCGCCCGGCGCCCAGCCGCCCGCGCCGGTCCCCGGCCAGGGCCAGCCCGGCTGGTACGCCCCGCCCCCGCCCCAGCAGGGCGGAGCGCCGTTCACGATGCCGGCGGGCGGCCCGTACGGCGGCGCCCCGGCGAACGGCCAGGGCGCGAACGGCTACGGCGCCCCGGCCGCCGGACAGGGCACCCCGGCGCCCGGGTACGGCGCTCCGGGCGCGGGCACGGCTCCGGGAACGCCCAACCCGTACGCCCAGCCGGCGGCCCCGGCCCGGCCCGCGCCCCCGGCGCCTTCGTCGGCGCCTTCGGACGCGCCGGACCAGCGGCCGGTCAGGCACCGCGGCCCGCGCCGGCCCCCGCGGCCGCACCGTCGTCCCAGGACCGGCCGACGCTGCTGACCAAGCAGGCGCCGGCCGCCCCGCAGGCCCCCGCCGCGCCGCCCGCGCCGCAGCAGGCGCCCGCCGCCGCCCCGCAGGCCCCCGCCGCGAGCCCGGCCCCCGCCGCCGACGCGGCCCCGGCTCCCGGTCCGGCCGCCGCCTCCGTCTCCGCCGCCCCGACGACCCAGCCCGAGGACGCCCGATGAGCACCCCCCAGCCCCCGATGCCGCAGGCCCCCGCCGCCGCGCCCGACTGGCACACGGCGGCACCCGGCGGGTCGTACCCCGGCTACACCTCGCCCATCCCGGTCGTGCGCACCCACCTCGGACACGCGCTGGCCTCCGAGTGGACGAAGATCCGGTCGGTGCGCTCCACGATGTGGACGCTCGGCGTGTTCGTGCTGCTCGTCGTCGGCATCGGCCTCGCCGCCGGCGCGCTGGTCGAGGCCAACTCCGACCCCTCGACCCTGGACGGCGAGAACCCGTTGTCGTTCGGCTTCTTCGGCCTGCTCCTCGGCTCCATCTGCATCATCACGCTCGGCGTGCTGACCACGGCCTCGGAGTACGGCACGGGCATGATCCGTACGACGATGACCGCGTGCCCGAGCCGGGCCCGGGTGCTCGCCGCGAAGTCGATCGTGTTCTTCGCCGTCGCCTTCGTGTTCACCCTGGTCACGTCCGCCTTCGTGGCGATGGTCCAGGTGTCCATGCTGGAGGGCGCGGGCGCCGGCTCTCCGAGCGGCTCGGAGTGGTTCAAGGCCACCGTCGGCATCAGCCTGTACATCGCGCTGCTCGGACTGCTCTCGCTGCTCATCGGCTCGGTCATCCGGCACTCCGCGGGCGCCATCACGATCATGATCGGCGTGGTACTGGCCCCGCTCGTGATCGCGATGTTCATGGTCGCGCAGTCGATGGAGAAGCTGCGCGACTGGCTGTTCGAGTACTCGATCCCGAACCAGCTGAGCGTCTTCTACGCCAACTCCCTGACCGAGTCCGGCCCGTCCGGCTGGGACCCGCTGTGGATCATGCTGGGTGTGACGGCGGCGGTGTACGCGGGCACGTACGCGCTGCTGCGAAGCCGGGACGTGTAGCCGTACGGCTCAGAACCTCGGCGCGTTACGGGACCGCCGCACCGGCGTGGTGCGGCGGTCCTTCGCGTTCCAGCAGGCCTTGTGCCAGTGCCGGCGGTCGTCGACGCCCGCGTACTCCGGCCAGGCCACCACGTGCGGGACGGCGGAGGGGATCAGCTGGTCGCAGCCCGGGCAGCGGTAGGTCTTGCCCTCCGCGCTGGCCCCGGCGACATGCCGTACGCTCCACTCCTCGCCACGCCAGCTCTCCGTGGACTGCCAGCCGCCGTACCGGCCGGCGCGGTCGTCCTCGGCACTCCGGCCCGACGATCCGGCTGCCTTCGGTCGGTTGCGACGCGGGGACACGGGACACCTCTCGGGGCTGTACGGGGAGCACGGGCGCCATCCAGCCTACGCGGCGCCGAGCGGGGTACGGGTACGGAACCAACCCCCACAAGTGCCCCTTCCGTGCGACCCATTCCGCAGACAATCGGCAAATCTCCCTGCGGGACCGTGTCCTTGGCACGTGTCCGACGGTTATGCCCGGTGGGGGAGCTCCGGGTCGGAGCCAAGGAAGCAGGAAATGCGATGCGCGTAGGAACTTTTGTGCTGGCCGCCCAGTTCCCGGGCCAGGGTCCCGGAGAGGCCCTGCACCGGGCGGTCCGCTCGGCCGAGGTCGCCGAGGAGGCCGGGCTGGACGCCGTATGGCTGGCCGAACACCACTTCGTGCCCTACGGCACATGCCCCTCGGCGGTCACCCTGGCCGCGCTGCTGCTGGGCCGCACCCGCCGCATCCGGGTCGGCACGGCGGTCAGCGTCCTGCCCACCGCCCACCCGGTCGCCCTCGGCGAGCAGGCCGCGCTGCTCCACGTGGCCAGCGGCGGACGGTTCACGCTGGGCGTGGGACGCGGCGGCCCGTGGGTGGACCTGGAGGTGTTCGGCGCGGGACTCCAGGCGTACGAACACGGGTTTCCCGAGTCGCTCGATCTGCTGCTGCGGTGGCTGGACGAACCGTCGGTGGCGGCCTCCGGGGAGCGCTATTCCTTCCGGGAGGTGCCGGTGGTGCCCCGCCCGTCGGACGCCCTGACGGACACCCCCGGCCCCGAGGTCGTCCTGGCCTGCACCTCGCCGGCGAGCGTGCGGCTGGCCGCCGAGCGCGGGCTGCCGATGCTGCTCGGCATGCACGTCGGCGACGAGGAGAAGGCCGAGATGATCGCCCTGTGGCGGGACCGCGCCCGCGCGGCGGGCCGGCCGGCCGAGGAGATCGCGGGCGCCGCTCATGTCTCGGCCGGGGTCTGCCAGCTCGCCGACCGGCGCACGGACGCGGCCGAAACCCTGCTGAAGGCGATGCCGGGCTGGCTGCGGCAGGGGCTGTCGGCCCATATGACGGTGGACGGACGGCAGCGTGTGATGCGCGATCCGTACGCCTACACCGAACTGCTCTGCGGGCTGCATCCGGTCGGCACGCCGCGGCTCGCCGCCGACCGGCTCGCGGCCACCTCGGAGCGCACCGGGATCAGCCGCTTCGCCCTCATGGTCGAGGGCTCGGGCCAGCTCGCGGCCACCGAGGAGAACCTGCGGCGGCTCGGCACCGAGGTACTGCCGCAACTGCGCTGACCGCCCGGCGCCGGGGCCGGGCGGGACCGCCTGGGGGCTTGCCGCCCCGGCGACGCGTGCACCTCCCGCGGGGCGGAGCGGCAAGCCGACGGCTGTCCGACTCGGTCTCGGCCGTGCCGCGGCCGCGGCCGCGTCAGCAGTCCCGGAGCTCCGGCGACTGGTTCAGCAGCTGGTTGCGCGCCGACGTGAAGCGGGCCAGCGTCTCGTCCACCGAGGCGTCCAGCGGGAACACCGCCACACGGTGGCAGTTCTGGAAGGCCAGCCGCACACCGAAGTGCCGCTGCAGCGCGCCGCGTATGGCGTCACTCGCGAGCGCACGCAGCAGCTGACCGCGCGCCTGCTCGTCCGGCGGAGGCGTCTGGTTGTCGGCGAAGGGTCCGCCGTCCACCTTCAGCTGGGCCACCAGGGAGCTGATCATCTCCCATGCGTAGGGCAGGGAGGTCCGGACGCAGTCGACGAATGCTGCTTCGTCGACCTCGCCTCGCTCGGCCTGTTCGAGTAGGGCCGGTGAGACGTCGAGCGACATGGGTTCTCCTCTCGCACCCCCGAAGCGCAGGGGTTGGCGGACAGATGGGGGAGTTCGCGGTTTCGAACACGCTCGGTACAGGGGCCGCAACCTCCCGTTCCCTACGGTAGGCAACGGTCGGTGACCACACCAGCAGAATGCGTATATGGAACGGTCGGCTCATGCTCACTATCGGCCAGGGAGGAACAAGAGTTTCCAGGGACAATTGGGGCGATCCACAGGGAGCGGGATGGGCGGATCGCGTGGACCGGCGCGCGTCGAGTAGCGTTGCCGACCATGCGTCTCGTCATTGCCCGATGCTCGGTCGACTACGCCGGCCGGCTCACCGCCCACCTTCCCTCGGCGCCGCGCCTGATCCTGGTCAAGGCGGACGGCAGCGTCTCCATCCACGCCGACGACCGGGCCTACAAGCCGCTCAACTGGATGTCGCCGCCCTGCACGCTGAAGGAGGGGATGGGCGAGGACGCGGGTGTGTGGACCGTCGTCAACAAGGCGGGCGAGAAACTGATCATCACGATGGAGGAGATCCTGCACGACTCCTCGCACGAACTCGGCGTGGATCCGGGCCTGATCAAGGACGGCGTGGAAGCGCACCTCCAGGAACTGCTGGCCGACCGCATCGAGACCCTGGGCGAGGGGTACAGCCTCATCCGCCGCGAGTACATGACCGCGATCGGGCCGGTGGACATCCTGTGCCGGGACGCCGACGGGCAGACGGTCGCGGTGGAGATCAAGCGGCGGGGCGAGATCGACGGCGTGGAACAGCTCACCCGTTACCTGGAACTGCTGAACCGCGATCCCCATCTGGCGCCGGTCCGCGGCATCTTCGCCGCGCAGGAGATCAAGCCCCAGGCCCGTGTCCTCGCCACCGACCGCGGCATCGGCTGCCACATCCTGGACTACAACGCGCTGCGCGGCATCGAGGACGACAAGCTCCGCCTGTTCTGACCGCTCCCGGCCCCGGTCTCCCCCGCCGCGACGGCGTACCGCCGACGCGGCGGGAAAAGGCCGCCGATGCCTTGAGGCACCCGCGTCCGCTGTCTCCCGCCGTGGCGTGAGCCGGCGGCCGGTGTCAGATCACCGAGTTCGTCGTGGACGGGACCGGATGGGTCGCCGAGGCCGTGGTGCCCTCGGTGGAGCCGGAGGTCGTCGTGCCGGAGGTGTCGCCGGTGGTCGTGCCGCCGGTGTCGGTGCCGCCGTCCGTCGTACCGCCCGTGGACGCGCCGTCCGTGGAGCCGCCGGCCGTCTCGCCCGTCGTACCGGTCGAGCCGGTCGAGCCGCCGGTGCCGGTGCCGCCGTCCGTCGTACCGCCCGTGGACGTGCCGTCCGTGGAGCCGCCGGTCGTCGAACCGCCGCCCCCGGTGCCCGTACCACCGGACGAACCGGTGGAGCCCGTGCCGCCGCCCCCGGTCGAGCCGCCGGACGTGCCGCCCGTCGAACCGCCGGTGGAGGAGCCGCCCGATCCGCCGGGCTTCGGCGACGTCGACGGCGAGCCGGAGGACGTGCCGGGACGGGACGGCTCGACGCTCTCCGACGGACGCGCCGTGGCACCCGGCGGGACGGGGTCGTCCGCCGTGCCATACGTGCCGTCGGGCCCCGGCGACGCGGGCCGGCCGCCGCCGGCCGCGCCGGTGTCCCCGGTGTCCGTCGGGCCCACGCCCGACTCCCCGTCGCCCAGCCCCTGGCTCGCCGACGGGTTGGCGTCGACCTCCCCCGCCGGGTCCCGGTCGCTGCTGCCGGAGGACGTCATGCCGAGCGTGACGACCGTGCCGAGCACGGCCGCGAGCAGCGCACCCGCCCCGGCCGCCACCAGGTTGCGCCGGGCCAGCCGCCGCAGGCCGCCGCCCCGCGTCCCGGGCTCCGGCGCGGCGGGCGGCACCGGCTGCGGCACGCTCCGCGGCACCGGCTGCGTCAGCTGCCGGGTGGCCAGGGTCTCGCCCGAGGGACCGTAGGGCACCGGCGCCGGTCCGTCCTGCCGTACCTCCGCCGGTTCTTCCTCCGCCGGCGCCGAAGCCGGCGGCACCGACGCCCCCGGCACCTCGCCGGCGAGGTCGGCGAGCAGCGCCAGCGCCCGGCGGCCCGCCACCGCGCCCCGCTTGTCGGCGAGAGCGCCGCGCAGCCCGCTGGACGCCTCCAGCTCGGCACGGGCCCGGCCGAACTGCCCGGAGCACAACGCGAGGATGCCCAACTCGTGGTGGAAATAGGCTTGATCGGCCACCTCGCCGGTCAGCCGGGCGGCCTCCGCACCGGACCGCAGGGCCCGTTCCCAGGCGCTCCAGTGCAGCCCCGCGGCGAAGGCGGGCGCCGCCGTGCGCGCCAGCCGCACCGCCCCGCTCTCCTCGCCCTCCGCAGCCGGCGCCGTACGCGGGACGACGGCGGCCAGCGCGGCCAGCACCGCGTCGGCCTCCGCGCACACGCGGTCCGGTCCGACCGAGGGGTGGCCGGCCCACCAGGCGTAGTGCCGGGCCGCGGTGAGGGCGTGCTCGGCGGCGCCGTCGGCGTATCCGGCGGCCTCCAGCTGGGCCCGCACACCGGCCGCCAGCCGGTAGCGGGAGCCGACCGGTGCGACCAGTCCGCACTCCACCAGCTCGGCGAGGGCCGCGTCGGCGTGGGTGTCGCCGACCAGGGCGGGCAGATGCGCCTGGTGCGGCAGCTCACCGCCGAGGGCCACCGCGAAGCGCAGGGCGGCACGGGCGGAGGAGGTGAGCCGGGAGGCGAGCAGCGGGGCGGGCGCGGCGGCCTCGCCCAGGGAGGGCAGCGGGACCTCCTCCGCCGGCTCGACCGGCAGGTCGAGGGCGTTGCGCACGTCCTCGAAGACGCCGTACTCGTCCACCGCGCCGGCGCTGGCCCGCAGCTGGTCGCGCTGCCGCAGCAGGGCGCCGGCCTGGACGAACCGCAGCGGCAGCCCCTCGGACTCGAACCACAGGTCGCCGGCCCAGTTGACCTCCTCCTCGGTCAGCGCCCGGCCGGCGGTCCGTTCCAGGACCTGCAGCCCGGCGGCCCGGTCGAGGCCGCCGAGGAAGACCTCCTCCACGTCCGCCTCGGCGGACGGCGCGGGCACGTCGGGCGCGGCGCCGAACAGGAACGCGCACTCGGGGGTGGCGTCGAGCAGTTCGTCCAGGGCGGTCGCGCCGAACTCCAGGTCGTCCACGACGACGACCGCGCCGATCTCCCGGACGAACTCGAGAAGTTCGTCCGGATCGGGGCGGTAGCCGGGGGCGCGGTGGACGGCGTGGAACAGCTCGTGCAGCAGATCGCCGGGCGTCCGGCGGAAGCCGCCCAGGCGGACCACGCCGTCGGGGGCGAGGTCGCGGCAGTCCTCGGCGAGGAGGTCGAGCAGGGCGGTGCGGCCGGAGCCGGCCGGGCCGGTGAGGCGGACCGAGCGGCCCCGGGCCAGCAGCCGGGCCAGGCGCTCGCGCTCCTCCTGACGCTCCGGCACGGCGGGCGCGGCCGGGACGGAGCCGGCCGGCGCGGGCGGACGGGCCGCGAGGCCGGCCTCGGCGCGCTCGGCGGCGGTGCGCTTGGCGGGCCTGCCGGGGCGCTCGGCCGGCGGGCAGGGTTCGATCTCGCTGCCGTCGACCGGATTGACGGTCAGCTGGAGGCCGCCGCAGACCAGCCGGTCCATGCGGGCGGGCGTGGGCGTGCCCGGGGCGAGGTCGGAGGCGAGGGGGTCCCGGGGCGGGCGGCGGCTGTGCGCCTGGCCGTGGTCCTCGGGTCCCGGGTTGATCGGGTCCATGGGTTCAAGCTCCCAAAAGCGTCGTGTGCCCGTGTTGTGGCCCTCCCGGCCTTGTCGCACACCGCGCTGTCGCTTCTGGTCCGGGCCCGCTCGGCCGAGGGTCGCGAGACGGCGGGCGACCGCACACTAAACCGTCACGGGGTGTCTCCGACAGGGCGGGGTGCCATGCCGTCCGAGACGTCACGGTCTTGGGAGGATTTTCCCCGACTTGCGCGCCGGCGGATGCGCCAGGGGTGGCCGCTGCGCGCCGCTTCACCCGTATGCGCCGCACAGCCCGGATGTCCCGGCCGTCGCGCGCCTCACACCCGGGGCAGCGACTCCACTCCGATGCCGCCCTCGATGGCCAGGATGCGGTGCAGCCGGGTGGCCACCAGCAGGCGCTGCATCTGCGCGGGCACGCCCCGCAGCACCAGCCGGCGCCCGCAGCGGCCGGCCCGCCGGTGGGCGCCCATGATCACACCGAGTCCGGTGGCGTCCCACGAATCCAGTTCGGACAGGTCGAGCACCAGGTCGCCGACTCCGGTGTCGACGGCCGAGTGCAGGGCCGTACGGGCGTCCGCCGCGCTGCGGACGTCGAGGCGGCCCCCGACGACCAGCTCGACGTGGTCGCCCCTGATGTACATATGCGCTCCCCGTTGAGTGCGGTTGGCGTCTCGGTGACGGATGCTGTGCCCCGTCTGACTGTGCGGGTGGCGGTGTGGTTGCTGTTTGTAAGCGAACCGATACCGAATTCACCCCCGGGAGTGATACTCCCGGGGCGTTTGTGACGACGTGGGGGATTTAGTACGTGTAGAAGCCCTGCCCGCTCTTGCGGCCGATGTCACCGGCGTCCACCATCCGGCGCATCAGCTCCGGCGGGGCGAACTTCTCGTCCTGGGACTCGGTGTAGATGTTGCTCGTGGCGTGCAGGAGGATGTCCACACCGGTGAGGTCGGCGGTGGCGAGCGGCCCCATGGCGTGGCCGAAGCCCAGCTTGCAGGCGAGGTCGATGTCCTCGGCGGTGGCGACGCCGGACTCGTAGAGCTTGGTCGCCTCCACCACGAGGGCGGAGATGAGCCGGGTGGTGACGAAGCCGGCCACGTCGCGGTTGACGACGATGCAGGTCTTGCCGACGGACTCGGCGAACTCCCGGGCGGTGGCGAGGGTCTCGTCGCTGGTCTTGTAGCCGCGGACCAGCTCGACGAGCTTCATCATCGGCACCGGCGAGAAGAAGTGGACGCCGACGACGCGCTCGGGGTGCTCGGTGGCCGCCGCGATCTTGGTGATCGGGATGGCGGAGGTGTTGGAGGCGAGCACGGCGTCCTCGCGCACCAGCTTGTCGAGCGCGCGGAAGATCTCGTGCTTGACCTCCAGCTTCTCGAAGACGGCCTCCACGACGACGTCCGCGTCGGCGGCGGCGTCCAGGTCGGTGGTCGGGGTGATGCGGGCGAGGGCGGCCTCGGCGTCCTCGGCCGCCAGCCTGCCCTTGCCGACGAACTTGTCGTACGAGGCCTTGATGCCGTCGGTGCCGCGCCGGAGCGCCTCGTCGGTGACGTCCCGCAGCACGACGTCCCAGCCGGCCTGCGCGGCGACCTGAGCGATACCGGATCCCATGAGCCCGGCCCCGATGACGGCAAGCTTCCGTGCCACTCCGACTCCCTTGAACGCGCTGAACGTCTGCCTCTCCGGCGGACCATAGCGCTCCGGCGCCGCCGTGTGACCGGTAAGTAACGCGCGTCACGTCCCAATTGACGGACATCACACCGGCCCGGGTCAGACCGCGCCTCGGACGGCGTAGTTGAGGACCTTTTCGCTCAACAGGTCCTCGATGTCGTCCAGGAGGACGAGTACCTCTCGTGACACTTCGGCCGGTTTGCGGCCGGACACCATCTCGCGGCCGATGGCGGCGAAGACGGCCTGCTGGACCCAGCAGATCTGGCCGGCCATCAGATCCGGCAGCGGATCGTCGGCGGCGGCGCCGGTCTCCTCGCGCAGGGCCGCCTCCAGGATGTCGTGGGTCTCCTGTTGCAGGCTCCACAGCCGCGAACGCAGCACCGGCGCCTCGCGGATGACCCGCATGAAGCGGTCGTAGCCCGCCATCAGGCCGACCCGGGGCGAGACGGCCTCGACCTCCGAGCGCAGTTCGCGCAGGACGGCGCGCGCGGCGGACTCCCCCACGTCCCGGCCGCGGACCCAGCGGGCGAGCCGGTCGGCCATACCGGCCGAGCGGTCGAAGAAGAGGTCCTCCTTGGCCGGGAAGTAGTTGTAGACGGTGTTGACGGAGACGTTCGCCGCCTCGGCGATCTCCGCGACGGTCACCGCCTCGAAGCCGCGCTCCAGAAACAGCCCCGTGGCGACATCCGAGATGTACTGCCGGGTCTGCCTCTTCTTCCGCTCCCTGAGCCCTTCAGCCATACCCGCATCCTAACTTCGCTGGGCAGTCTGAAATTTTGGAGTCATTGCAAAATTTCAGAGACTCTGTTTTTCTGTGGGGCATGACAGCAGTCATCAGCACGGCGGGCCTGGCCCGCACCTTCCGGACGAAAGCCGGCCCCGTCGAAGCCGTCCGCGGCATCGACCTCACCGTCCACGAAGGCGAGATCCTCGGCTTCCTCGGACCCAACGGCGCCGGGAAGACGACCACCCTGCGCATGCTCACCACCCTGCTGAAACCGACCGGCGGCACGGCCACCGTGGCCGGCCGCGACCTCGTGGCCGATCCGGTCGGGGTGCGCCGGGCCAGCGGCTACGTCGCGCAGTCCGGCGGGGTGGACCCGCAGATCACCGTGCGGGAGGAACTGGTCACCCAGGGCCGGATGTACCGGTTGCCGAAGGACCGGGCCGTCGCCCGCGCCGCCGAACTGGCCGCGGAACTGGGCCTCACCGAACTCCTGGACCGCAGGACCGGCGCGCTCTCCGGCGGCCAGCGGCGCCGGCTGGACATCGCGATGGCGCTCACCCACCGCCCGAAGGTGCTGTTCCTGGACGAGCCGACCACCGGCCTGGACCCCGGCAGCCGCGCCGACCTGTGGGCGCTGGTCCGCCGGCTGCGCGACGAGCACGGGACGACCGTCTTCCTGACCACCCACTACCTGGACGAGGCCGACGCCCTGGCCGACCGCCTGGTGATCGTCGACCGGGGCGCGGTCGCCGCCGAGGGCACCCCGGGCGCGCTCAAGCTCCGCTACGGCGGCTCGCTCGACGCCACCCTCCAGGACACCTTCCTCGCCGTCACCGGCCGCGGGCCCGCCGCGGCCGACACCGCGCCCGTGGCCGTATAGGAGAGACAGGAACGATGCTGCTTCACGACACGGCCCTGGTCTACGGCCGCTACCTCCGCCAGTCCCTGCGCTCCCGCTTCGCCCTGCTCTTCGGCGTGCTGACGCCCCTGCTGTACCTGCTCTTCTTCGGCCCGCTGCTCACCGACCTGCCGCTGGGCGGGCGAGGCAACTCCTGGCAGGTGCTGGTGCCCGGGCTGCTGCTCCAGCTCGGCCTGTTCGGCGCCCTGTTCGCCGGGTTCACGGTGATCGTCGAGAACGGGCAGGGGGTGGTGGAGCGGATGCGGGTGACCCCGGTCGGCCGGCTCGCCCTGCTGCTCGGCCGGGTGCTGCGGGACGCCACCGTGTTCGTCTTCCAGGCGGTGCTGCTGGTGCTGGCGGCGCTGGTGATGGGCTTGCGGGCGCCGCTGGCCGGCATCCTGATCGGCTTCGCCTTCGTGGCCCTGCTCACCGTGTCGCTGGCCTCGCTGTCGTACGCCCTCGGCCTGAAGGTGCGCAGTCCGCAGGAGTTCGGCCCGCTGATCAACGCGGTGTCGATGCCGTCGATGCTGCTGTCCGGGCTGATGCTCCCGATGAGCCTCGCGCCCGCGTGGCTGGACGTGCTGTCGCACCTAGTGCCGTTCCGCTATCTGGTGGACGCGGTCCGGGACGCGTACGTCGGCGAGTACACGAGCGCGCACATGCTCTACGGCGTCCTGGTCGCCGTGGGGTTCGCGGCGCTGGCCATGACGGCGGGCACTCGGGTGTTCCGGACGGCCGGGGCGTAACTACGCTGGCCGTATGGTCAATCTGACACGTATCTACACCAGGACCGGCGACCAGGGCACCACCAGCCTCGGTGACATGAGCCGGGTGCCCAAGACGGACCTCAGGATCGCCGCGTACGCGGACGCCAACGAGGCGAACGCGGTGATCGGCACCGCACTCGCGCTGGGCGGGCTGGCGGAGGAGATCGCCGCGGTCCTCACCCGCGTGCAGAACGACCTGTTCGACGTGGGCGCGGACCTGTCGACGCCGGTCGTGGAGAATCCCGGGTTCCCGCCGCTCAGGGTGGAGCAGTTCTACATCGACCGGCTGGAGGCGGACTGCGACCGGTTCAACGAGCGGCTGGAGAAGCTGCGCTCCTTCATCCTGCCGGGCGGCACCCCGGGCGCGGCCCTGCTGCACCAGGCGTGCACGGTCGTCCGCCGGGCCGAGCGCTCCACCTGGGCGGCCCTTGAGGCGCACGGCGAGACGATGAACCCGCTCACCGCGACCTACCTCAACCGCCTCTCCGACCTGCTGTTCATCCTGGCCCGCAGCGCCAACGGCGAGGCCGGCGACGTGCTGTGGGTGCCGGGCGGGGAGCGTTAGCCCCGTCCGGCCGGCTCCCGCTTCGGGAACAGTGTGTAGCTCCCGGCGATGAGCACGTTGATGCCGATCAGCCAGAGCATGGTCTGCTGCCAGCTCCGCAGCGCGCCGGTGTCGCCGTCGTCGCCGACGTACCAGACGGCGGCCTGGAGCAGGGCGAGCGCGACGGCCCCGGCGAGGATCCAGCGGCCGGCGGTCTTCCACTCGTGGACCGCGCGGGCCGTGCCGTACCGGGGCGGTTTCACCGGCGGCGGGCCGCCGGCGAAGCGGTGGGCCACCCGGGCGTCCACCCACGTGATGGTGGAGTGGCCGAGACCGACGGTGAAGCCGATGTAGACCGCGGCGAGCCCGTGCCGCCAGTCCGGTGCGGCGCCGTTGTCGAGGTCGATCGCCGTGGCGACGAAGAGCACGACCTCCAGCAGCGGCTCGCACAGCAGCAGCGCCAGTCCGGTGCGCGGCATCCGCAGCGCGTACCGGAAGACCAGTCCGGCCGCCAGCAGCACCCAGAACGCCACCTCGCAGGCGATGACCAGGCCGACGATCACGATTCGCTCCCCTCGTCCACCTCTCCAGGGTCCCGGCCGCCGAGGCCGGTTTCGTCGTCGGCGCTGAGGAGAGCGCCGTAAGCGAAAGTCGCAGTCCCGCACCCTTCGCGGGGAGCAGGCGGGGCGTGCGGCGGCCGTGTTGGATGGGGGCATGGCCCGCACGCTCGCCCGCCCGCACCGAGACGACTGGTGGATCGCCGTGGCCGGGCTGCTCGGCGGAGTACTGCTGTGGGCGTTCGGCATCCACCCCCGCACCCCCTCGGACAGCCTGGTGCTGTGGCACGCGCCGTGGGCGGCCCTGGTCCCGCTGGCGCTTACCGCCGCCGCCGAGCCGCTGCGCCGCGTCCGGCCGCGCACCGGGCTGCTGACCGGCACCGCCGCGCTGGTCCTGGACACGGTGACCCTCGGCAGTGTGATCACGGTCGTGCTGTACACCGACCTGGTGTACGCGGCCGTCCTGTACGGCACGCCGGCCTCGGCCCGCCGCATCCCGTGGATCACCGGGATGCTGACGGTCCTCGGCGGAGTGGTGCCGGCGGCGCTGTGGCGCGATCCGCAGGGGCTGCTGATCGGGCTGGGCGTCGGAGTGGTGGCGCTGGCCCCCGCCGCGACCGGTTCCCTGGTGCGCGGACACCGCGACGCCGCCGAGGCGGCCCGGCTGCGGGCCGAACAGACCGCGCTGCTGGCCGAGATGGACCGGGCCCAGGCGGTGACCGCGGAACGCGCCCGGGTGGCCCGCGAGTTGCACGACATGGTCGCCAACCATCTGTCGGCCATCGCCATCCACTCCACGGCGGCGCTCTCCCTCGACGACGCGAGGACCTCCCGGGACGCGCTGGCCGTCGTCCGGGAGAACAGCGTGGCGGGGCTGGCCGAGATGCGCCGGCTGATCGGGATCCTGCGGGACCGCTCGGGCGACCGGGAGCCCGCCGCCTCGCCCACGCTGGCGGGCCTCGGCGCGCTGGTCGGCACCGCCCGGGCCAACGGCCTGGACGTGCGCCTGGACGCCGGGCACGGGGACGTGCCGGCGCCCGTGGAGCTGGCCGCCTACCGGATCGTGCAGGAGTCGCTGACCAACGCCCTGAAGCACGCGGCCGAGGGATGCGTGCACGTCGTGCTGCGGCAGCGGGACGGCGCGCTGGACATCCGCGTGACCAGTCCCTACCGGCCGGGCGACGACCCCCGCGCGCCGGGTTCCGGTTCCGGTCTGACCGGGATGCGGGAGCGGGCGGCGCTGCTCGGCGGCACGTTCGAGGCCGGGCCCCGGGACGGTCTGTGGGCCGTACGGGCCGCTCTTCCGCTCACCGAAGGAGATCCCGCATGATCCGTGTCCTGGTCGCCGAGGACCAGTCCGCCGTCCGCGCCGGGCTGGTGCTCATCCTGGGCAGCGCGCCCGACATCGAGGTGGCCGGGGAGGCCGCGGACGGGGAGCGGGCGGTGGAGCTGGCCCGAAAGCTGCGGCCGGACGTGGTGCTGATGGATGTGCAGATGCCGGTGCTGGACGGAGTGTCGGCGACCCGGCGGATCGTGGCCGAGGCCCTGGCGGACGTGCTGGTGCTGACCACGTTCGACCTGGACGAGTACGTGTTCGGGGCGCTACGGGCCGGAGCGGCGGGGTTCCTGCTGAAGAACGCGGAGGCGCGGGAGCTGCTGGAGGCGGTGCGGACGGTGGCGCGCGGGGAGGGGATCGTGGCTCCGGCCGTGACCCGGCGGCTGATCGCCGAGTTCGCCGCGGGCGCGGGCCCGGACCGGGGTACGGCGGCCGATCCGGCGGTGCTTCAGGATCTGACCCGGCGGGAGCGGGAGGTGCTCGGGCGTATCGGCGAGGGGCTGTCGAACGCGGAGATCGCCGGCCGGCTGGACATGGCGGAGGGCACGGTGAAGACGCACGTCAGCCGGTTGCTGGCCAAGCTGGGGCTACGCAGCCGGGTGCAAGCGGCCGTGCTGGCCAGGGAGTTGGGGCTCTAGCGGGACACCCGCCGGAATGGCTCCCAGAATGGTCCAGACCTATTGACCTGTGGTCCAGACCTTTCTACCCTCGCAGCACCGTGGGACATGAAGGCTCAGTCATGCCCCTGACACCTCTACGACGAGGGAGGCGCAGCATGCGCTTCAGACACAGAGCCGCGGCAGGGTTCGCGTCCCTGTTGCTCCCCCTGGCCGGCGCCGTCGGTCTCGCCAGCCCCGCCCAGGCCGCGGGCAACGCGACCGCGACCTTCGCCAAGACCAGCGACTGGGGCACCGGCTTCGGCGGCCAGTGGACCATCAAGAACACCGGCACCAGCAGCATCAGCTCCTGGACCGTCGAATGGGACTTCCCCTCCGGGACCTCCGTCACCTCCGCGTGGGACGCGGACGTGACCAACTCCGGCACCCACTGGACGGCGAAGAACAAGTCCTACAACGGCACCATCGCCCCCGGCGCCTCGTTCTCCTTCGGCTTCAACGGCTCGGGCCCCGGCTCGCCGTCCAACTGCAAGCTGAACGGCGACAGCTGTGACGGCGCCACGGTCCCGGGCGACGCCGCCCCCTCCGCCCCCGGCACCCCGACCGCCTCCTCCGTCACCGACACCTCGGTGAAGCTCGGCTGGAGCGCGGCCACCGACGACAAGGGCATCAAGAACTACGACGTCCTGCGCGACGGCAAGAAGGTCGCCACGGTCACCACCACGTCGTACAGCGACACCGGTCTGACCGCCGGCACCGACTACTCCTACACCGTGCAGGCCCGCGACACGGCCGACCAGACCGGTCCGGTCAGCGGCGCGGTGAAGGTGCACACCACCGGCGGCGGCACCACTCCCCCGCCCACCGGTGACAAGGTGAAGATGGGCTACTTCACCGAGTGGGGCATCTACGGCCGCAACTACAACGTCAAGAACCTGGTGACGTCCGGCTCCGCGGCCAAGATCACGCACATCAACTACGCCTTCGGCAACGTCACCGGCGGCAAGTGCGCGATCGGCGACTCCTACGCCGACTACGACAAGGCGTTCACCGCCGACCAGTCGGTCAGCGGCGTCGCCGACACCTGGGACCAGCCGCTGCGCGGCAACTTCAACCAGCTGCGCCAGCTGAAGGCCAAGTACCCGCACATCAAGATCCTGTGGTCCTTCGGCGGCTGGACCTGGTCCGGCGGCTTCGCGGACGCGGCCAAGAACCCGGCGGCCTTCGCGCAGTCCTGCTACGACCTGGTCGAGGACCCGCGCTGGGCCGATGTCTTCGACGGCATCGACATCGACTGGGAGTACCCGAACGCCTGCGGTCTCACCTGTGACACCAGCGGCGCCGCGGCGTACAAGAACCTGATGGCCGGCCTGCGCGCCAAGTTCGGTCCCAACTACCTGATCACGGCCGCGACCACCGCCGACGGCTCGGCCGGCGGCAAGATCGAGGCCGCGGACTACGCGGGCGCCGCGCAGTACATCGACTGGTACAACGTGATGACGTACGACTTCTTCGGTGCCTGGGACGCCAAGGGCCCGACCGCCCCGCACTCCCCGCTCACCTCCTACAGCGGCATCCCCAAGGAGGGCTTCACCACCGCCGACGCCCTCGCCAAGTTCAAGGCGATCGGCGTGCCGGCCAAGAAGCTGCTCATCGGCATCGGCTTCTACGGCCGCGGCTGGACCGGCGTCACCCAGGACGCCCCGGGCGGCACGGCCACCGGCCCGGCGGCCGGCACCTACGAGCAGGGCATCGAGGACTACAAGGTCCTGAAGACGTCCTGCCCGGCCACCGGCACCGTCGCGGGCACGGCGTACGCGCACTGCGGCAGCAACTGGTGGTCGTACGACACTCCCGCCACCATCAAGTCGAAGATGGCCTGGGCCAACACCCAGGGCCTCGGCGGCGCGTTCTTCTGGGAGTTCAGCGGCGACACCGGCAACGGTGAACTCGTGAGCGCCATCAGCGACAACCTGTAAGAACGCCTGTGGGCAAGGCGCCTAAGCGACATTGACGCGCTGACCGGGCGGGGCTGCTTCCAGCCACGCGAGAAATCCGGTCAGCGCGTCTTCGCTCATGGCGAGTTCGAGGCGCGTGCCCCGATGCGTACAGGCCAGCACCACCGCGTCGGACAGCAGCGCCAGTTCCTCCTCGCCCTCGGGCAGCCGGCGGCCGGCCACCTCGATCTGCGCCCGCTCCAGGACCCGGCGGGGACGGACGGCGTAGGAGAAGACCCGGTACCACTCGATGCGGTCGCCGTTGTAGCGGGCGACGCCGTAGGACCAGCCCTTGCCGCCCGCGTCCGGTTTCGCGGACACGTCCCAGCGCAGCGAGCAGTCGAAGGTGCCGCCGGAGCGCTGGATGAGCCGGCGCCGCAGCCCGAACAGGAACAGTCCCACCACCACGAGCGCGACCACGATTCCGCACACAGTCAGAGCGAGGACCATCGGCACCGACCTCCTCGTCTCCTAGTTGGGGGAACTGCTTCTGTACTTGAGTAATGAAACGGAAAAAACACCCACATCTGCCTCAGCCGCGACCGGCACCGGATTACTCCGGGCCGGCCGCGGCTGAGTGACGTCAACGTACCGCGCGGCTGGATCAGCGCGCCGTCGCAGCACGCAGTCGGACGTCCGCGCGGCGCTCGGCGGCGGCGTCGCCCTCCGCCTTCGCCCGCTCCAGCTCCCGCTCCGTGCGCTGGACGTCGATCTCGTCCGACAGCTCGGCGATCTCGGCCAGCAGGGACAGCTTGTTGTCCGCGAACGAGATGAAACCGCCGTGCACCGCGGCGACGACCGTTCCACCTTCACTCGTACGGATGGTCACCGGGCCCGACTCCAGCACACCGAGCAGCGGCTGGTGACCGGGCATGACGCCGATGTCGCCGGACGTGGTGCGCGCGACGACCAGGGTGGCCTCGCCGGACCAGACCTGGCGGTCGGCGGCGACCAGCTCGACGTGCAGCTCAGCAGCCAAGAGTGGCTCCTCGGGTCACCACCCGGCAGGGGCGCCGGGTGTTGGGGTCAATTCTAGTGGGCGTGGGTGAGGGGGCGGGACGCGCCCGCCCCCTCGGGTGAGCACGGGGCTCAGGAGACGCCCAGCTCCTTCGCGTTCTTCTTGAGGTCGTCGAGACCACCGCACATGAAGAAGGCCTGCTCGGGGAAGTGGTCGTACTCGCCGTCGCAGATCGCGTTGAACGCGGCGATCGACTCGTCGAGCGGCACGTCCGAGCCGTCCACGCCGGTGAACTGCTTGGCGACGTGGGTGTTCTGCGAGAGGAAGCGCTCCACACGACGGGCCCGGTGGACGACGAGCTTGTCCTCTTCGCCCAGCTCGTCGATACCGAGGATCGCGATGATGTCCTGGAGGTCCTTGTACTTCTGCAGGATCGTCTTCACGCGCATGGCCGCGTTGTAGTGGTCCTGCGTGATGTAGCGCGGGTCCAGGATCCGGGACGTGGAGTCCAGCGGGTCCACGGCCGGGTAGATGCCCTTCTCGGAGATCGGACGGGACAGAACCGTCGTCGCGTCGAGGTGGGCGAAGGTGGTGGCCGGGGCCGGGTCGGTCAGGTCGTCGGCGGGGACGTAGATCGCCTGCATCGAGGTGATCGAGTGACCGCGGGTCGAGGTGATGCGCTCCTGGAGGAGACCCATCTCGTCGGCCAGGTTCGGCTGGTAACCCACCGCGGACGGCATGCGGCCGAGCAGCGTGGAGACCTCGGAACCGGCCTGCGTGAAGCGGAAGATGTTGTCGATGAAGAACAGCACGTCCTGCTTCTGGACGTCACGGAAGTACTCGGCCATGGTCAGGCCGGCCAGCGCGACGCGCAGACGGGTGCCCGGGGGCTCGTCCATCTGGCCGAAGACCAGCGCGGTCTTGTCGATGACGCCCGAGTCGGACATCTCCTCGATCAGGTCGTTGCCCTCACGGGTGCGCTCACCGACACCGGCGAACACGGAGACACCGTCGTGGTTGTTGGCGACACGGTAGATCATCTCCTGGATGAGCACCGTCTTGCCGACGCCGGCACCGCCGAACAGACCGATCTTGCCGCCCTTGACGTACGGGGTCAGCAGGTCGATGACCTTGACGCCGGTCTCGAACATCTCGGTCTTCGACTCGAGCTCGTCGAAGTTCGGCGCCTTGCGGTGGATCGGCCAGCGCTCGCCGTCGTAGGACTCGTCGACGTTCAGCACCTCACCGAGGGTGTTGAACACCTTGCCCTTGGTGAAGTCGCCGACCGGGACGGAGATGGCGGAGCCGGTGTCCGTCACCGGGGCCTGGCGGACCAGGCCGTCGGTGGGCTGCATGGAGATGGTGCGGACCAGGCCGTCACCCAGGTGCTGGGCGACCTCCAGGGTCAGGATCTTCTTCGCGCCCTCGTTCGCCGGGTCGGCGACCTCGACGTGCAGGGCGTTGTAGATCTCCGGCATCGCGTCGACGGGGAACTCCACGTCGACGACCGGGCCGATGACCCGGGCGACGCGGCCCGTAGCCGTCGCGGTCTCAACAGTGGTGGTCATTATCGGTCACTCCCCGCGGTCGCGTCGGCCAAGGCGCTCGCGCCACCGACGATCTCGCTGATTTCCTGGGTGATTTCGGCCTGGCGGGCCGCGTTGGCAAGACGGGAGAGCGTGTTGATCAGCTCACCCGCGTTGTCGGTGGCCGACTTCATCGCGCGCCGCGTGGCGGCGTGCTTCGAAGCGGCCGACTGGAGCAGCGCGTTGTAGATGCGGCTCTCCACGTAGCGCGGCAGCAGGGCGTCGAGGACGTCCTCCGCCGAGGGCTCGAAGTCGTACAGCGGGAGGATCTCGCCCTGGGGGGCGGCCTCCTTGGCGACCTCGTCGAGGCGCAGCGGCAGCAGCCGGGCGTCGAGCGCCGTCTGCGTCATCATCGAGACGAACTCGGTGAAGACGATGTGGAGCTCGTCCACACCACCCTCGGCCGTGTCCTTCTGGATGGCCTCGATCAGCGGCGCCGCCACCTTCTTGGCGTCCGCGTACGTCGGCTCGTCGGTGAAGCCCGTCCACGACTCCGCGACCTTGCGCTCACGGAAGTTGTAGTGGGCGACACCGCGCCGGCCGACGATGTACGTGTCGACCTGCTTGCCCTCGCGCTCCAAGCGCTCGGTCAGCTGCTCCGCCGCCTTGATGGCGTTGGAGTTGAAGGCGCCGGCCAGGCCGCGGTCGCTCGTGAGGAGCAGGACCGCGGCGCGGGTCGGGTTGTCCGCCTCGGTGGTGAGCGGGTGCTTGGTGTTCGAACCCGTACCGACCGCCGTGACCGCGCGCGTCAGCTCGGTCGCGTAGGGAGTGGAGGCCGCCACCTTGCGCTGCGCCTTGACGACGCGCGAGGCGGCGATCATCTCCATCGCCTTCGTGATCTTCTTGGTCGCGGTGACGGATCGGATGCGACGCTTATAGACCCGGAGCTGGGCTCCCATGAGTCAGGTCCCTTCCTTACGTCACTTGGCGGCGGACGGGGCGTCCTCGCCGAGCAGCTTGCCGTCCGAGGTCTCGAACTGCTTCTTGAAGTCCGCGATCGCGTCGGCGACGGCCGTGAGGGTGTCGTCGGACATCTTGCCGCCCTCGCGGATGGAGGTCATGAGGCCCTGCTCCTGGCGGTGCAGGTACTCCAGCAGCTCCTTCTCGAAGCGGCGGATGTCGGCGACCGGGACCTCGTCCATCTTGCCGGTGGTGCCGGCCCAGACGGAGACGACCTGGTCCTCGGTGGACATCGGCTGGTACTGGTCCTGCTTCAGCAGCTCGACCATGCGCTGACCGCGCTCCAGCTGGGCCTTGGAGGCGGCGTCCAGGTCGGAACCGAAGGCGGCGAACGCCTCCAGCTCACGGAACTGGGCGAGGTCGACGCGGAGGCGGCCGGAGACCTGCTTCATCGCCTTGTGCTGGGCGGAACCACCGACTCGGGAGACGGAGATACCGACGTTCAGCGCGGGGCGCTGACCGGCGTTGAAGAGGTCCGACTCCAGGAAGCACTGGCCGTCGGTGATGGAGATGACGTTGGTCGGGATGAACGCCGAGACGTCGTTGGCCTTGGTCTCGACGATCGGCAGACCGGTCATCGAACCCGCGCCCATCTCGTCGGAGAGCTTGGCGCAGCGCTCCAGCAGACGGGAGTGCAGGTAGAAGACGTCACCCGGGTAGGCCTCACGGCCCGGCGGGCGGCGCAGCAGCAGCGACACGGCGCGGTAGGCGTCGGCCTGCTTCGACAGGTCGTCGAAGATGATCAGGACGTGCTTGCCCTGGTACATCCAGTGCTGGCCGATGGCCGAACCGGTGTACGGCGCCAGGTACTTGAAGCCGGCCGGGTCGGACGCCGGGGCGGCGACGATGGTCGTGTACTCCAGCGCGCCGTTCTCCTCCAGCGCGCGGCGGACCGACGCGATGGTGGAGCCCTTCTGGCCGATGGCGACGTAGATGCAGCGGACCTGCTTCTTGGGGTCGCCCGAGCGCCAGTTGTCGCGCTGGTTGATGATCGTGTCGACGGCCAGGGCGGTCTTGCCGGTCTGGCGGTCGCCGATGATCAGCTGACGCTGGCCACGGCCGATCGGGGTCATCGCGTCGACGGCCTTGTAGCCCGTCTCCATCGGCTCGTGCACCGACTTGCGCTGCATGACCGTGGGGGCCTGCAGCTCGAGGGCGCGGCGGCCGTCGGTCTCGATCTCGCCGAGGCCGTCGATCGGGTTGCCGAGCGGGTCGACGACACGGCCGAGGTAGCCCTCGCCGACCGCGACGGAGAGGACCTCACCGGTGCGCGTGACCGGCTGACCCTCCTCGATGCCGCTGAACTCGCCGAGGACGACCGCACCGATCTCGCGCTCTTCCAGGTTCAGCGCGAGACCGAGGGATCCGTCCTCGAACTTCAGCAGTTCGTTCGCCATGGCCGAGGGCAGACCCTCGATCTTGGCGATACCGTCGCCGGCGACGGTGACCGTACCGACCTCCTCGCGCGAGGCCGCGTCCGGCTTGTACGACTGGACGAAGTTCTCCAGCGCGTCCCGGATCTCCTCCGGCCGGATCGTGAGCTCCGCCATCTGGGTTCCCTGCTCTCCTTGTTGGGCCCGAAGTTTCACTTTGGGGGTCTGGGGGCGACCCCCAGGAATCCTCTGCACGGCCCAACCAGGGCCGTAAGTACGTACTGCGTCTCTCGGTATGCGCCGAGGGACCGATATATCGAGTTGCTGCTAGCTCGCCATGCGGCGGGCGGCCTCGTCGAGCCGGTCCGCGAGGGAGCCGTTGATGACCTCGTCACCGACCTGCACCCGGATGCCGCCGATGACCTCGGGGTCGACGTCGAGGTTGAGGTGCATCCGACGGCCGTAGAGCTTGGTCAGGGCGGCGCCGAGGCGCTCCCTCTGGCCGTCGCTCAGCGGCACCGCCGACGTGACGACGGCGACCATGCGGTTGCGGCGGTCGGCGGCGAGCTTGGACAGGGACTCCAGTCCCGCTTCCAGGCTACGTCCACGCGGCGCGGTGGTGAGGCGTGTCACCAGTCGCTCGGTGGCCGGCTTGGCCCGCCCGCCCAGCAGCCGGTGCAGCAGCTCGACCTTGGCCGAGGCGCCGGCGGCGCGGTGGGTGAGCGCGGCGCGCAGCTCGGTGCTGGAGGAGACGATCCGGCCGAACCGGAAGAGCTCGTCCTCGACGTCGTCGAGCGTGCCCGTCTTCTCCGCGGCCGTGAGGTCGGCGATGTCCGCCAGCTCCTCCAGCGCGTCCACCAGGTCGCGCGACTGCGACCAGCGGGACCGTGCCAGTCCGGACAGCAGGTCGGCGGTGGAACCGCTGACCTGGCCGCCGATCAGACGCTGGACCAGCTGGGCCTTCGCCTCTCCGGGCTGCGCCGGGTCGGTGAGGACCCGGCGCAGGCCGGCCTCGCGGTCGAGCAGCGCGGTGACGGCCGCCAGCTCGTCGGCGAGCTGCGCGGCGTCCACCGACGTGGAGTCCGTCAGCGCGTCGAGACGCTCCCGGGCGGCTGTCAGTGCCTCGCGGCTCGCTCCGTTCATCGCGTGGCCTCGGCCTTCTCCTCGAGCTCGTCGAGGAAGCGGTCGATCACACGGCTCTGGCGGGCGTGGTCCTCGAGGGACTCGCCGACGAGCTTGCCGGCCAGTTCGGTGGCGAGCCGGCCGACGTCCTGACGCAGCGCGGACGCGGCGGCCTTGCGGTCGGCCTCGATCTGCGCGTGACCGGCGGCGACGATCTCCTCGCGCTGGCGCTGGCCTTCGGCCCGCATCTCGGCGATGAGCGCGGCACCCTGCTCCTGCGCCTCCTGGCGCAGGCGCGCGGCCTCGTGCCGGGCCTCGGCGAGCTGGGCCTTGTACTGCTCAAGGACGCTCTGGGCCTCGACCTTCATGGCGTCGGCCTCTTCGATGCCGCCTTCGATCGCCGCGCGACGCTCCTCCAGAACCTTGTTGATGTTCGGAAGCAGCTTCTTCCAGAAGAAGAAGAACACGATGGCGAAGGCGATGGTGCCGACGAGCAGCTCGGGGCCCGCAGGGATGAGCGGATTCTGCTCTTCCTCGGCCGCCAGCTGCACCAGGTTGGCGATCACATCAGTGCCTTTCGTCGATGCGTGTCAGTAAGAAAGGGTGATCACTTACCGAACACGAACGGCATAACGATGCCGATGAGGGCGAGCGCCTCACAGAAGGCGAAGCCAAGGATCTGGTTGGCGCGGATCAGACCGGCCGCCTCGGGCTGGCGGGCGAGGGCCTGCGTGCCGTTACCGAAGATGATGCCGACGCCGACACCGGGGCCGATCGCGGCGAGGCCGTAGCCGATGGAACCGAGGGAGCCGGTGACACCGTCGGCAGCAAGGGTCTGGAGAGCGGACATGCCGGTTCTTCCTTCTCTTTCATGGACCGGTGGGGGTTGGCCACCGGACGTCTGGGGGTTTGCAGGGCGGGTGGTTCGGCTCAGTGGTGCTCGGCGAGAGCGCCCTGAATGTAGGAGCAGGCGAGGAGTACGAAGACGTACGCCTGGACAGCCTGCACGAAAAGCTCGAAGAGGATCATGACCATGGTCATGATGAAGGACACGCCCGCGGCCGGGACCATCCAGCTGTTCAGCAGGTACCAGGAGGCGACGGTGAACATCACCAGCATCAGGTGACCCGCGAACATGTTGGCGAAGAGTCGCACCGCGTGGGTGAACGGGCGGACGATCAGGTTCGAGAGGAACTCGATGACCATGACCAGCGGCAGGACCGCGCCCAGCGACTTGTCGTAGCCCGTGACGTTCTTGAAGAAGCCGACGAAGCCGTGGCGCTTGAACGTCAGTCCGACCCAGAGGATCCAGACGAGCGCGGCCAGGACGACCGGGAAGGCGAAGACGGAGGAGACCGGGAACTGGGCCAGCGGGATCACGGACCAGATGTTCATGATCCAGATGAAGAAGAAGAGGGAGACCATGAGCGGTACCCACTTCTCGCCCTCGCGCTTGCCGAGGGTCTCGTACACGATGCCGCGGCGCACGAAGTCGTAGCCGGCCTCGCCGATCATCTGGATCTTGCCCGGGACGACCTTGGCCTTGCCGAAGGCCGCCCAGAAGAACGCGACGACGAGCACGGTGGTGATGAGCGCGAGCAGCATCACCTTGTTGAACTCGTAGCCCCCGACGGTGCCGATCGGCTTGAACAGGAACGAGTGCAGGCCCGGAGCCGGGAAGCCGCACCCGTTGTCGGACATGATCCGACAACTCCAGTCAAAGGCGAGCTGGGTCTGGTCAGCACTCACCGCGGGCTCCTTCGGCGTGACGCATGGGTACGGCAACCTCGTTGTGTCGGCGCGGCGCACGGCCGCGGATCGGCACCGGACTGGTGTTACGGATGTGGGGGCGGCTGAGGGGCATCGAGCCTCGCGATCGAGCAGGCGTCAGCTCAGATGCCCGCGCCCGCGATGCCGCAGTTGGCACCGGACGATAGCAGGAGATCTCACAAGCCTTTATCCCGCCCCTACTCCTCACGACTTCGGCCCTGTGTTCGCGGGCTTCTCACTCTTCGCGGAGTCCGGGTCGATGTAGAAGATCTTGGCCTTCATGTGCGCGCGTGCCTGCGCGGCCATCCACACGACGGTCGCGACAACGAGCGACACGGCGAACGTCTTCGCGTTGAAGAGGGAGGTGTCCTTGAAGACAGCGACGAAGATCAGCAGGAGCAGCAGCTGAGCGACGTAGAGCAGGAGCCCCATCGCCTGGAACAGCTGCGGGAGCGTTTTTGCCGTCCACTGGAGCACATAGAGGCCGATTCCCATGAACAGGACGGCTAGCACCGTGCCGACGGCCGCACCGAGCGCACCCTTGCCTCCCGCGACCGCGGCGCTCACGGCGACGACGATCGCGCCCGCAGCCGCTGTGGGCACAGCGATCTGCAAGAGGTTCCGGGCGTCATTGGACGGCATGGCGGCAACTCCGCTTTCACAAGGGGGCAGGGTGTCGTCATGGACGAGCGTAGTCCCGGACCGAGTGATCGAGATCTCACACCTACGGACCGCTGCACTCAGGCTCTTCGGTCCTATCCGGGGTTCTCGTGAACCGTATCACAAACTATTTGATGAGGTCTTTACCTGTTGGGTGTGCTGACTGTCACACATGAGAGTGAACGTGCCCGTCTGTGCAAAAACCGCGCCCAGTTGTCTGGTATTAGGGCGCTTTGCTCCCCCACGAGTTGGCAATGCTCTAGTCAGATTCTTACCTTGGCCGTATCAGCGGCGGTCGAGGAAACGCGATCGAGCGCCGATCGCGGTCGCTCCGTTGACGCCCGAGATCCCGGCCGTGACCGGGGGCCGCTCCTCGCTCCCACCGGTCTCGCCGGTCTCACCGGTGGCCTCCTCGGTCTCACCGGTCTCCTCGGCGGCGGCGCCGGCTTCGGTTCCGGGCGCGGGGCTGCGCCTGCGGTAGCGGGGCGGGACGAAGCGCTGGGCCCACAGCGGGACGCGCGGGGTGAAGCGCGGGAGCAGCAGCAGGACCAGCCCCACCGCGCTGAGGAAGACCACGCCCAGCACGATCCACATCGACGCCGAGTTGACCGAGTACGCCAGCGCCCCGAAGCCGATCAGCGCCGACCAGAAGTACATGATCAGCACGGCCCGGCTGTGCGAGTGGCCGATCTCCAGCAGCCGGTGGTGCAGATGGCCGCGGTCGGCGGCGAACGGGGACTGGCCGCGCCAGGTGCGGCGGACGATCGCGAGCACCAGGTCGGCCGCCGGCACGGCGATGATGGTCAGCGGGAGCAGCAGCGGGATGTAGACCGGCACCGTCTGGTGGACGGCCGCCTTCTCCGAACCGGTGAACAGCGCGAGGGCGTCCGGGTCCACCTGGCCGGTGATCGAGATCGCGCCCGCCGACAGCACCAGGCCGATCAGCATCGAGCCGGAGTCGCCCATGAAGATCCGCGCCGGGTGCATGTTGTGCGGCAGGAAGCCCAGGCACATGCCCATCAGGATGGCCGCGAACAGGGTGCCGGGGGCGGCGGCCTCGATGCCGTACGAGTACCAGATCCGGTAGGCGTACAGGAAGAACGAGCCGGCCGCGATGCACACCATGCCGGCCGCCAGCCCGTCCAGGCCGTCCACGAAGTTCACCGCGTTGATCGTGATGACCACCAGGGCCACCGTCAGCAGCGTGCCCTGCCACTGGGTCAGCGCGACGTTGCCGACGCCCGGGATGGGCAGCCACAGGATCGTCAGGCCCTGCATGACCATCACGCCCGCGGCGATCATCTGGCCGCCCAGCTTGATCAGCGCGTCGATCTCGAACTTGTCGTCCAGGACGCCGATCAGCCAGATCAGCGCGGCCCCGGAGAGCAGCGCCCGCGGCTCGTTCGACTTGGCGAAGACCTCGCTGAGGTTCGTCAGGTGGTCCGCGACCAGCAGGCCCGCGCACAGGCCGAAGAACATCGCGATACCGCCGAGGCGCGGAGTGGGCTCCCGGTGCACGTCACGGGCCCGGATCTCCGGCATCGCCCCGGCCACGATCGCGAACTTCCGTACCGGCCCCGTCAGCAGATACGTCACCGCGGCCGTGATGCAGAGCGTCAGCAGGTATTCACGCACGGGCTTCCCCACAGGTCTCGCTGGCCATCACAGCCTCACACCCTAGCGACGGATGCATATGGATGAGGACGGCCGGGTAGCGACGGAGGTTGCACCCGGAGTCGTACGCCACGTCCCGGACCGGTCCACACCGGGAGGTACGGGACCACTTCTGCCCCCGTTCAGCCCGGATACGGCGGGAAGCGGCCGGTGAGCGCGCGGACCTCCTCCCGCGCCCGGGCCGGTTCCGTCTCCCCGCGCAGCACGGCCGCGAGCAGCGCCGCGATCCGCACCATCTCCGGCTCGCCCATGCCCTGGGTGGTCACCGCCGCCGTACCCAGGCGCAGGCCGCGGCCGTCGCCGTGCGGCAGCACACAGCAGTCCAGCACCAGTCCGGCCGCCAGCAGCCGACCGCGCGCGGTGCGGCCGTCCACGCCGAGCGGAGCCGGGTCCGCGGTGATCAGGTGGGTGTCCGTGCCGCCGGTGGTGACGGCCAGTCCCTCCGCGGCCAGATGCCCGGCCAGCACCCGCGCGTTGTCCACCACCCGATGGGCGTACACACCGAACGCCGGTGCCGCCGCCTCGCCGAACGCGACGGCCTTGGCGGCGATGGTGTGCATCTGGGCGCCGCCCTGGGTGAACGGGAAGACGGCCCGGTCCACGCGCTGGGCCAGCCCGGCCCCGCACAGGATCATCCCGCCGCGCGGACCGCGCAGCACCTTGTGGGTGGTCGCGCAGACGATGTCCGCGTACGGCACCGGGTTCGGCGCCGCTCCCCCGGCGACCAGCCCGATGGGATGGCCGGCGTCCACGATCAGATAGGCCCCGACCTCGTCGGCGACCTCCCGGAAGAACGCGTAGTCCGGGTGGCGGGGATAGGCGATGGAGCCGCACACGAGGGCCTTGGGCCGGTGGTTGCGGGCCAGGTGGCGCACCTGGTCGTGGTCGATCAGCCCGGTCTCGGCGTCGACGCCGTAGCCGACGAAGTCGAACCAGCGGCCGGAGAAGTTCGCCGGCGAGCCATGGGTGAGGTGGCCGCCGTAGGGCAGGCCGAGGGCGAGGACGGTGTCGCCGGGGCGCAGCAGGGCCGCGTAGGCGGCCAGCACGGCCGAGGAGCCGGAGTGCGGCTGGACGTTGGCGTGCTCGGCGCCGAACAGGTCCTTGGCCCGGTCGACCGCGGCGCGTTCGGCGACGTCGGCGATCTCGCAGCCGCCGTGGTGGCGGGCGCCGGGGTAGCCCTCGGCGTACTTGTTGGCGAGCGCGGAGCCGAGGGCGGCGAGGACGGCCGGGGAGCAGAAGTTCTCGGCCGCGATCAGCTGGAGGGTGGTCGACTGCCGCGTCAGCTCCGCGAGCAGCAGTTCGGCCATCGCCGGGTCCTGCCGGCGCAGCACGTCGGTCTCGAGGGTAGGGGTGACCGACATGGCGGGCTCCCGGGCGGTCGGCGGTGACGTAGCTCCAATGTAGGCCGGAGAACGCGTCCGGGCTCGGCGGGCGCTACGTCCGTGCCGGGACGCCCGTCAGCGCCGTCACCACGGGGTCCAGGGCGTCCCTTATCTCGTCGCCGATGGACCGGAAGAACGTCAGCGGCGCGCCGTACGGGTCGTACACCTCGTCCGCCTCGGCGGTCGGGGCGAGCAGCCAGCCGCGCAGCGCCGCCGCCGCGCGCACCAGCGCCCGGGCCCGCATGACCACGCCGTCCTCCAGGGGCGGCAGGGTGGCCGGATCTATCGCCCGGACCAGCCGGGTGAACTCCTTCAGGGTGAAGGTGCGCAGGCCCGCCGAGTGGCCCATGGAGATGACCTGGGCGCGGTGGTCGCGGGTGGCGGTCAGCACCAGGTCGGCCTTGATCACGTGCTCGTCCAGCAGTTCCCGGCCGACGAAGCCGGAGGCGTCCGCGCCGAACTCGGCGAGCACGGTCTCCGCGTGGGACTCCATGGGCGCGCCCTCGTGTCCCCAGGTGCCCGCGCTCTCCACGATCAGCCCGCCGCCGAGCACACCGAGCCGCTCCGCGACGAAGTGGCGGGTCAGCCGCTCGGTGATGGGCGAGCGGCACACGTTGCCGGTGCTGACGTGGAGGATGCGGAAGGTGTCACGGGGGAACCCGAACGTCGTCGTCTCCTCCGCGCTCCAGCTCCCGCCGCCTATGCCGCGCCCCGTCCCAGGGGCCGTCAATTCGCCACCTCGAGGTCGGGTACCACCTTGCGCAGCTCCTCCGCGGAGAGCGCGCCCTCGCGCAGCAGCAGCGGCACCGCGCGGGTGACGTCCACGATGGACGACGGCACGTTGCCCGGGGTGGGGCCGCCGTCGAGGTAGACGGAGACGGAGTCGCCGAGCATGTCCTGGGCGGCGTCGCAGTCCTCCGGCGCCGGGTGGCCGGTGAGGTTCGCCGAGGAGACGGCCATCGGGCCGACCTCGGTGAGCAGCTCGATGGCGACCGGGTGCAGCGGCATGCGCACGGCGACCGTGCCCCGGGTGTCGCCGAGGTCCCACTGGAGGGACGGCTGGTGCTTGGCGACGATCGTCAGGGCGCCCGGCCAGAACGCGTCGACCAGTTCCCAGGCCAGCTCGGAGAAGTCGGTGACCAGGCCGTGCAGGGTGTTCGGGGAGCCGATGAGGACGGGAGTGGGCATGTTGCGGCCCCGGCCCTTGGCGGCGAGCAGGTCGGCGACCGCCTCCGAGGTGAACGCGTCGGCGCCGATGCCGTACACCGTGTCGGTCGGCAGGACCACCAGTTCGCCCCGGCGGACGGCGGACGCGGCCTCGCGCAGACCCGTCACGCGGTCGGTCGCGTCGTTGGTGTCGTATCGCCGTGCCATAACTAGCGGGCCTCCTCGTACAGGTACTGCGGGATGGAAGTCGTCGGGACGGTCACGGCAGCGCCTTGCGGGCGGTGGCGAAGCGCGGCCGGTTGTTGAGGTCGGGATGGTCGGCCGCGTCGGCCCAGCCCCGCTCCTCGGTGAAGATCCACGGCACCTGTCCGCCCTGGGTGTCGGCGTGCTCGATCACGACGACCCCGCCGGGGCGCAGCAGCCGGTGCGCGGTGCGTTCGATGCCCCGGATGAGGTCGAGACCGTCCTCACCGGAGAACAACGCCATCTCCGGGTCGTAGTCGCGGGCCTCCGGGGCGACGTACTCCCATTCGGTGAGCGGGATGTACGGCGGGTTGGACACGACCAGGTCGACCTGGCCGTCGAGGTCCGGGAAGGCGGTCAGCGCGTCACCCTGGCGCAGGTCGACACGGGAGCCGGCCACGTTCTTCCGGGTCCACACCAGGGCGTCCTCGGACAGCTCCACGGCGTGCACGCGCGAGCGCGGCACCTCCTGGGCGAGGGCGAGCGCGATGGCGCCGGAGCCGGTGCACAGGTCGACGATGCACGGCTCGACGACGTCCATCGCGCGTACCGCGTCTATCGCCCAGCCGACCACGGACTCGGTCTCCGGCCGGGGCACGAACACGCCGGGCCCGACCTGGAGCTCCAGGTAGCGGAAGTAGGCCCGCCCGGTGATGTGCTGCAGCGGCTCGCGCTGCTCGCGCCGGGCGATGACCTCCCAGTAGCGGGCGTCGAAGTCGGCGTCCTTCACGGAGTGCAGTTGACCGCGCTTCACGCCGTGCACGAACGCGGCCAGCTCCTCCGCGTCGTTGCGCGGCGAGGGCACACCGGCGTCGGCCAGCCGCTGGGTGGCCTGGGCCACCTCGGCGAGCAGCAGGTTCACGCGTCTCCTCCGTGTCGTACTCGTGCGTACGGGTGTTACGCGGCGGCGAGCTTCGCCGCCGAGTCGGCGTCGACGCAGGCCTGGATGACCGCGTCGAGGTCGCCGTCCAGGACCTGGTCCAGGTTGTACGCCTTGAAGCCGACGCGGTGGTCCGAGATGCGGTTCTCCGGGAAGTTGTAGGTGCGGATCTTCTCGGAGCGGTCCACGGTGCGGACCTGGCTGCGGCGGGCGTCGGCGGCCTCGCGCTCCGCCTCCTCCTGCGCCATGGCGAGCAGCCTGGAACGCAGGATACGCATCGCCTGCTCCTTGTTCTGCAGCTGGCTCTTCTCGTTCTGGCAGGAGGCGACGACGCCGGTCGGGATGTGCGTGATGCGCACGGCGGAGTCGGTGGTGTTCACGGACTGGCCGCCGGGGCCGGAGGACCGGTAGACGTCGATGCGGAGGTCGTTGGGGTTGATCTCCACGTCCACCTCCTCGGCCTCGGGGGTGACGAGCACACCGGCCGCGGAGGTGTGGATGCGGCCCTGGGACTCGGTCGCCGGGACGCGCTGCACGCGGTGCACGCCGCCCTCGTACTTCAGCCGGGCCCAGACGCCCTGGCCGGGCTCGGTCTGCCCGCGGGTCTTCACCGCGACCTGGACGTCCTTGTAGCCGCCCAGCTCGGATTCGGTGGCGTCGATGATCTCGGTCTTCCAGCCGACGCGCTCGGCGTAGCGCAGGTACATCCGCAGCAGGTCGCCGGCGAAGAGGGCCGACTCGTCGCCGCCCGCGCCCGCCTTGATCTCCAGGATGACGTCCTTGTCGTCGCTGGGGTCGCGCGGGACGAGCAGCAGGCGCAGCTTCTCGGTCAGTTCCTCGCGCTGCTTCTCCAGCTCCTTGACCTCGGCCGCGAAGTCCGGGTCGACGGCGGACAGCTCGCGGGCGGTCTCGATGTCGTCGCCGGTCGACTTCCAGGAGCGGTACGTGGCGACGATCGGGGTCAGCTCGGCGTAGCGCTTGTTCAGCTTGCGCGCGTTCGCCTGATCGGCGTGGACCGACGGGTCGGCGAGCTTCTTCTCCAGATCGGCGTGCTCGGCGACGAGTTCCTCGACGGCCTCGAACATCTTGGGCTCCTGTACTGCGGTGAAAGGGAAGGGCGGCGACCAAAAACGCCGGTCCCGGGCACACCCGCCCGTGAGCGGGTGTGGCCGTGGACCGGCGAAATGGGGCTCGCTACTTCTTGGAGCCGGCGGCCTTGCCGAAGCGGGCCTCGAAGCGGGCCACACGGCCACCGGTGTCGAGGATCTTCTGCTTGCCCGTGTAGAACGGGTGGCACTCGGAGCAGACCTCGGCCCGGATGGCGCCGGACTCGATGGTGCTGCGGGTGGTGAACGACGCGCCGCAGGTGCAGCTGACCTGCGTCTCGACGTACGCGGGGTGGATGTCGCGCTTCAAGGTGTCTCCTAGGTTTCGGGAGGGCGCCGGGTCGCCGCAGCGGGATGCGGAGGCGTGAACCGGAGCCGACGTACCAGTCTGCCAGGACTGGTGCCATCCACCCAAACCGGGGGTGCGGCTGTTCTATTCCAGGGGTGCGCGGAGCGTGCTACGGGGCGCTGACGACGCCCTTGGCCTCGCCGGTCGCCGTGCCGCTCGTCGCCGCCTTCGGGATCTGCCGGTCGTCCCGCAGGGCGTTCCACACCAGCTGGGCCTTGGTGGTGTCCAGCAGGACGCGGTTGGGGTTGGCCGGGTCGTACTGGACCGGCATCGTGACCATCTTCATGTGGGAGGAGCTGATGCCCTTCAGGCTTCCCGCGAAGTCGATCAGCGCGTTGACCGAGCCGAGGTCGGAGTCGGTCGTGACGGCCTTGGTGGCGGTGTCGGCGAGGTCGTAGAGCTTCTTGGGGCTGGTGAAGACGCCGACGTGCTTGACCTGGTCGATGAGGGCCTTGATGAAGGCCTGCTGGAGCTGGATGCGGCCGAGGTCGGAGCCGTCGCCCACGCCGTGCCGGGTGCGGACCAGACCGAGGGCCTGCTCGCCGTTCAGGGTGTGCGGGCCGGCCTCGAGGTCGAGGTGGCTCTGCCGGTCGTGGATGTCCTTGGTGGTGGTGATCCGGACGCCGCCGAGGTCGTCGATGAGCTGCTGGAAGCCCTCGAAGTCGACCTCCAGGTAGTGGTCCATGCGGATGCCGCTGATCGACTCGACGGTCTTGACCGCGCAGGCCGCGCCCCCGGTGGAGTACGCCTCGTTGAACATGACACCGGTGGCGGCCGGATGAGCGGTGCCCTTGGTGTCGGTGCACCCGGGGCGGTCGACGAGGGTGTCCCGGGGGATGGAGACCACGCTGGCCTGCTTGTGGCCCTCGTACACATGGACGATCATCGCCGTGTCGGAGCGGGCGCTGCCGTCGTCCGTGCCGCCGCCGAGCTTCTTGTTCGTGCCGGCGCGGGTGTCCGAGCCGAGGACCAGGATGTTCTCGGAGCCGTTGTCGATCTTCGCGGGCCGGTCGGTACCGAGGGCCTGGTTGAGGTCGACGCTGCGGAGATTGCCGTTGAGCTTGAAGTAGACGAACCCGGCTCCGGCGCCGCCCAGCACCACGACGCCCGCGGCCGTCCAGGCGGTCACGCGCAGGGCCTTGCGGCCGGTGCTCGGGGCCTTGCGGCGGCGCCCCTTGCCCCGGCGGCGGGGTCCGGTCGTGCCCGGCTCGGTTATCGCGGGCATGCTCTCGGCGGCCACATCGCTCCTAGGTCTCGGCGGTCGGGTACCCCCTGCGGCCAGGGTCGGGCGCGGTCGTCACCGCTCCATCGTCGCTCCGCCAGGTCAGACGGAGAAACTCGGGACAGGGTTGCACAACGCACAGTGGCCGACCTGTACGGAAATCGGCACGGTGGGTAGTCGGACGCGGCGGGCGTACGGCGCTCACCTGCGGCTTCGGGGCCGTCGGTGGTGCGCCGGGCGACCGGCGGGCGCCGGGGAGGCTGTGGCAAAGATCTCGCCACAGCCGGTGCGAAGAGGGGCATGCGCAGTGCCCGGAGACGCGGAAGAGGCCGCCTCCCCGGAGGGAACGCGGCCTCTTCTCAGCGGTACCCGGACGCTCAGTCGCCGTTGCCGGGCGTCGGCGTCGTCTTCTGGATCTGCATCAGGAACTCGACGTTCGACTTGGTCTGCTTCATCTTGTCGAGCAGCAGCTCGATCGCCTGCTGCTGGTCCAGCGCGTGCAGCACCCGGCGGAGCTTCCAGACGACCGCCAGCTCCTCGGCACCGAGCAGGATCTCCTCCTTGCGGGTGCCGGACGCGTCCACGTCCACCGCCGGGAAGATGCGCTTGTCCGCGAGCTTCCGGTCGAGCTTCAGCTCCATGTTGCCGGTGCCCTTGAACTCCTCGAAGATCACCTCGTCCATGCGGGACCCGGTGTCCACCAGGGCGGTGGCGAGGATGGTCAGCGAGCCGCCGTCCTCGATGTTGCGCGCCGCGCCGAAGAACCGCTTCGGCGGGTAGAGCGCGGTGGAGTCGACACCACCGGACAGGATGCGGCCGGAGGCCGGCGCCGCCAGGTTGTAGGCACGGCCCAGACGGGTGATCGAGTCCAGCAGCACGACCACGTCGTGGCCCAGCTCGACCAGGCGCTTGGCGCGCTCGATGGCCAGCTCGGCGACCGTGGTGTGGTCCTCGGCCGGACGGTCGAAGGTCGAGGAGATGACCTCGCCCTTGACCGACCGCTGCATGTCGGTGACCTCTTCCGGACGCTCGTCGACCAGGACGACCATCAGGTGGCACTCGGGGTTGTTGTGCGTGATCGCGTTGGCGACCGCCTGCATGATCATGGTCTTGCCGGTCTTCGGCGGGGCCACGATCAGACCGCGCTGGCCCTTGCCGATCGGCGAGACCAGGTCGATGATCCGGGTGGTCAGCACGCCCGGGTCGGTCTCCAGGCGGAGCCGGTCCTGCGGGTAGAGCGGGGTCAGCTTGTTGAACTCCGGGCGGCCGCGGCCGTGTTCGGGGGCCATGCCGTTGACGGAGTCCAGGCGGACCAGCGCGTTGAACTTCTCGCGGCGCTCGCCCTCCTTCGGCTGCCGGACCGCGCCGGTGACGTGGTCGCCCTTGCGCAGGCCGTTCTTGCGGACCTGGGCGAGGGAGACGTAGACGTCGTTCGGGCCCGGCAGGTAGCCGGAGGTCCGGATGAAGGCGTAGTTGTCGAGGATGTCCAGGATGCCCGCGACGGGGATCAGGACGTCGTCCTCGGCGAGCTGCGGCTCGGCGATCTCGTCGCGGCCACGACGGCCACGGCGGTCGCGGTAACGGCCGCGGCGGCCGCGGCGGCCACCCTCGAAGTCGTCGTCGTCCTGCTGCCGGCTGTCCTGACGGCCGCCCTGCTGCTGGCCCTGCTGCTGACGCTGCTGGCCGCCCTGCTGCTCGTCGCCCTTGTTGCGGCGGTCCCGGTCACGGTCCCGGCCGCGCTCGCGGCGGTCGCGGCGGCCACGGCCCTCGCCGTCACCGGCGTCACCCTTGGCCTCGCCCTGCTGGGACTGGGCCGGCGTCTCGGCCTTCGGCTCGGTCCGGGCCTCGGCGGCGACGGTCTCGGCGCCGTTCTGCGCCGGGCTGCCCGCGTCGGCCGTGGCGCGGCGGCGACGGCGCTCGGCCGGGGCGTCGTCCGCCCCGCGCTCGGCCGCGCCCGCACGGGCCGTGTCCCCGGCCGGCTGGCCCGGGATCTCGATCTGCTGCTGGGCCGCGGCCTTCTCGGCGGGGGCCTCGGCGGCCTTGTCCGCCTTCTTCCCGGCGGTCTCCTCGCCGGTGCGCGTCCGGGAGGTGGCCCGGCGCTTCGGCTTGGTCTCGGTGGCGGCGGCCTCGGCCTTGGGGGCGGCGCCCCCGGCGGCCTGCGCCTCCTTGATGACCTCGATCAGTTGGCTCTTGCGCATCCGCGCGGTGCCCCTGATGCCGAGGCCCGAGGCGACCTGCTGCAGCTCGGCCAGCACCATGCCCTCGAGGCCGGTACCGCGGCGCCGCCGGGACCCGGCACCGGTGGCAGGCGCGGAGGCGTCCGTGGCGGGCGCGGCAGCGGTCTCCTCGACACGTGCGCCCATCAGATCGGTGGTGTCGCTCACGAAGGGTCCTTCCCTGGAGCGGACGTCGGCCTGTCTGGCTCGGCGACCGGTTGTGCTGTCCGGCTACGGTCCTGTCTTGTGAACCGTGCCGGGGCGGTGGTCCGCCAAAGCGGCGGAAGATAATGTGCGGTGACGGCGCTTCCGCGAGCCGTGGCACCCAGTGTCACGTGGCGTGGTAGCACCTGCTCCGGTCCCCCAGCGGGGGTGCCCCCACCAGCGGCCCGCTCAGTGTTCGCATACGTCGTACTGCCCAGGTACGGCGCAAGGGACACGGAGTGGCCCGGGAGGCTCCCGGAAGAATGTCTGTCCCGGACGGGGACACGAGGCACCTCGCCATGGTGAGGTCGGGTGCAGACTTGAGATTAACACTACCGGATCCAACAAACATTCCCCCTCTCCAAATCCGGCAACCGTGTGTCACGTCGCGAGCGGCAGGACGCTCGCTCCCCGGGAATCCAGGTCCAGCCGGTTGGCGGCCCAGCCCTCACCCGCGAGGTGGGAGACCTTGTCGGCGCTGTCGGCGTCGGCCAGGGCCATCACGGTGGGTCCGGCGCCGGAGATGACGGCCGGGATGCCGTCGGCGCGCAGCCGCTCCACCAGTGCGGCGCTGTCGGGCATGGCCGGGGCGCGGTACTCCTGGTGGAGGCGGTCCTCGGTGGCGGGCAGCAGCAGCTCGGGACGCCTGGTCAGGGCCTCGACCAGCAGGGCGGCGCGGCCCGCGTTCGCGGCGGCGTCCACGTGCGGAACGCTGCGCGGGAGCAGTCCGCGCGCCGTCTCGGTCAGTACGGGCTTTCCGGGCACGAAAACCACCGGAACGATGGAATCGTGCGGCTCCATCCTGATGGCGCGGGCGGTGCCGGCCTCCATCCAGGACAGGGTGAAGCCGCCGAGCAGACAGGCGGCCACGTTGTCCGGGTGGCCCTCGATCTCGGTGGCCAGTTCCAGCAGCGCGGCGTCGTCCAGGCGTGCCTCGCCGCCTATGGTCACGGCGCGGGCGGCGACGATGCCGGCGCAGATGGCGGCGGAGGAGGAGCCGAGGCCCCGGCCGTGCGGGATGCGGTTGGCGCAGACGATCTCCAGGCCGCGGGGCTGTCCGCCCAGCAGGTCGAAGGCGGTCCGCAGGGAGCGGACGAGGAGGTGGCTCTCGTCCCGCGGCAGGGTCTCGCCGCCCTCACCCGCGATGTCGATGTGCAGCCCGGAGTCGGCCACCCGGACGACCACGTCGTCGTAGAGCCCCAGCGCGAGGCCCAGGGCGTCGAAACCCGGGCCGAGGTTGGCGCTGGTGGCGGGGACGCGCACCCGGACGGCGGCGGCGCGGAACGCTGGACCGGCCATCGCTCGAAGACTCTCCTTGAGCTGCGTTTACGGTCGAATGACGCTCGATGGATTCGATGGTCATCCGGTGGACTGCCGATGACTGACGTACGAACACCCGTCGGGCCGCGAAGACGGCGCGGCGCCTGCCATGCGCGAGGGCATATGCGGCAGGCGGGTTCGCTACAGCCTATCGAAGGAAGGTTCTGTGGCGACATAGGGCGCACAGGAGGCGCACGATGCGTGTCGTAAGCCCCCTGTGCACCTTGTCAGGGATTTCCCGGTTCGGGAGCGCTCAGGCGAGGCCGAGGCGCTCGGCCGCGGTGGCGGCGTCGACCGGGACGGTGACCGGCTGCGGGGCGCCGGCGACGGCCCAGTCCGGGTCCTTCAGGCCGTTGCCGGTGACCGTGCACACGATGCGCTGGCCCGGGTCGACCTTGCCCTGTTCGGCGGCCTTGAGCAGACCGGCCACCGAGGCGGCGGAGGCGGGCTCCACGAAGACGCCCTCCTGCGCGGCCAACAGACGGTAGGCGCGCAGGATCTCACGGTCCGTCACCTCGTCGATGGCCCCGCCGGACTCGTCGCGCGCGGCCAGGGCGTACTGCCAGGAGGCCGGGTTGCCGATGCGGATGGCGGTGGCGATGGTCGACGGGTCCTTGACGACCTCGCCGCGCACGATGGGGGCGCTGCCGGAGGCCTGGAAGCCCCACATCCGCGGGGTGCGGGTGGAGACGCCGTCGGCGGCGTACTCCTTGTAGCCCTTCCAGTAGGCCGTGATGTTGCCCGCGTTGCCGACCGGGAGGACGTGGATGTCGGGCGCGTCGCCGAGCATGTCCACGATCTCGAAGGCGGCCGTCTTCTGGCCCTCGATCCGCACCGGGTTGACCGAATTCACCAGCGCCACGGGGTAGTTCTCGCTGAGCGCACGGGCGAGGGTGAGGCAGTCGTCGAAGTTGCCGGCGACCTGGAGGATCTTCGCGCCGTGCACGAGGGCCTGGCCCATCTTGCCGAGGGCGATCTTGCCCTGCGGCACCAGGACGGCCGAGACCATGCCGGCCCGCACCGCGTACGCGGCGGCGGAGGCGGAGGTGTTGCCGGTGGAGGCGCAGATGACGGCCTTCGCCCCCTCCTCCTTGGCCTTGCTGATCGCCATGGTCATGCCGCGGTCCTTGAAGGACCCGGTGGGGTTGGCTCCCTCCACCTTCAGGTGGACCTCGCAGCCCGTGCGCTCGGAGAGCACCTGCGCGGGCACGAGGGGCGTGCCGCCCTCGCGGAGCGTCACGACCGGCGTGGTGTCGGAGACGGGCAGCCGGTCCCGGTACTCCTCGATGATTCCGCGCCACTGGTGGGTCATTGCTGGTTACTCTCCTTCAACCCGCATGATGCTGGCGACACCCCGCACGGTGTCCAGCTTGCGCAACGCCTCGACGGTCCCGGACAGGGAGGCGTCGAAGGCCCGGTGGGTGACGACGACGAGAGAGGCCTCGCCGTCCTTGCCCTGCTGCCGAACCGTGTCGATGGACACGCCGTGCTCGGCGAAAACGGTGGCGACCTGGGCGAGCACGCCCGGTTTGTCGGCCACGTCGAGGCTGATGTGGTACCGGGTGACGACGTCGCCCATCGGGGAGACGGTCAGGTCGGCGTAGGCCGACTCGCCGGGCCCGGTGGCGCCGTTGAGCCGGTTGCGGCAGACGGCCACCAGGTCGCCGAGGACGGCGGAGGCGGTGGGCGAGCCGCCGGCGCCGGGGCCGTAGAACATCAGCTGCCCGGCGGCGTCGCTCTCCACGAAGACGGCGTTGTACGCGCCGCGCACGGAGGCGAGCGGGTGGCTGAGCGGGATCATCGCGGGGTGCACCCGCGCGGTGACCGACGTGCCGTCCTTGGAGCGCTCGCAGATGGCGAGCAGCTTGATGGTGCAGCCCATCTCCTTGGCGGAGCGGAAGTCGGCGGCGGTGACCTCGGCCATGCCCTCGCGGTGGACGTCGTCCAGGCGGACGCGCGTGTGGAAGGCGATGCCGGCGAGGATGGCGGCCTTGGCTGCGGCGTCGAAGCCCTCGACGTCGGCGGTCGGGTCGGCTTCCGCGTACCCGAGGGCGGTGGCCTCGTCCAGGGCCTCCTGGTAGCCGGCGCCGGTGGAGTCCATCTTGTCGAGGATGAAGTTGGTCGTGCCGTTGACGATGCCGAGGACCCTGTTGACCTTGTCGCCGGCGAGCGACTCGCGCAGCGGCCGGATCAGCGGGATGGCGCCGGCGACGGCGGCCTCGTAGTAGAGGTCCTTGCCGTTCGCCTCCGCCGCCGCGTGCAGGGCGGCGCCGTCCTGGGCGAGCAGCGCCTTGTTCGCGGAGACGACGGAAGCGCCGTGCTCGAAGGCGGTGGTGATGAGCGTCCGGGCGGGCTCGATGCCGCCGATGACCTCGACCACGACGTCGATGTCCCCGCGTTTGACCAGGGCGGTGGCGTCGGTGGTGACGAGCGCGGGGTCGATGCCCTCACGCGCCTTGCCGGTACGCCGGACGGCCACGCCGGCGAGTTCGACCGGGGCACCGATGCGGGCGGCGAGGTCGGCGGCGTGCGTCGTCATGATGCGCGCCACCTCTGAGCCGACCACTCCACAGCCCAGCAGCGCCACCTTCAGCGGACGCGTACGCATCATCCGACCTCGTTTCCTCATACCGTCTACGGTTGGTCCAGTCTCACTCACCGGACGGGAGTTTCTACCCTTCGTCCGGATCGTGAGACATCTATTTCATTTGTACGGGGGCCGAAGACCGCAGATCTTCCGCCCCCGTCGTTCTCGGAGGGCGCGTCACCCGACGTCGAGACGCAGGAGGTCCTCCTCCGTCTCGCGCCGGACGATCACCCGGGCCTCGCCGTCCCGTACGGCGACGACGGGCGGCCGCAGGACGTGGTTGTAGTTGCTGGCCATGGACCGGCAGTACGCGCCGGTGGCCGGCACGGCGACGAGGTCGCCCGGTGCCAGGTCGCTCGGCAGGAACGCGTCCTTGACCACGATGTCCCCGCTCTCGCAGTGCTTGCCGACGACCCGGGAGAGCACCGGCTCGGCGTCGGAGGCGCGGGAGACGAGCGCGACGCTGTACTCGGCGTCGTACAGCGCGGTACGGATGTTGTCCGACATGCCGCCGTCGACGGAGACGTACGTCCGCAGCCCGTCGAGCGGCTTGACCGTGCCGACCTCGTACAGGGTGAAGGCGGTGGGTCCGACGATGGCCCGTCCGGGCTCGACGGAGATGCGGGGCGTGCGCAGCCGGGCGGCCTCGCACTCGCGGGTGACGATCTCGGTGAGCGCCTTGGCGATCTCGTGCGGCTCGCGGGGGTCGTCGGCGCTGGTGTAGGCGATGCCGAGCCCGCCGCCGAGGTCGATCTCGGGCAGTTCGACGCCGTGCTCGTCGCGGATGTCCTTCAGCAGGCCGACGACCCGGTGGGCGGCGACCTCGAAGCCGGACATGTCGAAGATCTGCGAGCCGATGTGCGAGTGGATGCCGATCAGCTCCAGCCCGTCGAGCTGGAGCGCCCGCCGCACGGCTTCCGCCGCCTGCCCGCCGGCGAGCGGGATGCCGAACTTCTGGTCCTCGTGGGCGGTGGCGATGAACTCGTGCGTGTGCGCCTCGACGCCCACGGTGATCCGGATCTGGACCTTCTGCCGCCTGCCGAGGGACTGGGCGATGTGGGCGACCCGCACGATCTCCTGGAAGGAGTCGAGCACGATCCGCCCGACGCCGGCCTCCACGGCCCGGCGGATCTCCTCGACGGACTTGTTGTTGCCGTGGAAGGCGATGCGCTCGGCGGGCATCCCCGCGGACAGCGCGGTGGCCAGCTCGCCGCCGGAGCACACGTCCAGATTCAGCCCCTCCTCGTCCAGCCACCGCACGACGGCCCGGGAGAGGAAGGCCTTGCCGGCGTAGAACACGTCCGCGTCCGGACCGAACGCGGTGCGCCAGGCACGCGCGCGGGACCGGAAGTCCTCCTCGTCGAGGATGTAGGCGGGCGTGCCGAACTCCTCGGCGAGCCGGGTGACGGGGATGCCCGCGACACCGACCACACCGTCGTCGCCGCGCGTGACGGTCTGGGCCCACACCTTCCGGTCCAGGGCGTTGAGGTCGGCGGGTGGTGCGGAGTAGTGCCCCTCGGGCAGGACATCGGCGTGGCGGGGCCCGGCGGGATGGGCGGAACGGCTCATGACGTGATTCTCAGGCTCTCTGTCTCTCTCCGGGGCGCATCCGCTCACGCGCCTCAGAGATGTTCGGGTGCGTCGATGCCGAGCAGGGACAGGCCACCGGCCAGCACCGTCCCGGCTGCTTCGGCGAGGGCCAGCCGGGCACGGTGGGCGGCCGAGGGTTTCTCCTCGCCGACGGGAAGCACGGAAGGCAGCAGGGGCAGCACGGCATCGGCGACGGTGACGAGATGCCGGGCGAGCCGGTCCGGGGCACGGTGGGTGGCGGCCGCGGTGAGGATGCGGGGGTGGTCGGCGAGGGGGGTGAGGAGGAGGGCGCCGGCCTCGGTGTGCGGGCGGCCGGGTTCGGCGGCGAAGCCGAGGCGGGCGGCGTTGCGGCCGAGGGAGCGGACGCGGGCGTGGGCGTACCGCACCCGGAACAGCGGGTTGCCCTCGCGCTGCACCAGGTGGTCGGCGGTGATCCGGGGCCGGTCGTGCGGGGCGGGGTGGAGCAGGGCCCACCGGGCGGCGTCGGGGCCGAGCGGCGCGGGGTCCTCCGGGGTGGGCACGGGCCGCAGATTGACGGGCTCGCCGTGCTCCACGGTGGCCCGCCCGCCCTGGGTTCCCACGATGCGTACGACGGCGTCGGCGACGACCTCGGCCCGCACCTCGTACGGCACCCGGAGCGCGACGACCTGTCCGGCGAGGGCGTCACCGTGCCCGTACCGGGCGCCCTTCTCCCGGATCTCCGCGACCAGCGCGGCCACCGGGTCGACCTGCTCGGCGAGCCGGATGTTGAGGAACCCCGGCCCGGTGACGACGACGTCCTCGATCCCTTCGGCCCCGACGAGACGTTCCCGCAGAATCCCGGCGACCCGCAGCGGAGGCTGCCCGGCGGCGCCGGCGAGCCGCAGCGCGACGGCGGTCGCGAAGTCCCCGCACCCACCGGGCCCCGGCTCGGTCACCACGACCCGCTCGGGCACGGCCACGCGCAACTCCCCGTCGTCGACGGCACGACACACCGCGTGCAACACGGTGCGGGAGAGCTCGGCGGGGGTCACGGGACAAGCGTAGGGGAGGAGGGGGGTGGGTGGGCGAGCCGGTTATGCCTTTCTTCCTTTTCCGATGCGGGCATGCCTGTGCGCGCCGGTCGCGTCGGGAGCGGCGGGGCCGGGAACGGCCAGGCGGTCACCGGCGGACGGCCCGGGATGCGTGGCCAGGGCGTATGTGGCTAGGGGTGGATGCCGTCGGGGCTGGGGAGCCCGTCGGGGTTCGGGAGGCCGGAGGCGGGGAGTCCGTCGGGAGTCATGAGGCGGTCTGGACTCGGGAGGCCGCTGGAACTGGCCAGGCCGCCGGGATCGGGTACGCCTTCGTGAGCCGGGAAGCCTTCGTGAGCGGGGAGCAGGTCTTCGTGAGCGCGGGGCAGGGCCTGCTGACCGGGCAGGTGGTCGCGACCGGCCGGACCGTCGTGGTCAGGCGGACCGTCGTGGCCGGGGAGGCTCTCATGGCCGGTCAGGCCTGTCATACCTGTCATACCTGTCAGGCCTTCATAAGGGCGCAGGCCTTCGTGACCGGGGAGGCCTTGCTGGCACGGCAGGGTTTGCCGGCACGGGAGGCGCTCGTGACCGGAGGCACCCTCGTCGGCCTCCTGCCCCTCACCGACGCCCCCAGCGCCCTCCGGTTCACCGTTCTCCTCGCCGCTCCCCTCGACGATCTCCCCGTCACCGCCCCCGCCAGGCGCGCCTCCGCCCTGCCCGGGCTCATGCCCGCCCCCCGCGGCGGATCCGTCTCCCCCGGACGCCGCACGCCCGATCTTCCCCTCGATGAGGTCCTTCACGAGCCGGACCAGCTCGGCGGGTTCGAAGGGCTTGGCGAGGAAGGCGTCGACGCCGAGGTCGAGGCCGGCCTGGACCTCGTACTGGGTGCACGCGCTGATGATGGCGACGGGCAGGTGCTGCGTACGGGGATCGGCGCGGAGCCGGGCGGCGGTGCGGAGCCCGTCCAGCCGGGGCATGACGACGTCGAGCGTCACGACATCGGGGCGCACCTCATGCACCACATCCAGACACTCGGCACCATCGGCCGCGGTCACGACCTCTAGCCCTTCCAGCTCGAGGTTGACCCTGATCAGCTGCCGGATGACCTTGTTGTCGTCCACAACAAGCACCCGACCCGGAGCGCCTGGCACAAGTCGAGAGTAGGTGCGGACCGGCCACCGCGTCCGGGTTTTCCCCACTTCCACCCCCTACAGGGGACCCGCTCCCCCCACCCGAGGAACCGAATTGCTGATCACCCCCGCGGACCTGCTAGTGTTCTACCCGTCGCCGCGAGCGAGAAGCTCAGCGCCCGACACGCCCCCGTAGCTCAGGGGATAGAGCAACGGCCTCCGGAGCCGTGTGCGCAGGTTCGAATCCTGCCGGGGGCACCTTGTAGGAGGTGCCTGAAGACCCCGTCACCAGCGGAAACGCTGAGGCCGGGGTCTTCGCGTATGTGCAGGCGTGTGCCGCTCGTAGCGGCCGTATGCCGGGGTCTGTGGACTATTCGTGGACAGGATCTTGTGACGTTTCCCCAGGTCAAGCCCGGAAAACGCGAAGGCTCCCGGACACGTCCGGGAGCCTCGAGCGAGGTTCGCCGAGTCAGGCTCGGACCTCGCGGACCAGGATGCCGTCCCCGTCATAGAGCTCCAGAGAGCACCTCAGCCCGAAACGGCGGAGGAGGCCGGCGAGGTCATCGAGCCGCCGCGGGTCGACGACTCCGTTGAGTAGGACGTCCGGCCCATCGACGGGGTCGAGCTCCACTTCGCACCAACGGGTTCCCACCTCGTAGCCATTCCAGGAGGACGACCTCGACCTCCAGCCGGCCCGCACGAAGCGCTCGGCTACAGGCGAGGCGTCTCGGCAGCCGTGCAGGATGCCATTCACGTTGTTGCCCACCTCGACCCACCGAGGATCGAGCGCTTCGCCTTCCTCCGACATGTCCACCCTTGGAGTATGGGGTGCCTTGGTCCCGTGATCACTCGTACTCCCGCAGCAACTCCTCGATCTTGCGGTTGGCGATCTCCTGTCGTCCATCGATGCACTTGGCGTAGCGGCTCAGCAGGACCTCCACGCTGTTGCCCGCACGCTCGGCGACTTCAGTCGGATCCACCCCGGAGTTGAGCCAGGTCGACAGTGCCGAGTGCCGGAGATCGTACGGACGCGCGGCGAGCGGGGAGGAGACCGCGGCCGGCGGGAGCGCCAGCGCACGAGCCTCCTGCCAGACGCGGTAGTACGTGGACGAGCCGACCACTCCCCCGCGCTCGTTGGTGAACAGTCGCCCGTCCTCGGCGGTGCCGAAGGTGTCGAGATGCTGCCGGAGGATGGCGACGAGTTGGGGCGGGATTGGTACGAGCCGGACCTCCTCCGCCGGCCGGTTCTTCAGCCCCCGGTCGTCGTGGGTCTCACCGGAGTCCGTCCACTGCTTGCCGACACTCGGGCGCGTCCGGTTCAGCAGTGCTGTCCCCCAACCGACCTGGGGCAGCTTCAGGTCTGCACTGGTGAGGCCAACGGCCTCAGCCGGGCGCAGGCCACCGTAGTACATGCAGGCGAACAGGCCGACGAGTCGGCGACCACGCGCGCGGCCGTACCCGCCGACGTACGAGACCGCAGTCAGCAGGGAACGAGCCTGCTCGGGATTGGCGACGACCCGGGGGTCGACCTCTCCGGCAACCCTTGGCTTCTTCCAACGGATGCCCGTGATCGGGTTCTCTCTAAACTCGCCGAGGTCTATCGCGTAGTGCATCGCGTTGACGAGTGTCCGACGCTTGCGCCGGACGGTCTCCGCGGCCGCCGCCGTCCCGTCGAGCTTCAGCTTGAGTGAGTCCAGGACGGCCCTGCCCATCGCCGCGTCACCGAGGTCCGAGAGTGGGCGCGACGCCTTGGCCACCCAGTGCAAGGTGTCCGCGATCTCAGTCGGCAATTCGCGCTCGTCTGGCCCCGGGAGGACGAAGGCCCAGTTGCGGAGTGCCTTCCTGATCAGTTCCTCGGACGGCTGCCCAGGGCGATCGTCGAGAAGGGCCATTGTCACGGCGGTCAGGGCCTCATTGATCCCATTGCGTGTGTTCGGCGCCGCGTGAGGCCACTTCATGGCCAGGTACTTCAGAGCGAAGGCGTACCAGGTCATCGAGGCCGCTTTCTCAACCATCGAGTCGGGCAGCCCCGTCGCCGTGTCGAATTCTTCGCCATCATGAGTGGCACGGAGCAACTTGGAGCGGTAGTGATCCGCGAGCGCCTTGGTTCGGAACTGTTCGGAGAAGACGTTCCCGGCAACGGTCCATCGGACGTCATAGGACGACTTCTTGGTGTTCCTCTTCCGTACGCCCCACACCTTCACGTCGAGAGACTTCACGCCGCTGCCTCCAACTGCCGCAACCACGTTGTGAAGTCGCTCCGCCACACGCGAAGTTCTCCATTCGGGAGCTTGAATGCCGCGGGCCCTTGACCGAGCTCGCGCCATCGGTAGAAGGTCCGGCGCGAGACACCACCCAGCTCATCGAGCACTTGGCGGACGGTCATCAGCTCGTCGGGAACACGCTGGGCCATGTCGGTTCTCCTTCCGTCTGCGGATCGGTTGAGCGAGGGGCGATGCCGTGAGCGATGAGGTGTTCTGCGTTCGTCCACCCGGTTCCGGCGAAGCGCCAGTGGGAGAGGACGAGGACGGTGTCCGGGTCGGGCAGGGGGTGACCCGCTTCGGGCGCGCGGGCGCGGGCCAGGGCTTCGTTGTGGTCGGCGCGTTCCTGGCGGAGGGCGCCGAGGGTGACGGAGTAGGTGCGGGACTTGGTGGAGAAGTGGCCGCGGAAGCCGAGCATGTGGGCCCACTTGCGCAGGCGCAGCGCTTCGAGTTTGGGGAGCGCGCCGAGGTGCCAGCAGGTGAGGATCATCCGGCGGGCGTGGTCGGTGACACCGGAGCCGATCAGGTCGGTGATGGGGTTGCGGACGGGGTGGTCGAGCGTGCCGGCCGTCTCGGCGCCTTTGGTGGCGTACTTGGCGATGTAGGCGGCCACGGCCCGGCTGGACAGCTCCGAGGTGCCCGCGAAGTCCGCGGAGCGGATGGGGCGGATGTCGAGCTGGTCGCCGAAGCGGAAGGCGTAGGCGCGGCCGTCGATGACCGGGCCGGGTGTCTCGGCGAGGCGGGCGGCCGAGCGGATCGCGTCGGTGAGGAGTTCGGTCGTGGCCCAGGCGGGCGGGTCGTCCTCCGCGCCTCCCGGGCCGTCGAGGCGGATGACGGCGTGGAAGTGGACGGCGCCGCGCCGCTGGTACTCGGCGACCTTGGCGTACGACACACGGAGGCAGTCACGCGTCGCGGAGCGGGTGAGGCCCGCGCGGGTGGCGATCTGCTGGCGCAGGTAGGTGGTGAACCGACCCCAGAGGGCACCGGCATGCGCGTTCCAGAGGACGGCGGCCTGGTAGTCGTAACGCTCAGGGTCGAGCGGCGTACCCAGAGCGGGGTCGTCCTCCGTGTGCGAGCGTCCGCAGCGGCACCGGCCGCCGGTCGGGCGGTTGTGGACCGGGCCGAAGGACGGAGCGGTGAAGGTGGCGAAGACGCGGGGGTGCCGGGCGACCGCCGGGCCGATGCCTTTGCCGCCGTTCAGACCGGCCGTGACAAGGTGGAAGGTGTCCTTGCGGTACGTCTCCGCGCAGGTGGCACACCGGGTGGCGCGACGGTTGTTGCAGCGGATGAGGAGCTGTCCGGCCGGTAGGTCGCGGTCGGTGATCTCCCGGACGATTTCACCGGTGGCCACGTGGACGTCGAGCCGGTGACCCTCCATTCGTACGGGCCGCTCGCAGCCGCCGAGGCGCTGGATCTGCCGGGCGTAGGAGCCGAGGTCGCCGTGCCGGGCGAGGGCGGCCATGTGACGGATGGCTCCAAGGGGAGCCGGTGGACGCATGTGCAGGTTCCTCCTTGTGGTGCGGGTGTTGGGCCCTGTCCTGACTGTCTAGGGGGCTAGACAGTCAGGGCAGGCGAAAGGAGTCGTTGGTTCAGCGGCGGGTGAGGAGAGAGCGGAGAACGACGGCGCACACGGCGACCGATGTGGCGGTCACGGCGACGGCGAGCAGCATGGAGACGAGGACGGCACCCACGACCAAGACCACGGCGGTCCCACCACCGACGAGGGCGAGCGCCGTGCCGGGCGTCAACTGGATGGTCGGGCGGGCCAGCGCCGGAGGTGCGGGCGTCGATGGCCTGGCCGGAGTGACTGCGGTCGGCGCAACAGTGGCGGGCGTGGTGACCGGGACGGTCGGTTGCGGCATGGTGGGGATCTTCGGCCGGATCATGAGCAGGGCTCCTTACGGGTCACTTGACGAGGGAGTCGATGACGGGCGCCAGCAGGCTGTCGGTCAGCAGGTAGCCGCCGAGGAGGAGCACGGCGACAAGCCACCAGGGCGGGCGGATGAGCTTGACGCCCAGGACCGTGACGCAGAGCAGGGCGAGCCAAAGCGGGACGCGCATGCGGTGATCTCCTGTCAGGCCGAGCAGCGGTGGGTGCGGGCGGCGAGTTCGGCGGCGGCGCGGGAGTCGTACTCGGCCGAAAAGTCGCAGCGGGGTGCGGTGCAGGCGGCCAAGTGGCGGTGCCTGCCGCGGTCGATGTAGGAGGCGACGTTCACGGGGCCGATACGGCGGACGTTGCGGAAGCGGCGGTTCATGGCGGTGCTCCTCTCACAGGTGGGCGGCAACGGAGGCGGTCATGGACGGGGGAAGGCCGAGCCGGGCGCGGACGGCGTCGGGGTCGGCGGGGCGGCCGGTGGTCGAGCGTTGTTCGTCGGCCAGTGCCCGGGCGCGCTGGATAAGGGCGGGTGGGAGCGTGACGGCGGGACCGGGCGGAGGCGGAGCCGGGACGGCTTCCGGTTCGGCGGGGGCGGGAACGGGGGTTGGTGCCGGCAGGTCTTCCGGCTCCGGACCGTCGACAGCAGCCGGAGCAGGGTCTCGTTGGTCGTGCGGAGTAGCCGTCGGCGAGTCTGTGAGCACCGGAGATTCCTGGCCGGGCGGTGTGTGGGCCAGCAGAGTGCCGCCGAAGAAGGCGATGGCGGGCCAGCCCGCGACCACCACGCGGAGCGAAGCGGGAACGTGGTCCAGGTCGAGGAGTCCGGCAGTGGCGACGTTGGCGCCGAGGGAGGCGGCAAGGGCCACCAGGAACCACAGCCGGGGACTACCCGCCGCCTGCCCCGTTCGCTGCAACTGGCGCATCCGGCGCCAGGAGGCGACCAGCAACAGGTCGACGCTGACGGGATAGGCCCACGCCTTCCATCCGCCCTGTCCGGCCGCTGCGGCGAGGTCGTGCAAGTGGGAGAAGGACAGGGCGCCCGCGATGACGGCCTGGACGACGACGGCGTCCACACGGACCAGGTGGGCACGCATCGGCTCCGGTTCCTTCCTGTTTCGGGCATGGGAGGGGTAGGGACATGGCGTGAGGCGGTCACGCCGGCCGTAGGGGGGAGGGAACGTGCTACTCGGTCACCGGGCGCGCGGTGGGCGTGGCGCCGGTCGAGGGGGACGGCCCGGCCGATGCGACGGCGACGGCGAGCCGGAAGCGGTCGAGCCGGGGCAGTTCAGGGACCAGAGCCGAGGTGCCGCGGCAGACGGCCGCCGCCTCTTCGAGCGAGAGAAGAGGAGAGCGGACGCGGGACCATCCGCCGGACGAGTCGCCGACGACCGCGACGCCGGGCCGGTCGGCAGGAATGGACGTGGCGGCCAGCGCTGCTTCGGGAGAGATGTCGGCCAGGGCCATGTTCGCCGACGCTTCGTCATTGACGCGGTGGCAAACGCGGCCGGTCAGTTGGGCACGCAGCATGGTGGCGCCCTTGCCGAGTTCCGAGCCGAAGCGCTGCCCGCAGACTTCGAGGTAGATGCCGGCCGCGCGGCCGAGCTGGGCGAGGCGGATGAGCTTGGTGACCAACGCGTCGCGCCGCTTCTCGTCATCCCGGTTCGCGGCGAGGAAGAGTTCCGCCACCTCGTCAACGACCAGCACTACCGGGACTGGCCGTACGGCGTCCGGCAGCCCCCAGACGTCCGAGGTGAGAACAGCGTCCGGATCGGCACCGCTGAGCCCGATCAGCCGAAACCGGTCTTCCATCTCTTCCAGCAGCGCGTCGAGGAGGTCGTTCGCCCGATCCGGGTCGTCGGCCAGCGCCGACAACCGGGGTGCGAAGGGCGCCAGTTCGACACCCCATTTGCAGTCGATCCCGACGAGGACGACCCGCTGCCGGGCCAGGCCGCACAGCAGGTTGCGCAGGTAGACGGACTTTCCGGACTGCGTGGCGCCGAGGATCAGTTCGTGCGGCACGGTGCGAAAGTCGCGTACGTGCCAGTCGCCGTCCTCTCGCAGCGCCAGCGGCAGGCAAAGCGGCTCGGCCGCAGCCTGACGCCGGGCGGGCCGCACATCGGCGAGCATGTCCCACCCGACGAGCCGCAGTTCGAGCCAGCCGGGTTTCATGGGGCGTACGTGGACGGCGTGGGCGCCCCAGGCATGGCGCAGTCGGTCGGCCGAGGCGGTGAAGTCCTCGGGCGCCTGCCCGGTCGCCATGCGCAGCCGCATGACGAGACCGGATGCGTTGGGCCGGGGGAAGGACCGCCGGGGCGGCACGGGTGCCGCCTGCCGCCCGATCACCCGGGCCGTGGCGACCCGGACGGCGGAAGCCGGGACCGTCAGGCCGCACGCGTCCATCGTCGCCCGGTACGACAGCAGCACCCGCAACGCGACGACCGGATACCCGACCAGCCACCAGAACACCACCGGCATCCGCCGACGGACCACCAGCAGCGCGACCACAAGGAGCAGGACCAGCAGCAGCACCCAGGTAACGTCAGTCATGGCGATCAACCCTGGGCCGCAACCGGCGCGTTGACCATGACAGCGTCGGCCCGGTAGGCGATGCCGTGACGGCTACGCCCGCCGAACTCGCTCTCCCACGGCCGGGCGACCAGGCCCGACAGGATGACCGGCGCGCCCATGACCAGGCCGTCTCCGATCCCCTCTTCGGGAATGGTCACCTTGATCATGTCCGAGCCGCCGGCCGCGATGAACACCAGCTCCAGCGTCATGAGCCGCTGGTTGGTCACCGGGTCCACGGCGACCTCGCCGGTCTGACGGTCCCTGACCTTGACCTCGGGGAGCTTGGTGACGAGCAGCGTCGCGGCGGAGGTGTCTACGGGGATCACACGCACTGTCAGTACCTCACGGAGTCTTCGGGCGCCCTGAGATCGGCGCCGAGCGGGCTGAATAGCCCCCTAGACAGCAGCGGGGGCGACCACCCCAACTGTCTAGGGGGGTTGACAGTGAAGGTAGCCGACGACCCATCAACTGTCTAGGGGGGTATACGGCGTGGCCGCGAAACCGTGCGAGAGGGCTATCGAACGGCCCAGTGGAGGACGGTCGCGTCGTCGTGCGCCTTGCCTCGCGGCCAGCGCCGACCGTCGGGGTCGCTCTTCTCGGCCTCTCGCACACGGCGGATCAGTTCGTCCGGCCCGGAGGAAGCAAGCACGTCCAAGTACTCTGCCCAGTCGGCGATTTGGAAGCGATCGACGAGCCGGGTCGCGCCGTCACTCAGAAGCGTCACGGTGGACAGCGAGTCAAGCGCCACCGTGCCGGCCAGCGCGTGTTCGGCCGCCTGCGGGTCGGGGCCGGCGATCCAGAAGCCGTCCGGCTGGTTGCGCAGACCGGTCAAAGCCTCCCGGTAGTCGGCGAGCGCGGCGGAATGCTCGGGTGAGCCGGTGGGCAGCGCGTCGACCGGCCCGCGCAGTCGCTTGCCGACTTCGTCCAGGCGCCGGTCGGTGACGACGGTCGCACTGCCGTCCTCCTCCTCCAGGAGCAACGAGGAATCACCCAGGACCAGGTACTCCAGCCTTTCCCCGTTGATCCGTGCGGCGACGACCGTACTGGTGGGACTGGCCCGGTACGCCAGGTCACAGCTGTCGCCGTGCAGCGAGCGGACGCGGCCGATCGAGTCGGCCAGGCACTCGGTGAGCGGCCGGGCGGGGGACCTGGAGATGGCTTGGAGCAGCAGGCCGCCCAGCGTCCCGGAGAACCAGGCGACACCGTGCGTGCACCCAGTCTCGGCACCACCGACGCCGGCGCCGTCGAGGAGCACGACCGCTCCGGGAGCGGCGGCGGCGAAGTCCTCGTTCTCTCGTTCCGGGTCGGCGGGGAGCGTGGCGAGGTCGACCCTCACACCGCCGTCTCCTCGTCGTGCCGGTACAGGGGGCAGAGCAGTTCCACGGACTGCGGTTCGCTGGTCTCGGGGTCGTACTCGACACCCACCAGAGTGGAGAACCGGCGGTCGCCGACCTGGCCCCACATCACGTTCAGGTCGTTGGCGAGGAGCTGCACGACACCGAGGGAACCTTGCGTGTGGATACCGGCGATCGCGAGCAGCGAGCCGTTTCCGTCCGGTCGCGGCAGCCGGCCGAGGTAGCCGACGTCGTACGGCCGGACCGGGTCGCTGTCCTGCCCCGAGCGGTACACGGTGCCGGTCTGCCGGTCCACGACGGTCCAGGGCCCGTCTTCCGCACGCTCCCAGTGGAGAACCGGGTCCTGGGCGTAGGTGTCCCACATGGCCTGGGACATGCGGGGGCCGCAGACCACGATCAGGCCGTCCCGGTTGAGGTCGATCTCGCCGGTCACCGGCACATGCTCCGAGGCGACGTCGAGCCCGTACGACCGCGCCAGGTCTTCCAGCCGCTTGCCGGAACTGACGTCGTCCACGGCGACGACGGTCCGACCGCGTTCGTCGTCCCGCCGCAACGGTGTGGCGACGGTGACGGCGCCCCGGCCGAGGAAGGCCCCTTCCGGCGCCGGACCGGTGTGCCGGATCTGGTGGATCCGCCCGCGGCTCAGGCCGGCCTTCGCGGCGATCTGCGCGTACGACAACCCTTGGGCGTGCAGGTCCTGAACCACTCGGCGACGAAGGCGGGCCAGCTCAGTCACCTCTTGCTGCGCGTCCGCCAAGCGAGTCGTCACCTCGCGCAACAGCAGGTACGGATCATCGATCGTCATGATCCGTTGGAGCTCGTCCGACATGACCTCACCTCCTAGCAGTACCCAGGAGTCTAGGGCCCTAGACGGAATGGGAGGCAGCCGCCGCCCGGTACGCACACCGATCACGTAGAAGCGCGATCTCCTCCGGGGGACACCTCTCGGGCTCACACCTCACCGCCAACTATGCGAACCCGCGATCGCACCGCTTTCTGCGCCCTCATACGCTCGCCCGCACCAGATCGGCCCAGACGAAGCGCCCGTCAGGCAAGATCGTGTAGCCCCAGTTCTTCGCCAAGGCATCGATCAGCCGTAGCCCACGACCTCCCTCTTCACGGCTGGTGACGGGGCACAGGTGAGGCACGCGAGCGCCGCCCTGGTCGACCACCTTGATGCGCACGAGATCGTCACCAAGGCCGACGACCACCAAGAACCACCCACCAGGCATGCCACTCCGCGTATGCCGCAGGGCGTTCGTCGCCAGCTCGCTCACGACCAGGACGGCGTCTTCGACCGGACCACGGTCCGCGAGCAGGGAGGCCACGAAGTGACGGGCATTGGACACCTCTTCCGGCAGGCCGGGGAAGACACGGCACCACTTGGTGAGCATGGGAACCTCTCCGTTCGTCTAGGGGGCTAGACAGCGTGACGGCAGAGTATTCCCAGCGATGAGCAGCATTCTAGGCATGTCGAGGAATTATTCCTCTATTGGGTGAGGGCATCCCCCAGGTCGCGGAACTCCTTCATCACCCGCAACAGCAGCTCGCGCACCTCATCACCGAAGACGGCAGCGCGCTCGAAGCGCTCGAAGGTCTCCTCGTAGGCGGCCACTTCAGCAGCGTCAGTGGACACCCGTTCGTTGTCGAAGGTCTCGATCACGACCGCCCGCTGGTCGCACAAGGTGAAGCCGTGCCGCGGCAGCACCGGCACCGGCCGGCGCCAGGGAATCACCCCCAGCCGTACCGTGCTCAGACTCTCCACCGCCAGCAGCCGGTCGAACTGCGCCAGCATCAGCGCCGGACTCCCGGGCCAGGTCCGCAACACGGCCTCGGTGACCACGAACACCGACTCCCGCCCCGGCTCGTACAGGACGCTCTGCCGATCCACACGGGCAGCGACGGCCCGACCGACAGCCTCGGGTGTCGAGCGCGGGGCGCTCTGGAAGACGTGCCGGGCGTACTCCGCGCTCTGCAACATGGCCGGCAGTACGACGCACTGGAACGAGCGCACGGACTGAGCGGACCGCACCTCTTCATCAACGGTCGTGCCCTCGGCGACGTCAACAGCGGTCGACTCGTCGTCCTCGGCGGCAAGCACGCCCGCCAGCAGCTCCCACACCTCACGAGAGACCGACTCATCCACGCCGAGGGCGCCCACGATCCGGTCGAGCACATCCCGGCTCGGAACCATGCGCCCGGTCTCGATCTTCGACACGGTCGGCTGACCTACGCCGGCCCGCTGTGCCAGCACGGCACCCGTCAGACCCGACTCTCCACGAAGCACACGAAGACGCGCACCCAGCGCCTTCATCCGCTCCCGCCGCTCACTCCCCATGTCCAGGGTTCTACACCACCCGCCACCAGGCACCCGTACGACCGGACACAGCGACCACCAACCGAACGTGATTCAAACTTTCTCTACTGGTTCAAGGCCCGCGCACGGCGCGGGCGCGCGCCGCCTCTGCGGCGCGGCCTGCCTCCTGTCTTCGCCCCGGCTGGCCGCGCCCGGCGGCGCGCTCGGCGACTGCGGGAACATCGTGGGGAGAAACCCGCTGCGGCTGGGGCGGTCGGCTCCACGGCTTCAGGCAGCCAATTTGGCGCGAGCCTCGAAGATCATGACCCAAGATCGGGCACTAACGGGCAGGCTTACAAACCTGCGCGATCCGCGGGATAGTGTAATGGGCCATGATCACTCGCGCCAAATCAGCTCCAGCTCAAAGCCGCACCACCGACCTGATCCGCGATCGCTAGCTTTTCGGATCCCACTCAGCCAAATAGCTCTTCCGTGTCGCAGAGTTCAGAATTTGATTGGAAATGTCATCCATCATTTTGACGATTTCCACTCTGACGTCATTCCAGTCGGTAAGCCTGATGTAGTCTTCTTCGCCGTGAGCGATTCTGTTTCGAGCCGCAAGCAATTGCTCATCGATCAGGTCTTCGTACGATGCGTATCGAGAAAAGTCACACCCCACCGAACACAAAATGTCACAGAGTCGCTCGTAGTTCAGATTCGAGAAAGTCCTGACCGCGTCACGACTGGTGGGAATCTTGGCGCGGGATGACGCATCCTCTCGAATATCGCGAATTAGGGTCGCATGTATAAACGATCTATTCGTTGTCTCGAATTCCTCAAGCCTTGCCCGCATTGCCAGCGCCGCCAGCTCTGGACGCAGTTGCACATAAGACAACCTGAGGGATGCTAGGTAGCACAAGTAGGCGTGCGCGCAGTTCTTCACGAACCCTTCCCAATGGGCATAGAGAAGAGCAATAGAAGCACGGAGCAACGCGGGGCGAATACCGAATTCAGCCCTCTCCACCTGCCCCTTGAAAACGCTGAGCTCTTTTTTCCTCCAGCCCAGATCTGCCGAGATATAGTCGTAGAGACCTTCGGTCGTGCGAATCTTCATTTGAGCGACCTCAGGGGCGGAAAAAGTCCTTGGCGGCAGGAATGGTAAGCGGAATGCGCGTGGTTCCACGTACGCCACCACGAGCCTGCGAACGGAAGAAGGTCTCTGACCACATGTCTTCGACACGCCCTCGGAGCGCCCCCGCTCGATCCTCTTCTGGCACTCGAGCCCACGCCTCCAGGTTGCTTGCGACCCCGACTGAAATGGCTTCAAACGCGGAGACCGAGAAACCTCCGAGAAACCGCCCCTTCGAATTGTCATAACGCCTGAAGGAGTCAGATTCCAGAGCCTCGGAAAGGAGGGAAAAGGTGTCCCGGAAGACCTTCCCCCAACTCGGCCTATCAAAGCCTTCACTGCCCGCCAATTCGAGCATCTTATCCGTCAAGAAGACGTCGACGCTCTCCATTTCCTTCAGCTCCTGAAGGGTGCTTGAGATAAGACTGAGGAATCGACAGACAAGTTCGAGATCGTACTGCTCTTCAGCGGCCCGGCTAGAGATTAGTGCACAGGCATTGAAGCTGGAATCATTCCGCAGCTCCTCAAGCCAGAGGAAAAAATCACGGTTCCTCATGATGAGCTGGCAGTTTCTGACCTCTTGGGCCGAGGGTACTTCGCCACCAGAGTTCAAGCGATCAAAGAGCTCATACTTTGCTTTCTCGTCGCTTTCAGGCAATAGAATTTTGAAGTCAAGCTTGCTCCTCTTGAGGGAAACCCTCTGCCCAGGGGTGAGCGCTGCACCTTCTTCTGTGCCCTCGAAGCTCAAACCCTCCAGGGAGGGAAGGTAGCGCGTCCCCTGCAGTTGGCTCGGCGGGAGTAGCTCGCCTTTCTCCTCATCCCTCAGCTCGCCCATGAACTCCAAAATCGTTGAAAGCCTTTGGAGGCCATCAATCACTTCCCAGACTCCGTCGTGCCGCTGCATGACGAAGATCGAAGGAAGTGGGATACCTAGGAGAATACTTTCAATCAGTCGCGACTTCTTCGGCGGTGTCCAGCGAAAGAGGCGCTGGAATTCCGGCCGAATCACCAATTCACGATCACGGTATAGATTCACGATCTCACCGATGGACATTGCGTAGGCGTCTGCCTTGACCGTCGAGCGACCAGCCTCGATCTCGTCCTGCAGGGTCATTTCACGCACACTCCAAGTCAGTTAGTCCACGGCTGGGATCATCATTCCATCTCAGGCCCGGCTTAGGCATGGCACTGCCGCACCTCTCGCGAAGGAGCGAAGTAGACCAGCATGAGGCAGGTGACGGCACACGAGCAAGCGCCCTCCCTGGCCGTCTCCGGGCCGTGGAAGGGCGCTCCATGGTGACCAACGTCGACAGGTGCCGACAGCTCGGCAGCAGGTCAGGGCGCTGATCGATCCGGCGGCCGCAGGTCACGGCCGCCCGTGATCAGTTGTGGCTGAACTGGCTCCTAACGGCCAGACTCGCGCTCAACTCTCCTGGTCGTCGATCCCGCCGATGGCGTCAGGGAATGACTCCAGGAACTCGCGCCGCGCAGGATCCTGCTCCGCTTCGGCCAGGTCGGCGAGCACCTTAAGGAACCGTTCGCGTTGGTCTGAGGGCAGTTGCAGCAGCACCCAGCCCACGCTCTCCATCATCTTCACCGCGGAGTCCGGATCCACTTCCTCATCCCCGCAGCTCTCCAGCCACCAAACGATGTCCACGAGCAGGCCGGTGAGTGCCGGCACGAGCGGATCCGTGTCAGTCATCCGTACAACGTAGCCGAGCCCTCCGACACCGCTTTCGTCGACAGTGCGCTGGCAGCTCGGCAGCAGGTCAGGACAGCGACAGAACACAGACGCAGCGTGGCTGAGGCCGGTGGGGGCTCAGCGAGGCATACGCGCGCCTGACCGGTCGGCGCACCCGCCGTCGTGGCTGGCTGTCGTCGGCTGAGGCTCATTAGGGTGCTCCGCATGACCGCCGAAGCCCCCGCCTGTCCCGAGTGCAGCCAGCCCATGCGGTTCGGCGGCTTCGTGCTCTGCAAGCGGGAGGACGAGGGCCGGCGGGCGTGCCGGGCGCTGTGGCGGTGTGCCGGTCGGCATGTTTGGTGGGCTGGGCCGACCGGCCGGATGAGCCACTGGAGATATGCCCCTCCCCGAAGCTGTTCCGCTGACATCCACGAGTGACATCAACGGCGACGGACGGCGACGCCAACTAGCGGCCGTGTGCGGCACCGGTGTCCGAGGCGAGCCCCGGCCGGATCGGGACGAGAACGAACTTGTAAAGCGGCGCTCAGCCCAGTCAGTTCAAGGTGAGAAAGAAAAGCCGGCGGACTGGTCGAGGTGAAACGGTGAGCCCGCGCGAGTGGGCACCCAACCCTGCTGCAGGGCGGCCTTGACGGCGTCGGCGACATCGGAGGGCACTACCGCCTTGACCAGGCGTTCAAGCCAGTTGCCAGTGTGAGCCTGGTCCGTCGTGACGATGAGAGTCGTCCCAGGATGAACCGCATGCTTCACGGCGTAAGTGCACGGCGACCAACAGAGAGCCTGGCCGTAGGTGGGCCTACGTCGCAGCCACCAGCGATAGCCCGTGCCGTCGACGACTATGCGCCACGCTCCCTTACGGCCCAGTGCCATATCTGCCCCCTCGATGCCGGGATGTTAGCGGACCAGGCCAACAGGGAGGCCCGGTAGATGGCCGGGCCGTCCAAGGTCACCCAACGCCAACCGAGAACGATAGAAGCCCACGGCATCTGAGCAGCTCAGAGCCGTGGGCCTCTTCAGTCCGGCTGGTCAGCGAGACCGCGATCAGCAGACCGGCAAGTCGGGCTGCCTGGAGAGGCAGTCGCGGCATGCCAGTCGCGTGTCGGGATCGCGTGGTCGATCGCGGCGAGCACTTGGTAACCGGCGAACCGCTCACCAGGCGTCAATACCGCTTCACCGCAGATCAGCGGGGTAGCTGCCACCGAGAACCCCAAGCCCCCACAAGCTGATGCCTGGAAAGAGTGGTCTTCTTGTCAGTGCCAGCCACTACTGTGTTGCAAGATCGTCGTGTCGACGCTGACGCAGGGGGATGCATGGGTGGTCAATTGCGCGTTGGTCAGGTGTATCGCTACGCCAATGGCAAGGACCCCGGCCCGGCGATGCTGGACGGGTACCCCAACTTCCACCACGTGACTCACTCACCAAAGCTCCCACGCGCCTTGCTTGAGGCTGGCATCAACGGCATGGCGAAGGTGCGCACGCCGGATGGGGAGAGGCGACCGGTCATTCTCATCCGCTCCAGCCCCTGGAAGGCGGGCACCGAGCAGACTCCTTGGCATGACGTGTTCGACATGGACAATGGGCACGTCCGCTACTTCGGCGACCACAAGGTCACCACCACTGTCGATCCCGGAAAGACCAACGGAAACGCTGCCCTACTTGATGCCTTCAATGGGCACCAGGGACGTACACCGGAAGAACGTGCCAGCGCCGTCCCGTTGCTGCTATTCCGCGCGGTCTCGCGTAGCGGCAAGGTGAAGGGACACGTCGAGTTCTGCGGACTGGGCATCATCGAGCGAGCCGAGCGACTGGTCCAGTGGGGCGGCAGCGAGCACACAACGTTCACGAACTACGTCTACGACATAGCGCTCATCGACCTGACTCACGAGGACGACAAGATCTCGTGGGAGTGGATCGGCTCCCGTAGAGACAAGTCCGTGACCGACGCCGCGGCGCTCGAACTCGCTCCGCGGGCTTGGCGCGAGTGGGTCAAACACGGAAACTCAGCGCTACCAAGGCTTCGCCGGCGGGTTGCTCGCGCCAAGGTGACCAAGGTGCCCGAACAGCGACCCAAGCCGGGTACCACCGAGGCCAAGGACCTGGAGCTGATCTACAAGTACTTCGACGGACGCAAGCACGACTTTGAGGCTATCGCCTCTGCGGTCGCAGCCCGTGTACTGCGCGGTGCTGGCAACAGCTACGTCGAGGGATGGCTGACGCGGCGGTCCGGAGACGGAGGAGCGGACTTTGTCGGTCGACTCGACATCGGCAGCGGACTGGCTGGCACTAGTCTCGTCGTCCTCGGACAGGCGAAGTGCGTCAAGCTCGACAGCCTCGTGACGGCCGAGCAGATTGCTCGCGTCGTCGCTCGGCTTAGACGCGGCTGGATCGGGGTGTATGTCACCACTGGTGCCTACTCTGTTCCCGCGCAGACCGAGATGGTCGAGGACCAATACCCGATCGTGCTGATCAATGGATTGAATCTGGCTCGGGAACTCAGGAGCATGGCCCGTGACGATCACGGGGGAGACCTCGAAGCCTGCATCGAGCACATACTGACCGTGCGCGAGACCACGGTCACGAATCGGCGCCCTGAAGAGATTCTGTTGGAGTAACGCCCTTGCGCCTACGGCCGGTTCATAAACGGCTGCAGTGAATGATAGGCATAGTCGCACGCTGACCGGCGGAAACGCGGACTGCCTAGGCACCCGAGTTACGTGCCTGGCCCGGATGCTGGCGTGTCGTAGAGCCTGGCGTACTCCTTCGCTGGCGAGCCCTGCCTTGTGATGGCCCGGGACGGAGGAACGTCAGCCCAAGGTCGCGCACCCCCCCAATTTGAGATGAAGTGCATGGCCAGCAATCGCAGGGCACCTCAGGTGCTCATACGCGCGATCGCGAACAGGCTCCGATGTACTAGAGGTCCATGCACGGGTCAGGGTCTGGCTCGAGATTTGCTTGATTACTTTCCTCACCCTTCCAGAGGGTGAGCTTCTCAAGCAAATCGTCCGATGGCGGGGACCATCCGAACACGGCGCTTAGCACGTGGATGCCAAGGCGAGGCGGGACAGCATTTCCGATTTGTTGACCAACGTCGTTCCCAGACCACGGATAATCCCAAGGAAACGTTTGCAGCTTACCGGCCTCCGAAAAGGTGAATCGCTGGAGCTCTTCACCGGTCTCGGAAACTAGGCGATTACGCGAGATTTTTCCCGTTACCGTGGCCGAAGGCTCCCACGACCCTCGGCGTCCTCGCGCCCTGGGGTTTCCTCCCGTGCCATAATTGGAGATCACGAAGAAGGGATACGGGCGATTCAATACATCCCCCATGCTCACCCAAGGGTTCAGGCGACTATCGCCAATCGCGCGGTCGACGCCTTTTCGGTACGCCCGATGAGTAGGCTCGGGAAGACTCACCTTTTTCGCGTCTTTGCGAGCGATAAGAACCGCCCTTTTACGCGTCTGCGGTACGCCATATTCCTCGGTACGGAGGATCCCGCTGTCTGCTGCATACCCCTCAGCCGCCAGGACCTCCTCGTAGGCTTGCCAAACTGGCAGCACGGCTGGGACCTGTTCAAGCACAATAGCCTTGAATGGTCTGCCGCTGTCGATCGCCTCTAGAGCCCAACGCAAGGGTTCCAATACAAGCCCGGTTCGCTCGTCCTCCATTTTTGCAAGGTCACGATCAATTTGATCACGAGGCTCCCGAGCGGCGACGCGCTTAATGAAGGCCAATACATCATCGAGTGCTCTGCGCCCAGCGCCGCTGCCGGCAACCGTGAAGGTCTGGCATGGTGGCCCGCCTGCAAGAACATCTGCGTCAGGGAAATCCGATGGTCCGTAGTCGCGGACATCACCCTCGATCGTTGCCAGGCCGGCCGCGCGTCGGGTTGCGCAAGCGGCTCCGTCCCACTCGATGCCTACAGTCGCGACACCGAGCTTCTCTGCTGCCACGTCAAGCCCGCCAGGGCCAGCAAAGAGGTCCACGATCTGGGTAGGTTGCACTTGATCTCCAGGAGTCGTTGCGGTCTGACCCGGCACGTCAGCTCACAAGCGATCGTTCAGCAGCAATCGATGAGCGTACCGGACGGCACTGACAACAGGACTCGCAGCGAGGTCATCCGTCCACACACGACGCAGGCTGAGTCCTCGTGGCACAGATCGGTAGATGTGGCGTCAGATATCGAGCACATGCAGGTTGTGCGAGGCTAGAACAAGAAGTCTGCGTCTACGCCCCTCCTTTGGTCCGCCGATTCATCGGGAATGGCGACCCAGTCCCCTGGCCCCAGGGTAAATCCATGGCCTTGCGCCACGGTTCGATCGCTGACCCACGTGCCGCACAGGAGAAGGATTCCTTGTTTTGCAGCTTTCTCCTTGATTGCGCGAGCCCGGCGCATAGGGTCTTGATTTCCCGCACACACCGTGAGTATGACGCTTCTCTCGATCACAATCTTGGGCAGGTAGGTGAACAACCTGAGTAGCCTCACCTCCTGCCCTCGCCCGAGCTCGAATACTTGGTTTGCTTGAATCTTAGAAAGTAGGGTGAGCGGATTTATCGGCAACGGGGTCCAGTCATACAGAGGAACGCCCCATTGATTGCGGGCGTCCACGGCGATGCCTCGCTTTCCGTCCTTGTTCCCTTTACCTCTATAAAGCCATGATGTATGAGTTCGAATCAACCAGCTGCGATGAACGTTGTCTTTCAGGCGCATCTGGGTGCAGATGCACAGGTGGCAATGTGCCTCTGTCGGGATCGCCCAGTTGTCGCCCACCGTGCTCTTCAAGTCGACCGGCACACCCGCGAGCTCAATATCAAGCGGCCTGGCCTTCTTCCATTTGAAAACACGCTGCACTTCATATTCCAGCTTTGCCCCGACGGACGCGCGCTCTCCTGGATGAACATCCTCCGATAGAAGGTCATAGCGACCAGTGCGCGCACCATCGAGAACGTAGTCAATTGAAGATCGGATGGCTTCCGTGAAGCCAGCAGCCAAGTCGTACTTCCTCAGCTCCCCGAGGACGAGTTGGAGTTCCTTGTCATCCGCGGGGCCGTGCAAGACCCGTCCTTCCGACCGGCAGTCCTCGCCTTGGCACGCCGAACCCAACGGCTGTAGCTTCAGTCTCCCCACGACTGCCCCACCCTCGTCATGTAGCTCGATGTCGCAGGCAGCCTAGCCAGATGGTCTGACAGGATCCGAGCCAACCCCGTTGCGCAGGTGGACTGTTCTGTGGACCATTCATGGACGAATCGGTTGCAGTTGACCGCTCACGGGCTCAATAACCAGGTCAAATACCCGGGACGGCAACGGCCTCCGGAGCCGTGTGCGCAGGTTCGAATCCTGCCGGGGGCACTTCGCAGGGAGTGTCCGAAACCCCGTAGTCAGTGGAAACACTGGGTGCGGGGTTTTCTGCGTCCCGGGTGGAGGAATCAGAGGGCGCCCCGGTTCTGGGTTCGGGTGGGCGGGCTCGTGGGCTCTTCGCGTGTGCGGGCCGGGCTTGGGGGCGGTTTCGAGGGGGTGCCCGCTGTGCGCATGCGGGCGTAGGAGTAGACGCAGGCCGCCAGGGCCAGGTCCGACAGGAGCATGTAGGCGATGGAGTACGAGGACTTGGCGCTGTAGACGGCGCCCATGACCAGGGGCGGGACGAAGCCGCCCAGGCCGCCTGTCGCGCCGACGATGCCCGTGACGCTGCCCACCTGGGGCTGGGGGGTGACCCGGGAGACCAGGGCGAAGACCGAGCCGCTGGCCGTGCCGAGGCCCGCCGCCATCAGCAGGAGGCAGATCGTGGCGGTGGGGACCAGGACCGGGTCGAAGGACTGGATGATCGCCAGGACCGCCACCAGGCCGAGCGCCCACGCGGTGACGACGGCCGGGTGGACGCGGTCGGCGAGCCAGCCGCCGAGGGGGCGGAAGACCACCGTGACGAGGGCGAAGCCGGCCGCTCGGGTGCCGGCGTCGGTGGGAGTGAGGCCGTACCAGGTGCGCAGGTAGGTGGGGAGGTAGACGCCGAACGCGACGATGCCGCCGAAGCCGATCGCGTAGAGCGCCGACAGTTCCCAGGTGACGCGGAGACGGGCGGCCCGGCCGAGGCGCGCGGCGAGCGGCGTCGAGGGGATCTCGCGGTCGGGGCGGTCGTTGATCAGGAAGGCGGCCAGGACGGCGTACACCGCCAGCGCGATCGCCATCACCAGGAACGGCAGGTTCTCGCCCCGGTGGTACATGCGCGGGGTGAGGAAGCCGGACAGCGCCACCCCGCCCATCCCCATGCCGAAGATGCCGAGGGCCGCGCCCCGGTGCGCGGGCGGGAACCAGGAGTTGACCAGCGGCACGCCGATCGCGAACGTAGTGCCGCCGAGGCCCAGCACGAAGCCCACCAGGAGCAGGGCCGCGTACGACGACCGGGCCGGGATCAGGAGCAGCACGGGGATGATCGTCAGCGCGCTGGTCAGCGGGAACATCAGGCGGGCGCCGTAGCGGTCGGTGAGCGCGCCGACCGGGACCCGGCCGAGTGAGCCGACCAGCACCGGGACCGCCACCAGGAGGGACTGGGCCGAGGCGCCCATGTGCAGCCGGTCGTCGAAGTCGCCGGCGAGCGGGGCGACGAGGTTCCAGGCCCAGAAGGTGAGGGTGAAGCCGACGGTGGCCATGACCAGGTTGCGCCAGGCCGCCGCGGAGGGTCTGTCACCGGTCATCGCTCACACTCCCAGGAGGTCGGCCGCCCAGACTGCCCCTCCCCTCGCGACGACTCCCATGGTCGGGGACCGGGTGGCGGTCCGCATCCCGGGCGTCCCGGCGGGCCCGCGCCGGCTCAGTCGCCCTCCGGCGGACTCCACGCGGCGACGAGGTCCAGCAGGCCGGGGAAGCGGGCGTTCAGGTCGGCCACCCGGACCCGGCTGCGGCGCTCCAGGCCGTACTGGCGCTGCCGGGTGACGCCCGCCTCGCGCAGGGCCCGGAAGTGGTGGGTCAGCGAGGACTTGGGCCGGTCCAGGCCGAACCAGCCGCAGGTGTGGTCGTACTCCTGCGACTCCAGGAGGAGTTTGCGGACGATCCGCAGTCTGAGCGGGTCGCTGAGCGCGCCCAGCACGGTTTCCAGCCTGATGTCGGCGACGGCCGGCTCGGGCAGCGGGTCCGGGAGGCCGGAGGGCTCCGGCGGCTCCTCGATGCCCACGGCCGTCTGGGTCGCTTCGGTCCTGTGCCCGGTCACTGCGGCTCCCTCTCGCGGACTTTCTGTACGACTCAGATCGTACTGCATGCTAGGTTCGACTCCTCTCGTACAAGTACGGCTTGACTCGTACTGCGTTCTGACATCCAAGGGAGGACTGTGTGATGACGACGGCGACGACCGGTGCGCGCGCCCGGGAAGCGGTGGACGGCGGCGAGGTGCCCGTCCGGTGGGTGTGGCTCGCCGCCTGGCCGGTGACGGCGGTGTTCGTGCTGTCCAACGCGGCCACCCCGCTGTATGTGCTGTGGCAGCGCGAGCTGGGGTTCGGCCGGGGCACGCTGACGGTGGTCTTCGCCTGCTACATCGCCGGGCTGCTCGGGTCCCTGCTGGTTTCCGGGGTCGTCTCCGACCGGCTCGGGCGCAAGCCGGTGCTGCTGCCCGCGCTGGGGCTCGCCCTCGTCGCCTGCCTGGTCTTCGCGACGGCCGGCGGGGTGGGGGCGCTGATCGCGGCACGGTTGTGCACCGGGGTCGCGGTGGGGGCGGTGGTCTCGGCCGGGATGGCCGCGGTGACGGATGTGGCGGGGCCCGGCCGGCGGCGGCTCGCGGCGCTGCTCGCCTCCTGCGCGATGGTGTTCGGGGCGGGCGTGGGACCGCTGCTGGCCGGCGTGCTGTCCGAGACGCTGCCCGGGCCCGCGGTCACCGTGTTCGCGGTGGAGGCGGTGCTGCTGGTGTCGGCCGTCGTGGTGGTCCTCCGCATGCCGGCACGGGGGCCGGTGCGCAGGGACGCCGGCGGCGGATGGTTCCGGGTGCCGGGAGTGCCCCGGGGGGCCGGGTGGCAGCTCGCCCTCGGGATCGCCGTGTTCGCGCCCGGCATCACCGCCACGTCCTTCGTGCTGTCGCTCGGGCCGTCGTTGCTGGCCGGACTGCTCGGCACGGGCAGCCGGGCCGTCTCCGGGGCGCTGGCGTTCGCGATGTTCCTGTGCGCCACGGGGGTGCAGTTCGCGGTGCGGCGGCTGGCGCGGCGTACGGTGCTGGCCGCGGGTGCCGGGGCGACCGCGCTCGGCATGGCCGCGCTCGTCTGCGCCGTGCACACCGGGTCGGTCGCGGCGCTGGCCGGGGCGGCGCTGCTGGCCGGGGCCGGACAGGGGATGGGGCAGCTCGGAGGGTTGTCGCTGCTGAACTCGGCGGTGCCCGGGGCGCGGCTGGCCGAGGCCAACGCGGCGTTCAATGTGGGAGGTTACCTTCCCGCCGGGCTGCTTCCGGTGAGCGCGGGATATCTGAGTGACGCGGTGGGGCTGACGGCGGGGGCGACGGTCTTCGGTACGGCGCTGGCGGGGCTGGCCGTGGCGGGCGGCGCGGTGGTGCTGCTCGGGCGGAGGCGCGTGACCGAGGCCGGCTGACCGGCCCGCCGTCCTCCCCCGGCGCCCCTCACGCCGTTCGCTTGCGGGACGCGGTCTTCTTCGCCGCGGTCTTCGTCGCCGTCTTCGCCGTCGTCTTCTTTCCCGCCGTGCTCTTCGCCGTCGACGTCTTCTTCGCCGTCCCCTCCCCCGCCTTGGACGTCGACTTGCGGGCGGGAGCCGTCTTCTTCGCGGCCGGGGTCTTCTTCGCCGACGTGGACTTCCTGGTGCCCGTCTCCTTCGGCTCCGAAGCGCTCCGGCGGAGCTGCCTGACCTCGGCCTCCTCGTCCGGGGCGGCGCGGGACTCGCGGGCCGCCCGGACGCTGTTCTCCAGGGCGGCCATCAGGTCCAGCACCTTGCCGCCGGTGGCGGGCGCCGGGGTCTCGGGCGGGACCTCGCCGGTGGCCTTCGCGGCGATGACCTCCTCCAGCGCCTCCCGGTACTCGTCGTGCAGGTCCTCCAGGTCGACCTCGCCGAGCGTGTCCATCAGGGCGTCCGCGAGGTCCAGCTCCTTGTCGCGGATGGTGACGTGCTCGTCCGGCGCGACGCCCTCCGGGGCCCGGACCTCGTCCGGCCACAGCAGGCCGTGCATGGCGATGGCGTCGTCGACCACGCGCAGCATGCCGAGCCGCTCCCGGCCGCGCAGCGCGTACTTGGCGATGGCGACCTTGTGGCTGCGCTTGAGTGCCTCGCGCAGCAGCGTGTACGGCTTGGCGGCCTGGGCCCCGCCGGCCGCGAGGTAGTACGCCGCGCCCATCTGGAGCGGGTCGATCCGGTCGGCCGGCACGAAGGCCACGATCTCGATGGTGCGGGCGGTGGGGATGGGCAGGTGGGAGAGGTCGTCGTCGGTGATCGGGATCATCGTGCCGTCGGCGTCCTCGTACGCCTTGCCGATCTCGGCCTGGGCGACCTCGCGGTCCTCCAGCTCGCACACCTTGCGGTAGCGGATGCGGCCGTTGTCCTCGGTGTGGATCTGGCGGAAGGAGATGGCGTGGCTCTCCGTGGCGTTCACCAGCTTGATCGGGATGCTGACCAGGCCGAAGGAGATCGCGCCGTTCCAAATCGATCGCACGTGCCGCACCCTTCCATCGCCGTTTTTTCCGGTTCGTCTGGGATTGTCATCCTATGACGCCTATCACGGAGGTGGAGGGGCGCCGGGTCGCGCTCAGCAACCTGGAGAAGGTGCTCTATCCGGAGACCGGCTTCACCAAAGGTGAGCTGCTGCACTACTACGCGACCACCGCCGCCGCCCTGCTGCCCCACCTGCGCGACCGGGCGGTGTCCTTCCTGCGCTATCCGGACGGTCCCGGAGGCCAGCTGTTCTTCACCAAGAACGTGCCGCCGGGTACGCCCGAGTGGGTCACCACCGCCGAGGTCCCCCGGTCCTCCGCGGACAGCCCGGCCCGGATGGTGGTCGTACAGGATCTGCCGAGCCTGGTGTGGGCGGCGAACCTGGTCACCGAGTTCCACACCCACCAGTGGCTGGTGCAGCGCCCCGAGGAGGCGGACCGGCTGGTCTTCGACCTGGACCCGGGGCCGCCCGCGCACATCGTGCACTGCTGCGAGGTCGCCTGGTGGCTGCGCGAGCGGCTCGCGGCGGACGGGATCGAGGCGTACCCGAAGACCGCCGGGTCCAAGGGGCTGCATCTGCTGGCGGCGGTGCGCGGCAGCTCGCCGGAGCGGACGTCGGAGTACGCGAAGGCGCTCGCGGTGGAGGCGGAGCGGGCACTGCCCCGGCTGGTGGTGCACCGGATGACGAAGAGCCTCCGGCCGGGGAAGGTGTTCGTCGACTGGAGCCAGAACGCGGCCCGCAAGACCACGGCCGCCCCCTACACCGTGCGCGCCCGCCCGGCCCCGCTGGTGTCCGCTCCGGTGACCTGGCAGGAGGTCGCCGACTGCCGCGCCCCCGCGCAGCTGGAGTTCCGGCCCGAGGACCTCGCCCCGCGCCTGACGGACCACGGCGACCTGATGGCACCCCTCCTGGACGCGAAGTCGGCCACCGTGCTGCCGTGACCGGCGACCGCCCGCCGCCCTGACCTGACCGGCGACACCCCTCCGCACCGCCCCGCCCGGCGACCGCCCACCACCCAGCCCCGCCCGGCGACCGCCCACCGCGATCCGCGACCGCCCGCCGCCCTACCGTGACCGGCGCCGTCCGCCGCGCTCAGACCCTTCGCCAGACGTTCCGGTCCCGGGCCATCCCGTGCAGTGCCTCCACGTCCGCCGGCTTGAGCACCCCGCCCAGCCGGGCCAGGTCCGCCAGCTCCGGGTCCCGCAGGACGCGCACTCCCCGCGGCGCCGTCGCCACGGTGACCTCGGCCGGGTCCACCAGTGCCAGCACCGGGCGGACCTCGGCGGTCAGCGCGTAGGAGGCGCGGTCGGCGGCGGAGCGCAGCGGGCGCAGCAGCGGCTCGGGCTCGCGGCGGCCCAGGGCGACCATCGGGTCGGCGATCCGGACCCGGGCCCGGCGGGCGTACACGGCGTGGACGGCGAACAGGCCGCCGGGGCCGATCACCAGGTGGTGGATGCGGTCGCCGCCGGGCAGCGGGACGGAGTGCAGGGTGTGCCAGCCGGCGCCCTCCAGCGCGTCCAGCGCCCGGCCGGCGGCCTGCTCGGCGGTCAGGGCGCGCCGCCGGGGGTCGGGGCGCAGGCGGTGCGCGGGGCCGGGACGGCGGTCCAGGGCGACGAGCAGGGCCTCGCCGGGGCGGTTGGGGGCCAGATCGTCGTCGGGGTGCAGGGTCAGCCGGGCGAGTTCGGCGGGGGTCGGCACGGGCGGCGGGCCCACGGTCACCGGGCCGGTGAGGAAGGGTTTCAGGGCCTCGAGCACGGCGTCCCGGCTGTCCTCGCCGAGGAGGTTGACCCGGCCGGTCTCACGGTCGTACCAGGCGACGCCGGCTCCGTCCTCGCGGCAGACGTACAGCCGCTCACCACCGTGCCGGAAGGCCGGCACCACGCGCAGTCCGCTCATGCGCCATCACCCCTCGACCATGGGAACAGGCGGGGTGCTCCGGGGGCAAGACCGGTTACCGTGGAGGGCGGCCCTGTGCGGGGAGTTGGGGAGGCGCCGTTGCGGACCCGCGGAATACAGCCCGACGTGCCGGCTCCGCAGAGCCCGTGGAACGAGATCGTGCCCGGTCTGTGGATGGGCGGCCACGAGTTCCTGGACCGTTCCGGGCGGCTGGAGCCCGCCGTCGTACGAGACGAGTTCGACGTGGTGCAGACGCTGCTGCGGCTGCCGGGGCACGGGCCCGGTCCTGGTGTGGAGCACCGTGTGTGGCCGATCCCGGACGGGCCGCTGGACGGCACGCAGCTGGCCGGGGTGATCCGGCTGGCCCGTGCGGTGAACGAGGCGCTGGAGGCCGGCCGCCGGGTGCTGGTGCGCTGTTTCCACGGGTACAACCGCTCGGGGCTGGTCGTCGCGCACGCGTTGGTCCAACGGGGTGACACGGCCGACCAGGCGATCCAGTTGATCCGGGCCCGGCGCTCGGCGTGGGCGCTGCACAACGAGCTGTTCGTGGAGTACCTGCGGACGGGGCTCGCGACCGTACGGCTGCTGGAGGAGCTGTCCGAGTAGCGCCTTGCCTCCTCGCTCCCGGTACGCGAAGCAGTACAAAGCAGACTTCCGTCAGAATGTAGGGATGCCAGCCCGTCGTTCCGCGCGTACCGCCCTCTCCCTGGCCGCCGCCGTCCTGCTGTCGGCGTCGGCGGCGGCCTGCGGGGACACCGGTGCGTTGCGCGGCGCCGGGCCCACCACGACCGCCGTCAGCCCCACCCGCCTGTGGCCGGACCTCAGGCCGGCGTCCAGCCCGGCCTACCCGTACGCCGTGGCGACGCGGGAGACCGTCAAGGGCGTCACGGTGCCCGCCGGCGGCGCCCGGAAGGTGGACCCGGTGGACGTGGTCGAGGCGGAGCTGGCGGCACATCCCGGCGACTACGGGTCCAAGGGGGCGTACCACGCGACGGTGGACCGGGTGCGGCAGTGCCGGCCGGGCGGGCAGCGGGCCCGCTGTCCGCTGCTCAAGCCGTACTACCGGGACCTGACCGGGGACGGCCGGGCGGACCTGACGCTCGGTTTCCGGCTGTACCCGACCAACCAGACGGCGGTGCGGGTCTACACCGTCGAGGGGCGCCGGCTGGTGCAGGTGCTGGCCGACAACGACGCGCTCACCGGCGTGGAGCTGGCCGGCCGGGCGCTGATCGAGCGCTCCCCCGCCGACACCTCCGGCTACGAGTACCGCACCACCTGGGTGTGGGACCCGGGCCAGCGCGCGATGGTGTTCTCCCGCGACGAGTACCTGCACGTCGGCGACGGACGGCACGGCAAGAAGAAGCCGTCCCCGTCGCCCTCCGCCTCCCCGGGTGCGCGATGAGGCTCGCGCTGCCGCACTGGTCCGGGACGCTCGCCGTCAAGGCCGCCGCGTTCATGACGGTGATGTGCTGCGCGCTGGCCGCGCTGCTCGGTGTGCTGGTGCACGTCTCGGTGACCGACCAGACCGTCGGCCAGGCCCGTGACCTGGCGCTGTCCCGGCTGGCGGACGCCACCGAGGCGTACGAGGCCGGGGACAGGCTGCTGCCGGGCGCCCGGGTGGACCCCGCGGAGCTGCCGCCGGCGCTGCGCCGGCTGGCGCTGGCCGGACAGCGCGGCACGATGGTCGCGGCGTACCGGGGGCGCCCGGCCATGTGGGCGGCGGGGCCGGTGGCCGGGCACCGGGCGCTGGGTGTGGCGGTCGACTACTCGCAGCAGTCCCGCACCATCGCCGGTCTCGACCGGTCGATCGTGTGGTCGTCGGGACTGGCGATCGGGGCGACCGTGCTGGTCGGCGTGTTCGCGGTGACCCGGGTGACGCGGCGGCTGCACGGCACCGCGCGGGTGGCGCGCAGGATCACCGCCGGCGACCTGGACGCCCGGGTGAACGACCCCCGTACGAAGGACCCGTCCCGGCCGCCGGACGAGGTCGCCGCGGTGGCCGCCGCGCTGGACTCGATGGCGGCCTCCTTGCAGGGCAAGCTGCTGAGCGAGCAGCGGTTCACCGCGGACGTGGCGCACGAGCTGCGCACCCCGCTGACCGGGCTGCACGCGGCGGCCGAGCTGCTGCCGCCGGGCCGGCCGACGGAGCTGGTCCGGGACCGGGTGGCGGCGCTGCGCACGCTGACGGAGGACCTGCTGGAGATCTCCCGGCTGGACACCGGGCGGGAGCGGCTGGAGTCGGACACGGAGGCGCTGGGCGCGCTGGCCGAGCGGGTGGTACGGGCCTCGGGCACCGACACCGAGGTGCGTGTCCTGCGGGACGTCCGGGTGGAGACCGACCGGCGGCGGCTGGAGCGGGTGCTGGGGAATCTGGTGGCCAACGCGCACCGGCACGGAGCGCCTCCGGTGGTGCTGACCGTGGACGGGCCGGTGGTGACCGTGCGGGACCACGGGCCCGGGTATCCGGAGTACCTGGTGACGCACGGACCGCAGCGGTTCCGCACGGAGGGCGGGGCGACCGGGCACGGGCTGGGGCTGACCATCGCGGTGGGGCAGGCGGAGGTACTGGGTGCCGCGCTGGACTTCCGCAATGCGGTGGAGGGAGGCGCGGTCGCCGTGCTGAGGCTGCCCGGAGGCGGGTAGCGGGCGGGATTTCCGTGAGCCGGTGGCCCTGCTGGGCGCGCCCGGCCGCCGAACAACGGACACAAGACGCACCATTTCGGTAAGTTCCGGGCATGACGAAGGCCGGAAGCACCCTGGCGGCGGCCACCGTTCCCGCGCGCGCCGTGCGCCTTCCGCGGCGCCGGGGGATCGAGCTGTCCCTGCTCGTGCTGGCCGTCCTGCTGTCCGTGTACGGCTACTGCGCGGTGGGGCTGGCCCGGTCCGGGACCGTTCCGCCGGGTGCCGTCGGGTACGGCGCCGGGCTCGGCGTGCTCGCCCTGTTCGCCCACATCGCGGTGCGGATCCGGGCGCCGTACGCCGATCCGCTGCCGCTGCCCATCGGGGTGCTGCTCAACGGGCTGGGGCTGGTCCTGATCTACCGGCTGGACCTGGAGACCCCGGGCGACCGGGCGGCCCCGACCCAGCTGGTGTGGTCCACGCTGGGCGTCGGGCTGTTCATCGGCGTGGTGCTGGTGCTGCGGGACCACCGGGTGCTCCAGCGGTACGCGTACGTCTGCGTGGTGGCCGCCCTCGTCCTGCTGGCGCTGCCGATCCTGTTCCCGGCGGTCAACGGGGCCCGGATCTGGATCCGGGTCGCCGGGTTCTCCATCCAGCCCGGCGAGTTCGCGAAGGTGCTGCTCGCGGTGTTCTTCGCCGCCTATCTGGCCGCCAACCGCAGCGCGCTGGCGTACACCGGCCGCCGGCTGTGGCGGTTGCAGTTCCCGACCGGGCGGGTGCTCGGGCCGATCCTGACGATCTGGCTGGTGAGTGTGGGCGTCCTGGTGCTGGAGCGGGACCTCGGGACCTCGCTGCTGTTCTTCGGGCTGTTCGTGGTGCTGCTGTACGTGGCCACCGGGCGCACCGGGTGGATCGCGGTGGGGCTGCTGCTCGCCGTACTGGGCGCGGTCGCCGTGGGACGGCTGGAGCCGCATGTGGGCGGGCGGATCGAGGACTGGCTGCACCCGTTCGCCACCATCGAGGCCGGACGGGGTCCCAACCAGCTCGCCCAGTCCCTGTTCGCCTTCGCGGCCGGCGGGATGCTGGGCACCGGGCTGGGGCTCGGGCACTCCATCCTGATCGGCTTCGCGACCAAGTCGGACTTCATCCTGGCGACGGCCGGGGAGGAGCTGGGGCTCGCCGGGCTCGCGGCGATCGTGCTGCTGTACGCGCTGCTGGTGGAGCGCGGCTACCGGGCGGGGCTGGCGCTGCGCGAGCCGTTCGGCCGGCTCCTCGCGGTGGGGCTCGCCTCGATCGTGGCGCTCCAGGTGTTCGTGATCGCGGGCGGGGTGACCGGGCTGATCCCGCTGACCGGCATGGCGATGCCGTTCCTCGCCCAGGGCGGCTCCTCGGTGGTCACCAACTGGGCGATCGTGGCGCTGCTGGTCCGGGTGAGCGATTCGGCGCGCAGCCAGTACGACGGCCGGGAGGCGCCATGACCGAGTACGGCTCGCTGCCCGAGGGCGGGCGGCCGATGGCGCGGTACATCCGGCACGCCTGCGCGTTCTGCGCCCTGCTGCTGGCGGCGCTGCTGGCCAACGCGGCCCGGGTGCAGGTCGTGCAGTCCCGGGAGTACGACGGCAATCCGGCCAACCGGCGCGGCACGATCGCCCGTTACCAGCAGCCGCGCGGGGACATCCTGGTGGACGGCCGGCCGGTCACCGGCTCGGTGGACACCGGCGAGCAGCTGCGGTACGAACGCACTTACGCGGACGGCCCGTTGTACGCGCCGGTCACCGGTTTCTCCTCGCAGAAGTACGGCACCACGTTCCTGGAGCACACCGAGGACGGAGTGCTGTCCGGCACCGATCCGCTGCTCGCGCCGCTGCCGCTGTGGCGCGACGTGACGCGGGGACGTGCCGCCGGCGGTGACGTCGTGACCACCCTCGACCGGCGGGCGCAGGAGGCCGCGTACCGGGGGCTGTCCGGGCGCAAGGGCGCGGTGGCGGCGGTGGAGCCGGCCACGGGCCGGATCCTGGCGCTGGTGACCAGCCCGTCGTACGACCCGGCGGAGCTGTCGGGCAACAACGAGGCGGTGACGGCCGCGTGGGCCCGGCTCAACGACGATCCGGAGAAGCCGATGCTCAACCGGGCGGTGCGGCAGACGTATCCGCCGGGGTCGACGTTCAAGGTGGTCACCGCGGCGGCGGCGCTGGACGCGGGTGTGGTCACGGACCTGGACGAGCGCACCGACTCGCCCGACCCCTACCGGCTGCCCGGCACCACCACGCGGCTGACCAACGAGGGCGACGGCTGTGCGGACGCCTCGGTGCGGGATGCCTTCGAGTGGTCCTGCAACACGGTCTTCGCCAAGCTGGGCGTGGACGTGGGGGTGCGGGACATGGGGGCCATGGCGCAGGCGCTGGGGTTCAACGACTCCGAGGTGCGCATCCCGTTCTCCGTGGCGCCCAGCACCTTCGACACGAGTGTGGACCGGGCGCAGCTCGCGCTGTCCTCGATCGGGCAGTACAACACGCGGGCCACGCCGTTGCAGATGGCGATGGTCGCCGCGGCGGTCGCGGACGGCGGTGTGCTGCGTCCGCCGTACCTGGTGGAGCGGACCACCCGGCACGGCGGCGAGCCCCTGTCCGGGAGCGGGGCGCGGCCGGGCCGGCAGGTGATGCGGCCGGCCACCGCGGCGCGGCTCGCGGAGCTGATGGCCGGGGTGGTCCGGGAGGGCACCGGCACCAACGCGGCCCTGCCCGGCGTGCTGGTCGGCGGCAAGACCGGCACGGCACAGCACGGGGTCGGCAACACGGGGGTGCCGTACGCCTGGTTCGTCTCCTGGGCGAAGTCCGAGGACGCGCCGGAGCCGCAGGTGGCGGTCGCGGTGGTGGTGGAGGACGCGTCGGCGGACCGCGGCGAGATCAGCGGCAACGGCGACGCGGCCCCGATCGCGCGGGAGGTGATGCGGGCCGTGGTCGGCGGGTGAGGCGGGTCAGCCGGCGGGCCGGAGCATCTCGGAGCGGATCCGCAGGGTGGTGCGGGCGGCCTCCTGGAGGTCCACGTCGGCGGGGTCGCGCACGGAGCGGTCGATCTTTCCGGCGACGGCCGCCGTGTTGCCGTCCGCCCAGGCGCAGACGCCGTAGATCAGGGTGACCGTGGCGCTCTTCTGGCGGAGCACCTGGCAGCTGACGGGAGTGGGGGCGCCGGACGGGGTGACGTCCCTGGCGGGCCGCTCCACGGTCACGCCGTCGGCCTCGGCGGCGCCCTTGAGCAGGCCCCGGCGGATCGCGGAGGTGTTCTTGAACCGGCCGTACATGCCGGAGACGAGCAGCATGGCCCGGCCGTCGTCGCCGGGCGGGGCGTAGCGGCCCACGGTGGCGTGGACGTCCTTGGCGTCCCAGGCGCCGTCGGCCTCGTCCTCGATCCCCTTGCCCTCGGTGCCGGAGAGGTCCTCGGCGAGGGTGTACTCGCCGCCGAGCAGGCCGTGCGGCAGGACCAGCTTGTTCCTCGCCGCCGGGAAACCGCTGCCGGCCACCATGCCGAGCACCACGAGACCGGCGACGACGACCGTGACGACTCCGCCCACGATGCCGAGCACCAGACCGACCCGGCGCTTCCTCGGGGGCGGCGCCATGGGCGGCACGCCCCAGCCGGGGTAGGGCTGCTGCGGCGGGTAGGGCTGCCGGCCCGGGTACGGCTGCGGCGGGTACGGCTGCTGCTGGGGATACGGCGCCTGCTGGGGATACGGCGCCTGCTGGGGGTACGGCGAGCCGTACGGGCCGGGGGCGGCCTGCGGGGGCTGCTGGCCGTAGGGCCCCGGGTACGGCGGCGGCTGCGACGGAGGCATGGACACGCCAGCACGCTACTTCACCCCGGTGGCCCGCCCGGCACCGCGTCCCGCGCACCCCGCCGCCTCCCGGGCGGCCGGTCAGTTCTCCGCCGTGCCCGACTCGATCGTCGCCGCCACCTCCGCCACCCGCTCCCGCTCCTCCGCGGCGAAGCGTTCGGCGTCCAGCCGGTCGGCCGACTCCTCGTCCTGGGCCATCAGCTGGTCCAGGTCCGAATCGCCGAGTTCGAAGACGCCCATGTCCAGGTAGGCCTGCTGCAGGCGCCTGCCCCACAGGCCGATGTCCTTGACGCACGGGACGATCCGGCTGAAGAGCAGCCTGCGGAACAGCCGCAGGAACTCGGAGTCCTCGCTGATCTGTGCCGCCTCGGCCTTCGGGATGCCGAAGTTCTCCAGCACCTCCGTCCCGCGCAGCCGGTCGCGCATCAGGTGGCAGCCCTCGATGACGAACTCCTCGCGCTCGCGCAGTTCGGCGTCGGTGAGCTGCCGGTAGTAGTCGCGCAGTGCCATCCGGCCGAAGGCCACGTGCCGGGCCTCGTCCTGCATGACGTAGGTCAGGATCTGCCGCGGCAGCGGCTTGTCCGTGGTGTCCCGGAGCATCCCGAAGGCGGCCAGCGCCAGGCCCTCGATCAGCACCTGCATGCCGAGATAGGGCATGTCCCAGCGGCTGTCGCGCAGGGTGTCGCCGAGCAGCGCCCGCAGGTCGTCGTTGACCGGATAGACCAGGCCCGTCTTCTCGTGCAGGAAGCGGCCGTATATCTCGGCGTGCCGGGCCTCGTCCATGGTCTGGGTCGCGGAGTAGAACTTGGCGTCCAGGTCGGGCGCCGACTCCACGATCCGCGCCGCGCAGATCATCGCGCCCTGCTCGCCGTGCAGGAACTGGCTGAACTGCCAGGAGGCGTAGTGCCGGCGCAGTTCGCCCTTGTCCTTCTCGGAGAGCTTGTCCCAATGGCGGGTGCCGTACAGGGACATGGCCTCCTCGGGCGTGCCGAGGGGGTCGCAGGGGTCCACCTCCAGGTCCCAGTCGATGCGGGTCCGCCCGTCCCACTGCTTGTCCTTGCCCTTCTGGTACAGGGCGAGCAGACGGTCGCGCCCGTCGTCGTACTCCCAGGTGAACCGGGCCGCGCCGGTGGCGGGCACCTGCCAGGGGGAGTCTCCCGGATCGTCGGCGTACAGGTCATGGGTCCGCATACTCCTCAGGCTCACGCCTGGATGCCGCGCCAACAAGTCCTGCGCAAGGGATTGACGACCTTACTGACAAGCAGTCTTATAAGAGCAGGACGACTACCCCCGGGTAACGAGGTGAGGGAGCCATGACGACCCTGACGGAAGCGGACGCGCTGGACGGGCTGCGCGACGCGCTCGGCCTGCTCAAGGACCGGGAACAGGTTGCCGAACGGCTGCTCGCCTCTTCCGCCAAGCACTCCTTCGACCCGGACAAGGAGCTGGACTGGGACGCGCCCTTCGAGGAGGGCAAGTGGTTCTGGCCGCCGGAGCTGGTCTCGCTGTACGACACCCCGATGTGGCGGCGGATGAGCGAGGAACAGCGCATCCTGCTCTCCCAGCACGAGGCGGCGGCGCTGGCCTCGCTCGGCATCTGGTTCGAGCTCATCCTGATGCAGCTGCTGGTCCGGCACATCTACGACAAGGCGGCGACGAGCGCGCACGTGCGGTACGCCCTCACCGAGATCGAGGACGAGTGCCGGCACTCGAAGATGTTCGCGCGCCTGATCTCGCACGGCGACACGCCCTGGTACCCGGTGAGCCGGGCCCACCAGAACCTGGGCCGCCTGTTCAAGACGATCTCGACCACTCCCGGTTCCTTCACCGCCACGCTGCTCGGCGAGGAGGTCCTGGACTGGATGCAGCGGCTGACCTTCCCGGACGAGCGGGTCCAGCCGCTGATCCGGGGCGTCACACGGATCCACGTGGTGGAGGAGGCCCGGCACGTCCGGTACGCCCGTGAGGAGCTGCGGCGCCAGATGGTGACCGCGCCGAGGTGGTCCCAGGAGTTCACCCGGGTCACCTCCGGCGAGTTCGCCCGGGTGTTCTCGGTCGCGTTCGTCAACCCGGAGGTGTACACGAACGTGGGTCTGGACAAGCGGGAGGCGATGGCCCAGGTGAAGGCGAGCGGGCACCGCCGCGAGATCATGCAGACGGGTGCCAAGCGGCTGACCGATTTCCTGGACGACATCGGTGTCCTGCGGGGCGTGGGGCGCCGGCTGTGGAGGTCCTCGGGCCTCCTGGCGTGATCCCGGCGGCCCGCCCGGGGGCGCGGAGCACGGCGCGAGTGCCCCTCGGCCGCCCGCGAGCGCCGCATGGCGGCCCCACCACGGCGGTTAGGCTGACCGCCATGACCCAGTCGGCCACCCCCGCATACCGCCGCCTGAGCGTCGAGGAGCGACGAAGCCAGCTCCTCGACGCCGCGCTCTCGCTCTTCGCGCACCGCGCGCCCGAGGACGTGTCCCTCGATGACGTGGCGGAGGCGGCCGGAGTCTCGCGCCCCCTGGTGTACCGCTACTTCCCGGGCGGCAAGCAGCAGCTCTACGAGGCCGCGCTCGGGTCGGCCGCCGAGCAGCTGAACCAGTGTTTCGACGAGCCCAACGAGACGTCCGCGCTGTCCCGTCTGTCCCGTGTCCTGGACCGCTACCTGGCCTTCGTCGACCAGCACGACACCGGTTTCAGCGCGCTGCTCCAGGGCGGCAGCGTGGTGGAGACCAGGCGCACCACCGCCATCGTGGACGGGGTGCGCCGGTCCGCCGCCGACCACATCTACCAGCACCTGGAGGTCGGCGACCCCGGTGCGCCGCTGCGGATGACCGTGCGCATGTGGATCGCGGCCGTGGAGGCGGCCTCCCTGATCTGGCTGGACAACGACAAACAGCCGCCGCCCGCGGAGCTGAGGGACTGGCTGGTGGAGCAGTTCGTGGCCGTCCTCACGGTCACGGCGGGCCGCGACCCGCAGACGGCGGCGCTCGTCGCCACGCTCTCCGAGGACGGCCGGGTACCGGCCCCGTGAAGAGCCAGGACACCCCCTTCGAGGGCGGTCCCATGGACGGGCGCGTGCTGCCCGTCCTGCTCGGCCCCACCGGACACCCCCCGAAGACCTACCGCATCCCCGTCCCGGACCCGGCCGGCGGCCGCCCCACGGTGCTGGTCTACCGGCGCGTGCCGCGCGGGCACAGCCGGCGGCTCGGGCTGGTCCAGGGCTGGAAGTACCGGTACGACCCGGACGACACCTCCGGCGGACGGCTCAGGTGGCCCTGGTCCAAGCCGGCCGCTCCGCCCGTCTCCCCGCCCGACGCCCCGCCGTCCGGCAAGCCGGGTGACACGAACGAGTGAAAGCGGTGCGCCGAACCGCGCAGGCTTCCCGCATATTGTGTGCCGACACGTCTGATTATCACCGTGCGACGGGAGACGGAGGGACCGCTCTCCCCGCACCGGAGGTGATGACGTGTCAGGAGTGCTTCTGCGTCTGGCCGGTACGGCCGCGGTGGCGGCCCAGGCCGTCCTCGCGCCCGTGTCCGCCGCGGCCGTACCGGACCCACGGCCGTCCGTGTCCGCGCCCGGCGCCCAGCCGGCCCCGGCCGCGCCCGGCGCACAGCCGTCGGTGGCCCGGCTGCTGACGGACCTTCAGCGGCTGTACCGGGAAACCGAGCGGGCCACCGAGACCTACAACGCCACCACGGAGAAGCTGGAGCGGCAGCGCGCCGAGGTGGCCCGGCTGGACGAGGAACTCGCCCGCGCCCGGCTGGCCCTGCGGAGCACGCGGCTGGACGCCGGCCGGCTGGCCCGGCAGCAGTACCAGAGCGGCGGCGGTCTCGGCCCCTACGTCCGCCTCCTGCTCGCGCGCGATCCGCAGCACGCGCTGGACGAGGGACATGTCATCGGGGAGCTGGCGCGCGAACGGGCCCGTACGGTGGCCCGGCTGACCGGCGCGGAGCGGCGCCAGGACGCCCTGGCCCGCGCGGCCCGCAAGGCGCTGGACACCCAGCTCGGCCTGGCCGCCCGGCAGAAGAGACAACGCGACGACGTCCGCACCAGGCTGGCCGGCGTGGAACGCGCACTGGCCGCCCTCACCGCGGACCAGCTCGCGGCCGTGGCCCGGCTGGAGGAACAGCAGGTCGCCGAGGCCCAGCGCGAACTGACCACCGCGGGCGCCCTGCCCGCCGGCGACCGCCCTGCCGCACCGGCGGCCGGCGCCGCCGGTGCCGCCGGTGCCGCCGGTGCCGCCGGTGCCGCCGGTGCCGCCGAGCGCGCGGTCCGCTACGCGCTGGACCAGGTCGGCAAGCCGTACCGGTGGGGCGCGGCGGGTCCCGACGCCTACGACTGCTCGGGGCTGACCTCGCGGGCCTGGGTCCGGGCGGGCGTCGCGGTGCCGCGCACCAGCCAGGAGCAGTGGGCCCGGCTGGCCAGGGTCCCGCTGGACCGGCTGCGCCCGGGAGACCTGGTGGTGTACTTCCCCGAGGCGACCCACGTGGCGATGTACGTGGGGGACGGGAAGGTCGTCCAGGCGCCGAGACCGGGCGGGAAGGTGAAGGTCTCGCCCCTCGCCTCCCATCCGGTGCTCGGCGCGGTCCGGCCGGGTACGGGCCAGCTCGGCTAGTCCTCGCAGAACTGCCTCGCCGCGGCTGCCGAGCCCTTGTCGTACCCCTCCTGCCAGTTCGGGTCCGCGGCGACGCCCTGCCGCTGGTTCTTCTGGCAGTCCGCCTTCATGTCGGCGAAGCCCTCTTTGTAGCCCTGCTTGAACTGGGCGCGGGCGTCATTCTGCTCCGTCTCCTCGACGGTGCCGCACCTCACCTCGGGCCCACCGATCTGCTGCGCGGTGATGGTGCCCTCCGCCTTGCCGACCTGGAGCGACCAGCCGCCGTTCGCGTCCGACCGCACCGTGCCCTCGTTTCCGGCGCCGGACTCCAGGGCGACCTGCTTGTTCGGCCTGAAGTCCTTGCCGGTGACCTGGACGACGTCGGCGGTGCCGGTCTTCGACAGACCGCAGCTCGGCGACGCCGCGCCGGCCGTCCCGGCGGAGAACGTCACCGCTCCCAGCGCCAGGGACGACACCGCCAGTGGTGTCAGGATTGCCAGACGCACCCGTCGACCGTTCATGGGAACTCCTATGGCTTGTCCCCCCTGCACACCTGTCCCAGCGTCCCTCCGCCGGTATCGGGTGTCAAAAGGGGGACGAAACCCTCAGGCTCCCGTGAGCGACCCCAGGTAGGCGGCCGTCTTCTCCGGGTCGTAGAAGAAGTCCTCGAAGTCGGCCGGGTCGTTGAACGCGTTGGCGAAACGGTCCGCCACGGGCTGGAGCGAGCCGGCCGCGCCGATGAGGTTCAGCACGTGCTCCGGCGGCGGCGCCAGCATGGCGTTGGTCCACTTGGTGACGTGCTGCGCGGTGGCCCAGTAGCGGTCGAAGGTGGCCCGCATCCACTCCTCGTCGAAGGGCTTGTCGCCGTGCTCCAGGATCGACGCCAGGTACGCCGCCGCGCACTTGGACGCCGAGTTGGAGCCCTGGCCGGTGATCGGGTCGTTGGCCACGACCACGTCGGCCACGCCCAGCACCAGACCGCCCGAGGGCAGCCGGCCGACGGGGTTGCGCACGGTCGGGGCGTAGCGTCCGGCCAGCGTGCCGCCCGCGTCGGTCAGTTCGGCCTTCGTGGCCCGCGCGTACTCCCAGGGCGTGAACTTCCGCATGAGTTCCAGGGTCAGGGAGAGGTGCTCGGCCGGGTCCTTGACGCCGCGGAAGGCGTCGAGCGGGCCGCCGGGTATGCCCTCCCAGAACAGGATGTCGGCCCGCCCGGACAGGGTCAGGGTCGGCATGACGAACAGTTCGCCGACGCCGGGGACCAGGTTGCAGCGGACCGCGTCGAACTCCGGGTGCTCCGGGCGCGGGCCGAGGCCGTGCACGTACGCCACCGCCAGCGCCCGCTGCGGCTCTGCGTACGGGGAGCGCTCGGGGTCGCGGGCGAACATCGACACCAGCTCGCCCTTGCCGGCCGCGACCAGGACGAGGTCGTAGGTGCGGGAGAAGTAGTCCAGGTCGCCGACGGCCGCGCCGTGGATGACCAGCTGGCCGCCGCGCTGCGCGAAGGTCTCCATCCAGCCGGCCATCTTCACCCGCTGGTCCACCGACTGCGCGAACCCGTCCAGCCTGCCCACCCAGTCGATGGCCCGCTGGGTGGGGCCCGGGTCGTGCGAGCCGGGCGCGGCGACCGAGACGCCGAGTCCCTCGATCTTCGGGGCCTGGGACTCCCAGAAGTTCAGCTGGAGGTCGCGCTCGTGCTGGAGTGCCGTGTGGAACATGCACTGCGTCGACATGACGCGACCGGTGCGGATCTCGTCCGGGGTCCGGTTCGACATCAGGGTGACCTCGTAGCCGTGCGACTGCAGGCCGAGGGCGAGCTGGAGGCCGGACTGGCCGGCTCCTACGACGAGTATCTTCCGCATGGGGTGGTGTCTCCTACAGGGGCTCGGACCGGACTACTCGGGGGTTTCGTCCAGCGCGTGGCCGACGAGGGCCAGGAGGGTCTCGATGACCGAGAACCGCCGTCGCGCGTCCATGATCATGACAGGGATGTGCGCCGGTATCGTCAGCGCCTCCCGGACGTCCTCCGGCTCGAACCGCTCGCTGCCGTCGAAGTGGTTGACCGCGACGACGTACGGCAGCCCGCAGCTCTCGAAGTAGTCCAGCGCGGG